>PLXC01000121.1 GCA_003151275.1 Candidatus Melainabacteria bacterium
ATATCCAGTATGACCGTTTCAATAACGGTTATCGCAATGCAAATCCAGGCATGCGATTGCCTAAGTTTGAATTGACTATTGGGGAAGTGCTGGCGTTAACGCTCGGCAAGGATATGCTGTGCAATTACTCTGGCACAGTATTCGAGCCCATCTTGCAGGGTGCGCTTGAAAAAATTTAGCGGCTGATTCGTCATCGTGGAACGTGGTACATGGTGGCATGGTGTAGGCTGCGGAATGATAGAAGGCTGTTTGCGCTGCACCGCATTCAGAGTCATGAAATTTTTGGCGAGCAATTCGAGCCGCGCGATTGCGATCAATTGGAAGCGTGGTTGGCGTCACCTTTGTTCTTGGAGCATGGTGTGCCGGAGACCGAAATCACAGTTAAGTTCGACTCCCGTGCTGCTCGGTATATTCGAGAAAGAAAATGGCATCCGAATCAAACGCTTGAGGATCTTGATGATGGTGGCTGCTTACTGACGTTCACCTCAACTAGCCTGGACGAAGTGAAGCGCTGGTTGCTTTCGTTCGGTGCTGCTGCCCAGGTGATTGCGCCTGACGAATTGCGTGAGGCGATGCAGGAAGAGTTTCGGAATTCGATGAAGAACTACCAATAGGCCGGTTGTATTGTTGGTCGCACAGCCAATGGTTTGCGGACCGAAAGACGAAACATGGCTGAATTGCTAAAGTTGGCAAGACTGCATATATACTGCAGTCCTCAATGTTATTCTTGTTGAAAGATCAGATTTGTATTCGGCTGGGAAGCGGGAGATCAAACATGCATTACCCGACGCTACAATCATTGTGTGCGACAGTTGTCTGCACATTCACTACTCCCTATTCCAGCCAGCATTTGATTTCTATGTTGCTAATTGCGATCTACTATCTGGTGGGTGGCACAGCGCGAACAAGAGCAACGTGCGTCTATCCGACTTGGCACTTGCAATCAAAGGGCAATGATTAAAGCGATGATTGCATGGGTGATCATCAATCGCGGTAAACGTGACATATGGTGGCATGGTGTAATCCGACGACTATCGAAGTAAGTTCGGTATCTTATTTCCTCTGAATTCGTCAATGATTTTCTCAGAGAGCTTCCACGGATCTCCTGGGAGCCGTGCTATGAGTTCGAACCACACTCTACCAAAGGCGGCGATTGCGTCCGCATCGGTAAATGTGATTCCCGCCGGCAGCAGTGGTGCTATATCTTCGGTCAGGCTTCTTTGCAATTTCTCTAGCATTCGCTGTCTGCTATTGCCCGACTGATAGACTGCTCCTGAAGAGACAGCTAATGCTCGAAACAAGCAATCAACTTGTCGGCAATTTTTCCGGACAATTCTGGCGAATTGAACAGATCGCATAAGGCCCGACAGATGATAAGATCTTGTTCAATCTGTCTGGAATCTGGCCATGGTGCCTTCGAACTCCACTCTTGTATATAGGCTGCTGGAATCATAGGTCGATCTCCACCGATTCATTGATTATCAGCATCCACTTATTGTCCTTGTCCGCAAGATAAGCCATTCCTTCAATTGGAGGCTTGACGGACGGGTCCAAAAGTTTCATTGATTTTGCCTTGCTTGCAAATGGTGCCAGCGCTTTCGACTGATGCTCCAGGCCAAAGTGATCCAATAGATAACCCAAACGCCGAATAGCTGAATTCTCATACAATGCTGCCACTTTAGCGAGTTTACGAGGCGCTGCGTTGCTGCCTATGTCGTGGACAATTTGTGCCAGACCATTGATGCCACCAGCTTTATGGAAGTAGCGGGCACTGTCCATCAGCATTAGCTCAACGCCCGCTACTTTGGCGAATCCGGTGTCGCTTTTTAGCTGCTGCAACCACTCCGGCCGGTTGGTCTGTCCGAAAATCACAGGGGTCTGGTAGACGAACTGTATTCTCTGCCGACCAATGTCGAACCCCCTGAGTTGCTTCGGAACTACTAACTGGAAAACCATAGCCGCCTGATGGGATGCACCATGGAAGGTAGCAGCTCTTAAAAGCGAAACTCGATAATCTAGTTTTAGATACTTCATCAGCGGGTCAATCCAACGCACTGGATCTGGTGCTCCTGTAATGCGATCTTCTGGACGAAGGATTAAATAAAATCCGCGCCAGGGACTGACCAATCTATGTTTCTTGTTCAGCCTGGTGGCAGCGGCAGTCAACGCGCCCGCTGTAACCCCGAGCGCTTTCAGTGCCTCTTCTCTGGAGAAGTAGGACCGGCCACGGCCGAGCTGTTCGTCAAGATAATATTCAAGGGTACTCATGCCCCAATTATATGCGAAAACCGACATAAAGTGAAGGTGTTTGCATATAATTGGAGTGGTCTAATGGGCGGTGCTTCTTGACGTATGAAGCGTCGTGTGGATTGTAGAAATACAGTCAATGGTGCTTTCCGAACCGCTTGTATGCGTGGTGGTGGATTTGGTTCTTCGTATGGCATAACATGCACACGCTTTTTGATTTCCGCTCAGGTCGGAACGAATCTGTCCGTATGCTTGCTGAATCCCTTGCAACAATTGAACTTAGCAGAAAAGTCTCTCAATATGAACAGGGCGAGCAACCAGGGAAGTCATCTCACGAAGTCGAGCACTTACGTTCAGTCTATGCAGAGTCAGAAATGTTTCCCGAGATTAGGAAACTCGTTTTGGAGTCTTACTCAAACCATTAATCGTGAAGTTTTGCAGCGCAATGCATCTAAGGACGTCTACTCTGCATTCCACCGTTGGAGCGTGCCGCAAAATCATTGACTTGAAACATTTGCGCTTCATCGCCACTCATTGGTAAAGGGAAATTATCTCTAAGTGATTGCGCTAGACCACCGGATTCGCGTGCCATTACCTGGGCACCACGACCCACGCGCAAAGTTGATTAAACGAATCGCTGATGAAGTGTTCGATCAAACCGGTCTCAATCCAAAGCTCAAAATTGCTCTTGAATTGGAGCGCATTGCTTTGGAGGAGGATTATTTTGTTTCGCGCAAGTTGTACCCCAATGTCGATTTCTATTCCGGATTGATCTATCAAGCAATGGGTTATCCGACTGATTACTTCACAGTGCTCTTTGCCTTGGGGCGGATGCCAGGTTGGTTAGCGCAGTGGGAAGAAATGCTGCTTGATGACGAACAAAAGATCGCACGCCCGAGACAGATCTACACCGGTTCCGAAGAGCGTCCCTACGTACCGACGGAAAAACGCAAAACGTCTGTCACTGCGTAAGTTTTGTGGTTGCTGTTTTGCGCGCCGCAAGGTGAATAACGCCACGAAGATTTCCAAAGGGTCCCAAAAGGGCCCGGAATATTTTCAAAATCCCGCTCACGCTGGCGCCCTCTACACAGGCACAGCCATTATCTCATCGTTTGTCATTTCAGACATTTGACGTCCAGTTTCATAATTCAGAATTCCGATTGCAGCGTAACGCGGACGAATGCGTTCTGTAAAAAGCCCAAGTCGTTTCAAGTTTGGAATAAGAAGACGGAACATGGCGCGGCGGAAGAACCGCATCAATTCTGAATCTGTCGCGAATTTATTCCATTCCTTTAGAGTGAAATAGTTGCCGTAATACTCATCATAGAGGTCGTGCATCAAAAAGCGACGTTGCAGCAAAAGCGAAATTTCGAATGCCAGATCTTCGCGTTCGGCACGTTCTTTCTCGTTCAGCTCTGTCTCGTAAAAGCGCTGCAATGCAAGAACTCCGTAGCTTACGTGGCGAGACTCATCGGCGACGATGTATTTGAGTATGTCGCGCAGAAGTGGATCAGCCGCGAAGCTGCGAATCATCGTAAAAGCTCCGAGCCCGAATCCCTCGATCATGATCTGCATGCCAAGAAATTTAACATCCCAGCGTGAATCGGCTACCAGAGCCTCGCTCAAAACATAGAGGTTGTCGTTGATTTCATATCGGCGCTCGAGCTTTTCATCGAGGTAGCGATGGAACACCTCGATATGACGTGCCTCATCCACAACTTGCGTGGCACCAAACAGCTTGCCGTCGAACCATGGCACCGCCTGTAGTACCTGGGCTGCACCGTATAGCGCGCCCTGCTCTCCATGCAATATTTGACTGAGGATCCAGCTCAACATCGCCCGCCGTTGAGTGGCTCGTTCCCCCGCGGACTGTTTGTTCCAAATTGGCAAAATCGAAGCTGGGCAATACATGTCGGGCACGATTGGTATTTCTGTATTTAGCGGATCGAAGCTCTGGCTCCAGTCGATCGTGCCGTCATCAGCCGCCCACTGCCCGGATTTAGCGGCTTCGTAAAGCTTCGACATTGCCGGATATTTGCGTAAATAACTCCAGTCGTACAACACTTGATGGTTGGCTGTCATTATCGATGAGTCGGCGCCCTGATACGACTTCAGCAAGAATCCTCTATAGGCTGGTCCGAGGAATGATTTGAGCATGTTGATGTTGCCGCGGGCTATTACCCCCGACACCACCGGCCAATTGCGCTCCAGTGAAATTAGCAACTGCGAAAACGATGGCACGGTCATTTGAATTCCTTTGCTGACCTATGTCATGCTTGATTCAACAGGCAGAGAGGTGATATACGCCGCAATGACGGCTGCAAGTTACTTGCAATGGCGTACATCAGTCTAAGCTGCTGCTGGGCTTGACGCGGAATGATTGAAGATTGTTCCGTTCGTCAATTGGAAATCCGAACGAAACCGAGAATAACAGTGCCCAAACGAAGTGCTTAAGTTTCTAACGAGTAACAAATATTTGTTCGAGATATTTTTTCAAACTGGCGAGATCAACCGGTAAGCTGCGAAAGCCAATATAACCGTCTGGGCGAATTAAATAGAGGCACTCAGAATTGGCGCCGTATTTATGGTGCATTGAAAGGTCCGGGTCGCACAGTTGGGGGGCGTTCGCTGGAAAATCCGGATAATATGTTTGTTCAGCAACAATCAAATGCACCGTTATCCATCGGGAATATTTATCGATCACGAATTTCGACAGCTCCTCCAAATTTTTGAGACCCGAAGAAGTGTTTCGTGCTCCTGATAAGAGGAGCAAGTGATGTTTGGTATCACTTAGCGCTTCAAAAAGCCTCAGAGGAGACTCTGTTTTCCCATCAAAAAGACTAGCATCTGGAGCCCTGTCACCAGGACCTGGCCCATGATCGAAACTAAACCAGTCACTGATGTCTGGTTGCTCTTCTGAACTATGATCGGGGACAAGGGCATGAACAAGATCAACTTTGTGTTCTGAAACAATGAGACTCTTGCGATAATTGATCGCCAGTTCCGAAACCGTCTTCCTCATTCTCTGTTGAATTACTTCTTGCGCGACAAGAATAGGCGCCAGATGCGCTCTTATGTTGCGCGCGACAGGGTTTCGGGAAGTATTTACCTTGGTCAGAAAGTCGGTCATTTTCAGAACGCCCTTCGCTATCGTATGGCGTTCTGAGTCGTAGCTATCGAGCAGAGAAACAGGCGAAGCTCCTTCAATGACCAAAGCTAGTTTCCATGCCAAGTTATACGCGTCTTGAATGCCGGTATTCATACCCTGTCCGCCAGCGGGACTATGAATATGCGAAGCATCGCCAGCCAGAAAAATTCTCTCCTTGCGATAGTGATTTACGCTGCGACGTTGAATCGCGAACGTTGCCAGCCAGATTGGATTGCTTATCTGCAATCCGCTGGGGCCGCGCTTATCAACGATGTCTTGAAATTCCTCCAGCGTTGGTTTTTTTAAATTCAGATGGCTTCTGGGAATGCCACCACCGTGCGCAGCGTCAGCAGTGTTCTCTTCCGGGCGATTCTTTTCTGGTGTTTCTCGGGTTGCCTCCACGTCTTTGTCTTGGTTCTCCGTAGGTTTGATGAGCGGGCTATCGAATGGAACGTCTGCTAGCAGGCGAAAGCGGTCATTGCCATAGGGAAACATCGCTAAAATCCCATCTTCTCCATGGAACATATGCGCTTCTGTTTGGGGCAGCGTTGTTTTGACATTCACATCTGCCAAAATAAATGCGTCGGGATAGCGACTTCCTTTAAATTCCAAATTGAGTTTGTGGCGAATCGTGCTATGAGCTCCGTCACAAGCGATCAACCAATCAAATGTCTCTTCACTGATGGAAGCGTCTGCATGCTTTAGCGTTGCATAAACGTGCTCTGCATCTTGCGACACTTCTATAAGCTCCGTACCGCGTGCAACTTCGATACCTGATTTTTTGAGTTCGCTAGCTAAGATTCGCTCAGTCTCGGCTTGCGGCAACGAAATTATAAATGGATAGGGGCTTTCCAGCTCGTCCATCGTCAGATGCAAGATTCGCCGCTCGTGTACGTATATGTTAACTGCGTGCAGCTTCTGACCGGCCTTTAGAATTTCATCGACGATGCCCATGTTTTCAAAGGCTTCAAGGGTTCTGGCATGAATGGCAAGTGCTCTAGATTGAGTGGTAGGCGCACTCTCTTTATCTATAATGCAGCACGAGATGCCGCGGCGCTGCAGTTCGAAGGCCATCGTCAGGCCGACTGGTCCGGCACCGACCACCAATACCTTCTTGCCATTAATGCTTTGCACCATGAGCGAATGCCTCCCAAAAGTTATCTCCATCGAGCCGGTCAATAGTAGCAGCGAAATGTCGCGGACTCACTGGATTCTCTATTGTTGACTGACAAAATGCCAATGATACTTTTGCTGTCGCAGAAATGTCTTCACCGATCGGAAATCTTGGCAAGAAATTTGGCACTGGTTTAACCGATTTTGGTGGCGGTCTGAAAGACGCGTTCTAGGGGGCTGCACGGTGCGCTCGCCCCTTTGATGTAACCCGATAAGGTGATTTGCGTGGATCGACCGATTTGGAGGACGTAGGCGCTAGAGCGATATATCATTTGTGGAACTCTCGACAAGTTGGACACAGTATTGTTCCTCTTTTGTAGTTTCCAACCACATGAAACAACAGTTGAGTCCATCGATGACGCTCCGGAGCGAAGCACCGAAAAGGCAACTCAATATGACTGCCAGGGTTCAGATGAGTGGCTTTCGGAAACGCTCCCTGAGTGCGATCTATGTAGCGCGCCACCTCTGGATATTTTTCTTTCAAGCTGTCCAACGGATGAAGTCGAGCTCCTCTACAAAAACCGCATCCACTATTACCCTTCTGTGCAGATCTGACAACAGCATCGATATGAGCACTGAAGACGTGGTAGGCAACACGTGGGCATTGGAACGTTGTTTCCTTATTGCTTCGGGGTCGAACTGTCTTAGGGTCGATCTCGCTGTTTGCCGCCCGCATCATTGCAGCAACTTGAGGATACTTTGCCGCCAAGCTGTCGCGATACAAAACTTTTAGTCCTTTGCATGTTGGACAACCGTTCGAACCTGACTTCCAAGAACGAACCACGCTAGCGACCGTGGCGTTGAAATCATGATCAGCAGACCGAAAACATCTGAACCACCTTTTCTTCGTTGAAAATGGTCTGATCTGCGACGGTTTCAGTGAGCCGTTCTTTGTCGGATGAAACATCTTTGCGACACCCGGAAACCTCGATGCCAGGCTGTTATCTAAAGCCGGTTGGTTTCTGTTGCCGTGACATACACCACAACCAATGCCGTGGGTGCGATCATATGCTGAAGCTTTCCACTCATGCCCCACGCCACAGCTGCCTAGCCACACAAAAATTTCCTTTGAGTTCATCGAAAATATCTGCCGGAGTGATTCGACGATTTCTTTTCGGTTCTTCACCGGGACGAAAATGGTTTTTAGGAAACCACTTAGCATTAGCCTTACTGGCTGGATACAGCATTCGATTTTTCGTGGGATGGAAGTCGGCGGCAATATTTGGAAACTTGATAGATAACCTATTGTCGTTTGTTACATAGTATCCCTGACATGCCCTGCACTCTCCGTAAGACCTGCACCGCACAGCAATTTTGGTTTTGTATGTGTGCGATTTATTTACTCGGCAAATCCAAAACACATTTTTTTGTGAGCCGCACGGAACATCTTTCGGGTGCAGAGATCCATTGAGCTCGGGATGCCAGTAGCGTGCCACATCGGGGCGGAGCACGAGCAAGGACTTCTTTGGGTCAACAACTTTGCCTCCGCAGATATTGCAGCCAGTTCCCTTTCCGGTGCGATTATGCACCTTTGTGACATAGGTGTGAGACGGGTCTTTCTCACAGCGCCAAGTCATCGGTCGATTTGAGCCTGCGCACACCATGTCAGCCGTAATACCGTTGTTTAGGTTCGGATCGAGCTGCCGAGCCATATCTGGGCACATGGCGGCAAGCGAGTTGAATTCGTTGGGAATGGAGGATGGCATTGCACATTTCTCGCTACGCAACTAGTGCGGAAACACACTCCACAAGCTCGTTATAATTGAACAGCCTGTCTAGAATAGTTATTTCCCACTCCATCTGCACGAATCACACCAGCAGCAAGCGTCCTGGCGTGTAGCGGGATATTCTCCTGCTGAACAGTTGATCTCGAGCAGTCTCTATCTTCTTAACTGATGCTTAAAATATCAAGCGTTGTCAAGAAGTTGTTATACATTTGAAATTGCCCACCCTACGGCAATTTACTAACATGTTTCCGATACGAGACAACATCGCTTCTAATCGTTTTCCAATAGTCAATACTTCTCTCATAGTCGCCAACGTTATTGCGTATTTGTTTGAAGTGTCTCGCCCACACCTCAATGTGTTTGTGAACGAGCACGGAATGATCGCGTCGAGATTCGTGCACCACTTTGATCTGGCTCAGCTTGGCACCAGTTTTTCGTCGATGTTTATGCACGCCAGCGCGGCGCACATATTTGGAAATCTGTGGATACTCTACATCTTCGGCGACAATGTCGAAGATCGATTGGGTCGATTCAAATATTTATGGTTCTACCTGTTGTGCGGACTGATTGCAGATTTCGTTAGTATCGCTGTCAATCCGAATTCAACGATGCCGGTGGTGGGCGCAAGCGGAGCGATCGCGGGCGTGATGGCAGCTTACCTGGTTCTTTATCCGAAAGCGGAAGTGCAGACGCAGTTTCTTCTGTGGTATCCGGAGGTGCGCGCCTGGATAATCATAGGCGGATGGTTTCTTCTCAATTGCGTCTGCGGCTACTTGCAACTCGATGCCACCATTGGCTGGTTCGCTCACATCGGTGGTTTCATCGGCGGTGCCATCTTAGTTTGTCTGCTAACAAATCGCGAAGATCGTGAACGTGTTTCAGCTTCGGCGCGTTTGATTCCAGCGTTCAATTGGATAACTTGCACGCTCATGATGATCGCGATCACTAGCTGCAATGTGGCTTTCGCTCTGGTCACACATGGACTGTCAGACCATAGGACTGAATCGGATTTTGAACAAGCAGTGAAGAAAGTTCCTAAAATCCAGTCGACTCCGAGGGGCAAAGCAAAAGCTCCTCACGGGAAGAGCCGCAGATTTTCGAAGCCGTAGATTCGATGCGGCTGTGTGTTTGTGTATCAAAGAAGAATGCAGACGCCGCGCTCTAATGATTCTCTTTTCGCTCAATTCCGTGAGGAGCCGAGTAATGATTTAGAAAGGGAATTTTTTCGTGTAAATCATGTAGGCCAATTGTTCGTTGCACCCATATTTTTGGTAGGTGTCATCACGCATAAACAACCCTGATCTCCCACCGGGTGAATATTCTGGAGTGTAATAAGAGACCACGTTCGGCTTGAATTCCAGGTTTGGTAGCTTGTCGAGACCTTGTTGCAACCACGATGTGCGTGTGTCCATAAAATTGAGCGGCAAACCTAGAAAGGTTTTTCCAATTTGCGATACATCTGGAGCTTTCAAATCAAATGGCAGTGACGAAATTGGAGTGTCAAATTTAGTGCTTGTCAAACTGTCGATGAGTGGCTGAACATGGAAAGCGTTAGCGTCGTCCTGCAACTCGAAAAATGAGTGAGTCGATGCATTAGTTAGATCTTGAACACCGGGTGATTCCTTGGCTTTTTGAGCTTGGTCCGTCACCCACTGCGAAGTCTGACCCCAGAAATTCGTTTTCTCGGGTGCAGGCAACTGGCTGATGAACGTGATTGGGCTTTCAAATCCGCTCATGTGTTCATGGTCCTCTGCAAATGACTTCTGACAGGAACACATTTATCAATTGAAGATAACAATCAGATAACAGGTCCCATAGAACTTTGAGGCGCCATCATTTGGACGAAGGACTTATCAACTTTGCTCGACAACAAGTTCCGATTCCATGCTGCGAATCCTTTTGTAATCAGACATGACTAAATGCCGGTTGCCAGCCAATGCGATAATTCCGATACTCGTCAAATAGTCCACCGTCTGTGGAACTTCATCACCGTTCTTAAACCAAATATTCTCATTTAAAAAGGTCGGTAACTCCGAAACTTTGTCAAAGACCTCTGCATTAGATATTTTTCCGCGAATGGGAGACTTTAAAAAGACGGGCATCACCGTTTTTTTGAAGGCATATTCTTTAGTTGAGACATCTCCGTCTGCATAGATCTCAACTAATTTGTCGGCTTGACTGCTGCCGGAGGCTTCTCGAGCGAAGCCAACAACTGGACCACCACACATCCTGGCACCAGTTTCGATGAGGCGTGGACCATCTTTTGTGAGCATTATTTCGTTGTGAGCGGCTCCCCAGCGAATTCCCAATGCATCTAAGGCTTTTTTTGTGTACTCAAATAATTGACCGTATGCTTCTTCGCTATAAGGCACGAATTCAACACGATCGTAAACAGTTTCGCGACCGTTGAACGACATTTTATTGTATTTGATCAAATGGGCTAGATAGTGTTTCCCATTGGCACTGACGGTGCCCACAGCAAACTCGGTTCCTACAGCCTGTTCTTGCACGACCGCGGTTTCATTTGTTTTTCCGGTGATTTTAGATGGTTCGCATAGAACGCTATTAAAAGCTCTTCTCCAATCACCTCGTGCAGGAATGTGAAAGACATTGTCACTGCCTGCTGATGCTGCGGGTTTAACTATTAGCGGACGATCAAGTAATTGGCTTGTCTTAATCCAATCTTCGACTGCATCTTCGGATGCCGTATTGATTGTCTTAAGCGCTGGTACGCCCGCATTTTGCAAAGCTTCTTGCATCAGTGCCTTGTGCAGTCTATTTTGCGATTTCTTGGGATCATTGGCAAAGTGTGGTGTCATTGCTAGTGCCAGAGCTTCGGCAAGAGGAACCCCTTCTTCGGCACCGGGGATAATGGCAAGCGGGTCGAACTTTTTAAGAATATCGACAAGATTTGGTTGCTCCGGAATAATTTCGATAAAGTCCGCTGTTTGAATTTTCGCTCCAAACCCAGTCCAATCTGATGTTTTGAGTGTTACCGCAACGGACTGTACTCCTCGAGTCTTAAAAGCCGGAGCTAACTCGATGCCAGACGACAACGGTTCTACAATAACTACTGGTCTGCTCATGCGCTATATACCTTTGATGAATCCAATTTTCTGATCGAACATAACTCGAGTAAAGAATCAATTTTGTTCAGTGGTGCAGATGCTTGAATGTAGGAATCAGGTCTCACTAACAGTGCCTGATTCTCGTATTGTCTGCTGTGTGTCCAAAAATTTCCTCGGCTTTCGTTTGGAAAAATCTGAATCACTTTTACATACTCTGTAAATTTCAAATCGAATTTGCAATCGCCGAAGATAAATATAGTGAACTTCGTATAGTCCATTAGAGAGTAGAGCCGTCTTGTGGCGTTGTCATTGAACACTTCAAAATCAAAGAGTCGCGAGCCGTTGATTCCGGCGTCTGCATAGCGAACGCCCATTCCAGTGATGTTTCCAGCACGTTTTTCTACGATCTTCACGTAGTCTTCGGCGTGCGTGCCGCTGGCTGAAAATTTGGTCGAGCGAACAAGTTCGCCCGATGTCGCTATCACATCGAGAGCCACAGGTTTGCGCTCATCTTCGTAGCTGTGCAGAAGTTCTTTGGGTGCTTCAAATTTGAGTACCATATTGAGCTTCCACATCAAATTGAAAGCGTCTGCAAGACCGGTGTTGAGCCCTTGCCCGCCGTTTACCGAATGTACATGGCACGCATCTCCTACAAGAAAAACACGGTCATGGACAAAGAAGTTCTCGGCCACAGATTCTTTAACAGCAAATTGCGAAAACCAAACTATTTCTTTGAAAGCCAAAGTATGAGGCTGCATCGCGCGATTGATTTTAGCAATCGCCTCATCTATGGTGAAATCTTTCGTATCCATTCTGACGTAGAATCGATCGATTTCGCCTTCTCTGGGAATCCAGGCTACATCAGATGTTTCAGCCTGAAATACGATAATTTCAGGAACTTTTGGAAAATCCGATTCGATAATGCCGTCGATTACAGCCCAAACAATTTGTGGTCGAGTGATCGCGAAAGGTATTTCAAAATGATCTCGAACAAAAGAGTGAGCACCGTCAGCACCAATAACGTAGCGCGATTGAATGCGCTCTCCGGTTGAAAGAGTCGTCAGACATCCTGTGCTGTTGGTCTTAATAGATTCAATAGACGTTGAGCGTTTTACAGCCGCATCAATCTCTTGAAGTTTGCCATCTAGTAGCTTTTCCAAATGAGACTGTCCAAGCATGAGAAAATGTTTGTGCAAGCAACCTTCCAGCTGGTCCCACCACTTTGATTGGCGCGAAACAAATTTCCCATTGGCCCAAACGGAACTTGTGTTGCAGGTCTTTCCTAAAGGATAGAGCTCATCGAACAAGTCGACCAACTCGAGAAGCTGCAATGTGCGTGCGTTGAGTGCATCAGCTCGTCCTACTTGTAAGGGACCTTCTGACTTATCGACAACTACGACGTCGATACCGCAAAGTTGTCCAAGATATGCGCACATGAGTCCAACCGGACCGGCCCCAACAACTACAATATCAACAACCCTTGTGCTCATTGGTAAGACTCCAGACCTGGGTTATCGAACGGCGGATCACTAAGGACGTGAACTCTTTGTATATGACGAGGAGATTTGGATATAAATTTTTCTCTGCCATGTAACAGTGAAAAATTATCGGCGATGACCACATCTCCAGTTTGCCACTCATGCGCGTAGAAGTTGTCCGCCGAATAAAGAGCGTCTTCCAAACTTTGATGAAAATCATTCAACTCGTCGTTGTCGACGCCTGTAAATTCAAGCACTGGTGGATTGATAAAATGCCCTTTGGCTGCGGTGTGAGGCTCACCATAGCGAATTACGGAGACATCTCGGTGTGGATGGTTGGTGATAATCGGCGACAGTGTCTTGCTGTTATAAAATTCCATCTTTCTTTCGTAGACACCAGTCACTCTGGTCCACATTTCTTTTGTTTGAGAAGATGCAGACTGCAATGCCAAAGTGGTGTTCGAAAAAGTTGTCGCTCCACCTTGACCTGGCAGAGGAGCTTGTACGCAATGAAAAATTTGATATTCGGGGATTTGTGGTCGGTACATTCCATCCCAATGTAGTGGCACATAGCTGCTGTCAAAAATATGATCTGCGGGATTTTCTTGTTGTATTAATTCGAGCACTTTTCCAAATGGCCAGATGCTCACTTCACCCCATGATTCGCAATAGTCAGAAAATTGCCCGGCATTATCGAATGTCTCAAACCCTCTCAATACAAGTAATTGATTTAGCCTGAACAAATGACGCAAGGATTCGATATCTAGATCCTGAACTTGCACTTTGCCCTTCTCAGGTTCAACGAGCACGCCAAAAGGCTTGAGATTCGTGATTTTAAAATTCACGATTTTGCCTCCCTCGTTAATTTGTAATGACTGGGTCTTCCATTGGCAGAATAGACTAGAGTCGCACCAAGAGCCTCGGCTTCAGACCGCTTCAGCAGGGTGTAGCCTTCTTCGCCTTCAACCGCGACGCCATGCCACGGGGTCATCCAGCTCTCATTTCCGATTAAGCGAATTCCCAATTTCGTTGAACCACAAGTTTGAGGATGAATAGACAATCGAACCGCATCTGGGAAATGTTCTGAGAGTAGTGCGCTCCAGGCGTTACTTCTTCTTATGACTTCATAAGCTTTTAAGCGGGCCTCCTTCTGAACCGCCGAGCGACTCCTGGTCTGCCCGGCATGCGTGGCGTCTTCGAATAGAAAGCGAGTGATACCACTGTACATGCGAGTCGCTTCCTGCTCTTCAGGGGTCGCAAATGGATGGGCACCATTGCGAATTTTTTGTTTGAGAAAGTCTAGGGATTGTCCATAGGTTTTCATGAGTTCATCACGCATTTGGGCAAAGTGAAGACCTTTGTAAAAATGATCGAGGTTGAAAACAGTAATGTTTGAAACAGACAGCTCCCGTATCAATTGATTTATCTCTATTTGGTAATCAGTGATATCACTCTCTTTCATCGCGACTACGTCGCTAAAAACTCTTCCATCTGAACACAGAATGATTTTGATTCCTGGTTTGTAAATGCTTTTGATGCGCTGACAAAGAGCCCCCAAAAAACTGAGTGAAAGCCGTTCAGCATGGTCTGGAAGAGGTCCAAGAACTTTTTCAGGGTTCGGAGACTTACCTGGAAAGGCCGGTAAAATGAAAGTCACGGGCGCGTTCTGTTTGATAGCTTTGATAATTTTTTGTAGCGGAGGGAATGCGCACTTTTCGCACCCTGCGTTGCAAACGGCGGCACCAGCTGGAACACGTCGAAACATCATTACTTCAGCCAAAATTCTTTTAGCAATACCCACGACGACGTCTGTGGATTTGCGATCAAGCGCGGAAATTTCAGTGGAGTAGGTCGCTTGAGCTGGGGAAAAAGAGAGTATAGTCGTCATTAAATTGCACTTCGCCAAAGTATTCGCGGCACAAGTTTTGTGCTTCGCTCCGCGTCTGCGGTTTGTTTGTGGGTATGCGATTATTTTACGACCGAGAATACCATTAGTCCAATGCATTGATTTGATAATAAGTATGCGTGGCGTGCATGACCTCGATTAATCACGGACACTGTCGAAGCATTTGCGCAGCCAGACGTGCATGGGATTGTTTTGATTACGAATGTGCCAGTAGAGGTAGATTGAAACGTCCCTCACTTTAAAAGGCAGAACCAGCGGCACGAGACCGTTCGTTCGAGCAAGCAAAACACCCAGGCGCTTGGGCACCGTAATTATTAAGTCTGAATTCTCAACCATAGCCGCTGCGGCCGTGAAATAGGGCACTCGCAACGCAATCTTCCTAGAATGACCTTGCTCTGATAAATAAGTATCCACAATTCCTGTTCGAAACAAGCCGATATCAACAAGGCAATGTCGCATCGCAAGGTATTTTTTCAGCGTCAATTTTTGAGTCGCTGCTGGGTTATCTGGGGCGGCCAGGCAGATGAAGTTGTCTTTGACTAAAGTGGTGCGATTGAGAGTTGCCAGCGATTTGTCAGTTCCTGCCACCACAAAGTCAATTTCGTTGCGTTCAAGGGGAGACAAATCATCACCTATCAGCGGCAAGACTCGAATTCTGATGCCTGGTGCCTGTTCCATAATCAAAGTAATAACACTGGGCAAGATTGCACTCATCTCAAAATCACGTGTAGCGATAAGTGCTTCACCGTTCATCTCTTTGGGATCAACGACAGGCGCCGTTATGATATGACTGATTTCGTTGAGAATGCCCTGCAACGGACCGTTTAACTCTGCCGCTCGTGCTGTCAGCGTCATGCCGCCGGTGCCTTTCACCAGGATGGGGTCTTTGAACATTATCCTCAGACGCTGAAGCGCCCGGCTCATTGCTGGTTGACTGAGCCCAACTCTTTCCGCTGCTCGTGTCACGTGACGCTCATCCAGCAGCGCCTTCAGCGCCACCAGCAGGTTTAAATCGAGGGAACTTAGATTCACTTCGCGCATGATTGCACTGTACGACATGTGTTCGGTGAATGCAACTTAGAGCATAAAGTTCTACTTGAAATACAGATCAACGTAGTCAGTGACTTCCGAACATGGGCTCTGCATTTCTTGTAATCGCCAGTACTTGCGGCCGCCTTTAGCGACAAAATTCAGGTCACCGCTTCGCACACACTCTTTTCCGTTGTTTATATGGCTGACGCTTGATGCGATTTTTCCGTTGAATTTAAACCCGTGGCTGCTCACTTCTGTGATGCGGCCGTCAACGGTCACATAACCCTTCTCTTTTCCTTTAACGCGCTGCTCGCCCTGGAGCACTAGAACGCCATCTTTGTCAGTTACAGTTGCGTTTCCGTACATGTTGTTCATAAATTGCAACCACTGCAGCGACAACATATGTTTGCCAATCAGTTTTGCTCGTTGTGCGGGATCTTTGAAAATTGTTTTGTCTGCCGCCACCGATGATGGTGGCAAAATTTGCACCACAAAAATTGCTAGAAGCACCGGCAATAGAATTTTCGAAATATGGCGAACGTTCATTTTCCTCCTTGGGCCGCAGCGCTCTTAAAATCTACCACCAGTAGATGGGAACCTATTTGAGATTGCGGGTCTCGTAACTAGCAAGTTAACAAGTCACAGAGCTAAATGGAATTGAAGCTGCACAATTCCATCAGTTCTGGGTAAGTCTATCTCAGTGATCCGGATTAGAGTGAGCTGTAGTGAAATTATCAAAGAGTGCGATTGCGTTAGGGTTTGTTGCTTGGCAAGCCCTTCTCGTGCCTGCAGCTATGGCATTGGAAAGCGGTCAGTTGCCCGGAGATGGCAGACTTTTAGCTCAAGTTGGTCATTCTCCGGCAAGACGACGTTCTGCGGTGCCAGCGCTCAGGGTAGTAGCGGCAAAATCTTCTGGTGGTAATGCTGGCGCTCAGTGGGCGAACTTAAACGGTCAACTGGTTTTGCACGAAACCGTGGAGGTCGGCGCTGCTGCCGGTTTCGAAATATACGTAGAGTCAGGTGGACAATTGCCATCGCAAACAAGCGCCACCTTTTCACAGTGCGATGTTAGGTTCAATGCGGTTGACGCAAGCGGCGTGGCTATCAGTGAGCAAACTCTTCGCTTCCGCTATGTCGTCTACTATTCTGACGGATCGGTGTCTTATAATTACGCCCATCGTGTTAATGGTGCTTATATCGTCCTGGCGCATACGCCCCACAACAGGTGGGCAACGGTCAGGAACATCATAGTTGTCGCAGTTGCTCAGCCTGGAGTTGCGGCTGCGAAGCAAGCTTCTGTATCAGCGCAGTCGGGAGCAGCGGCGCCAGTTAGTTATTACATCCCAAGTCCAGAAGACCTTCCTCTGCTCGATCCACTCCGAGGGCTGGATCCCATTCCACCAACACCGCTGGCTGATTTGATCCAGCCTGACCTTCGTGTGATTATCGATCTGGGCTATTCTCCTCCTAATTCACCCGGTCCGTTTCCTCCGATTAATCCGTTTCCTCCGGTTCTTCCATTTCCATTTCCTCCACCTCCGGCATAAGCTGGTTGCGGTGCTTGCGTTAATCAGGTAAGAGTCAAATTCCTTTAGGTCGCCCGCGTAAATCCCCAGTGAATGCGATTCTCAACGCGAAAGGTGACAGTGTCTTGTGCTGCGTGTGGTGCTTCGTCCAGGGTCACCGGGGGCGGTGACAGAGCAAGAATATTGCCAACCTTAAACCATCGCTCTAAGGTATTGCTATACTTCGCGTGTGGTATCGATGTCTTTTGGAGGACTGCCTGTGTCTGATGAAACGCTGACAATTACCGACAA
>PLXC01000034.1 GCA_003151275.1 Candidatus Melainabacteria bacterium
CAGGGCAACCTGAACTCGGTCGATGCCTACGGCAACAACTTGCAGCAGACAGGCGGCAAGTGGGTCGATGCCAGCGGCAAGCCGTCCGATCTGATTCCAACCGTGGAGAACGGCACCTTTAGCGTCACACAACCTGATGGAACTTATAATAGCTGGGGCCCTGGTGGCACTAAGATCCAAGGTATCCCTGATACACCAGAAGCTATTGCCAAAGAAGCGAAAGATGCCCAACAATCTGATTCTACTGATCCATCTGCTTCGACCGCGTCTTCCTCTAATCCTAAAGGAAACTCATTCCATGTTTCAGGACATGATGTTCCTTATCAAGGCAATATGACAATTGACTTGGACGGACAAGGGGCACCAAGTGGCGGGACTAATCAAAACAGTACTTCCTATGCTGATGGTCGGCTGAGTTCCTTTAAAACCAATTATGTAGCACTGGCCCCTGGTTGGGCTCAAGCGCACGGTCTCCATCTGGGAGACGTAGTCGCCGCGAAGCATGACGGAAAAGTTGCATATGCGATTTACGGTGACAACTATCAGGGAAATGCAGTTCACACAGAAGGATCGATTAGCTTGGCTAGAGCTTTAAATCCTGGAAATCCGGAAAACAGCACCTTAGATGGTGTGCAATTCTATGCACTTCCTGGCTCTGGCCGTGATCTGAACGGATCGATTAATCAGAGCGATATCAATCGAGTTGGCAGCCAGTTATTCCAAGCATAACCTAGTCGGTCTTCAGTTCGGTTTCCTCGCTACCGAAACACCTGTGCGCGCGAAGTCAAATTCCACAGTGCGCAAATTGCGTCGCATCTGGTGGCAGAATTTTACTTGTGGGGCGCCGCCTGGAAGATTCGCTCAAAGTCCATTTGAAAGTTAACACTATCCGATGACCCGTTTGGTAGTGGATCAAATTTTTCGATTTCGATAATGGCATCAAGCGCAGCCTGATCTACTTTCTTCCAGTTAGATGACTCTCGCACTTCTGGATTGGAGATTTTACCGTCACGCGCAATATTAAAAGTGACCGAAACAAAAGTTGTTTTGCGAAGATTTGGCGGCCGCCAATGCCGAAAGGTTTGGTGCTGAAGCCTACCCATGTAAGGACCAAAGTCTACGTCTTTGTCCAAGACAGACTGGGCCGTTAAATCACTGGTCGTTTTTGGTGGCAATAGATGGCCTCTGACGCCCCTCGATATGCACGGTTTAGTTGGAGCAGGACCATCGGAAGAAAACATATCGCCATTGCGGAACCTAACCTCTTGGTGGAAGCCAATAGCAGGTGAGGATAGCCCTCCGACAAAGCAATAAAGTACTAAAGCTATTAAAATGTTCTTTATCGTCATTTTCAATAAGCCTGTTTCGTAAAGTCGTTGACGTAGAGAGTTAGAGTTATCGGCACGGTTTTAGTTGTGGTACGTTCCAATCAAAAGTGTCAGCCTTCTGCCCATTCGTAAATGTCACGCCATTAGTGCTGTATATGGTGCCATCTTTGCTTACAGTCCTAACACACGAAAGCGATGTAATGCCAAGTTCTTGAACTGTTCTTACTTCGCTTCTATCACTTTTCCCGTCGCCGTTGACGTCGCTCCAAACGGCAAGACCATTTAGTTCATCGCCTTCAAGTTTGCCGTCGTTGTTGTCGTCGAGTGATCGCATCGCCTCATAACCGTCATTCCAAAATATCCAGAATGTACTAGGACCAAAGAGTTGCAAACCGGATGTGATTTGTTTGGATTTATCTGCGTCATAAGC
Source organism: Candidatus Melainabacteria bacterium (assembly GCA_003151275.1). The sequence goes on from PLXC01000034.1 coordinate 1,759, forward strand.
AAGCCATCCCGTTTGTGCACCTGTCCATTGAGAATAGTGCTTTGCACCATTTCCATCCAAATCAAACAAGACGTTAGCAGAGCGCATCATTGCTTGTGCATTTATATTCGGAACCAAAGGCACCAAAATTGGTGTTACGGTTCGAAATCTGGAATTTACGTCCTTGGCTCGATTTTTGATTGTTGCTATTTCGTTTGCATCTTTAATGGGATCTAGCAATTTCTCTAAATAACCCGCTGTTTCTTGAACGATTGATGAGCCTCGTAGTCCATCCACGGACTTTTCTTTGTTCCAGCCGTCATTGAGGACTTCGCGATAGAGAGGCAAGGCAGCTTGTTTGTTGCCGCTTTGATCTAGGCACCATGCAAGTCCGAGCTTGGCTTGAATTAGCGAAGGATCAAGTTTGAGTGCATTTTTTAGATGCGCAATGGCTTGCTGCAGATGAACGTTTGCGGATGCAGCGGCACCACTGGTAATACTGGTAACAGGAAACTGTTGATAATCTCTTTGTCCAATTCCATAGAATGGTTCCATAGATCCACCTTCGGAATCAGAGCTGGGATTTGGTTTGCGGATGGATGCTTCTTCTGTTTTCAACGCGTAAGCCATGGAATGTAGGCGACCAATTTGAAATTCCTGCATAGCCTTGTCTTCCCGGCTAACTCCAGGTTTGTTAGTGCGCGACTCCAAATTTTTCAGGACACGCTGCACAGGAACTTTGACTGTTTCTGGGTAGGCAAATTTGGCCTGCGCGCTTTGCGTTCCCATGGAGAGAATCAAGGCCAAAGCAAATAATTTCAGTTTCATTGAAGGACTCATTGCTGGGATTGTGATCATACCAGCATCGAAAAGCAATCGGACGGCCGAACTTTGGCCAGCTCTGCCCGTTAGATTCTTACGTTTTATGGGTACTTCAATACATATTTCCCGGTTAAGGAATTGCAGCATTATGCGTTGTCCTGGAGGTTTATGTGCTTTCGCAGAAAGAGTTGGAGCGATCGATTCGTTTTCCGGTTTTATCGTTGCGTTCTTAATAGTTCTGGCGCTCACGGCGGCATGGGGCGACATTAGCAAATTCTTTCACCCAGGGCCAATCGAGCAGAGCGAGCAACAAGATGCGCGCATCTAGGTGATCAGGCGCATCAGGCACAACCAAAGATGTTGAGTCAAACTTGATGGACGACGAGCCAGTCTTCAAAAAACAACTGCACACCGAGCGCGGTGGATCAGGCAGGAAAGGCAAGACTGCTGTTGGATCTGGTGATGGCGGTGATTTCGAGGATTCTCATAGATTGCCCTCTGATGAAGAACCGCTGGATGAGGTTAAGCGACTGCGTGCCGTAATTTGCGACAGAAGCACTTGGATACAGCGCGGATTTGCGGCGATGATGTTTCGTTTGGCTGACGTTGTGGGCTCATCGAATGATGGAGAAACTGCGATAGCAATGATCCAAAATTTGCAACCTGATTTCGTTGTAATGGACTTTGATTTGGAGAAGATGAATTGTTTGGAAGTGATGAATAAAGTTAAACTGCGAATGCCTTCTTTGAAAACACTGATAGCCACAGACTCATACAGTGCCACCAAATACTTTCACCAGTTGTTTCGTGCTGGCGCTACTGGTATTTGCATGAAGAGTTCTGGTCAAGAATTGTTTTTGGATGCTGTAAAAAAAGTGATCGCAAATGAGTCGTACTGTGAGCCGCAGATACTGAACTTGATTAAGCAAACCCCCGATCGTGCGATAACACTTCAATTGAGCGCGGACGAAGTAGCAGTTCTGGTAAGACTTGATTTGCGCAACAAAGAGATCGCTGAAGAACTTGATATGCCGCTTAAATCAGTAGAACGCTACATTGAGTCTATTCTCATCAAGCTGAACCAGCCATCACGAACAGGAGCCGCTTTGGTGGCTGTCCATGCGGGATTTGTGTTGCTTCCTAAAATGCCTCGTCGCGATCCAATTACAGGGCTCACCGACGAGCACGTTGCGGCTGAAAAGCAAGCTCAGGAAGCTATTAGGCGTTGGCGCCAAGGCGAATCGCAACAAGACGCCTAGTTATTCTGATCTAGCCCTACTGCATCCTCCCCGCCAATAGGCTTTCGTCTCCTGCGCATCAATCCCATTATTGCTAACAGGCATAACCAGCCCAAAGGTATAAAAAGTATGTTGCTCAGAACGAGCGTGTCAAATGGGTGAACGAGAGCAAAATGTTGATTCATGTAGAATGCATCTCTACGTATCACCAAGAAGAAAAGAGCAAAAAAGCATGAGGCGAGGTTGGTGCCTCCAATTCGGCCGATCAAAATATACAAGGCAACGGCGCATGCAAGAGCCGTACTGATGTGAATGAAAATCCTGACTGGATCATGATCATCGAGATTGTAGAGGCAGATGACTATCAATATGAATATCGGCGCAAAAAGCTGAGATGATTTGTGGTCAGGTTTGCGCAAATTTGGACTTGATCCTCCGGCTTGATAAAATTGAGACCAGCGCATTCCGGCCGCGGTCACTAACGTGGCAAGCAAACCCCACTCAACTGCGACTAGAACGCTGGCCAGCGCTGGACTGTACTGCTCGAGCCAAACCGCATGTTTAATGCGAGTGAGGACTACTCCAGGCGAAAATGTACCAACTAAAAAACCATTGAGATTCACAAATGCCGCCATCGTCAACGCAGCTGTATAACCAATTAAAATGGCGTCTGACCAAGTGCGATAATTGCCAAATTCTAACCTTGCGCTTTTAAATAGATTGACTGACTTTGCACCTGCCAAAATGCTTGGATAGCAAGCTGTCACAAGGGCAGCAAGAAAAGCGGCTATGACCATGTCAATCGCTATTGAAGTCATTGCACGAAACGCCACCTGCAATAAGTAAGTGTCTAAAGGTTCGGTGGGAATGTAGCTCGAGAACGCCTGGCATGATTGGTAATTTATCTGTTCAAGCATAGCAATCAATGCCGCTAGCAAGACAAGAATTGATACAGCCAGCTTATTAGGGGAACTTTTCTTGAACGTGTAAAAGACCCAATAGCCAATGTTTGGCACAAGGATCAATGCGCCGACAAGCCGTGCTAGATTGACCCAAAATTCGCCCACTTGCGTTTTACGTTGTTTGTCCGTAACGCTTTTTGGCAATGACCAATAGCGTCTCACATCGGAAATATGGTTTCCCAAAACTTTGAGGCGGACTTGAAAGCGCGCATCCTTGATTTTAGCGCTTGGGTCTTCGGCGATAAAATTGTAATCAATTCGATTTGGGTGCTCTGTTTTGGAGATATCGAAAATTTTGAGGACGCTAGACGTTGCCGTATTCATTTGTTTCAAATAATTCTCTGCTAATTGAAGTGCTTCCGCATGGGTAAGCTTCGCACCCGCAGTCATTTCATCGATAACGATATCAGCTGAAACCGGCGTGCCATCCGGACCGATTTGAAGACTGAGCGTGTTCGGTTCGCCTACTTTGTACATGCGAACGTTCCAGACGAGACGTGGCTCAATCAACTTCTCGACCTTCTCTGCTCGTTCAAAACTCGCATGCTGAAAGATGTATTGCATCTGGTTGAGATTGGTATCATCGGAAAGCCACGCTGTTGCTTGCATATCATGCACATCGAACTTTTCTTGTTCAAAATATCTTCTGGCAATAGAAATTGCCTGAGCGCGATTTGTTGTAAAAATCGGCTCGTCACCTAATTGACGTGCCGGAATAAGCAAGATTACTGTTGCAACCAACAAGACCTCTAAAAGTATCGTTATTCTTTTGTTGGTAAGAGGCTTGTAAGCAGCCCTTAGTTGCTGTTCTGGCTCGGTTACTTTGGGAGATGGGGGTGTCACAACTATAGCTAAGTTATTGATTGTCTCTTCTGGTGCTACGCCGCGGCGATGAATGAAGTAAAGACAGAATGCAGGCAGCACTATCAGTGGTGCCAAAGCCATCACGGCGGCGAAAATGTCTAAGAAGTTGCGTGAACCAAATAAGCTTATTACTGATAGATAAACATCGAAAGCGTAGTGACCAAGAATTAGAGACAAAACCCCGTAGCGCCGCATCGCCCAACCAAAGAACAGTCCCGCTATGGTTAACTCTATGCCGCGCGAATATGGTGGCTCAACGGCATAAGTGCAGTGACCAAACCCCCAGGTCGCGGCTTGTAATAAATTTGCCAACCAAAATGATCCCGTTAATTTCTGAAACACGATCAAAAGAAAAATGCGAAAACCTAGTTCCTCAATTGTCGATGCTTTCAATCCGAGTGAGATTGCGTCCCAAGCTGGACAGAAGCTGTTAATAACGCTTCGATCGTGAACTGCTAGTGGTATCCAGAGTCCGTAGTTCTTTGCGACAAGAAAGAAAAGCACTTGGTAGCCCGTTAAAATGCCGAACATCGCCGTGCCTAAAACTGCAGATTTGGCAACCGATAAGGAATTTAAAGCTTTTGAACTACCTACCAAGATCTCAAATGCTACTTGCCGTGGAAACCCAGTGCGATAACACACTTCAATGGCGCCGGAAAAGATTGTGCCTGCCAGCCCGACAAGGAGCGCTGTAGTGAAGTCATTTAGCGCATGCCTGGCAAGGAATGCTGCCATCGACCAATGTGACGTGCTGGCAATAATGCTGGCAGTGTCGTTAAGGCTGGTGGCAAAACTTACAACGGCGCCGATCAATCCACAACCAACTGCAAACTTGAGTCGCAGTTGTCCATTGATCCAATCTCTAAGAAAAATAATCGGTAAAGACATTAGCGCAAGAAAGGAAATAATAAACGGTATGTTGGCCAGTGCATAATTTTGAGCACGCAACCACTTAAACTTTTGCGTAAAACTATCTGGTACATGCAAAAAGTATTTAAACCTCGTCAACTTATCGCCTGCGACGGTGGCACTAAGTCTTAAATGTCCACCTTTGAAATCGCTTTGCTGGTCTTCCCATGTAAAAGTATGATCGGTGCGCGCCGGTAGGTTGGACTCCGCTTCACTAATAAGATTCCAATTAGGAAGAGAAATTTGTAATTCTCTGGCAGCAAAATCAACGACCTGAGTTTTGGCCACGTCGTGCGGTTCTGAGGTTATTCGCTCATCGTTTGACAGCTCTCTTTCGAAAGAGTGCACTTTGCTGTCGATGCCGATTTCAGCTTCAAACTCGTCGTTACCTTTTTCGACCATGTGTACATCCCAATGCCAAATTGGCACCTGGGTTTTCATTAGCCGGTTTGCTTCGGCAAGATCAAGTTCGTATTCTAGAAATGTAGCCGCTGGGTGATCGAACGCGAAGTATTTGGAAGTGGCGGTTTCGTGAGTCACTGTAAATCCACTCAATCTTGCGTAGCGTTGAGCGATTTTGACTGAGCCACTGCGACTGACACTGAGTTCTAGAGATGCCGCTGGAAAGGCGTCATTTCTGCGACAAAAAGAAAAGAGCAAACCAGCCAGTCCTAAGACCAACAAAAACAAGACGTCTTTGGAAAAAACAGACTTGATGTTGGACTTGTGCTCGTTGGGCACTTAGTTACCTTTGCCGTTTAGATGATATTCCCGATAGTAGTGAATATAGTGCATCTCATCAAACATTTTTGTTTGACGTATCAAGCGAATTTCCTTCAGCTGACTGTCGTTGTCATGCGACAAAACACCTCGATTCCAGAGGTGCATGAAGATAAGCGCTGGAGGCGGTAGAATGACAAGCGTTTCAATGCTTGTAGGTTGTAATGCACTTCAGTCCGGTCTACTTGATCGATCTTGCTGTAATCGTCATTTATTTTGTCAGCGTCGTCTATGTCGGGCTGCGCTTTGGTCAACGTGAAGAGAGTTTGGCTGGTTTCGCCCTGGGTGGTCGATCAATTCCCTGGGTGGCGGTTCTGGCCTCGATAATCGCAGCAGAAACAAGCGCAGCCACGTTTCTGGGAACACCGGGCGAAGGCTTCGAGCTGGTCAATTACACCTATTTGCAAATTGCGCTTGGCACGATCGTTGGCCGCATCATCGTCGCCTGGATTTTCCTCAAGCCGTTTTTCGACTATAACGTTTACTCGATTTATGAATATCTGGAAATTCGCTTCGGGGGCGGCACTCGAACAGCAGCCTCGATGGTGTTTTTGATCACTCGCGTGCTAGCTTCAGGAGCGAGACTATACGTTGCCGCCATCGTTCTTGCCGTCGGTTTTGCTCTGTTTACTGGCGCTCAGCCGACCCAAACTCAGCAGATGTATATCTATCTCGGATCGATACTGTTCATCACAATTTTGACCGCAATATACACTTCCATCGGTGGCATTAAAGCAGTCGTCTGGACTGACTGCATCCAATCAACTGTAATGATCGGTGGTGCGATCAGCGCAATTGTGATTCTGGTCATCAACATGCCTGGTGGCTGGTCTACAGTCAGTCATTTCATCAGTAGAACGCCGATGCCTATGATTACTGTGGGCACTACCAGTGGTGCCACCTTTGCTACCAATCTCAGGAACATACTAACATCTGACTACACAATATGGGCAGCTTTATTGGGTTCCACCTTCACCACCCTGGCTACCCATGGTACCGATCAGGACATGGTGCAGCGCATGTTAACTGCGCCGGATTACAAGAAGAGCCAGATGTCCCTAGTTACGTCTGGTCTTGCCGACATACCAATCGGATTCATTTTTTTGACAATTGGTATTCTGATGCATTGCTTTTACCAAGTGCATCATGATCCGATGCTGCCACACAAGAACACCGAGATATTTGCCTATTTCATTCTTACTCAGATGCCTGTAGGTCTACGCGGTCTTTTAATTGCCGGAATCTTCGCCACGTCGATGGGCTCGCTCAGCGCCGCTTTGAATGCATTGGCAACCAGCTTTACGCGCGACTTTTACGAGCGTCACAAGCCGGCGCAATCGGACAAACAATCCGTAGCTGCGGCTCAGTTATTCACTTATATTTTCGCAGGACTGATGATTGTGGTGGCTGGCGCCACGGCTTACTTCGTGATTAATCATCCCGAGTCGCGCATCATTCCTATTGTGCTTGGCATTTTCGGATACACATACGGCTCACTTCTGGGCATCTTTCTGCTTGGACTGCTGACCAAAACGCGAGGCTCCGACTCCGGCAACTATGTGGCAATGATTGCCGGCGCGATTGTCGTACTGATCATAACCGGGGCTCCCAATCAGCTTCTTGAATCATGCGGATTGGCACGCATTGTTGCCCTTGATTCGGTGCCGATAGTCTCATTTCCATGGCGAATCATGTTCGGGGCATTGACCACTTTGGCGGTGGCCGCCTTGTTTAAGCGCAAGATCGCCGACGCATCCATACAAGTGCCTGAACTAGAACCTGCGCTATAATTGCCTGCACTTGATTCCCTTTTGAGTGCTAAGCAATGCAAAAGTTCACTGGCGGCGAATTTATAGTCATGGGAGTTCCGGCCGAAACGCTTGATGCCAAGACCCGAGACATCATCAAGCGTGTGCAACCGAGTGGCTTCATTCTCTTTGCGCGCAATATCAAGAATCCTCAGCAGCTGCGTGATCTGACTGATAGCCTGCGCGAATCGGTGGCTCACGAACCGATTATCACAATTGATCAGGAAGGCGGTCGTGTTTCTCGCCTCAAAGAATTCATGACGGAGCCACCAAGTGCCAGACAATTTGCCAGGTGCGGAGACGTTTCCCTAATAAAAGAACACGGCGTTTTGACGGGCAAACTTTTGCGGATGTTTGGATTTAACTTAAATCTAGCCCCGGTTCTGGATGTCGAGTTGGACTTCAAGAACGACAATTCGTTAGGCGAACGCACATACGGAAGAACGCCCGAACAAGTGATCGCCAACGCGATGGCATTTGCAGAAGGAATGCGAAGCGAGAACATTCTTTGCTGCGGTAAGCACTTCCCCGGCTATTCTTGCGCATCGGTCGATCCACACAAGGCGCTGCCGACAGTCGATCGTTCGCTTGATGAGATGGTGAAGAACGAGTGGGTTCCCTTTAAAACAATGCTCCACCAGCTTGATACGTTGATGATTGGGCACGTTTCCTATCCCCAGATCGATGCCTCTAATTTGCCTGCCACTTTGGCACCGAAGATGGTGCGCGAATTGGTCAGAAAGGAATGGCAGTTCAAAGGTTGCACCATAACTGATGACATGGATATGGGTGCAATCAACAAAGCCTACGGAAGCGTCGAAGCAGCCGCCATGGCATTGAAAGCGGGCAACGACTTGATGCTTGTTTGCCATAATATTGAAGGCGTTCCCAAGATTGCCGCAGCTCTTGCCGGTGTCAGTCGAGATATTCAAGAAGAAGCATTTATTCGGATCAGTGCTTTAAGGAAACGACTTGCACCACCGGCAAAATTTTCACTTACTGAGTTTGAGCAGGTTGACGCCGCAGTGAAGAAATTACGCGCTGCAACATTGAAGACGGCTTCGGTTCTCTAATTTATCAATCCATCAAAAGGCATAGAATGCGGGATAAGGGTGTTGGTAAGTACTTAGACCCCGAAGTTGCTTTCCTTGTTAAAGTGGATTGAGGGAAAGAGAGACCGCAGGATGCGAAAATCATCGTCTGTTAGTTTAGAACAATTTTCAAGATCGACTGCTAATATGGTTTTGCTTTTGCAAAGCTCTTTCAGTCCGCGCATAGTAACTTTCGTTTTGTTCAAAACAACTCTGTCCAATTTGGGCATCTTTGAGAGGTAGCCCATGCCGTCATCATCAATATTGGTACTATCCAAATTCAGCAAATGCACATTGGTGTGCTCAAGTGCGCGGAGTCCTCTGTTCGAAACTTTTTTAACTCGACGTATATCCAAGTAAACTAAATCCTTAGACTTAACAACCGCTAGAAGACTCTTGTCGGTAATTTGGGTCCCATATATGGAAAGGTGTGTCAAACCCTTTATTGTGGCGAGCTGGCCCATACCTAGATCTGTCAGTTTCGTATCGCCGGCATTGATTTCAACCAATCCGCTAAATTTGGAAAGCTTGGCCGCTCCGTCATCATTGAAATTTGAGTCTTGAAGATCGAGGTGGGATAGTTGCATTTTGGCGAGCCGATCAAGGTGGTCGTTGTCAATGATGCAGGCGTCCAAAATTAAAGTGTGAATCCATTGTGTGTTTGAAATCAACTCCAATGACTTATCCGATACTAGGTTGTACTTGAATACAAAGATATTTTTAGAGTTAGGCTGAGCCAATTTATTTTTTAGCTCATCAGGCGATATCTCCTCGGGTTCCGTGTCGTAAGGCAACTTTATTGATGTCAGAGAGGACAACGGTACTGACGGTACTGATTCTTTTATGCCGCGTTTATTTGTCATTACTGAACTTGGTTCTGGTGGACGATTTAACAGGTGGTAACCGCACAACCAGGTGACACCGGCTGAGAGCATCGCGATCAAAAATAAGAGAGCATAGAAACTGGTGCGTTTCATTGAAACGATCGTTTCCTCGGGGGGCTTTTGAGTTGCCGCTGATCCTCGAGACGGGGAGATAGATTCGCCTCGTCTTAATGCGGCCAAATCATGAGCGAGTATGCCCAAGTTGTTGTATCTCTTGTCTGGAGATTTTGCCAACATCGTCGCCACTATCTCCTCAATACCTCGAGGAAACTCGGTACCCAGTGATGCCTCTTTCAGAGTTGGTGCTACTTCGCCTTGATGTTTCATCATGGTTGACAGAGCATTGTCACCCATAAATGGAGGTGTTCCAGTCAGCGTCTCGAACAACACGCAACCAAGTGCGTAGACATCCGCTCGGTGATCAACTTTCACCCCGATGCATTGTTCAGGACTCATATAATATGGGCTACCAAAAATTTCCCCTGTTCGCGTAAGCGCTTGAATTTCTCCGCCTTCGTGCTCAATAAATTTCGCGATGCCAAAATCCACTATTTTGACGCTGCCTTCAGCGTCTATAGGCAGCTTGTTTAGGATCATTATGTTATTCGGCTTTATATCACGATGAACGACACCGCACTCGTGGGCATAAGCTAGTCCAAAACAGACCTGCACAAAAATCGGAATCGCATCTTCCAACTTCAAACAAACCGCGCTCTTTAAACGCTCGCCTAATGTTTCTCCATCTATTAATTCCATGACAAGAAATGGAGTTTGATCGTCTAACACTCCGAAATCGTTGACAGCGATAATGTTGGCATGATCAAGCGCAAAGGCAGTGCGAGCTTCGTGCTGAAATCTGCGGATAGCGATATCAGACATGCAGTGCTTTTCTATTGTTTTAAGTGCAAACTCTTTATTGAGGAAAATCTGATTTACTTTGTAGACGACTCCCATGCCACCGCCTCCGAGGCGGGAAACAACTTTGTAGCGTCCACCTAGGACTTGACTAAGTTGAAGATCATTGGTCGCTTCCGTGCGATCAGGATCATCACTCGGCAGGGATTCGACATCATTTGAATCAGATTGCGACAAGCAAGGTTCCTTATGTTATGGCTATCCAGTTGTTTTTCCGTTTTAGCGCCGTTGTCTTTCCACATCACCAAATTGGAAGTTTTGGGATTGGCTTGTCGCAGCAGTCTGAACGCTTGCCTCTTGCGAGACAATCTGCCGTTTAGACCCTCTAGGGTAAACAAGTATTTTATTGCCTTGCAACTCATTCAGAGTCTGGAGCACCGCTTGATCAAAGGATGGATAGCGCGACGACTGCGTCAGCCGGATATTGACGATTTTGCGATTGGGCAGGACCGCGCACGAGTACCATGCTGCAACTCCGTTCGGGTAGCGGGTAAGCATCATCTGCGCACGCGCATCCCAAACGAAGTTAATATCGTTTTGGACATTGATCTTCACCAATGTGCCCTGTTGAATGGTTTGCATAAGATTATTGCGCCAGCTATCCCATTCAATTTGCAATTCTTGATCGCCACTATCGGGATCATTCATGGCATTGAGCGCCATTGGCGATTGCGAAGCAGATCCTTGCATTGGTCCAGTTCGCGATTGATCCGTTAATCCGCGTTGCTGATCGCCCGTCCAATTTCCACCCTGAACACCACCCGGCAAAGTCCTACTCTGAGTACCTCCTTGTAGTCCACTTTGTTCGACTGAGCCTTGTAACGGCTTCTTGAATGCAGGAGGGTCTATCGGCGCAATTATGGTCTCCGATGCATCGCCGCTGGGCACGGCTCTCGAACCGTCGGCCAGAGCCGGCACAGCTATCGTCAGGGAAAAGCCAAAAGCCAAGATCTGGCTCATGACGCTTTTGGACGGTCGTTTAGAGAGTCTCATTGTGTACTAACTGTTTTTCTTCGGAAGTATTAGAGCGGCACCAACCTCTAGAATACAGTCCTTGAATCTAGCGCGATATAAAATTCGCCAAACTTTGCCAAGTGTTTTGCCAATTCCCACCAGACCAAACGACTTTGGTGTCACGGTAACATACCGAACCAGGGACATATAACTCATCTTCCTTTAGATCCTCTGGATCAGTGCCTAGATCAAAGATCTTATAAAGACGTTTTTCGCTGAGCGGATGCAAGTAAATTCGTAGGTTAAAGAACATCAGTCGCATGGATCAACTACGCCCATAGTTTGGCCTTGTGCATTTGCATCAGCAATTAATCGTTCTTTTGCTTCTTTCTTTGCATGCATCAACACACCAAATAAATCGACTTCGGCTCTAAGGCAAAGAGGTAAAACGAATGCAATCGCAATCAATATTGTTAAACAGAACTGTCTCATTGTTTGGCCCTATTTGCCTGGTGACAACCCACCGCCTCATGTACAGTACATATGCTAGAGCAAAGAGATTGCAGAATTATGGCAGCTTGATTGAAGCGGCAAAAATGCGCCGGTTGCTCCATCCATATGGCAGAATCTATACGGCGCGCTACTGGAGGCATAAGCCCAGTATCATCTGCCCACGTTTTACGGATTCATTCGTCTCGTTCCGGTGATTATGAAAACGATCCAGGCAAAGTTAATCAACTCAGCTGTGTTTTTAATACTCGGCTTTGCATTGCAAAGTTCAAATCTATGTCTAGCTGGTGAGGCGATTTTACTGGTGCAAGAAAGTCCCATTACTGGAGTCCAAAACATTTACATCACGCCTAAGTCGATGCGTATCGACAATCAAAAAACCGGCACGACGATTGTTAGTAGGGCTCCAGCTTGGGAAGTGGACATATATAACAAACGGAATCGAACTTCGTTTCACAGCACCACAGGTGACTTCAAGGCATCTTTTTTTCAAGGCATTACCAAGGTCTATAGAGAGAACTTCACCGGACTGAAATGGAAAAAGGAGAGCGCCGAGACACACGAGGGCCTGCCAACCATCAGGTATTCAATTCAATTGAACGGAAAGCAAGGGAAGCTCGACTTAATGAGCGTGCGGATTCAAAAGGCAGATTATTGGATTGCCACTAATTTCAAGCTACCTGCCAAGGTTTGCAATGTGCTGGCAATACTTGATTCTGTGCCGTCTATGGGATTGATTCCTGTTCAATGCACTTACATGGGCGTGGATGGATCGTCGGCGTCTCCGCTGGATACCAAAGTTTTTAAAAGGATCTCAGTCGTGGATCCGTTTTTCGAAATCCCAAAATTTGCTGTCGCACAATCAGAGCGCGATGTGTTTATTGATCCTGCTGGTCGCGCGGCGATCGAAGGAATGTTTGGTGATCCGCCAGCAGCGAAGTAGATATAAATAGGATTACGAGGTTTGGAACCAGGATTTTCTAATCGCTTTTACGATCACACTGACACGGTCTGAAATGACGTAGGCTTCGGCTTCATGATAGCCAGTGCGCATGATTTGCGTAAGACGCTTGTTCAAACTAATTTGCTCTTCGCGCAGAATCTGCACGAGCAAGGCGCGCAACTTGGTGATCACCGGCGCCACGATATCAATGTCGGTCGACATGTAGATTTCTCTAGCCAGCGTGATGATGTCGTATTTCTTTCCGTTCCGCACCAAATATGGTGCACCGTTCAAATTGAAGTAATTGCTCACGATGCGATTGAGATCCTGTCCACATGTATTCATCTCGGCCATCAAAACGGCTGGCACTGCTCCGCGCTGAAATAGCGAATCAAACCCGTGTTGACTGCGCAGGCAATTGAGAAGTTCAACGTCGTAATTGCCACCGGCAAGCGCCTCTGTTGATTCAGTTATTTGACTTAAGCGTCCTTCCACCATGCGCCCTTGATGTCCGTTAACTTTTGCCTGGTGTGCGGCTTGATACAATCGCATCGCGCGTTTCTTTTCTGCTGGAGAGAGAATTCTGTCGCTGCGCAGTCTCAACACCGCAAGCAAAAACATACTATCTGGCGCGTAGCCAATTCCAGCTGCATATTTCTCGTACAGTTTTTCGAGAAGCTGTGAATGCTGACCAAATTTGAGCCCGATTTCGTCTGCGATCATTCTGATTACGAGAACGTCTTGCTCCATGTGACCAATCTCGTGAAGCAATGAAGACATCACATCTTCGGACAGTGGTTTGTCTTCCATCAAGATTTCACGTTTCACTTGAACGGTACCAGTGCCTATTACATAGGCAGCATTGACATTTGCATCCGTAGATTCGAGCCGTGCAACAGGTAATTGCAGCAGTGTGCTGATTTTACTAGCCACCGGTTGCAAGCTGTTGATGCGGCATTCAGTGATGCGCACCAGCTCTTTCTCCATTTCCTCTAAAATCGCCGTCAGCTGTTCATGGGTAATCCGATCCGTATTCGGATCGGTATTTGCCAGCTGTTCATGATGTTCTTTGTAGCGGTCGTAAAACTCTTCGACCCTTTCGCCCCAGTGAAAGGAAGCACTGATCTGGCACAGGTGGAACAGCAAATTCAGATCCAGCATGCGGAAAGGCTCAAGCCCCTGGGGCACAATTCCTTGCTCGCTGCGCCAGATATTGACGAGCATCACAGTCGCAGGATGGGAAACTCGATCATCGCTATCCCTCGATGCATAGAGCAGAAACCGTTCTTTCTCAGACTCTGTGTAATTCTCCAGCAGTGTCAAAGCGTGCAGTTTTATGCTGCCCGGGATCATGTTTTGCTCATGAACGTAGCGCATCCCGATCGGTTCAGGATCGCCGAACATTTCGCCGAGCAGTTGCACCTGTTTGTTCCGATCGGTCAGGCAATTCCACAAATTTGTAAAATAGTTGAGGGCGACAAAGGTGCCATCGCCATACTTTTGCAGCCAACCCAGGATATCGAGAATCGAAAAGAGATTGGCATGTCCACTGGTTACGAGTTGGGCCAACTGGCCATTTTTCAGTCTAGTTATGAAGATTTTCTTTCCGCTCTCAACGTGAGTGTTGTTGAACATGGCGATCATCGCTAAAACGGCAGCATAGGAGTGGCTCTTAGCCAATCTCTCCAGAAAGACAAGTTGGTCGGTTTCGCCTTGAGCCAGGGCGGTGACGGCGCAGCCCGCAATGTCTTGTTCATCGGTGGTTTCGGCGATTTGTACTATTTCGGCGTAGCGCTCTTCGCGGGCCAGCAAGCGCAAATGGATGCGCTGGGACTGAAGGGCAACCTTTTTCAGCGTTTCTTCGGTTGGAGCTGAAGGCTTGGGACTAGGCGCGGCGCCCAAAAGTCCACGCAGTTTGCTACCAATTGCAGACATAATCAGCTGTCCGGCGCTGCTGCCACCGGCATTTGCCAGCATCGGGTCGCTTGAATTAATTGCCACAGCTTCGCCCCTCTGCCATCATGGTCGTACTATACCTGAGGAACTCCTGGGTAGCCAATCGTGGAACTACGTATCTGGACGTGCCCGGTTAGGGTTTGTAATTAATCAACCTTTGGCACCGCATATAGTGGCGTTCTTGGAGGTTGTTTAGTTACTTAATCCCTGCAATTTATTTATACTGAACATTGTGAATGTAGATATGGCAAACCTGATCAAACATTTGCTGTGGTCAAGTGGTTGCAGCTCTGGCAATCCTAATTGGGTTGCAAAATTGTTGGTAAACTACATAGGGAACCTTTGCCAACTGTGATACCAAGATGCCTACTTCAAAACTATTGAACAGATTTGTTTTCGCCAGTGTGCTTTTGCTTGGCGGCCTTTTGCCGGCAGACGCCGCCGTTAAGCTGAACCCGTTATTTACTGAACATATGGTCGTTCAACGCGGAATCAACACCCCTGTCTGGGGCACGGCTGATCCCGGTGAGAAAATAACAGTCACGCTAGGAAAAAATAAAGTCGAGGGCTCTGCTGGTCCTGATGGCACATGGCTGTTGAAAATTCCCGAGTTGACAGCCTCGCTGAAGCCAGAAGTCTTAATCGTCAAAGGCACGAATGAATTGCACGTGGCAGACGTTTTAGTCGGTGATGTTTGGGTCGGCTCTGGTCAATCGAACATGAATTGGAGAGTGAGAGACTCGTCCGATGCCAAGCGTGTCCAAGCCGCTGCTGAGGCAGGGAAGTATAAAAACATTCGGCTTTTCCACATCGCCGCAAGAGCTGCGGATACTCCTGTTACCAACGTGAGCAATCAATGGCAACTTGCGTCCGGCGATAACTTGAATCGATTTAGTGCTGTATTATTCTACGCCGGTGAAGCGCTACAACAAGAATATCCAGATGTGCCGATGGGATTGATCAATTCTTCGGTGGGTGGAACCAATGCATACAGTTGGGTGCCGAATGGTGTTTTTCAAAATGACCCGACTTTAAAATACGCGCGCGATTGGTATCAAAAAGAATTGGACTCATATGGCGATCACAAAGCAGATTATGAGCGGAGGATGGAAGATTACAAAGCTAAGGTCGCCGCTCTCGGCTCACAAAAGCAACCAGATTCGCTTCATGTGCCGGAAGAACCGATGGGTGCATCGCATTTGAAACGTCCCTGCGGTTTGTACAATGCCATGATCGCGCCGCTTGAGCCTTTCGCCATTCGCGGAGTGATGTGGTATCAAGGTGAGTCAGATGCGCCGCCTTGGCTGGCCAAAGAATATTTTGGCACCATGAAAGCACTCGTTGACGGTTGGCGCACTGACTGGGCAAAGGCGGATAAAACCTCGACGGTCACTTCGTATGACTTTCCTTTCTACATTGTGCAGTTGGCAAACTATGATGCTGGCACGAATGCTGATTGGCCTCAGATACGCGAGTCGCAATTGCGTTTGTCCCGGGAGCTAGTCAATTCTGGTTTGGCGGTGACAGTTGATGTTGGTGATTCAAAAGACATTCATCCTCGCGACAAATCCGTGGTCGGGCGAAGATTGGCTAAAGTAGCTCTTGCTCGTGCCTATGAAAAACCTGCTGTCTCTTATTTCGGTCCGATTTATAAATCCATGCGAGTGGATGGAAATACGGTCAAATGCTTTTTCGATCCAGGCACCATTGATCGACTGAAGTCAAAGGGCAGCCCGAAACTAAACAACTTCACCATCAGTGACGATTCCCACAATTTCGTTCCCGCTGATGCCACCATCGATGGGAAATACGTGAACGTCAGTAATCCGAAAGTTACTAATCCGACTGCAGTGCGATATGCCTGGGAAAACGATCCCAAGGAGATTAACTTCTACAGCACAGCTGATATACCCGCGTCACCATTTAGAACGGACAATTTTCCTCTAGACGCTGCCAAGTAAACCGGATCGCCTTGATTGTTCGGTCACTCTAGAACGTCACTTGCAACTCTTTGGGTCCGCGTAAAGCAAATGGAAATTTGAATTCAACTTTTGGGGATTTCAATTTGAGATTTGGGAATCGCTTCAGTAGAGTGCCCACAGCAATTTGTCCTTCGACCTCAGCTAAAGATGATCCCAAGCAATGATGAATCCCACTTCCGAAAGCCAGGTGTTTGTTGTCAGCGCGAGTTATGTCCAACTGATCTGCTTTTGGGAATTGGTCAGGGTCGCGATTGGCGGCGCCTAACAAGAGCAACAGCACATCTCCTTCTTCAATTTTCTGTCCGTGCAAGACGAGATCTTGCGCAGCCATGCGTCGCACTGTTTGAACTGGACTTTCATAACGAAGAAACTCATTTACGGCAGTTACACACAAAGCTGGCTGCGCCTTCAGCAATTCCATCTGATCTGGATGTTTCAACAGCGCTAATACGCCGTTGCTAATCAAGTTCACTGTAGTTTCGTGCCCGGCAACTAGCAGCAAAACGCAGTTGCCTAGCAGTTCGTCCATTGATAGCTTGTCGCCCTGTTCTTCAGCGCTGACTAACGCTGTGATCAAATCATTCTTGCCGTTCTTGCGTCTCTCTTCAACTAACGGTCTTAAATAATCCTCGAAATCTTTAACAGCCTGATTCGATCTCGTCATTCTCGCTAAATCGAAACCCGGTTCGAGCCCGTCTGTTAGCGGCTTGGAGAACGCTTTGATTTTTTCTCGGTCCTCGGGCGGCACACCCAACATTTCGGCAATTACAGTTACCGGTAATGGAAATGCAAAATCATGGACAATGTCCATTTCACCTTTAGCTGCTACTTCATCAAGCAATCTATTAGCAATTGCCTCAATATGTTCGCGCATGGAATTGACCATTGTCGGCGTGAAAGCGCGGTTCACTAATGAGCGAAGGCGAGTGTGATCCGGTGGGTTTTGGTTCAACATCCAGGTCGAACGCGATTTTATTGCCTCCTTCACAGGTGGAAGCATTTTCACCACCGGGTTTAGCATTTTGGAATTTTGCAAACCCTTTTCATAGTGAAGGTCCCGTAAGATGCCCTGAATATCGGCGTACTTGCTGACAATCCAATACTTCCCTTTCTCGCTCCAAAACACTGGCGCCTCTTCGCGAAAACGAGTGAACGTGGGATATGGATTGTTGATGAATTCAGGACTGGCATGCAAAATCGGGTCATCCAAAGTAGCGCTGGGTTGTGACATGGGTTGGATTTCGCCTCGTATAGTGGGGTGATCCATTTTAGCAGCAACGTGGTTTTCATCATTAACCGCCTGAGCAAGTCGCATGCGGACGTGAGGCACAGGCGACTTGCTATGATGAGTCGCTGTGTTAGTCACCATATACGGTGGCTAACACCAGACCGAGGATGTTGAGAAGCTCACACGGTGGGAAGTTCAAGCCGCGGACAAAGTTTTATCGCCACGCGTTTCAATCGGCAAATCGTTTCCTGGTTCGCGAAGATGGGGGAAAAGTTTCTTTCGATTTCTGTAAACGTACACAGCGGCAAAGGGGGTGCCAATCGTAATCGCAAGCACTCCAACAATTATTGCTATTACCACGCCTCGCAGCATCGTTTTAAGTTCAGCTAACTGACCGTGAACCTGACTCATTGGTTTGGTTACATCTTTCAGCGGTGCCAACATTTCGTGCAGCGGTTTTTGCATCTCGCGAATCGGCACGGTCAGATGGGCGACCTGTTGTCGAATACCGGCGATATCTTGGCGAACCTCATCAACTCCTGTGCCGACTCTATTTATGCATGCGTCGATTTGACCAACATCGCCACTGATATCCGTCAATTGCTTTTGCATGTGAGCCATCTGGTGATCCACGGTTGTCATTTTGTTTCCGAGCGAGGTCATGCTGGGTTGCAGTCCCGCGACGGGACCTTCCAGCTTCATCATTGATTGCTGAATCTCAACAGCGCCTTTGCCCAGTCTAATCACTGGTCGCAGCAGTTTCTTGATCGGGTGGAAGCCGGTAATGGGTGGATCTTCAGCGGGCGGCTGCAAATCTGCTGCCTTTATGTTGACACCCGGCACTTTGTTGACCGCTTTTGCCGTCTCCTTGTTCATCTTGTCGGTTTTGGCGCTCACCTTCTTGACCGGTATGCCTTTGGTGTTTTTAGGGGATGTGGCTGTTCCACCCAAATCGTGCGTGGCGGCATTAGCCTTTATGGGGGCTCCGCTTTGCTCTGTACTCGCTGCAGCGCTCGTATGCGTCGCCACTTCAGTGGCAGGCACAGCTGCTGGCTCAGCAGTTGAGGTTGACTCGGCGAGCGCTGAACTTGCCAGGCACAGCGTACCCGCAACCAGAAGCGATGGCATGAATGACTTGATTCCGGTGGATGACATTGGTAATTCCTTCCTATTATTCAGACCTTTTGGATGACGGAGCGGGCGAGAATGTGTTCCTGGTTGGTTACGGCTTGCAAAGACTAACCGCAAAGTCGATGTTTGGTTATCCATAACATATACAATCCGCTCCTTTTGCATATAACAATCTCGTTCTGTTAAGACACATCGCTGAACGCAAAAGTTGAACGTATTATTTCGAATTGTGCACCAAATGCGGTGCAACGCTACGGGATCATGCCGGCACGGATGCCGGCGCCTCCCAGGCTTAGATGCTCGACAATGTAGCGGGTATTAGGTCTTAATGCGGATCTCCCAGCCTAATAAAAAGCTCCCACCGAAGTGAGAGCTTTTCAAAGGAGGAACGTTATCTAAGACTAGTTGCCGGATGTCCAGTCGCTAGTAGAGGGAACGATCGGTTGTATGTATGCAACTTCAGTAGCTTGTTCAGTTACTGGTGGTGCAAATGATTGTTGTGGAGCTGCAACTTGTTGCGGCTGAGCGGC
>PLXC01000185.1 GCA_003151275.1 Candidatus Melainabacteria bacterium
CTCCCTGCACCAATGACGAAGTGTTCGCTCTATTTAGTTTCGTCAACGAAACTTCTCCACCCTCGACCATAGTTTTCGCCTGCACAGAGCTTATTCCGATTCCCTTAAGCAATGGATTCACGCGATATGTCATACATCCATCGAATCCAATTCCACCGGGAGTGAATAGCGTCACTTTTGCTCATCTCGGTAACCCAAACGGACCAACCCATCGAACCTTTGGGAATTTCATCTTAAACGGCACAATTAGCCCGGCGATCAATGTCAATTTCACCGCTTGTCCCACTGACCAGGTCAATTGCCCCAACCCCTAGTAAGCGAGACGATGGTGCTTTCGTCAATGTCAGACTTAGATTCGAATTCAAGTTCTGAGCAGCCATTCACTGTTAATGCCCTCGATCGTGGCAGTAAATATCTCTACGAGCGTCTGGGAGCCGGGCTGTGCTTCGTTGTTTGCATAGGTGGGGCAGCCATAATGGCAGCCATAATGGCGGCCATCTTTGTGCCTAAAGACTTTCCCCCAAGCGGCAATGTGATCGTTCTCCTTGTACTTAGTACTACAGTATTCGGTGGATTGGCTATTTATATGGTCCGCTGCTTCATTCAGTCGGGTCGCGAGGCGAAGCTTACAGCAACCGACAAACAGCCTGATTTCGTGATCAATGCCGAAGGGGTAAGCGGTAGTCTTGCTATGCTAGAAGGCTCGCAACGCGATCAGATATTCAGCAGGGGTGAGGCGCGCTTTTCCCTTAACTGGAATGATATTGTCACAGTGACGTTTGTGCCGGCAAAAAGTAACAGTCGAAATTCCTCTCGTCCCTTGATGATCATTCATCCCAAAGGTGCGGGCAAAAATGCCAACGACTACTATGTCACCCGCAACAGTTTCTACGGGAAAGAACAACATATCGTTGATGTTCTTCGTTCTCATGGTGCCCATGTGGCGATCGAAGGCGAACTCAGGTGATATACTCGCCCAGTATTTGGCGGAGAAATGCCCATGAATAAACATGCAGTGGTAACGAAAGAAGAGTGGACAGCGCGCCGCAAAGAGCTGCTCGTCAAGGAGAAAGAGCTCACTAAACTTCGCGATCAGCTAAGCGAGTTACGGCGTCAATTGCCATGGGAAAAAGTAGAAAAGAATTACGTTTTTGATGGTGTCGATAAGAATGAAAGCTTGTCGGAATTATTTGATGGCAAGAGTCAACTTATTATCTATCACTTTATGTTTGCTCCCGATTGGGAAGAAGGTTGCAAGTCGTGCTCGTTTCTGGCTGATCATTACGAGCCTTCCATACTTCATCTCGCACATCGCGATGCTTCGATGGTCACAATCTCCAAAGCGCCAATCGAAAAATTGCAGGCTTTCAAAAAGCGCATGGGTTGGACGTTCAAATGGCTTTCATCGCTGGATAGTGATTTCAATTACGACTACCAAGCATCGTTTTCAAAAGAAGCGGAAAAGAAGAACGAGACCTATTACAACTATCGCGACGCGACATTTTTCAGTTCTGAGGGACCCGGTGTTAGTGTATTTTACAAGGATGAAAGTGGAAACATCTTCCATACTTATTCAGCCTACGCCCGCGGTTTGGATGCATTGATTGGGGCATATCAGCTACTTGATCTGGTGCCAAAAGGTCGTGACGAAAAAGAATTGCAGTATGGCATGCAATGGGTACGCCATCATGATAAATATGACGATCCATCCGTAATCGATCAGTGGACAGAAGTTGTAGCGGCAAAAGGCAAACCTTAAAAGGCAAGCTTGAATCAGATGCTCATGGTCTGATCAGCGATCTTTATTCAAAATTTTCGATTTCAGATTGTTTAGTTCTTGCTTGCCTGGCAAAGATCCTGTCTCATTGTATTTATAAATGATTGAGCTGATGCCTTCTAATTCACTGTCGTCAAAATCTGCCAATACATCAATCTCGTTGGCGGCCTGCGCATAACTATTGGGTCTAGAAAAAATGGCGGCATTGACTGTCATTTTCTTGAATTCAGTGGTATCGAGATAGTTCTTCGTCTTGACTTTGGTCTTTTTTTGTTCACGCGAAAGAATTCTCAGTGGCATGCGATCGAGAGGCACCTCACTTCCAATTGTCTTGCTTAGAAGATCACGTGTGGCTGGTGAAATGGCTATATCGCGCGCCAGCCAGTAGTCTACTTCTTTCTTTTTGGAAACGCGCTTGGTGTATCTATAAGCGACGAGTCCGCAAATAGTTCCTTGCTCCAAGGCACGTCCGTTCAAAAATTCCTTGTACTTTGTCTGCAGGTCGCTTGTCGCCTTGGGCCCCTTGTCGCGCCAATTTGAAACGTCTGCTTCGAAGTAAACTTTCTTGGCGTCGTTGACTATCTCCATCTTGCTACCGGGAGGCTTGACCAAGAAAGTACATCCGGTGCGTTTTGACTCCATTCGCAGATAGTGCGGCGATACATAAGTAATTTGCTTGCCCAGCGAAGAACTTTCCTGCGCTAAAACAAAGACTACTTCTCCATTTTGGGGCTGTACCTTTTTATTAGCTTCGGCAGCGTTTCGAGTTTTATCAGCTGAGCACGCCAGCAAACAAACTATTGCGAGAAATAATTTCTCAACAACGCCGAAAGATATTGCTATTGAATGCCTGATCCCGTGTCGTATCATTCGCAGTCACTTGTGAAGATCAGTTGCCCGCTGTATGCGAACTATCATACACACTAAGAGACTGCGTTAATTCAGGTCAAACCAATAGCGGTACTCTGGGTGTCCCCAGGCGCTGCGTTCACCCGTGTTTTGCAACCAGCCTTTTGGACCACCCGGATAGAGGCTAACAAAGGTGAAGTTACCCGGATGCTCCTTATCCGGTTCGGTCATTACCCAAAATGGTTCCATTTTGGTGCCGGTCCAGTATTGAGCTACAGATGGACTCAGTTTCATCCAATGAGGCAGCTCCGAATTGGTGCGCTTATGCCACGCGTTGATGTCTGAATCATGATAAGGCGCGACCATGTCCTGGTTGCTGAAGGCGTACGCCGGAATGAATGAAGGTCGTTGAATGTCGACATGTTCAATCGCTGCAGCGTCGGGCGCAACGGATACCGGTAATGCTGCAGTGAGCCGTGGCTTGTAGTCACTGTCATTGCCTTGATCTTCGACAACTGCCTGCAACGTCCGCATTGAATCTGCGCTCTTGCAGTTAAGATCTTTCGGCGCATCCATTTCGCTCGGCGAGGACTGGTTCGAGGGAGACTGCTTTATTTCTTCTGGTATTGATTGGGCGATGCCAGCGGTAGTCGGAAACAGTGCGAGAGCGCATAGGAACATAGTAATTTGCGATCCGACGGATGTGAAATTCCGGGAGTTTGCTTTCATAGTAAATCTCAATTTTTAGAAGCGAGTAAGGTGGGGTGGTCCTTTTGGGCCGAACAGCTTCGTCACCATCGCACTGTATTTCAAAAATATGTCGAAGGTGTGACCAAGTTGTGCTAGCCTGCGCGGGCGACGGATCAGACACGATGAAGGAGCCCTGGCGGCGACGAATCGCCTATACGGGCCACCTATGGCGACTGCTCATTTGAATGGGTCTTTCGCGTTCATCGAAAGCGATGTCAGGCTAATAGGAATATAAAAGACGATAGTTGTTCAAGCTTGTTTTGCTGGGCTTTATCTCGCTTGATTTTATCCATTGGGCATAAGCGCTCGTGAATGCCGGCGGAAATTGTTTCTGATCCAAGAAACTTTTTGAAATGAAGCAGACCATCTCTTTGTCAGAATCTGCGCCAGGGCGTGGAGTAGCCAATGCAATAATTGACTTGTCTTCTTTGGTGTCTATCCAAATCAATCCCTGATTAAAAGCAGCATGCGGAGTAAAGCCATGGATGATGACGTATCTTTTTTCGACAATTTGTTTGCCATTACCCTCCGCCGCAACCGTCACGTTTCCACTAATTAATTCACTCAAGGTTTCGTAACCTTTTCTAGTCTTAGCGACCGGCACGATGTGTCTTAAAAGACCATCAAATTTTGGATGTTCAACGATTTGGTCGCCTGTATTCTTGAAGAGCCAGCCATAATTATATGGCTGTTCCGACGCAGCAAGCGCGCCTGATGAAATGTTCAAGAACAAAATTGCTGAGACTGCTGCGCGAAAAAACATAGAAACTCCCAATCACAATTTCTTAGTCACACGGGCTATTAGTATAAACTCAATGCGATTGTAATGATGATGTTTCCAATTCAATTTTCGCAACTCACCATAACTAGGCAGCTATTCCATGAACCAGTGAGGCTGTACAATTCGCATGTTCCTTAATTTATTCGCCGTCGCAATTTTACGGTTTCCACGAGCACCTTATCTTTATTTGGTACTAACAGAGTGTGCGGCCCACGATACGTATTTGGGATGGCGAGGATTGTTGGCTGAGTGACAGAAGCTGTCTCGGAATCAATTGTTTCTGAAATAAATTCTCTTGGACTGGCTGATTCTCGAAATTCTTGTGGCGTCGTTGTTTCTGCGAAACCTTCTAAATCTGTTGGTTCGCCACTAGCTTCTGGAAGTCCTGACTCCCGAAGAGCTACTAGCAGCCAGTCAATTGATTCGTATCGCTTATGCAAATCCAATTCGGTGGCACCTGCGATAACTTCGGTCAACGCCTTTGTTAATGCATCACCGGTTTGTGGCAAGCGCGAAGTTGAAATCGGCAGCGGGTCTTTCCCCGTTGCTAGGTAATACAAGCTGGCTCCCAATGCGTATATATCGCTTTGTGGACAAGCTGCTCCTCTGAATTGTTCAGGCGGCGTATAGGAATGCTTACCTGCGCAATCGCTTGAATTTGGATTCTTCTTATGCTGAGCGACGCTAAAATCGATTAGCTTCAGCTTTCCATTCGGCTGCAGAATTATGTTATCCGGAGTAAAATCTCGGTGCACCACCGGCGGTACCTGACTGTGCAGATATTTGAGAATGTCACACATTTGCTCTGCCAGACTAAATATCTCCTTACCGGTCATGGCATCTTCGTCTGCAATTAGCTGACGCAGAGACTTGCCTTCCACATTTTCGAGTACAAGGTACACACGTCCTTCCTCGTAAAAAATGTCCAACGATTTTACTATGCCCGGATGCGAAAGTTGATCGAGGATGGCGCTTTCGTTTTCGAAATCCTTAGCCGATTCGATTTGTACATCAAGTGACTCGCCCGTGGTGAGTTGAAACTCTTTGAGGACTACGGATTTGTCGTTCTGGTCAACTGCTAAATAGACCACAGCTTGCCCACCGGATGCCAGCTTCGATTTGATTCTATATCGGCCTTCTCGGAGACTGCGACCTTGTTCTAGATCGCCTTCGCGAAAGCTGCTGTTGTTACCCTTGAGTACGCTAAACCAGATCTCTGTATACTTAGGCTCTCTCAATACTGTCGAACCAGTAAGAGCGTTTTGCACCAGTTCCTCCAAATAAATAGACGGCGCATTTTTTCGAAGCAATTGAAACAACTCGAGTTTTTGCAAAGACGTTAGCTCCCATAAATTTATATGGAGGCTGCGCCCGGTTTTAGAGATTATCTCCAGCTTTTCTGTATGAACATCCAGTTTGTTGGCGACTGATTCATAAATGGTCGTCAGCTTTTTAAGATTTAGCAAGATTGCGTCCTGAGATTTAGCTATTTCTGTTTTTAAGTTGCCGCCAGAAAAGGTAATGGATGAAACATCAGCCCAGCGAATCTGCTTCGGATCGTTCATATTTCTGATAGTGACGAAGTCCAAAACCCAGCCCTTAATCGGCATTGCTTTAATCACATCGTCATAAATTTCGATATCATATTCGGTACTACAGAAATTTGTCGGATAGGTAAAATAAGATCGGAAAAAAAGGATGCACAGGCTTGAGCCTAAACCAGCAAAGTAGAGACCGATGAGCACGAAAATAGTAAAGAAGCCCGGTTCATGCGACGGATAATGGAGCAGTTTGTCCACTCCTAAGTGCCAATAAATCCAGAGTGAAATTGCTGTGGGGATGCCGAGCACGAATGGAAGCAAAGTGACGGGTGTAAACCAGGGTGAGAAGTAGAAGTTGCTGTTGTGTGCTTCTAACTCTCGCTGTTGAGTGAAACGAACACAAGGAAAGCCATAAAAGTCTTTCACTTCTTTGCGTTTTAAAAGTGGTCTGACAAGACTCTGTATATTATTCACTGTCATGTTAAAGATGGTGATAGGCGGCACAAACATCGTCCAATTTAGAAATAAAGGACGCACGTCCAAGGTGAAATCCCGGAGCCAGCGCGGGTCATCGAAAGATGGAGACAGCTTTTTGTAGAAATGGTTCCAGTTGTTTCTGGTCACAGGAGCTTTACGGACATAGAAAGAGAGGACGTTTAGTATGCCTATATACATAACGAAAAAGAACGGAGGCAACGCAAACAGTGGTGCCCGACGAGCCGCGGTGGCAAATCTTTTCCAATCCATGAGTGTGGTTGTGATGTACGAATCAAGATGTGGTTCATCATCTTCTTCTTCATCTTCGGCACAACCTGACGATATATCGACCAGTTCTGCCGATGTAGGAAACTCAATGAAGTAAAGCGCCATG
Organism: Candidatus Melainabacteria bacterium; assembly: GCA_003151275.1. The sequence goes on from PLXC01000185.1 coordinate 6,570, forward strand.
GGAAGCCAGGCTACGGTATGCCAAAAACAGGTCAGCTGCAGCAGGTGGGGCAACGTACGTTGTTCTTCTAGCAGGGCGCCTGCGTATCTAAATGAAGGATTATCTTTGAAATAGTTTTTTAGATGAGTTTTGATCAACTGTGTTCCAACTCCGGTATAGGCAGTTTGATCGTAAACGCGCCGGCGTCGCTTATCTGAGGTCTAGCCTTAGACCCGCATGACTGCCTTATTAAGCTAATGATTTCGTCAAATGATTGGTAACGATCGTCGGAATTGAATTGGGTGCAACGTTTGAGCAAAAGATGAAGCCATGGAGGCGCTTGTACTTCCTCAGATTCGAGGTCACACTGTTCGAGCGCGCTTGGATCATGCCCGGTCAGCAGAAAGAAAACAGTACCGCCAAAGCTGTATACGTCGCTCTGCATCGAGGGTTGTCCACGTAACTGCTCTGGTGCGATATAGCATTGTTTGCCTATTAGTGTGCCTGTCACACCTTCCATAAATTGATGCGCCGCACCGAAATCGATCAGTCTTATGTTTCCGTCGGCATCTTCCATCAGATTATCAGGCGTCAAATCTCTGTGCAAAATTGGAGTTTCTTGCCCGTGCAGAAATTGCATGAGAGTCGCTATTTGCTCAGCCCATCGCAGCACAGTCTGCTGGTTTCGTCGACCTCTGCTCTGCACAATGCTGCGCAAATCAGTACCTTCTATATGTTCAATCACAAGATATTTGGCCGTGTTTTCTTCAAATGTTTCGATCACATTGGCAATTGAATTATGCTTTAAAGAACTGAGCGCTTTGAATTCACGATTAAAACTTTGGTCCATTTCTTCAGTTTGCTTTACGCAAGTTGGCAAGACAAATTCTTTTACAATGACGCGATTGTTTGCCTGATCTCGAGCTAAATAGACTGCCGAAAGCGGCTTGCTTGCAAGTTTGCGAATAACTCTGTATTTGCCATCCTGGAACTGATCCCCACACTGCTTTGTCGAAAAAATAGATGACGAAAATTTACTTTGGTCAGCGAGAGATCCAGCCCGACTGTCTTGCGTCAACTTTGCCCGAAGCTCGATTACGTTGGCGTCAAACTTGCATTTAGTGGCGTATTCATCGGCAGTTGAAAGCAACTCTGCTAACTTCTGTTTCTCCAGTTTTGCTGTCTTCAGCTTAATTGTTCCGCAAGATTTAAAGCAGAGTCTTACAGTCTCATTCTCCTTGCCCGCATTGATTAATGAAACTGTCTTTAAATCTTCCCATTGTTTGAGTGGCGATTGCCCTAGGTTTTCGGGATGTGGAGAAATGACGCCCTTAGCGCTGACGAATAAGCAGTCTGGCTTTTTAATTGGCAGGAATGCACTAGACATCACCGCGACGGGAATGGTGCCATAAGCGGCAACAATTGATGCTAAAAACAACCGCAGATTTTCATGCTGCTGTATATCGAGCGGAAATCCTGCTTGCTCAAGACATGTTTGTAGCCAGTTGGAAATGGTTAAACCGAGAGGCGCTGGGCAGAACGCTACCAGGGAAAAGAGCGTTGCGTAGCATAATAAAAGCCAAGCAAATGTGCCCCTGATATTTTTCAAGTGAGGATGTTGTTCGGTCAAAACAATTCTGGTCGACCGGGAGTTAGCTGTTTCCATCAATGCTTCCAAAAGACTATCCCGGTGGATCAGCATACGCACCGCTAGCGATTGAAAACCAGCGCTTAAGCGAATTGCTAATTTCTGAATGGCACCAAACAAAATACACGCACAACAGACAGAAACGAACAATTGGAAACGCAGGTCGACCGGTACTACGTCAATCATGCTGGCGTCGGCTAAAGAACTCTGCAACCAGCCTGCAAAGTCAGTGCCAAATCCGCCGGGGGCTATTGTCGCAATGGCGCTGAAACTTGCGAAACCCGCGTAAGCACTCAGGTACGGATATCGGTTAAGTAGAAATGATTTTGCCGATACAGCCAAGTTTCGATTAATCTTGGCCGGCAGTTTACTCGGGATTTCGGGATCAATCCTGATGTTTCTGGCGACCAATAACCCTGCTAGACCGGAAGCCGGCGCTAACATGGAAACAAGGAAAGCGTTGGCTATGATTGAGGGCAACCCCCCATGCCTGTAAAAAGCGAGCACTAGAAGTTCAAACTCATACACAACTATGGCGATGCCGTAAGCGATGACGATGTTGGTGGCCACCCAATCGTTAAGGAGGCTCTTCACAGCAGCGAGGAGCACAGGCGTTTTCATCCTGACTACGCCTGGCTTGTACCACCAAATGACCCATTCGGCATTTGCATTGCGAAAGCCAGCGATCCCCATCGCCAATAAAAACAGAAAAAAGTTGCTGATTTCAGGGTCAATCGGGAGAGTGAGAAAAGGCGAAACCAGTGACGTCACGACCATAAGGGCGACAATCGCTCCGAGATAGCGATCGTCGCGAAGTATGCGTTCCAAGTCGTAACGCTGTCTTTCGGAAAGCTCTGGTAAGGATTTCGATAGCATGGCCCCCTGAGCTTATAACCGGTACACAGGGGATGTCAAGAAGGAAAGCGTTGAATTTATCGGAAAATGCTAAATTCAGGTCTTTTCTGGCTTCGATTCGAGCCATTTCGTAATTTCGGCTTGCTGGTCAGCAGTTAATCCGAAGTTGGTGCTAAACGCGCTCAGCACTAGTTGGTTGATTCGCCGTTCTAAAGCGGCGAGCGCAGTTTGTATTTCGACTCTTCGTTTAACGTGATCGGTTTTGCTGATGTTTCCGGCGACCACCAAATCGTGGATCTTCAACGCATGCAATTCTTCTGCGAGTGCGCAACAGTTCCGAGCTATTTTTGAAAGTTCAGTCTTTTGCTCCTGATTGAACGGAAACATCGGCAGACGTTTGATATCGCCAACTTGGAAGTTGATAGTCGGGTTTATGGATGTGGCAATAGCAGCGATGAGCGATGAGTTTAAGTACGAGAGCAGAAAATCCTCATCATCTTTGTCGTTGACGAAAACAGCCGATGCCCCGACGTCGAAGATGCAGCCTTCCGGTAGTTTTCGCACAGCCAGGTTTCCGGTGTTTACGAAGGAAAAGCACAGTCCCGAGCGAAAATAATACTGCTCATTCTTCACCACCCATTTTGTGTTTCCCTTCAAATATGGATATGCTGTGCTAACAGCTTCTTTAATTTCTCGGCCATCGTTTTCCCATTTAACTACGTATTTCACAGGGCTAAACCAACGGTCAGCACCTGCTCCTTTGACGTAAGGTATCCAAACGGAACCGATCAAATCCGCACTGACTTCATTCATCGGTCTGACAAATTTTTCGTTGTTTGTTGTTGCTAATCCTTGACGAATATCAGCTACATCAGCCAAGCAAGGCACTCGCCTGGATAGGGACAAAATCAAACCGGGGCATCCATATTTGATGGCACTTTCATGTTCTTCAAGAAAGGTTGATTGTTGGTGTGTTGAATACGCACCGGGTTTGGACTGACTCACTAATCGGGATTGTGCCACCAGCAAGTCCTCCTTATTCTTTTCCATCCGCAGATCGAAGAATATCGTTTTATCCGCAGAAGTTGATTTGTTGTTTTCGATCAATAGCATCGCGCTGTTAACTTTGTCTCCACCTTGCAGCGGAAACACGCCGGTACCCGCATCGGCACACGCGATCAGTTTGTAGTCAGTCAGAATTAACTTTCGCAAGTCACCATAACTAGGCAGAGTCAGAATCGATGCTTGCGTGATTACGCCTAGTCTGCCACCGCTTTTAAGTAGTTCCAATGACCGCTCAATGAATGCGGCGCAAATATCATTGTGACTGTTTGGATAATTTTCTTTGATGGCAGATTTCAGTTGCCTGCTCATTAGCTTTCGCCCTACGTAGGGTGGATTCATCAGCACCACTGCGTATGTACGGTTCAGCAGGTGATCCTTCGGTAAGGCGCGGCTAAGGCTGCCCAACACATTATCCCAATCGGGCACACCGGCGAAACTGAGTTTGAAACAACTTTCAGGCGGTTTGTCCGAATACTGAAAAGACTTTATGAGAAGGGCAAGACAAGTGATCCATAGTGCTGCATGGTCAATATCAGCACCGTGGATATTGTGTGCTTGAGCCAGATTTACGCATTCATGAGCTGACCGACCGTCGTTCTTATATATGTTGATCACCAGGTCCAACGCTCGGACCAGGAAGTTTCCGGCACCACATGCGGGGTCAATGATACTCAAATCATTTATTGGCCGCGAGCCGTGGAGATCGTTGAACAACATCCAAGGGGTATACATTGAAAAGTCCGGAGATAAGTCTTGTCTAGTCTGATCCGGGGATGAGTGATCGATCGCAAAGTCCGGAGATAAGTCGTGTTTAGACGGATCCCTGGACGGTCCATTCCTGGACAAGTTCGTGGATGAGTCATCCATGGATAACTTCGTGGATGAGCCATGTGTGCGTTGGTTATGGGACGTTTTTAATTGCGGCAAAAGGCTATTTGCCAACAAGAAATCAACCACCCAGCGCGGCGTGTAGAGCTGTGTGAACGCTATGAGATCGCTTTTCGAAAATTCTTTGTTCGCATTTTGAATATTCGCTTGTGCATTTTTGCGCCCCGCCATTGACAGAAACTGATATGCATAGCCGATGGTGAAATCGTCAAGCCAGAGTTCAGTCGAATTCTCATCCAAACATTTAAGTGCCTGAGCTAGCTCCTCGTGCTGCTCAAGCTCAGTCTTGATTTGTATCTCAGATGGGCATACAGCATTGGTGGCATTGTAGAGCTTGAGGATGAGGTCCGAGGCGTTAGACATGGTGAGCTTCGGATCAGCGCATCCAACTCTGTCTAGTTGCCCCCTCGCCTCCAACACTTTTAAGGCGATCAGCAAAACGCAGGTCGTAAATCCAGAGTCAGGAAAACTGGCAACGACTGCCGCGCCGTTCGACAGGACCTTCAAAGCCGCTTCAACGCTGCGCTTCAGGCCTCTGAATGTATTGCTGGATTTCAAACTTGGCTCATGCAACTAACACGGGTATTGTAGCTCAAAATTATTTTGCTCAGCATGTCAAAAAACTTTTGGTTGGCCCTGTCAAAAAATTGTCGTTGCTGTATACATACATGCACACGGAGTTGGGATCGGTTATGGGCTGATCGATCATGACTTTTCGCTCGCCAGAGCAATTTGGAACGATTCACAATGGGCCGGATCGTTCCTCTTTACTATTTTTCTTTATGAAGGCAAGAGTTACTTGCCATGCATCTTCGCTTGCTCCGCGACTGTAGTTAGGTCGCTGATCGTTGAAAAATGCGTGAGAGGCTTTCTCATACACTTTGAGTTGATATGTTTTTTCCAGTTCTTGCAGGCGCTGCGAAAAGTGCTCGATGTGGTCTGACGGAATCAATTCATCTTTGCCAGCAAACAGGGCAAGAACGGGTGCTTTTAGTGGTACTAAGTAATCCACGGGGTCTTTGGGCTTGGTTTTGGAAGTGAAGCCGTAGCGAATGCGTCCGTAGAAATCCACTACAAAAGCGAGTTTTGGTTCGTGGCACCCGAGTAGCAATGAGATCGCGCCACCCATGCAAAATCCGATGCTGCCAATTTTACCGTTGATGTTTTCTTTGGAATACATGTGTGTAAATAGCACATCCAAATCAGACATCAGCTGACTATCAGGAATTGAAGACCACGCCTGACGCATGAGATCTAGATTGCTTCTATCCGCTTCGTCAGACGGCCAGAACTCTGACCGAGTAAATAGGTCTGGAGCATATACTCGTAAACCGTGGTGTGCAAAACGCCTTGCTACATCTTTTATATGTTCGGTGACGCCAAAGATCTCGTGGATCAATATCAGCCCAGGAAGACTCACTTCGTTATTGGGTTCAGCGCAAAATACTGGCAGTGAGCCAGTTTCCAGATCGATTTTGAATTGACTCTCGCGTAGTGTGACGGTGGCATCCATATTGCTTACTCCTTTGGTTTTGCTCGTCGTCGCTCTGAGAGCATGTGTTTTAATTTGGGTTCTGCTTCGCCGATATGGCAGGCATATACTTTTTCTTCGGCGCTAACATCATCAAGTGTGGCGCGGTCACGCTGTCTTAGATGTTCTGCCCAGGTGTCCATAAAGTAAGATTCGACATAAACGCCCGGCGTTGATAAGTCGATAAACAAGTGCCACTGAAAGGCACCATTGCGTCTCCGATGTTTTTCTAGCGCTCCGACGGCTTCAAAGAATTCAGCGATTTGTTCTGGGTTTATCTTATACTCCACGGTAATGAGAACTGGTCCATGATCTGGATGGGGTGTGATATTTACTTCCACCTTTGGCCAGGGTCCTGATAGTCTCATGTCCAACGTTTCGACCGCTGTCAGTTTGTATCTAAAGCCTAACGTTAGGCTTATCAACAATCCGCAGCTAGCAGCGACTAATGCGTCATGCATGCTCAAGCGTTGAGCCACGAAACCCCAAGTGAGACTGCCGAAGGCCAGGCATCCTTGAAATACCAAAAGGTACATGGCCACGGAACGCGCTCGAACCCATGCAGGTGATGCCATCAGTATTGCAGAATTGATTGAATTGCAGGCGAATATCCAGCCTATTCCCGCAGCGAACATTGCCGCACATGCGATCAAGAACGAATTGAAAACAGCCATGCTTGCCATTCCAACAGCAAAGAATCCGGTTCCCGTCGCAGCTAGAACGTCTAATGATACTGAATTTCTAAAGCGAGGCAAGATACCTGCACCGCATAAGGTGCCGATACCAAAAGCGCTGATTATCAATCCGTATTGTGTCGAGTCCAGTTTCATAACCGTTCTCGCCAGCAATGGTAACAAAGCCCAGAGTGCGCTGGCGCAGAAGACAAACACGCCGGTGCGCGTTAAGACATGACGAAGCGGCTTGGAGTGACGCACATAGCGAAGTCCCGCCCGCATTGCACCGATAACCCGCTCCGGCACTTCGTTAGTTACTTTCTCGCGCTTCCAGCGAAAGATCGCTGTCCACATCAAAGTCATCAGCAGAGCATTCAAAATGAATACCCATCCGGCTCCCATTTGTGCGACAAGAAAACCTCCGAGCGCCGCACCGATACCTCGCGCACAATTGAAACCAGCACCACCCAAAGCCACTGCTGATTCCAATTCCGCCTTAGGAACTAGTTCTGGAGCCAATGAGTTCCAGGCGGGTGAGTTCATCGCAGACCCAAGACCTGAGACGAAAAGAAGGATGATCAACAACCATGGCGTCATTGCATTGGATAGCGTCAATAAGCCCAATCCAATCACTGCAAAAAAGACCCACAGCATTGTCGTCAGCAAAATAACCCGTCTATCTACTAAATCGGCAATAGCACCAGCTGGAATAGCTAGCAGAAAAAATGGCAGATATGTTGCCGTTTGCACCAATGACACCATCATTGGTGATGGCGCAAGCGATGTCATTAACCATGCTTGGGCGATGTCCTGCATCCAGAGACCGACCGCGGAAACGACACTGGTCCACCACAAAACGCGAAAAACTGGCCGCTGAAGCGGCGCCCAAATTGAATTAACAGTTCGTGTTTCGCTGGTCACGTTCACCTGCATAACGCAAGTTACGTATTATATGACGGACCCGATGTGAATTGAGCAAGATTCGGAACGACCGATTAAACCCGAGCTTTTTCCATATCGTACGTGATTGAGTGCTTCTTCATTCTGTCGAATGCTTCTTGCAAACGCTCTTTGTCGGTGCACAACGACATACGGAAGAACCCCTCGCCATTTGGTCCATAGGCTGTACCTGGCGGCACCACGATGCCGGCAACATCCAACATCTGCGTGCAGAAATCAGCAGAAGTGACGCCTTTTGGCGTAGGCAGCCACATGTAGAACGTTGCTTTGTTCGGCTTAATCGTCCAACCCAATTCCCCAAGAGCCTTGATCGCTATGTCGCGGCGCTCTATATAGAGCTTGTTGCAGAATTCGATGTGGTCCGTCGGTCCTGTGAAAGCCGCAATAGCGGCGACTTGAATTGCTTTGAAGACATCGGTGTCGACATTTGATTTCAAGCTGGCGAGCGCTTTGATTGCTTGGGCGTTGCCGATGCCGAATCCAATTCTCCAACCCGTCATGTTGTATGTTTTGGAGAGTGTGTGCAACTCGATGGCGACGTCTTTGGCGCCGTGCACTTGCAAGATAGATGGTGCCTTGTAACCGTCGAATGTCATTTCTGAATAGGACAAATCGTGACAGAGCAAGATGTCGTGCTTCTTCGCGAAGGCCACAGCTTTTTCGAAGAAGGGCAGATCCGCAATACCGGCGGTTGGATTGTTTGGATAATTGAAAAGAATCAACTTTGCTTTTTTGCAAATGTCTTCCGGAATGGCGTCTAAATCAGGAAGGAAATTGTTTTCCGGTTTAAGCGGCATGAAATAAGGCGTTCCGCCAGCCAACAAAATCGATGTTTGATAGACCGGATAGCCAGGGTCTGGAATCAATCCGACGTCGCCCCGATCGATGAAAGCCATGATCGTGTTGTGAAGACCTTCTTTCGAACCAATCAATGAAGTGACTTCGGTGACTGGATCTACGGTAATGCCGAAGCGCTTTTTGCACCATTGCGCAGCAGCTTCCTTGTACTCTTTCATGCCACCGAACGGCGGATAGTGGTGGTTTATCGGTTTTTCCAGGGCTTCATGCATCGCATCCACGATATGTCGTGGTGTCGGTTGGTCCGGGTCGCCAATACCGAGATTGATTACGTCCACGCCCCTGGCAACAGCAGCTTGTCGTTTTTTGTCGATTTCCGCAAAAACGTAGGGAGGAATCGACTTCAATCTATGGGATACTTCCATTTTGTTAAACCCCGTATCTATGGACTATTTCCGCTCAAAACCGTGAACACTATCATATCGTCACAACCTGAAATGGCGTTGGGGCAATGGTTCGAACATTTACTTAACTATATCAACGTATGTCGGCACAATCGAGGACGAGCATTCATGACAAGAGCTGACTTAACGCAGAACACTTTGTTTGTCCTCGCGCTGTGCGTCTTCGGAGGGTCTGCTCCGGCTCTTTCTCAAACCTCAACTTTCTTTGAGCGAGGGCTAGGCGAAATATCTCCTGCACCTTCCGGCAGGCACCAGTCAGCGATTGAACGCGGCGAGGCGGAAATGTCGCACAGAGACTTTGAAGGCGCCATCAGTGCTTTCAGCGAAGCAATTGGTTTCAACATGAATAACGCCGACGCCTACTTCAAGCGTGGGCAGTGTTATTACTATCAAAAGAATTATGCAAGCGCCCTTTCAGACTTTGAATATATGCTGAAAATGAATCCGCACGACACGCAGGCGCTGCTCTGGACTGGTACAGTGCAGGCAAGGCTCGGGCACGAAGAGAAAGCGGTTGACCTTTATTTGAAGGCGCTGAGGAATAATCCACAGTTGGTAACACAGTTCCAGCAAGGCAACGGACAAAAATCACAAGCCGTTAACCCGAAAAATGAAGGCGCCGTCAGCGCCTATGAAAAAGCTGTTCAGCTTTATTTAGCGGACGGAAAGAGCTCAACGACAACAGCTGCCGGTTCGACTGTCGTCTCGACTGATGCTGACTCAGTCCCGACGTCCAAATTGGACGGTTCTCCATCGGACAAAGACGACAATTCCCGAAAGGACAAATCTGACAATTCCCGAAAGAGCAAAGCCGGCAATTCCCGAAAGGACAAATCCGACATTTCCCCAACAGGCATTGGCAAGAACTTCGATCCTGCTGATGGGGAAATACGGATTGAGCAGATAGACGCTGCCATCAAAGCTGACCCCACAAACGCCATTTTGTTGTTCCGAAGAGGAACAGTCAACAGGCGATTAGGCAAAATGGATAATGCGCTGCTCGATTTTACCGAGGCGATTCGTTTGGATCCAATGAAGCCAAGATTTTATTTGGCGCGCGCCCGGTTGTATCATGATCAAAATCAAACAGACCTTTCTCAGGCTGACATAAAGAAAGCGCAGAGTGTCGATCCTTCGATATCTCGCCACTTAAAGTTCAGTGACGTCAATGATTATTGAATCGATAGTTTGACGAGACCGCAAGATGCAGCAAATGGACAAAAAGAATATAAGAGATGCGGCTGAAGGAAATTTTTGGTAGGTTTGAATGTTAACTATTGATGGATCATTTGGAGAAGGAGGCGGCCAAATTCTCCGCACCTCGCTGGCGTTATCTCTTGTAACTGGCAAAGCCTTCAAACTAATCAACTTGCGCGCCAATCGCACCAATCCTGGGTTACAACAACAACATTTGACCGCAGTGCGTGCCGCTGCCACTATCAGTGATGCAACTGTCGAAGGTGATGCCAGGTCATCCCAAACTTTAGTATTCGAGCCAGGTAAAGTAAAGCCCGGAACTTACGAGTTTGATATAGGCACCGCTGGTAGCACCACGCTGGTTTTCCAAACTATTTTGCCACCACTAATGATAAGCAGCGAAAAGAGCAAATTGACATTTACCGGCGGCACCCACAACCCGCATGCACCGCCGTTCGACTATACCAATGAGACCTACGCACCGACCCTTGAATTATTTGGACCTGTGGTCAAATTAGAGCTTGGCCGCCTCGGATTTTATCCTCCTGGCGGAGGTATGTTTTCGGCCGTGGTTAATCCCGTTGAGAAATTGAAAACGGTGGAACTGATTCGCCGCGGAAAGATTTTAAGGCGAAGTGCTCGCTCACTTCTTGTGCGGTTGTCACAGCGAATAGGACAGAAAGAACTTGATTACGTCAGAAACAACATGCCTGATTGGGGCGGCGGTGAACTTCGACTGGACATTTCTGACAATGCGGTCAGCTCAGGTAATGCATTAACTATTCAATTTGAATGCGAGTATGTGACAGAGACCTTCACTGCCGTTGGCACAAGAGGTTTGCCTGCAGAAAAGGTAGCAGAGAATGCTGTGGGATACGCACGCAAATACGTTGAAAGCACTGGCGCGGTTGGAGAGTTTCTAGCGGATCAGATCTTGATACCTGTCGCGATGGCAGGTACAGGTTCATATACTGCAGACTTTATCTCAACACACACAGAAACTAATATTGAAACTGTCAAGAAATTCTTAGACGTAAAAATAACAGTGACTGATGAAGGAACGCATCATCGGGTTGATGTGCGATCCTGATATACACCATTAGCGGTGCATGCAAAGTGGTAGCTAATGGTAATTTGGTTCTTGTGCAGAATATGTGAATTTGGACGTCCGCTGTTAGAGTCTAGTTAAATTCGATCTATAGATCTGTAAAAAGCGCATGGAAGCAGGATTTCAAGGTGTTGGTAATTTGCGCGGAATTCACTTTTTTAGTTGGATGGTTTGTAATATGGTGTCTATAACCTGATAGTTCAATTTTTGGAGATTTTCTATGAAGAACCTAGTTGCAATGATGTTGGCGCTGGCTGTAGTTGGCGTTGGTGGCACATCTGTTATGGCTGCAGAAACCGGTACAGAAACTGTAAAGACAACAGTTCAAACAAACAAGAAGCCAGGCGTACACAAGAGACACAGAAAGACAGTTTCACGTCACAAATCAGACGTAAAAGCATCTGGTAACAAAACCACTTCTGAAAACAGCACTAAAACAACAACTGAAGCTAAGTAGTCAGGTGAAGTTTGGAAACTCTGCAGATTGATTGCAGATTTCTTTAAGTAGCAAAGACCTGCAGGTAAGCTGAAGGTTTTTCAGAAGCATGAAACCCCCGCAGGCTAAGCTGCCGGTTTTCCAAAACAAATGAAACCCCGCAGATTGATTTTGCGGGGTTTTAACTTTGTCTATGAAATCAAGGGAACGTCTGTTGGGTTAGTTGCGTCACCGATACAGGTTTCCTATCCAGTGAGCTGTAATATGAAAAGAAAGAACTTCCTGTCGGTCAATATTTTATTGAGCTTAACGTGTTTAGTTTCCACGAACAGTGGCGCGTTTGCTTCGGATAGCTCTAACTCGGCATCTGCAACTGCGCTGATGACTGGCAAATCAACAGCTGGAAAGCCTGACGGAAAGCCTGGCGAAACGCTAAAGTCCGTCACCTCTACAGGCGGAGGTGTTCCCGACATCGTCCAGGCGGCTCCTAACGGACTGGACCCAGCCAACCAACCTATGACGTCAGGGAGGGTGATCACTACATCCGCAGAGAAGGCGGCAGCATCAGCCGCGGCGACAAAAATATTGGAACACGAGCCGGGTGTTGCTCCCGAGGTCGCTTCTCAAGCCGGGTCTAAAAGACCGACGATCGCCCTTGCGCTTGGAGGTGGAGGAGCAAGAGGTGCCGCACATATAGGTGTGATCAAGGTGTTGCGGGAGAATAATATTCCAATTGATTATATTGTTGGCAACAGCATGGGCGCAGTTGTAGGCGGTCTCTATTGTTCAGGGGTTCCCCTCGCTGATATACAAACCATGATGCAGGATGGATCGATGCGCAAGGCATATACGCCTATGTCTCTCGCTCCTAAAGTCTTGCTCACCGGAGTTTCTAAGTTGAATCCATTCCACGGAAAGAATCCCTATGCAGGATTGTACTCGGGCAAAGCTTTTCGCAAATATTTGAGCAAAAAACTGCCCCGACCAGACATGCTGGTATCTGAAACGAAGATCCCGTTTTCTGCAGTAGCTACCAATTTGGTCGATGGTCAGGCATATCGGATATCCGATGGTCCTCTGGCAATCGCGATCCAAGCAAGCTCTGCAATTTCTCCTTTGATCAAACCTGTTCCGATCGGTGACAAAGTCTATGTCGATGGCGGCATGCGGGCTAACTTGCCTGCTTCATCTGCTCGCGAGACGGGCGCTGATATAGTGATCGCGGTTTTGGTCGACGAACCACTGAGAACAATTCCAGCTAGAAAATTCAAGAAATTTGCCGGCGTCACAACGCGCATGGCTGACATAGTGTTAGCAGTTGCCGACGAAAGGCAGTTGCAGTTTGCAGACTTGATCATAAATCCGGACGTTAGTGGTGTTCCGGTTCTGTCAAGGAAGGGTGTTGATGTGAAAAAAGCGGAACTAGCAGGCGAATTAGCCGCTCGCAAAGCTCTGCCGGCCATCCTCGCCAGTCTAAAAAATCCGCCTAAGCCAGACGCAGCAGTGGCAACGGCTCGAAAAAAATACAATATATAGGGAATTGGCACTGACCAATTTGCGGTTCAACTTTCCGTCTACTGTTTGCGCTTTGATCTTTTCTTTAAAAATGCAAATAGGCCAATGGTTGTAAGAAAGGTCAGCGCCAAAATCAACGCTGCAAGTAAATATTGATTCCTCGAATCATCTTTGTGTATTTCGACTTGTCGCGTCTTCTCTAGCCGCAGCATTTCTACGCGCGCCTGAACGTCATCACCTTGTTCGGCAAAGATCTTTGCGCGCGCTTCGATGACAAAGTTGTTGTTTGTAGGGAGAATAGCCGCAACTTTATCGAGGTCCTTTAGAGCCTCCTTGTAACGGTGCATCAGCCTGTAACAATCAGCACGTTCCATGTACGCATCGTCGTCATCAGAACGAAGTTCAAGGACGTGAGTGAAATCTGGAATTGCTTCGCCATATTGACCTATTGATTTCAGAGCAAGGGCTCTGAACATGTAGGCACCAGGCTCCTTCGGCGTAAGCTTTATCACTTTGGAATAGTCTTCAATTGCTTCTTCGTTTTTTCCTAGCTGCAAATACGCGTCACCACGCTCTTTGTATCGTGTCCAATCGGCAGGACTAGCGGTGACCGCTTTGGTATATTCCTTTATCGCTTGATCGAACTTTCCAGTGCCAAGAACCAGTTCAGCTTTCTTTGCAAACGCTTTATCATCGCTCGGATCTAATTTCCCCACTGTGTCCAAATCTTTTATTGCCAGAGCTAGTTTACCCAGCGCCACATACGATTGCGCTCGCAAAAAATAGACATCAGCAAGAGAAACCGCTGAGGTGTCGTCGCGCATCAGCTCGTTGCGCAGGCGTCCAGTTTCACAGACGAAGCGATATGCGACGAGTTTTGGTTTTGCGTTTATCACTGTCGTAAAATCGTCGATCGCTTGATTGTGCATCGCCAATTGCTGATAGGAATCGCCGCGAAAGTAGTAGAGCATCGGAACATCAGGCGCGAACTTTATAGAGCGAGTAAAATCTGCAATCGCTTGCCAGTATTTGCCTTGATTGTTGCCGAGCACCCCGCGCATAAACCATAAATCTGCATTGCTGGGAGCGAGCTTCAAGACATTGTCGATTTTCTCCACAGCTGTTTCCAGTCGTCCCGACTCCCTTTCTTTTACAGCTATGTCCAATAAATCATAGATATGCACCTTCTCAAAATCGGTCTGAGCTTCGTTCAAGCGATGGATCATTTTGAACGCTTTGGCCCGATTCTTGTATGCAATCCAGATTAACCAATCACGCGGATTTACGGTGTAGAGGTTAATCGTTTTATCGGAATCAGCAAATCCTTCTTTGATCCGGCCTAACTTGAACAAGCAGTAGGCGCGATAGGCGTATGCTCTAGAAATTTTCGGGTCGATCTCCACAGCCCGCGTGCTTTCCGCTATGGTTCCGGCGCCATCGTCGAGATCCATATAAGCTCTAGCCAATTCCGCATGAGCATCGGCATCTCCGGGATTTTGCGTCAAGACTTTCCTGAGTTTATCTCGAGCTGCTGCCGGCCGGCTTTCATCAAGATCTTCGAGAGCTTGTTCGTAAGTTGTAAAAGTACGCGCATCGGCATTTAGCGACAAGTTCGATGCGAACAATGCGCAAAGGCTGGCTAAAATAAAGATCGTCTTAGTTCGATTATGGACTCTGCACATTTTGTTTGAGTTGATCTAGCTCTTTCGAAACATTATGACGCATGGAGCGCGGATATTTTATCCGCCCCAACAACGTAGCCTGCAGGATACAAGCTTCATTCTATGGGAAATGGAAGCGCGGATGTTTTATCCGCCCATAACATCGTGTCGGGGCGCGTAGGATACGCGCGCTCCATTTTCGATCGGACGCATTTATCCTACCTACAGAGAATCTCCAACTCAGCAAGTCTGTCCAGCGGCGAATCCTGAAGCCCAGGCCCACTGGAAGTTATAGCCCCCAAGTTGGCCGGTCACGTCGACAACTTCGCCTATGAAATATAGCCCCGCCACCTTTTTTGCTTCCATCGTCTTGGAAGAAAGTTCGTTGGTATCAACTCCACCGCGAGTCACTTCAGCTTTTCGGTAGCCTACCGTTCCCGCTGGATGAATGGACCAGTTGTGCAACTGTTGAGCTAAATCAGCAATCTGCTTTTCGTTCAACTGGTTAATTGGCCGGTTCATATTGACCAACTGGACAAATTTTTCGGCGAAGCGCTTTGGCAGTTTCTCCCCTAATATATTCTTCAGTTCGGACTTGTTGTTGTGCGATGTTTTTATTCTGCTCAACCATGTTTCAATATCAAACTGAGGCAGCAAGTCAATCTGCAATGCCTCGCCCTTATGCCAGTATAGGGATGCTTGTAAGCTGGCGGGACCACTTAAACCGGTGTGAGTGAAAAGAATATTCTCGCGAAATGACGCTTTGTTGCAATTTATGATTGTGTCTATTGAGACACCGGGCAAATCTTTGAATTGTTCGAGATCAGTTCGATTGAAATTGAATCCATCTAGAGCTGGAGCCGTTTCTGTGATCTTTACTCCGAATTGACGGGCTAGGTCGTAACCAAATCCGGTGGCGCCTATTTGAGGTATTGATAGACCACCCGTAGCCACTACCAGTGATTCACAGCGGAAGTCGCCCGCGCTAGTTGAAATAATAAACGAATCTTTTTTCTCTACGGCAAATATTTTGCAATCCATTTGGAAGCGCGCTCCTGCCTCATCGCACTCTTGAACAAGCATGTCGACAATCTGTTCCGCTGAATCATTACAAAAGAGTTGTCCAAGTTTCTTTTCGTGAAAATCGATTCGATGCTTTCGAACGAGACTGATGAAATCCTCTGGACTATATCTAGACAAGGCCGATTTACAAAAGTGAGGATTTTGCGAAACGAATGACTCAGGTCTCGCACCAGTATTGGTGAAATTACATCGACCTCCGCCTGATATCAAAATTTTTCTGCCGATTTTAACCGAGTGATCAAGCAAGATCACCTTCCGTCCGCGCCCCGCTGCATGAATGGCGCACATCATGCCCGCACCACCAGCGCCGATTATGGCGACGTCAAATTCTCTTTCCAATACCAATGGGCAAACCTATTAATGATTCTATCAATCTTCCCACTTATACTCTTGCAGTCAATGTGAGGATTGAAATGAAGAGAATCATTGCCAAGGTGGTAGTCGTTTTAACCGCGCTGCTTGGAAGCCTGATTGGATGCCTGCCGAGTTATTGTCAGCCGCCGCAAAAAGCTGATCTAGTCATAACCGGCGCTGACATCTATACGGTCGACGATTGCCGTCGTTGGGCGCACGCGCTGGCAATTGCAGGCGGCAAAATACTCTACGTGGGAGAGGACGGCGTCGCGCTGGGCTATGTCGGACCAGCAACTAAAACAATTCAACTGCATGGCGAAATGATTCTGCCTGGTTTTCACGATAGTCATGTGCATCCCGTTGACAGTGGCATCGAACTTTCACTGTGTCGACTTGACGATGCTCCCGCCAAGTCTGAGATTTTGCTTGCCATCGAAAAGTACACTCAGGCGCACCCTAAGGATGCCTGGATAACAGGCGGTGGATGGAGCTTGCCGTTATTTCCGAACGCCAACCCTTTAAAGGAAGACCTCGATAAGATAATTCCGGATCGTCCCGCCTATTTCGTTTCCCAGGATGCTCACTCGGCTTGGGTCAATTCTCGGGCGTTGAAGCTAGCAGGTATCAATAAGTCAACTGCCAACCCTCCTTTAGGCATAATCGAACGCAATCCTGATGGTGAACCTTCGGGAACATTGCGCGAATATGCTATGGAATTGGTAAGCAACCTTATGCCTAAGCACTCTAGAGAAGAGCGTCAACTCGGATTGCTGCGGAGCCTGCACCTTGCAAACAGTTTTGGTATCACATCTCTCCAGGATGCAAATGCTGATGAGGACTCACTTCAAACCTACACTGAAGTCGCAAATAATCGGAGATTAACGGTGCGTGTGGTGGCATCATTGCACGTAAATCCTGAGCGGGACGCATCTCAGGTAAAAGATTTTGTTGCTCTGCGAGAAAAGTATTTATCGCCATTTCTGCGACCTACTTCAGCTAAGATTTTTGCCGACGGAGTGGTTGAGACCTATACAGCTGCACTGTCTGCTCCGTACACTGACAAGCCAAACACCTCTGGAATGTTGAACTTTCGAACCGAACAGCTGAATTCGATTGTCGAAGCTTTGGACAAAGCTGGATTTCAGGTCCATGTTCATGCGATTGGCGACAAGGCTGTCAACGAAGCTTTAAATGCGCTTGAGTTGGCTAAGTCAAAAAACGGACCAAATGATAATAGGCACCACATTGCTCACCTGGAGTTAATTAAACCAACGGATATTCCGAGGTTCAGGAAGTTAAATGTGGTGGCAAACTTTCAACCCTTCTGGGCTTATCGCGATGCTTACATCACACAATGCACGGAGCCACTGCTGGGAGTTGAGCGCACAAATCATCTTTATCAAATTGGTTCTGTGATGAAATCTGGTGCAGTAGTTGCCGCAGGCAGCGACTGGTCTGTCACTACCATCAACCCACTCGACGCCATGCAAGTCGCTGTAACTAGAAAGGGACTTACAGACAAAGTCGGTGCACCGTGGACTCCTGATGAAAGGGTTACTCTTCCCGAGATCATTTCTGCGTACACCATCGGTGGTGCCTTTGTGAATCACCAAGAGAAAGTAACAGGTTCGCTTGAGATAGGGAAAGATGCTGATTTTGTTATTCTAGATAAAAATCTGTTTGAAATCGATCCCTCAGAAATCCACGATACGAAAGTAGTAGCGACCTATTTTAAGGGGGAAAGAGTCTACTCGAGCAAAAACAATGGGACGCGGGAGTGATATCAGATTGTTGACACGGTTGTTAATGTCTATCATCATCCGTCCGTAAAATGGTGGGCGCCTGTTGCCACATTGTCGGTGAACGATTAATCCGTTGCGAACACATAGTGCCTGTTAGTATGAATGTGTTGCCTGGGAGTTTTATGTCGAGATATTTGATTTCCGTTAGCTTACTTTTGTCATCGTTGTTGATCGCGGCGCTTGCCACGATCGGGGTCCCTGTTGCTGCGGTGGAAAGTGGACAAAGTTTGGACGCAAAAATCTCTTCAGTCTTACCTTCGCGTGAGGAAGATCGATGGCTGACGATTCCGTGGCGAACAAATGCCATGCAGGCAAGGTTGGAAGCGCAAAATTTAAATCGACCTATGTTTCTTTGGATTATGAACGGAAACCCAATGGGCTGTACGTGAAACAATGGTCAGCTGGACCGGCGGTACAGCTTCAGGGATCCAACTATCATCGCTGCCTTGCAGACCAAATTCGTGCCGGTCAGCGGTGACTGCAAAGAATTGCAATTTGGTCATTCCTCCGCCAGAAACTGGTTTATGGATGTAGTTTCTCACACGAACGATCCCAACTTGCGCGAACAGCTTAAGCAGCATGGTGATGAAGGAAACACCGCTCAGGGACTGTATATCGTGGGAGCCGACGGGAAACTTTATGGCTGGATCAATGATCACAATGTTGCTGAGGTGCAAAAGTTCTTGCAGCGGGGACTGGCCGAGTATCAAAGTCATCCACCTTCGACCATTCAAATTCAACAAAGCACGGTTAATGAACGATTCTCGATGGTCCCAGATCCAAGCACTTCGGTGATCCGCGTTTTCACCCGTGTCCATCCGGTGCCTCGAGGATCGGACGAATTGAACAACGGAATTGGACGTGACCACTTTTGGATTTTGCGCGATGAACTTCAGCAAATAACCTCATCTATTCAGGACAACGGACGTCCGTTTGCGTTGCCTTCACCACTGGTGGCAAGGATGGTTCGATTTCATCTCATCGATAACGTGCGTGGTGAGCCAGATATGTGGAAGCCTGAAGAGGTTAAACAAAAGAATTTCTCGGCTCGATATGTTGGTGGCAATGCCTCGGCTAAGTTCTACGAATTTCACGGAGACTTTGGTCAAAGAACATCAGACGGCAAGCGAGGTCTTCAGGGATCCATTGATGGACGCTTCCAGGTCGCGATTACGCAACTCAAAATCTCGCAGTTTCGTGCCTTCGCCCAAATGAAAGCTTGGGGAGCTAGCCGATTCACGCCGGGAGCTCCGGCTGGGCAGTTCCCGCTTCTAACGGCCATGGTTGAAGCGAATGATCAAGTCTCACAAGTAGTGCCACCGCAGGCGCTATACGAGTGGTCGGACTATTATCTGAAACCACAATAACGCACCAGGTAGAATCACTTGAGTTTCGCGCGTTTGAGATAAGGAAAGTTGTCTATATTGTCTGTAACTTCGTACTGGGATTTGAGTTGAGCTTCTAACTCAGGAGTCGGATTCCACAGATACAAGGTTTGAAATGCCTTTGCAACGGGCTGGGGCGCGTTTGAAGTTCTGAAAATCAACTGACAATCCGGATGTAGTTTGTAACTCAAATCGAGCAACTCCGTCAGATTAATTGATTGTTCCTCTGCCACGAGTGCAGTTGCATTTTCTTTATTCATGCGTTCGACAATCGGATCTGTGAAGCGCATCCTGATTGCTTTGTCCGGCCAAATCTTGCAATTCAACATGTAATTGTCAGATAGAAGTTCGACGCCAAAAATAAAAGCAATTGAGAGAAGGGCGAGTATTTTTGTAACTCGATTCCGTTTCCAGAGAGATTCGATTAAAGTGGGAAATAGAATCAGGACGCTGAAGATAATCACTGTCTGATACCTGAAAACAGCTGAACGTGCGCCTCCGGAGAGTAAATCTTGCCCGGCAAAAACAATCAGCCAAAGCGCAATGATCGATAGATGCAGATACTTTTTATTTCTAAATGGTATTGCCGCAATTGCAGTAGCGACGCATTCAAAAACAGTGATGACTAACAACAGTGATCCTAGTTTAGGAGTTTTAAATCCAAACAGCGCAAATGCCTTGTATGGGATTGCCAGCCATACTATGAGCAATTCCGAAGACGAGAGCGACGGTTGCATCCAGTCATACGCCTTCTTGAAGTTGCTCAAATGATGGGACAAGAACAGAAGCCATGGTCCAAAAAGCAAACCGCTACTGGCGACACAAAGTGCGAATGGGCGCCAAACTTGAGTGCGTCGTCCTTGCGACATCGCGACATAAAAAATATGTCCGGCGATCACAACTGTCATAAACAACCAACTGTGTAGTCCAACGATCAGAGTAATTGCATAGCCGATCCATGCTTCAGTTTTTGAACTCCTGAGTGCATAAAAAAGAGTGGCGCTGGATAAAGCCATGAAGAATATTCCCAGAGAATAGTCGCGAGCTTCTTGTGCGTAATAAATTAGCAGCGGTGACAACGCAGCCAGTGCTGTCGTCAAAGCTGCTACAACGCGGGACTCATACGTTTCCAGAGCAAGCCAGTAAATTATCGGAAGAGTTATAACGCTGATGATCGCGCATACCAGACGCATAGTGAAAGGTGTGGTTCCGAACACCAAACAAAATAGATATTCGATGAAATAGAACAATGGTGCATGGCCGGGTTCGTCTTCGCCGATTACACGCAATAGACTCTGAACGTTGCTTGTTTTGTTGACAATGCGAAATTGAGTCAGGTCCGAAATAAGAACTGGTTTGGAGGCAATCTGCTCTTTCAACTCGCTTGCAGTGTGTCCAGAAAGTACCAAGGCCGTAAAACATTCATCATGCCAAAATTCCTTGTCGTCTAGATTCACGAAACGCATTGCGGCGCCGAGCACAACAAGTAGTGAAAGAGTAACAATGCTGAAAAATTCGAGACGTTGTATTCGAACCATGCGAACGATCCCTTGCATCTGTTTAATGCTCATTCTCCACAAGTGTCCATATATTATCTCATTCGACCGCAACAAACAAAGGCCTATCTTTGCCGATTCAGCCAACCTGCGATGCCACTGCACATGGTGCAGGAGAGGTTTGATTTGTGATGTTCTAGCATGAGAAAGGAACTATGTTGGCAATTCTTTTGTTGAATTCATGAGAAAACTCACGTGGGAAAAATTTTGCGTTGTAATTTTTGTAGTATCAGTTGTTGTTGTTGTTGTTGTTTGCGCTATCGTTATCGCATTGATTCTATCCTTGGAGAACTATTTAATTAGTGATCACAGAGAATCCGGCCCTGGGAACTTTTCTACCGCTCAGCTAGTCGCAGCCAAAGTAATCGCTGGGGATCTCAGGTGTGAGGGAATTGAAATGAAAGACGGAAAAGCCAGGTCTATTTTTGTGGCATGCAGTATGGCTATGTTACTTACTTCTTGCAGTGAAAAAGCTCGCGAGACATCGGAGCAGAAGAAGGATATCGACCTTCAAAAAGATGAACAGAAGCAGCAAATAGATCAACGCGCAAGTGCATTGAAGAGCGCAGCAGATATTAAACACGAGCAAGTTGAACAAGCAATTGATAATCGCAAAAGTGAACTTGATTTATCTAAAAAGACTTTGGATGCCGCCAAAGAGCATGCCGACAAGACGCGTGATATCGAAAAGAAGGACGTGGATCGCCAAGTAAAGGCTGATAAGAGCCAGGTCGATGCAAACGTTGACGCTGCCAAGAAAGGTATCGATGAGAAAGCTAAATAATTGAAGATGCGTTCTAGCGAGGCGCGGCAAGAGGATCTCTGAACTACTTTTGGATTCGTCTGGGTATATTTCCTTAGTGCGTAGCCAATGTTCTGAAGGGAAATCGCAGTTGAATGAAGCTCTATGGCAGAAATTTGCAATCACTCCAGAAGACTGGCAGCACGACGAACGCGAGCGGAAAGCAGAATGGGAAAATGTTCCTAAGCTCTTGGAGGAGTTTGCTGATGCTCTCAAAGCAAGCGTCGACGATTGCATACCAAGATTTGATCTGATTCCAGCTTTCGGTAAAAATCACAGGCTGCGTGAAATTCTCTCATTGCATCATTCCGCGCATCTTCGGGACGCGTTCACCATCGTTCGCCAAGGTGGTTTCACAGGTTCACCAGACGTGCGCAATGAATTTCTGCGCGGAACTGATCTGCTTGTCTTTCCGGCACGTCCTGGTTGCAGAGGAGAAGATGGACCGATTGCACTCGGCTTCCGTATCTCGGAAATGCTGCAGTACAAAACTTATCGGGTAGATGTATTGGTTGAGCGGCAGGACCCCTTGATTAGGATATTGTTTTCAACGCGGGACCTCTCCGATTCGCTTGAGCAAATAAATTGCTTTGAATATGGTCATCCCATTTTGCGCAGCATAAATGGATTCTCTTTGCTTATCGATTGCAAGTATGAGTTCTTGATAGAAGGACGCATGCCTTTGTCCGACCTATGGGAAATCGTCGTCGAGCCGCACGACCTTGATCCGTGTCGTCCGCTCGGGGCGGCGTGTCCGGACAACGAGCAGGATGCGAATGTGGCGCAGGTTCTGGCACTTGCGATCACGTCAAACGATAGCGAATTGATTCGACTGATCAGTCGAGATCTCAGTTTCATCGGTTTGAACATTTTGAGTAGCTTCCGTTTTTGGCTGATCGGACTAGGCTTGGAAAGCTCTGGGATAGAGGTCGAAGCAGACGCCCTGCACAATGCATTCGTTGCTTTATCCAACGGCAATATTGATATTGCCGTGCAGACATTCAAGATGGCAGGTTTGAATGCAGTTATTGATTTTGCCGTAGAAAGAGTGGCCACCTCGTTCGGCTTTAGCGCTTCAGGTGTACGACTGTATCTCTACCCTTGAAATGGAGCGCGACTGTCAACAGTCGCCCCTAGCCACGAATCGAGGCGGGACTGGAGTCCCGCGCTCCATGCGCTCCAGGTGAGGTACAATGCAGACCTTCTTGCGCAGGATGATTTATGACGATCGATGTTTCCACCTTAGTCGGCAAAAAAATAGTCAAGGCTAGCAGCAGTCTCAGAAATTTCTCGATCGAGCTTGAGGGCGAATATGGGCTGAAGATCGACGCGAACGATGGGCCGAAAATTGTGGTCAATGTTGTCGCAAACAAAGATTTGCCGATCCAGACAGAAGCAGTTTGCTCCGTCGATTGGAGTTGGATTTATAATTCATCGCTCAAGCAAGTTTCTGTTGACTCGACCATATTGAAACTACAAATGGATGCCGCAGGACCGTTGACGGTAACGGCTGGGAACTGGCAAGGTTCACCGTTCCTGGGCTTTCAGCCTTACAAACCTGCCGCCAAACTTTAGATAGTGCCAAATAATCGTCAATCCGCTAAACGATCATTCGTCCGCTCAAATGATCGTCAGTTCGCCAACGGTCATGCATCCGCTCAACTGATCGTCGTTGCGCCGAACGATCATCATTCCGGAATTAGCCAGTTCCAACCTTGGGCGATCAGATATTGATGAAAAAGCGCTTTTAAATTCCTGCCGTATTCTTCGTCCACCACAGTGAATTTTGCCAAACGGTGAATCCGTGCTCGATTCTGGGTGACGCTAACTGGACCGCCATTGGCATTGAAAGCTTTTGTGGACGACTCCATGCTGATCGTTCCGTCCGCATTATCTGTGTACCAAGTGATGCTCTCTTGTTGATAAGTCTGGTCAATGTCGCCACTCGGCTTGTTCACTTTTACAACCAAAACCTTGCTGCGAACGGCTACTTTGTGGTCGCTTTGTTGGATGACATCCTTTTCCATCACCTGGTGATACTCGATTTTGCCGGAAATTTGCGTATCAGAGGTGTAAGGAACGCCGACGTAGTGCCAGATTTGTCCGGTTTTGTCTTTCTGTTTCCCATAGGAAAATTTGTTTTTGGCTGAAAAGGTGTGATGTTCGTTTGACCTTTGCCCGGTCGAAAAGTTCTCACGAAAGACAGCCGTCTCTTCGGTCACCAGCCAGGTACCAGCTAGCCAAGTAGGGATTCGAACCCACGCATTTGAAGCCGGTATTTTATTCGCAGACTGATCATAGTGAATACCTGGTTTGAGCAAGTGACTGACTGAGGGAAGCTTTTGGCGGTGTTCCAATCGTCCCTGCAGCGGTTCGCATTGGGCTGTATGCCCGCCCAAGCCCAGAAACACCATCAGCGCGAGCCGGGCGCACCAAAGTTTTGCTGGCGAGCGTCGGGTAGCAAAGGGTTTTGGCATGGGAGCTTTACGCAGCGGTTAGTAATTTCCCCAATCGACCAGGTCTGGTTAAAGGACTATTATCCTGGCACAAAAGAGAACGAACCCGATCAGTATGACGGAGCTCACCATGAACAAGCATCAGATTTTAAAGAACGACGAAGCAACTAGCCGCGCAGACAACACAACTGTTAGCGACAAAAATGACATAGCGACTGAGTCGCACGAAAATCAGAATGGTCCGGTTTGCAAAAACGGAGTTTGCCTGGTTACTTGGAAACCACAAAGACCAGCAGTAGCTGCCTAAATCTCTACAGTAAGCTATTGTACTTACTTCGCAGATTTGACTAATTTCTTTTCCGTCGCCGCTTCAGAAGCCTTCGCTTTCAGCTTTCTTTCCAACTGTTCCATCGTGAATGGATAGGGACACCAGCCTGCTCCATTCGTTGGACATGTTGCTAAAGCAGCAGCAGACCTCTTTGTTGACGATTTCTTTTTCTGAGATGCCGGGGTCTTTTCGATCGCAGGCGCTTTCATAGAAGCTCTCCTTTTACTACCCAACTCTGTTCTACCACTAAATGCCCAATTGGCCGAGTCTCTTAACACTACGATTTACACAAAATTGCTTAGAAGTCCCAGCAGTTGCCCAAAACAAGCAATCGAACAATTTCCTGAAGGCTGAAAACGTTCTATTGATCGGTGTTTTCGGGTTTATTGTTGCTCGATTGATGAATCGCTTACTCAGAGCCGTTTGTAACGAACAGAGGGAGACCGGTCACTTCGCTTTGGAAATGCCAATGTCCTCGTTCCATACGTCTGGTTGAGCTTCTGCGAATGCTTGAAGCATCCGGAAACACTCGTCTGAATCCATGTCGATGACCTGGGTACCCATCGATTCCATCCAATCACCGGCACTCTTGAAGGTTCGGTTCTCGCCTGCAACTATGATAGGAATGCAAAATTGCACTGTGGCACCAGCGCACATAGCGCATGGCATCAGGGTTGAATACAAAACGGTATTTGAATAATCCCCAATTCGACCTGCGTTTTTCAAGCACTCAATCTCGGCATGAGCGGTGGGGTTATTGTTTTGGACCCTTCTGTTGTGTCCTCTGCCGATTATTTCACCGTTGCGCACAAGCACCGAACCAATCGGAATGCCGCCTTCCTGTAGCCCTTGCATGGCCTCGGCGATTGCTTCCTTTAAAAAGCGCTTCATTTCTTCAGCGGAATGGGGATTTCTTGTTTGAGACATCTAAGATTCCTGGTGTATTGAGGGATGCGCAGCCGGTTTTCAATAGTTCAATAGAAAACTTCTGGGTAGTATTATGCCTTGGTTGAGATCCATGCTGACGCATGAACGGAAAAATTATGGAATTGGCCGGAGATACTTTAGTTCAGGAACATCCAGACGGTCGCATTGAGCTGCGCGACGAGACCGTAATTAGCTCGAGCCCTTTGTATAATCACGATCTCGCACCAGTGGCGGTATCGAGACGAAATTGGACTACCTACAATTTCGCAGCATTATGGGTGGGCATGGCTGCTTGCATTCCCACATACATGCTCTCATCAGGTCTCATTGCAACAGGAATGAACTGGTGGCAAGCGATCATGACGATCATGCTGGGGAATGTGATTGTCCTGATACCCATCTTATTGAACTCACATCCAGGCACCAAATATGGTATCCCGTTTCCGGTTTTTGCTCGCGCCGCGTACGGAACTTTGGGTTCGAACGTACCCGCATTGATGCGAGCGCTTGTTGCTTGCGGCTGGTTCGGCATACAATCTTGGTTAGGTGGAAAGGCTCTATTCACGCTTTTCACGGCTTTGTATAAGGATTGGCCGACCTTGCTCGGCGGTCCGGTTTTACTTGAACATTCAGCGACAGAATGGATCTCCTTTTTTATCTTCTGGTCTTTAAATGTGCTTGTTATTTATCGCGGAATGGACCTGCTCAAAAAGATAGAAGGCTTAGCTGCGCCTTTTGTGCTTCTGATGTGCGCGCTGCTCGTTGCCTGGGCCGTCAATAGTGCTCACGGGGTGGGCAACTTACTGTCAGAGCCAGGTAAGTTTAACGACTTTCCATCCTTCATCAAAGTTTTTGTCCCCTCACTGACTGGGATGATCGGTTTCTGGGCGACACTTTCGTTGAACATGCCCGACTTCACGCGGTATGGGCACAGTCAAAGAGAGCAGACTATCGGCCAAGTGGTGGCACTCCCCGCGGCGATGACACTGTTGTCGACAATGGGTGTGATTGTCACTTCTGCGGCGTTGGTAATCTATCCCAAAGTGCCAATGAAAGACTTGTGGGATCCAATTTCCCTGATTTCACTCTTCACTGACCCGTTGGTTGTGTGCATTTCGATGTTTACTGTGGCGGTTGCCACGTTGGCGATGAACATTGCCGCTAATGTGGTTTCGCCCGCCAATGATTTTTCTAACGCTTTTCCGCGTTGGATCAATTTTAGAACTGGCGGATTGATTACGGCGATTCTGGGAGTGCTTATGCAACCATGGAAATTGATCGCCGATCCGTCAGGCTACATCTTTCAGTGGTTGGTCGGCTATTCAGGCGGACTTGGCTCCATCGCTGGTGTTTTGATCGTTGACTACTGGATTCTCAAAAAGACGAAACTAGCTCTAGCTGACTTGTACTTACCAGATGGGATCTACAAATATAAGAATGGCTGGAACCCGGCGGCAGTCACTGCTACTGTGGTGGGATGTGCACTTGCTTGGTCTGGTTGGTTCATTCCCCAGCTTAAGTTGCTTTTTGATTATGCCTGGTTTGTTGGATTCCTTACTTCGTCGGTTCTCTACATTCTGATGATGCCGAAGTCGCCAATAACGCCACTCACAGAATCCCCAGCGTAGTTCTGACCGTCGGAACAGTGGCTCTGGCAAACCGTCGCACTGGGCTGGGAGTTCTCTGCTCAATCTTTCGTGCAACCTTACACTCTTTGAACTGTTGATCTGTTCATCATCGCTCGCTGTCTCAGCGCTATGTTGAAAGCAGGCGATAACGCTGGGATCTTCGAGGAAAAGAAAATGAACAAAAGGTTGGTTGATCGGAAGAGTTGGTATAGCGTGGGCATTTTGAATGTCATCAACAATATTGCGCTTGGAACCCACTTCCGTAGTGTGGAAATCGAGGGCAAGGAAAACCTACCCCAGGATGGTTCGTACATTCTGATCGCCAATCATTACTCGCGCTGGGATCCGCCGCTGGTGCAAAAGGTTTTAGAGGATCGCCGCTCCATATACATGGCGTCTCCCAACGAGATGAAGGGTCTGCAAGGAGCGATTATTCCTGGCATCGGCGCGTTTCCTGCCAGCGCTTCGCGGAGCGCCTACGATTTTATCGTCAATCAATTTCGCAAAAAAGAAGTGCTGGTCATCTTTCCGGAAGGAAACACATTTCGTGACGGCACCACACATCCTTTCAAGAGCGGCACAGCCCGCATCGCCTTGAACTGTCAAGCAACCGGAGTGAACGTGCCAATAGTCCCAATGGCTATTCGTTACGTAGAAAATGGTGCCGATCGCGTCGCCAAGATTTTGATCGGTAAGCCAGTCGACGTGAGCGAATACGTTATTGAGTTTAAAAAGTCACCATCCGTCGCCACCAAGAGCCTCACAAACAGATTGCACAGGGAAGTTTGCCACTTGAAAATTAGTCTAGGTCAATTTTCGGACAGAGAAGCTGTATACATTGGAAAGCCAGTCAGAGAGTGGATTCCGCGCATGCAAGATCAAATCGGCGCTTGAGTGATTTCGTCCAAGAAACAATTCAAGCAGAACGGTGGCTTAGAAAGTCAGCAGGTCGGTGCTGGTTTCAGTGCCCTTGCGGGTGCCGTGGCCGGAACCAGCGGCAGTGCCAGTGCCTGTGTTCAGTGCCAGCGCCGCTGCCAGCGCCAGTATTGACAAGTGAAAGATTTGTTCCCGCACAGTTGTTTCGCTATGTATCAGATCGCCTATACAAGAACAGGCCCATCCGCTGGAACCTAACCTTACCCTCCGGCGTCTCCAGATGCAGTTGAGGGAAGGGGATTACACATGACTTACGTGCGTAAGATGATTTTGTGCGGCTTGGTTTGTAGTTTTGCGTCGTTGCCTGCTAAAGCGAGCAACACTGACGCAGTGGTTTCGGAAAGTGCCACCATTAACGCTCCTGTGCTAGACGTATGGGAAGCGATGAAAACAATTCGTAAGAATGATCCGGCTCACAGACGAGTTCTTTCGAGCGGCGGCGGCGATTATGTCGTAGAAGAAAAGTTTGAAAATATTCCAGTTCTTGGTGACGCTACTTGCACCTACAAGGAACACGAGATTCCTATGCAGAAAGTTCAATATTCGATGATCAAATCAGACAAATTGAAAGCGTTTGAAGGCGAATGGGAATTGAGTCCTAGTGCAGACGGCAAGCAAACCACGGTCAAGCTAAGTTCGCGTACGGATGCCGGAATGAGAATTCTTTTTGCTGAAAGAATCACGAGGTCTAGAACGGCGAAATCTATAGCGATTAGATTGGCAGAGGTTAGCGAGATAGCGTCACGTCCGAGAGTTGCCTCCAAGTAACTTCAGCATCTGCCAGAGTTCCGATCAGCACAATCAGAGCAAAAGCGCAACGATCGTGCGCTGCAGCTCAACAGTTGGTTAGTGGAATGATTCGCTCACATCAGAATCAATCATTCGCAGAAGATCTCGCAAATGGTGCGTCATCAATTCGGTGACACCAGATATGTCCGAAATCATATTTATTTCATCGCTTAAATCATTAATCGTCATGCGTTTTCCAGCCCTCACTGCTCCACAGACCATGTCAACCTTTGCCGTCTCAAGCGCCGTGCCATGCGGCTCTAAAAAGTGGCGGCTAACCCACGAATCTTCCAATACTTGCACGCGAGTCTTAGGGGGATGATCCATCGACGTTCCGTGCAAAAAACGCCAAACGCTTTCAGGGTAGCAGGTCCGCATATCTGTTGGGCGCCCAAACAATTCAGCTAGAATAGTAGGAGCGCCCAGTCCTGTAGTTTTTCCGCCGTTGTTTTGCTTGAGCGCATACATTGACATGCTGGTCGAGACCATACCAGAAAGCAATTGATTGAGATTGCCTGGAAACGGAGCTGCAGTTGAAGAAAAGCCCAGCGCAGAACCCACAGTGTTCAATGTTCCCGAAGCTATGAAGTTACGGGCATTAGTGATTTCAACACTGCGATCTCGGCGCGATATCAGAGATTCTCTTAGAAATTCCAATAGAGACTGTTCGCGAGTTGCTTCAGCTTGCACACTTGCGGCGTCAAAATAACTTTGCAAAATTGTCTCTTGAATTTTTTCTCGCAGCCAAGCATTACGCTGGCTAGTCGGGCGTTGGGTGCTGTAGAGCTCCTTCAGCATCGAAAGAATTTCTAGTTGTTCAGCCATCTCGCGCGTGGAATCATCTAAAGATTCAATTTTCAAGGTGGTGAATAATTCACGCTTTGGGCGTTCGATCAAATTGCTTCCAGCATCCACAGTTGTGTTGCTCATGACCTTGAGTGGGATGCTTGCGAAGATGCAAACGGCAGCTGCTAAGCATCCAATCATTCTGTATCCACTATAAAATCGGACAAACATATTTCCTGCCACTGCGACTCACAAATTGACCTTGTAGTTCAAGACTGCGCTAATTTAGCAAATATAGCCGAGAATGCCGCCTCTTTTTTGACAAGAAATTCACCCAGGGATTAGAACCTCGGATAGAATCAAATTTGATTGCCTATCAGGAAAATCGTTTTATCGGCCAAGCGAGGCACCATTTGCGGTACTGAGCGAACCTTATTAATGCTTTTGGTACTATATATGGTGCAAAATTTCCTTGTCCCCGATACCCTGCAAAATAAACGCATAAGGAGTAAAATAGACTCTCACACTGCTTGGATATATCAATGAAACTTCCGCAACTGCCGACGATGGTGCTCATTTCAGCACTTGCCATGACTGTCTGTGCTTCCTGTAAGCCCAATTCCGAGAAAATTCAGCTGTCGCCTGATAAAGCGGCTGCTGAGCATGCCGCAGTGTGGCAGGCGAAGAACAAGACCGGGTTAGCGGCTTTGGCGAACAATGACTTGGACAAGGCTGAGAGCGACCTTGTTGAGGGTTTACGGGAAGCTGAAGCTTGTGGTCCAGAAGACCCTAGAGTTGCTGTGAGCCTGAATAATCTGGCGTCTCTGTATGAAAACAAGAAGATGTACAGTCAATGTGCCAGCTACCTGCACAGATCTAGAGAATTGTTTCGCAAGGCTTACGGTAATTACAATCAGATGATTCCCGTCACCGAGCGCAATGAAGCGAGAATTTTAACCAAACAAGGCAAGTGGGCGGAAGCCATTCCGCTCTATGAAGAAGCAATAAAAGCGATGGAAACTCAGAAATCCAAAGACTTGGTAGACGTAAAAGCGGAATATGCTGACGCGCTGAAGCACATTGGAGTCTCAAAGCCAATTGCAACATCGACGCCCAAGCCCGCATCAAATCCTGCAAAGTCGGCAAACAAATAGTTACTGTCGCGTGAGGAAGTCTAGTGGCTGAACATTTAGCTCAGGATTTCGAAAAGCTCGGGCTTTTCTATCTTGGTCGACGTTACGATATTGCAGACAGCAAGACGACGGACGATCTGGTTTTGTACGACTCGCGAGATCTGCTCACTCACGCCGTCTGTATCGGTATGACTGGCAGTGGTAAAACCGGGTTGTGTCTTAGTTTAGTCGAAGAGGCGGCGATCGATTCGATCCCCGTCATTGCAATTGATCCAAAAGGCGATCTGGCGAACTTGTTGCTCACCTTTCCCAATCTGTCTGCTGAGGAGTTTCAACCGTGGGTAAATCCAGACGAGGCAAGACAGAATAATTTATCGCTTGAACAATTTGCCAGTCAACAAGCTTCCGCATGGAAAGCCGGTTTGGCTGAATGGGGGCAAACGGGAGAGCGGATCAAGAAGCTGCGAGATGCAGCCGACTTTAAAGTTTATACACCTGGAAGCACAGCAGGGTTGCCTATTTCCATCGTCCAGTCGTTGTCTGCTCCGGGCCAGGAGATCATCGATGATGCCGATGCCCTGAGAGAGCGCGTCGTGACAACAGCGAATTGCTTGCTGGCTTTGCTGGGAACAAGTGTTGATCCGTTAAAGAGCCGCGAACATATTCTGCTCTCCAATATCTTGGACAAGGCTTGGCGGAAAGGTGAGGACTTGACTCTCCCTGAGATTATTCAACAGATCCAAAAACCGCCGATGACTCAAGTTGGGGCTATAGACATTGAATCGTTCTTTCCTGCGAAGGAGCGATTTGAATTGGCCATGACGGTTAACAATCTTCTTGCTGCCCCCGGCTTTGATGCATGGTTGTCCGGAGATCCGCTCGACATCAATAAATTGCTTCACTCGAATACGGGCAAGCCCCAGGTCAGCATTTTTTCGATTGCTCACCTAAGCGATGCGGAACGAATGTTTTTCGTATCCTTACTGCTTGGGCAAATTGTTTCTTGGATGCGCACGCAGTCAGGAACGAGCAGTCTCAGAGCCATTCTCTACATGGATGAGATCTTCGGATACTTCCCACCTGTGTCAAATCCGCCTTCAAAAATGCCGTTGCTAACTTTGTTGAAACAAGCTCGCGCATATGGATTGGGTTTAATGCTTGCCACTCAAAATCCAGTTGATCTCGATTACAAAGGGCTGTCAAACACTGGCACATGGTTCATTGGGCGCCTGCAAACAGAGCGGGACAAGATGCGCGTCATTGAAGGATTGGAAGGTGCTATTGCTGAGAGCGGCGGAAAATTTGATCGACAGAATATGGAGCAGATTTTAGCGGGATTAGGCAAGCGCGTTTTTCTAATGAACAATGTGCATGAAAGTCGCCCGGAAGTTTTTCAAACACGCTGGACGCTTTCTTATTTGCGCGGACCGCTGATGAAATCTCAAATTAAAATGTTGATGGATCCTGTCAAGAAGTCCATTGGCAGTGCCACCGCTTCAGTTGCAGCGAGTGGTACTTTGACTGCGCAGATCACAACAAAAGCTAGTAACGTGATCAGCAAAAGACCGGCTTTATCGCCTGGAGTCAAAGAGTATTTTCTAGCGCCCAAGCGTCCGCTTGCGAGCACCGAGAAACTAGTGTACAAGCCAATGTTGTTCGCTTCAGCTTCTGTTCGCTTTGTCGATCCCAAAACGTCTTTGGATGAAACTAGCGAGCGCAGCTTTATATCGTCCATTTCCGGAGATGGCGCGACGCATAACTGGAGTGACGCTCAGCCGGTAAAGTACGTTCTTGAGAATTTTCTCTTGCAACCTAGTCCTGATGCATCTTTCGCCGAGCTACCGGGTGGTTTGGCATTGGTTGCGAACTACAAAACATGGTCGAAAACACTGATTACTTGGTTAACTCAATCGCAGAAATACTACTTGCTTTTCAGTCCCTCTCTGAATTTGTATTCCCAACCAGGTGAGCAGGAAGGCGCATTCAAAGTGAGATTGCAGCAGAAATCAAATGAGCTGCGTGACGCCAACTCTGAAAAGCTCAGAGCAAAATATGGCTCCAAGCTGAACGCACTGCAAGAGCGCATTCGCGTGGCCCAACAAAAATTGGATCGCGAGAATCAAGCGTCACGAGACAATCAAATTAACTCGGTCTTGTCTGTTGGCGCTACCATATTTGGTGCTATGGTCTCACGTAGACCGTTTGGTACCGGCACCATTAATAAGGCGACTACCGCGGCACGAGGAATTAGTCGCGCTTCACAGAAACAAGCTGACGCTGAGCGCGCCAACGAATCACTTCAAAGCGTGCAGCAGCAATTCGATGATATGGAAGCGCAATTTCAGCAGGAGCTTGCTGGGTTGAACCAGAAGATTCAGTCTCATTTGGAATCGGTGCAGTCCACGAGCACCGCTGCGAAAAAGACTAACATCTCAGTAAACGCAGTTGTTCTCCTATGGGTTCCATATGCCCAAGCCGCGTCAGGCGAATTTGCGCCTGTCTGATTTAAGACATCGATGCGGTTGGATTGAAATTTGTCAGGGACTCTGTTGGATTAAATGCTGATTCCGCCGCAGAGGGATACGTAATCGGTGTGCTGCCTAAAATTATTGGCATGGAATTTTTGGTCTGTTCTTTCTTTTGCTCCTCCATCCATCCCATTTTGCTAAGTACGACTACGAGTTCCAATCCACTCCAGACGCAGTGATGCAAGGCGACAATCGCTTGTTCGGCTGTGAGTAGATTTTCACCCATGAGCAGAAGGCAGCGTATCGCTACTTGTAATGCGGATTCTTCAACCACGTTGTATTGAAGCAATATCTTGTTGAAAGGAATCTTGCTGGCGTAACTTATAGCCAATGCTTTTTCTGTGTCTTCCTGCGGCACCAAACCAGCGAGATGCAGTAATTCAGCTAATCCAACAGCTTGCACGGGATTCACTTCCGGTTCTGTGATGCTTGCCACTGCACGGGCAATATCGAGTCCATTCATAAATTGCTTCAGTACTGTTACGGCTTGCGAAACCGACAGTGTGTGATTGTGCACCATATGTTGCAATTTTAAAGTCGCTTCCAGTGTGTCTTCGTTGATGAAACCGAACTGCATCAAGATCTGACCGATTTGCGTTCCTTCGTTTAGACCAATTTCCACGGCCGCAAGCAAATCACTTTCGCCAATGATTTCGGCTAAGACAAACAATTCTCCAATCCGTACCGATTGGCGCTTACTGCCGATTTCCACACCAACCGCAGTCAGGCAGTTCTCTATAGAAGAATGACTTTGCTTGGCATTCTTCAAAGCGTTTACCGCAGTTTTACGATCGATAATTCCATCTCGCAACATTACTTGTGCACTTAATGCCGCTTCAACAATGTGTTCTTTCAGAATGTTTTTCAAGACCAGAATCCGTCCCAGCGGAAGGTTCAAATGTTGACTGGTTTTCAGTGCTTCGTTTAGAGTTGCGTTCGACAAAAGTCCGGCTAAGACAAGTAGATCGCCCAGCTTGTTTGTTTCAATCTGCCGACATGGTAATGAACCCATGTGCTCCAGTGCTCGCTCTAAGTCAATTCTGTAACTTGCCACCATGGACAGAGCTTTAGCTGCAACCTCAGCGCTGATCAAACGATCGCGAACGAGTGATTGCGCTTGTAGTGCGGCATGAACCGTCTCGCTTGTGACCAAGCCTAACATCACCAAAACTCGTCCAACCGGCAAACCGGTTTTACTTGCTACCTGCACTGCGTTCGTCAGGTCGTGGAGCTCCACTATTTTGGCGCTTCTCAGTAAGTCGCCGATGAGCAAACTGCTTCCAATGTTATTCATTTTTTTTATCCCACATAGTGTCACTTCAGCTAAAGTTCTGGCCACAGGTCCGCTTCCTCTGCCAATTGCAGATGAGGATGGGCCGGTATGAAAGGCGCCGACAGGCGCATAGATTTATGGCCGCAAAAGAGCGGCTCGAATTTGAGTTCGCAAAAGTGCATAGTAAGTGTCACCTGAAACGGAAAAAACTCTCCGCTCCAATCATCATGCACGTAATTGAGCGGGCATGGCGCTAAAGCACGCTATATAGAATCAGGGAAAACACTATATTAATTCAGAATTGCAGGCTCATTGAGAGCATGGCGCTTGAAAATTAGAGCTAATTGAGACAACGCGTTCGAAATTAAAGTTCGTTGAGAGCATCGCGCATCGCTTTCGCCGCCGTATCTGTAGGGTCCGATTCAAGCGCTCGTTCAACGCAACGGCGCGCACCTTCCAAATCAAGCTCGAGCCCTTTTGCTGTGGCCATGTGCAACCAGCCATTTACATAGTCCGGATTAATCTCCAAGGCCTGCTCAAGCAGGTCCTTGGCTTTCAGTATTTGCCCATCATGCAAACATAAGACAGCTAGATTGCCATATGGCCATTCGAAATCTGGAAATTGCGCAATCAGCTCTTCAAAAGTGGTTCTGGCAGCCTCTACATCACCCGTGGCCATGAGATTGAAACCTTCGATGTTTTTCTGTTCGGCAAGCAATGGCACTGGGAAGCGGGGAATTTTTGTCCTCAAGAAGCGCTTCGCCGATACGGTTACGGCGGCGTCAGAATTATCTTCAAGAGCGAACGTGAGTGCATCCCGGGCTTGTTCGGTCCACCCCATGGATTTATATTGAACGCCCAACTTGTAATATTCTTGGGCTGTAAGTCCTTCAGGAACTTCTCGTGGCGGTAGATCCATGTGTCCTCATAGCAAGCGGCATTGGCCCTAAATCTCAGTATAGCTGGCGAGAGATTATTACAATCGTTCCCGCGGAATTTCGGATGAAAACGTTGCTCAGTGCTTAGAAAGCGCTTTTGCCAATCGGTCCGAAAACATTTCTGTCAGTGCGCTGTCAGCCTTGGGTTCCAGCGGATAAGTTAATATACCTCGTCCTCGATAACTCCGAGGCACCTGGCCGGTTCTTGGAATCACGTGGACGTGGAAGTGAGGCACTACTTCTGCCAAGGTAAATGTGTAGACCCGTTCAGCCGGGACAAGTCGTCGAATGCCCTTGGTAACGCGTTGCAGGATTTCGCCGTAACTTGTGCACTCGGCCGGCGTTGCTTCTGCCATGTCGAGAAAGTGACGTTTTGCTTCAATTAAGACGTAACCGACAATGTTCGTTTCGGAAGAATGCCTGACCAGCCAATTTTCATTTTCGAAAATTGCTGGGGAATTTTTTTGCCGTTCGCAAATCAGGCAAGGTTGTTTTGATTGCATTATGTGTATTCTTATCCTTGGTTGACTCGCGCCTGACGTTGGTCCTAGGTTAGGTGCCGACAAGGGTGCCGGCGCTCCCAGGCGCTAGCCCATGACATTGGCCCGATGTTTCATTCTGTACGAATTTAGCACGACTTAAATTAGAAGCTGGTATTCAAGATGAAAGCCTTTCGACTATTATTCTCTCTGACACTATATGCGGTGCTTAGTCTATTTGTTCCTGGTTACGCTGAAGAGATCAGAAGCTTTTCGTCTGACATTACAATTAACCGTGATTCGTCAATCGAAGTGCTCGAAAGTATCAATGTTGATTTTGGCACTGCTCAACGCCACGGAATCTATTGCATTATTCCAGTTCAGTACTTGCGGCACAATACTTCGTATACATTGCCCCTGACCGTTGAGAGCGTCAAAGACGACACCGGTTCAGCACTAAATTATGTATTTACTCATCAAGATCATGATGTGATCGTCAAAATCGGTGACGCCGATCGCACCATCACCGGTAACCACTCCTATAAGATAAAATACAAAGTCAAGCGAGCTTTCAATTTTTTCGACCACGCCCCTGAGTTGTACTGGAATGCAACTGGCAATGAGTGGCCCTACCCAATCGACAGTGCCTCCGCCACTGTGCACGTGCCATCAGATGTGAAATCCGACCAGATTCGCGCAGAAGCATTCGTTGGCCCGCCTGGCTCGACCGAAAAGGCAACGACCTCTGTCATCGGCACATCAATTCAATTCACGGCACCAAATTCACTGCAACCAGGTGCAGGATTGACTATTGTCGTCGGGTTGCCGGCAGGCAGTGTGGTGCAGCCTTCCTGGTGGCAAGAGGCTCTCCAATCCTTTGTCGATTGGTGGCCGGCGTATTTAATTCCGTTGGCAGTATTTACCACCATGTATCTTTTATGGTGGCACTCAGGTCGAGATATAGATGCTAACCATCCGATCGCTGTGGAGTGGAACCCTCCAAAAGATTTGTCGCCGGCAGAGGTAGGAACTTTGGTTGACGAATCTTGCGATATGGAAGACATAGTGTCAACGCTAATTGATCTGGCAGCGCGAGGACATCTGAAAATTGCCCAAACATCAAATCAAGGATTTTTATTTTTTTCGAACAAGGATTACGTCTTCACCAAGACCGATCCTCCGGCAACTGAAAGACTTTCGCAGCACGAGCAAGAATTTCTCAAAGGCATTTTTCACTCATCTCTAACGGCAGGATCTTCTCGATCGCTGTCCACTTTAAAGGAAGAGTTTTACGTGCACATACCGGCGATCAAAAAATACATCTACGAAGAGTTAACCAATAAGGGACTGTTTTTAAGCAACCCCGACGTTGTAAGAATCAAGTACCGAGCAATGGCTTTTTTGTTCTTACTAATCGGCATATGGATGTTGATCATCAAACCACCGTTGGGAGTTGGCATGTTAATTTCTGGATTGATCATTGCGCTTTTCGCCAAGGCAATGCCGGCGCGGTCAGCTGCAGGCTCGAAAGCACGGCGCGAGTGTTTGGGTTTTGCTCGCTTTGTCCGCTTGGCAGAGAAGGATCGAATCAGAGTTTTGGCAAAGGAAGACCCGACTATTTTCGGACGCTTACTTCCTTACGCCATGGTGCTTGGTGCTGCGGACCAGTGGGCAAGCGCGTTTGAGGGCTTGTTGACAGAGCCTCCTGATTGGTATCAGTCATCTGGTTATGGACCAAACAGTATTTTTTCCGTTGGCGAATTCGTCAATGATTTAGGCGGCGGTCTGAATACGATGCGCAGTACGTTCGGGTCTGCTCCCAGTGGTGGCAGTGGAAATGGTGGCAGTGGAAATGGTGGTGGCAGCAGCGCAGCCAGCGGCGAGAGCGGATTCTCCGGCGGTTCTAGTGGTGGTGGCTTCGGTGGTGGCGGGGGTGGATCTTGGTAAGAATTTCTGATTGCCTTGAGGTTCTGCCAATTTGACCGAACACTCCTTACTTGAGCAACTTCTCTTTGGTGCTTTTCGCTGGAATCAGTGGCGCAAGGAAAAAGCGCCCCGCAAAATCAACTTGTCCGGTGCCGATTTGACGCACAAGCATCTGCCTGGCGCCGATTTGAATGGTGCATTTATGCGGGAGGCCAAGCTTGACCACGCGGACTTCAGTGGTGGCAACTTTAAAAAGACTGACCTGACCAGGGCAAGTTTGAAACACGCCGATTTGAGCGGTGCAGATATGCGCAATGTTTGTTTGGCGGCTGCCGATTTGCACAGTGTCAACCTGGCCGGTTGCAATTTACGGGGTGCAAATTTTCAGGGCGCAGATTTGACCAGTGCCAATTTGAGTGGTGCCAATTTACAGGGCACTAACTTCAGCGGCGCTGTACTGACAGGCATTGATTTTAGTGGCGCAGATTTCACCGGCACCGATTTGCGCGGACTTCTGCTCTCGGGCGTAGATCTGTCCGGCATGAAGATGGACCGGGCAAACCTGAGCGGAATGGATCTCAAGGAAGCGAACTTGCGCAACTCTCATTTCTGTAACGCCGACTTGAGTGGTGTCAATTTTGTTGGAGCGGATCTTGAACAGTGCGATTTCTCTTCTGCCAACTTAAGTGGTGTAAATTTTGACGGTGCAGTAGTGCGAAATTCCCTCTTTAAAGGGGCGAATCTTTCTGGAGCTACATTGCAGCAAGCTGATTTATCCGGATCGGATTTCAAAGAGGCAAATTTGTCCGGCGCTTCGTTCAAAGACGCCATCCTTCTGGCAACTAACATTAGAGGTGCAAACCTTACAGGTGCCGACCTGAAGGGTGCAAATCTGACTGCACTTAGATTTGTTGCTAACGATTTGCGCGCCTGCGACATATCCCAATGGGACATGCGGGGCGTCGATTTGAAAGCTTTGGAGCTGGCATCGATGGACTTTTCAACAGTCGATTTACGTGGTCAAGATCTGAACGACAAAGACCTTTCCGGTATAAATTTCAGCCGGGCAAATCTTTCCCAAGCGCGTCTGTCTCGGTCCAATTTGCGCAGAGCAAATTTAAGTTACGCCAACTTGACTGATGCCACGCTTGAGAGTGCTGACCTGACCGAGGCAAATTTGTTTCACGCCAATTTGACAAATGCTTCTTTGCAGGGGGCAGTTCTAAAGCGCGCCAACCTCGATTCGGCGATTTTGGACAATGCTTGGGTCTTCGAAGCTGATCTGACCGATGCTAACCTCACGAACGCTCAGACGACAATGGCGGTTATGAGTCAGCAAAAAATCGACAAAAATGAACCGACTAGTTAGTGTTCGGGCATCAAAGTGGTAGAAATGAGATTATGATGGTGCACTGGCTGTTTCTTTGCAGCCATCGATGTGTTGGCGAGAGGAGTTATGAATGTTCAGAAAGGTCCCAGGTTCGAAAAAGTCAAGGATGAATGGCATGAAGCGGAAGGTTGCCATGTTGGCAGGTGCAGCGACGCTTCTCTCATTGTTTTTATCGATGCCCCAGAAGGCATCTGCGGAAGAGTCGGTGACACTGATCAGGCATTCAAATAAGGCCGCCGATTACTACAATGCGGGCGATTACGGCAGAGCCAGAGACGAGTACCGCACGGCAATTGGATTGAGTCCTAAGTCAGTTGAGTACTATGAAGGTCTTTACAATACATGTATGCACTCACAAGAGTGGGATCAGGTTGCATTCGCTATAGAAAAGATTTTTGAACTGGAGCCAAAGAGGCAGCAATCATTGGCTTATGAATATGGACAAGCATTGTTTCATTTGAACAAATACGATGAAGCGGTGCCATGGTTAAGGAAAGCGCTCGTGCAAGCAGACACACCTATGGTCGCGTTTGCTCCTAAAATTAAACAGATTGACATAGTGCCGGCCCATCCTGCGCCGCCGCCTCCTGTCGAGGTCGTCAAACCAGTAGAAATTCCAAAGCCAATTGAAATCAACCCTTCAGATTATGCTCTCTCTTTCGATAATGCGATCAAGGCTGAGTGTATAGTTCTTGCTGAATTTGAAGGAATTGATAAAACTGGCGACATTCATTGGAATCATCCGCCGCTGGCAAACTTTCATATCACGAAAAACCTCAAGGGACCACCTTTGAACAAGGCTCTGCCTGTGAAGTTTGAGTTCCATGACAATGTTAATCCGAGTCCACCAAGTGGCTGGAAGTTCAACGAAAAAAAAATGCTGCCTGAAAAAGGAAGCGTATGGATTTTGTTTATCGAATTCGCTGTGCCAAAACGGGGAATGTTTGAGACCTTCCAGGGCTCATATGGACGCCAACCGGCTTCCGACGAGAATTTAAACAACCTCTATTTGTTGCTCGACAAATACAACATGCGTAATCAAAATAGCTAACTGTTCTGGAGGTCCTAGATGTTTTCTATGATAAATCGCACGGCGTTCTCATTGGCTCTGGCGGCGGCTGTTTTGGCCGGCTCTGCCAATGCTAGCTGGGCGGAATCCGCGCTGGCTAAGAAAGAAACCATTCATCGATGCTTGCTTCAAATCTACGTTTCTCAGCGCAAAGGTGAGGCGGCAGGCGAATACAACGCGCTTCTGGCAATGAAGCCTGCCGATGGTCAATTGCATTACGACTACGCCAATTTTCTGCTCCGTGGTGGCAATAACGCTGCAGCCGCTGGTCAGTATCGATTGGCGACAAAGTATCAACCTCGCAATGCTGACTTTCAAATAGGTTTGGGCAATGCCTTGTTGCATGCCAAAGATTACAATGGTGCCGTGAATGCTTATCGCCGTGCTGTGGAAATTGGCGGTGCGACAGGAACACAGAGTCCTACCGATCTATTGAATCGGGCATTGCAGTATCAACAACAACAAACCAATTTTGAAAATTACAAAAAACAACAGAAAGACAACGAGTAGTTATTAACTCATAATCGGAACTGACCTTACCGAATCATGAGACCAACTCGATCTCACCGACTCATATTCGGATTAGACCTTACCGAATGATGATCAGAGCCGCACTCACCGGATCAGATCTCACTGCCTCATAACTGGATCGGGATCGTCTAAAACTATTCGTTTGCGTCCAGCGCGTTTAGCTTCGTACAACCTGCGATCTGCGGTTTGCAGCAGCTCGTAGACTGATTCACCGTCTTCGGGAAAGCTTGCTAAACCACCGCTGAAACTGACGTGAAATTCTTGACCGTCATCGCTGACAAATTTCAGATTGCTGAATTCGTCCAACACGCGCACGACTGCTGCATGCATCGTTGCTTTGGCTTCACGTCTGAATGCCAGAATGAATTCTTCTCCGCCCCATCGTCCCCGTAGGTCATCGACTCTGAATCTTCTTGAAAGCAGCTGCCCAAGCCCTGCGAGCACTTTGTCACCGGCGAGGTGGCCGTAGGTATCATTGACTTTCTTAAAGTGATCGACGTCTAGCAAGCAAACTGTGAAGCTCGCTTTTAGTCTTTGCGCTTCTGCGATCATTCCGGTTAGATGCTCTGAAAATGCCCGTCTCAGAAGCAAGCCGGTAATCGTGTCTTTGTCTGATCGTTCCTTTAAAAGTTTGGACCTGTCTAAACGAACTTTGACTCGAGTAAGTAACTCTTCGTTGACGACTGGCTTTGGCAGGTAATCGTCACCACCGGATCTAAACGCTTCTACGCGCGCATCAACTCCAGTTTGCCCAGTTAGAAAAATGATCGGCAGATCTTGCCAGCGCGGAACTTGGCGCAGCATGCGGCATACTTCGAATCCCGTCACACCTGGCATCATCACGTCTAAGAGCAGCATGTCCGGGGGGAAGTCTTGCATGACGTCGAGGATTTTGGTGGGATCGAGCAGGGTTCTAACGATCATGCCTTCGTTTCTCAGCACCAGGGCAACAGTGTTGGCAAAAAACTCGTCGTCATCTGTGATCAAAACACGTGGTCGACCACCTTGCCTGATGGCGACCAGATGCTGAACGGCTGTTTCTAGCGAGTCTGATTGCAGCGGCTTATCCAAATAAAGAGAGGCACCAGCATGCGCAGCCTCGACACGATCTTTTATAAATGCGTCGCCTGAAATAAACGCCAACGGCAAATTCTCGTAGCCAGGCAGTTCCCTGAGCTGGCGAGCTAAGCGGAATGATTCTTCAGGTGCATCACTGACGACATTTACCAAGGCGGCATCAAGCGGCAGCAGGCAAGCTTTATCCAGTGCCTCTGTGTTATTGAGAGCTTTGACGATTTCCACCAAACGCTCTCTTCCGAGTTCCTCGATCAAATTGAGAAATTCTTGATCGCTGTCTACAACGAGTATTCGAGCCATTGCGGGAGCATGCTCGGCGGTTTCCTCATCTTTCCCAGCCACGACTTGAGCAACTTCTTTTGCTTCCATTTCGCCCGCGGCCTGCGCGTCGAGCAATTTTCTATCGACTTCCGCCCAAGAAATCTGCTGCTCTTCCAGCGACTTATCCGGCATGGCAACTGCAGATGCTTCGATGAATGCCATCGCTTCGCCTACCAGCCTGAAGCCTAGTGAGCCGCCAGTGCCCTTGATCTTGTGCGCCTGGGCTCGCACCTCGCCGACTAAATCTCGGTTATCTGGTTCTGCTTTTGCCTTCTGAATTGCGGCCGACAAATCATTTAATTTTCCCGGCAGCATCCGCGCGTACTTAGTGACAAGCGCAAGAAACATGGTCTCAAAATCTTTGAGTTTGGCGGCTTGATTGCCGACGCTTTCGGCAAATTGCCCTTCGATTTGGGCGCCAAAAACAAATGGGATCACTGGTTTGTGGACGATTAACGAAATGCCCAGGTCATTTTCCAGTTTTGCTTTATTGATTTGAACTTCTTTTTGAGACGCGCCAACAAAAACGCACCGAACTTGGTTGCCCTTTTGACGAATTTCTGTGATCCAATCGATCCCGCTTTTGTCAGGCAGCGGTCCGCAAACTATGACTAGATCAAGGTTTTCTTTGTTCAGTGTTTCCCACCCTTGTTGACCGCTATCGGCCTGCAAAACCTTGTGCCCGCGTCCTTCTAGAACAGATGCCATCAGTTTGCAAAACTGCTTATCGTCGTCCAAAAGTAAGATGTTTTTGCCCATCAGGGGTGCGTGTATGCCTCGGCTGTTGCAAACAGTATACCCATTAAGTGCCGTATTTATGGGCCCCGCCCCTTTTGTGCGCGAAATACCACAAAGTATGCCTGTTGTGGAATGGAGCTGACGTGCCACGATCCACAGGTTCCACATGAAATGGAGCGCGGGTCACCTGACCCGCCTTGATGCGTGATCATGGGCGACTGTGGACAGTCGCGCTCCATTTCGAGAATCAAGAATTTGGTTTAACCAATAGATGCCATCAATTTGCCAACAAACGAAGCTAAAGTGAGTTTTGCAGTCAGTAATGGTGTTTGCATAAGAGGCAACCAATGAAAGTTCTATCAATCCGCAGAGATATTGTTGAGGAACAACCGCAGGAGATTTACGCTGAACATGTGGAACTGCTGCCCAACAATGATTTGGCAGTTATGTCGATGACCTGCGTCGGCCTGGAACGAAACTCGGAGTCATGGATCTGTGGCACCATGCATAGTGCCTATCAGGCGCTCAGAGAAAAGCATGCTCTTCTTTCGCCCGGTCAACGCCACACGATCCTCAAAACTCGGATCAGTGGTCAGTGGCGTAATGAGGAGTATTAATCAGTTGATCCTTATTGATCAATATTGATCAGTCGATCAGTCATGATCACAGTCTTGATCAAGGTTTCTTTTTCATGCGCTTCCAGCGCGAAGCTGAATTGCTTTCATAATTGTGCACATCGGCTTTCGTGATGCCGCTGATTTCCATGCCAAATTCGTCGTTACTTGCTTTTTCGACATCAAGATAATTGTGCAGTAAATACCTAATCACTTGCTGGGCATCGGCACCAATGCTGATGTCAAGTTGAGCTCGCTTCAACTCATCGGAGTCCACGAATCCATCTTTATTGATGTCTAATTTGTCGAAAGTGGCATTGAAGACCTTTTCAACGCTATCGGGTCCAAGAATATCGGAGAGATGTCGTTGCAAATCTCCGGCTCTTTGGAACATGGCATAGATGTTGCGATTTTCTCGCACTAGTGGATCGAGTCCAACTCGGAAAGCATCATCGCAGGCATCCTTAGCTTCTGGTATAGCCTCGTGGCGAGCATAAAATCCAGCCAGTTGAATGCGGGTCAAAAACGGCAGCGCTATAAGTTCATGGTAGGCGCTTTCCACAGACTCAAGGCTAGTTACCTTTTGATCGCTGTCGAAGTTTTCCGCCGCATGTTTAATCACATGTTCTTGAGCAAGATTACTTTGAAAATTTGATTTGTATTCTGCCAGAGGCAAGGCATCAGCGGCTCTCACCGCGGCTTTGAATTGAATCTCTGCTTTGCGAAAATCCGCAGCCAGTTCCGATTGCTGCGCCAGTTGACTATGTTTATACGGGTTATCGACGTCAATGTTATCGGTCATACGCCCACAGCTCAACTAAGGTTAGGACTTCCTTGGATTTGGCCAATTAAGTTCTTCCATCGCTTCGTCAAATCCGACTCGACTGCGGCTGCAGTAGTTCAGAGCAATGATGCACTGCTCCACTTTCATTTTGCCGACATGAATCAGTTGGATGCAAACCAACGCAGCGTCGTACGTTTGTACTTCTAGTTTCCCTGCGGATTTCAAAATCTGCACCATGTCACCGCCGTGCTTAGAACGAACGG
Organism: Candidatus Melainabacteria bacterium; assembly: GCA_003151275.1. The sequence goes on from PLXC01000185.1 coordinate 51,245, forward strand.
CCTGTGCCGATTTCAAATCATTCTCGCTGAGCAACCCAGCTTTTTGCAGAAGGTCAAATGTGGCGTGCATCTCGCGTTGTTTTTCAGGGTCCATAGGACCACGCGAAGACGATGACGGGGCGGCACCACCGGGAGTGTCCGATCTCGGTTTGCTCATAGACTTGCCAGATCTAAAATCAGTGGGGCTTAAGTAGTCGTCAATCGTAGCGCCCATAGAATGTAGGCGTTTGAGCGCGTCAAACGCTTGCTCTGGGTCCATCTTTTCTTCGCGCACCAACTCTTGTATTTTCAAGGCTGCATTTAGAGTCGGCCGAGGCACCAAACCAGCTTCAACTAGCAATTCGCCGAGCAATACATTGGCTCGCTTAGACATCATGTCGTAATCGATTGGGCGCAAGTCAGCGCCAGACCCAGGCGATGGTGCCTTAGGTGCGGCCGGTGCGGCAGTCTGATACGGGGATTGCTGCTGTTGTGGTTGGGCTTGTGGTGAACCGAACTGGTTGTTCCACGGGGACTGTTGATTCGGGTTAACTGGTGGCTGAGGCGGCGCCTGCTGCGGATATCCAGGTTGTGGATATTGCGGATAACCCGGAGGTGGATAGCCCTGCTGCGGTTGCGGATATCCCTGCGGCGGATAACCCTGTGGTGGTTGCGGATATCCCTGCGGCGGATAACCCTGTGGTGGTTGCGGATATCCCTGCGGCGGCGGGTAGCCCTGCTGCGGATATCCCTGAGGCTGCTGCTGCTGCGGCTGTGGAGGCGGTGGCGGAGGTGGTAATGGCGCAGGCGCAGGCGATGCTTTGACAGGAATGGGCTCCGGCTTCATCAAATCGTAGTCGTCTTTGGGCTTGAGCTCATCTGGAATTTTGAAGGTTTTTTGACTTCCTGCTTCCACCGACATGGTCAGGACGTCATACATCAATTGCACGTCTGATGGAGGAAACGTTTGGCTCCAATGCATCTTCGACTCATTGGCATTTTCTTCATACAAGGTCCAGAGTGGGAATTCTGCGGGTTGATCCCACTGCACCATGAGCACGAACTGCTGCTTGGGCACAGTCGTCGTCCACGGTTGCTCAACGATGGTACCGCGTCGCTGCACGGCTTCTTCGAACTGAGCAGAAATCTGTTTTATACCCGGCATCGCCGGTGCCACGGGTAACCTCTGGCGATGGGAAACTGCGGGGCTCTCTTCTTTTTTTGGTTTATACATTTTGTCGGGACGCTGCGGAAATTTAACGGCTAATGCGATTTTTCTCTCGCCTGGCAACCTTGCCGGTCGCGGTGAGTGAACGGAACAATATCAGATTTTGGAAGCTAGCTGCCCACAGTCTGTGAATGTAAGAATAGCAGCCGCCATATCCGCTATTCCCCGGTCAAGATATTAGATAACGTAACGTCTTGACTCGACTGTTCACAGCGCCAGGATTTCCAGCCCCATGGGCTAAAAGAAATTGGCAAGAAGCACTTTACAGCCATCATCGCCGTTGCCTATTCTTTTTTGAAGTTTGCTTTCAAACCCGCCCAGCAGTCCAAGTAATTCTTTTGCAGAATTTTAGACTGAAGTGCAAACTGGGTTGGGTGGAGAATTAGAGAGCTTTCAAACATGAAAGCTAATGTGTCAGCCAAGAATTTTGGCGCTAGTTCCGCTGCGCTGGCGCGTTGGAACGTTTCCGCGTCGGGACCATGAGCAGACATGCAGTTGTGCAAGCTGCCGCCGCCTGGTACGAAGCCTTCCTCCTTAGCATCATATTGTCCAATGATCAGACCCATGTATTCGCTCATCATGTTGCGATGGAAATACGGCGGTCTGAATGTGTGTTCAGCGACGAGCCAACGTGGTGGAAAGATAACGAAGTCCACATTGGCGAAGCCTGGTAATTCGGAGGCTGAGGTAAGCACCGTGAAGATTGAGGGATCAGAGTGATCGAAGCTGACCGTATTAATTGCCTGAAAGAGGCTGAGGTCATATTTGTACGGGGCGCAGTTGCCGTGCCATGCCACTACATCTAGTGGCGAATGGTTTAACTGTGTTTGCCAGAGCTGACTGTTGAACTTCGCAACTAATTCGAACTGCCCCTCCACGTCCTCATATTTCGCCACAGGGCTGAGAAAATCTCGCGGATTGGCTAGTCCGTTTGAGCCAATCAAGCCTAATGTCGGCAGGCGCAAAGGTGGCCCGTAGTTTTCGCATATGTAACCACGGGCAGTGCCGCCCAGCAATTGGATTTGGAACTTGACGCCACGTGGGATGACTGCGATTTCACCAGGGCGTAAATCGATGTCACCAAATTCGGTGCGCATACGTAATGAGCCTGATTCAGGAACGAACAGCATCTCACCGTCAGCATTGTAAAAGAAGCGTTCATGCATCGAGCGATTGATCGAGTAGATGTGAGTTGCACAGCCTCTCCAGCTGGCACTGTCACCATTGCCGACAATAGTGGCCACGCCTTCAACGAAATCTGTGGACTCGGTTGGAGTCGGCAGCGGATCCCAACGTAATTGCTCTGGTGATGTTTGAGCCTCATTGAAAGGTCTGCCCCGCCATAGCCCCTGATCAAATTTCTTAAAAGGCGAGTGCAAAACAGAAGGGCGAATACGATAAAGCCAGCTGCGCAGATTTTCCGCCCGAGCCGCAGTAAATGAGGAGCCGCTCAGTTGCTCGGCATACAAACCGTGCGCAACTCGCTGAGGAGAATTTTGACCTTTTGGAAGTGCATCAGCTTCGGCTTCACTTTCGAAGTGATTACCGAACCCGCTCTGATATTGCAAAACGCCCGCTTCGACAGGTTTTTGCCATCTGTCCTGTGAGCCGCTTGCAGCGCTTTTCTTCACGTCTCTAGATAACCCAATTATTTCTTGGCAAAAATTGCTCGCGCTTTAAGGTCCATCTTGTCGGCCTCACCGTCGCGTCCGGCAGCTCTCAACATTTTCGCGTAGTTTTCAAGCACGCTGATGAGTTCGTGATGCAAAGGTCCAAAATGTTTTTCTTTGACGACGATTGCCTGCTTGTAAAGCGGTTCTGCGTCGGGGAATTTGCCTTGCTGTCGTAAACAGTTAGCTAAATTGACGCAGCTAATTGCAACCTTCGGATCGTGCGGTCCAATCTTCTCGGCTTCTTGCAAAGCCATTCGGAAAGCGTTTTCAGCGTCAGCTGATTTACCAGATGACATCGCCTGCTGACCTGACAAGTTGTATCGTTCCCACATGATGGCTCCTCCAATGGGTTTCAATGACGTGCGGACCGCGGTACTCTAAGCATACTAGCGCGCCGTTTATAAATTAGGCGCGTCGGGATAGAGATAATAATCTTCAGAGCGCGAAATTAACCAATGACACCCTTGAACGAAAACCAAAAATTATTTCTCTGGTTAGGCATTGCCATAATCGTTGCCATGGGGCTTTATCCGCCTTGGAAATTTATCAACGAAAGCCCAACAGGTTTTGGATTTCTCTACATGCCGCCCTCTGTCGTCGGTCAACCTCCAGTCAAACTCGATGTCTCGCGATTGTTGGTGGAGTGGAGTTTAGTCGGATTTGTGACAGCAGGCTTGATTGCCACAGCACAAAAAGGCGCTGCAACGAATAAGAATGTTTCGCCTTCTGAATCTGTGCCAAAGCCCAGTGCAAAACAAGAACCACCCAAAGATGTTTCCAAAGAGCATTCCAAAGATAATTCAATTGCCTCGAAAACAATCAAGTTTCCTGAGCTGACGCTTGGAGAGGTTCTCGTTGAATCAGAGGACGATCCTGATTATTGGGAAGGAATTGGCGAAGCTCGAGGTTTGGTCAAAATACCGGCCGGCAGTAATGTTCAATTGGAAGTGCGAAAAGAGAAACCGTTAAACTTAGTCGGACTAAAAGAGATGGATCCCCACGCTATACAATCAATTGACTTTAGCGAGAGCGAAGTTGACGATCAAGATCTTGCTCATCTTTTGCATTTCAACAGGCTTTATGAGGTGGATTTGTCGGATACACAAATAACTGATGAAGGCGTCGAGCAGCTTGCCAAAGTAACTTCGTTGAAGAAAATTTGGCTGGACAATACCAAAGTTACAGAAGCCTCATTGGATAAATTGAAAGCGCTGCAGGCACTGACTAAGGTTTCTTTGACCGGTACGGATATAACTGAGGCAAGCGTTAAAAGTATCAAAGATTCCTTTCCTAAGGATTGCGAGATCATTATGGCTAGCGGCATCCCGGCTTAGTCCGGGCGCCATTTTGGTGGCGGGTGGAAAGTGTGAGTTCCGATTCTGAAGAGCAGCAGAAAGCAAGTGACGTTACACGAACGTGTCTTGCTTGCGGAAAAGAATTCGTTAGTGACGCACAATTTTGCCCAACTGATGGCAGCCCTCTTACACCGCTGAACATCGATCCCCTGATCGGCAGTTTCTTCGCCGAAAGGTATCAGATCATCTCGATGCTTGGCCGGGGCGGTATGAGCTCGGTCTATAAGGCGAAGCACATGCTGATGGACCGAATTGTGGCAATCAAAATTTTGGTGGCATCTGACGTGCCAAGCCTGAAGCGCTTTCAACTGGAGGCAAAGCTAGTCAGCAGCCTTAAGCACCACAACATCGTTACGGTTTACGATTTCGGTGTCTCATTTAAAGGACAACCGTATTTGGTGATGGACTTTCTTGAAGGCAGCAACCTTATGGAAGAGATCCGCAAGGTGAAACGATTGGAATTGATGCGAGCTACTTGGATTTTTTGCCAAGCGTGTGATGCCCTGAACTGTGCACACAAACGTGAATTGATTCATCGTGACTTGAAACCAAGCAACTTCATGCTGGTCACTGAAGAGGCGGAAGATGTCGTTAAACTTGTCGATTTTGGTATTGCAAAACATTTGACGATGTCCGTAGCTGAGTCCGGACAGTTGACTCACACAGGTCAAATTCTCGGCAGCCCGCTCTACATGAGTCCCGAACAGTGCATGGGCAATCGCTTGGATGCTCGCTCGGATATTTATTCGCTGGGCTGCGTGATGTATGAAACGCTGACGGGCAAACCACCTCTTTTGGGCGCCAACACCCTGGATACATTGCAGCGACACATTCATGAAACACCACGCGCATTTGTGAGTGTGGATCCTGAGTTGATATCGATCCCGGAGCAAATTGAAAAGATAGTCTTGAAGTGTTTGCAGCGTGAACCTGACGATCGCTACCAGACCGTGCTCGAATTGTGGACCGATATTGAACTCTTCCGAAACACGTTGCGGCCAGCTAAAAATGCCACTCAGACTAACATTCCCGCTCAGACTAACACTCCCGCTTTCGCTCAACAGATCACGACAACCACGTCGCTGAGAGCACAGCCTTCATCGTTAAGCCCCTCTTCGGTTCCGGTTCCGGAAAGATTTTCCTGGATACCGGTGATCGCAGCGGTATCAGTGGCAGTGGCACTCAGTTTGATGACTTTCTTTTTCTGGCCGAAGCCCGCACCTGAGCCCGTTAACACAACGGCAGTTTGGAAGCGCCTGAATGACACTGGAGAGAAGGAGTTTAATCAAGGGCACTATAGCGCCGCGCAGAAGTCCTTTAAGGAAGCTTGTGAACTTGCCGAGGGCTACGATCCACAAGATCCACGTCTGGCTACAAGTTTAAACAATCTAGGCAATGTTTATTTCAAGCAGGACTTCTATCCAGAAGCGGAGCGGAGTATTAAGAAAGCGCTGGCAATTCGGACCGATATTTTTGGACAGAATGGCCTGCCGATTGCTGACAGCATGAACGATTTGGCTATGGTGTATTTCGCTGAAAATAAGACCGACCAGGCAGAGCCCTTGCTGACCAAAGCATTGGCAATACGCAAAACAAACGCAGGCGTAAATAGTTTGGAATATGCCGACAGTCTCAAAGCATTGGCAGCAATTTACAACAAGACCGGTCGTGTAGACCAAGCCATGAAGCTGTTGCAGACGACGCTGGCGATTCGAAAGAAGCAACTCGGTGCGAACAGTCCGGACGTCGCGGAAACAGAAAATAGTTTGGCCATGGATTATCAAATAAAAGGGGAGTTGAAACAAGCGCGAACCCTGTATAAAGACGCGCAAGCAATCTCTACTCGATCGCTCAATCCAAACCACCCGCTGGTTGCTGACAGTCTAGTAGGTTTAGCAAGCATCGATTTTTTGCAGAACAATTTTGCTGATTCAGAACGGCTGTTTTTGCAAGCTTTGAAGATCAGAGAAGACGCTCTGGGTGATAAAAATCTTCGCACTGGCGAGATTCTCTCTTGTCTTGCAGTGCTGAAACAAGCTCAAGGTTTGACTGCGGATGCCGCACCGTTGTTTAAGAGAGCCTTGGAGATAAAGGAGGTGGCGCTGGGACCAAATAGTCCCGAGGTTGCCAGAAGCATGAAAATGTACGCGCAAGTGCTGCACAAGCAGGGCAAGATGGACGAGGCTAGCAAGCTGGAAAAGCGAGCTAAAGAGATTGAAGCAAGTAAAACTTAGTTGCTCTCGGCTGCCCAGTTCCCGTCGTCTGGGTCTGATGCGGTAATATGGTTAAATTGGGGATTACGCGCTAACGCTGGCGGTGAGGTTTAAAACGCATGCCTTTATTCGATTCTTTAAGCACTGCCCAGACATATAGACTGCCGCAAATGAATGCCACTCCCACTACTGACGACCTCAGATACGCAATTTCAGAAGCCCAAAAACGCATGGGCAAAACCATTGAGCTGCCGTTTGAGCATCCAAACAATCACCAGTTGTTCATAGTTAAGCTAGTTATGTCGGCGGGAAACAGAGTGCCACCGAGCTGGACGTTGCAAAGAGGGGACGGTCCGAGCGCGATTAGGATTTGGAATCGTTCGACCGAAGACGTCTTGATGGTGCAGAGCAAAATCAAGGTCGACTCTCAGTATGTTCCGGAAGACGGTCAGCAAGAACAGGCGCCATCTCAACCAATGTCGCTCGGTGTCGGAATCGGTGGTGTCGGTATGGACATGGACAACCCGTTCACGGCGGGCACCAGTGCTCAACCGATTGTATTGGGAGGCGAACCTTCGCCAGCCCAAACGGGGGGGCATGCGCCACTTCAACAGCCAGGCTTTTACGCGAAGTCAGATGAGCAAGCGATAAATGCATTTTCAGCGCCACCGCAGGTAACACCACCCCCTTCTGATTCTTGGGTCAATGATCTAGTTCAGCCACCGGCCTTTAATCCCAAAGCTTCTCGAAGCAACATGCCTGCGTTGTTCCCGGGGACGCCGGCAGCTGTTCCCCATGTTCAGAGACCGGCAGCTCCTCTGTCTGCCGACCAAGTGCCCATGCCTGCGATCCAAGCGCCGATGCCTTCCGTCCAAGCGCCGAAGCCTTCCGACCAAGCGCCGATGCCTTCCGACCAAGTGCCGATGCCTTCCGTCCAAGCGCCGATGCCTTCCGTCCAAGCGCCGATGCCGGCCGACCAAGGGCCGATGGCTTCCGACATTGTTCCAGTGCCCGGCACCCACTCCGCACCACCATTTGTCCCCGCAGCAGCTGGTGCCCAAACGGCTCCATCGGATCCATCGGCTGTGCCTGCTGCGCCTGCTCCGTCGGTTGCGCCGGCATTTCCTGTCCCTAAATCCGCGCCGCCAGCCACTCCGGCTGTTCCGCTGCCACCACCGATCAAACTTGACATGACCTTGGTGGAGACAGTAAATAACACCATGATCGATCCTGCGAGCGGATTGAATTCTTTTGCTTCTTTCGTTTACTTCTTGTTTCGAGATTTTGCTCTTTATCAGAAAGCAGCTTCACCACTTTCCGTGGTCGTGTTCGAAGTGGCTTTGCGATTGGGCAATGAGACAGTGCCATTGCCTGGCCCAGCTCTCTTCTCTATCATTGAGCGAATTCAGTCAGTGATTTCGCCGATTGATATCGTCACTCACCTCAGCGGTGGGGAATTCGCAGCTCTTCTTTCGGCTACCGATAGTGCCGGTGCAATGGAGTTTGCTTCAGCTATTCATGCCTCGGTTACTGCCGGAGCTCTGACTGCAGGCAATCGAAACGAAGCGGTGCTTGCGGCGGTAGGTGTTGCCACCATCCCGCAGACTTGCGTTGATCCTGAAGTGTTGATCGCCGCAGCCAGACAAGCGAAGGAAATGGCCAAAACATTGCCGCATCCAATTCTGCTGTTCCCTTCGTGAGCCGTGGCGAAATCTAAACGCTGCTGTCCTTCTCTTTGCTTCTTTTTAGCTTGTGCTGCCGCTCTTCTTCCTCTTCTTGTTCTTTGAGCACTGCACTTTCCGCTGCCACTACTTTGGCCTCGTCGTAGCGGGCCATTAAATCCAGAAGTTTCGCATACTCTTCTTTCATGCGCCAAGAGTCGCGCGACGAATCTGCGGGCAGCCAGCCCTTTTCGATCAAGCGTTCCCGACTCTGAGCGTAAAAGGAAATCGCTTTCAGGAAGTGCTCTTCGGCAGAAGGATATGATCCACTGTCGCGCAGGTAGCATGCGTATTTGTGATGCGCCTGGCTTGATGGATTAGGATCTAGGTCTGCTTCGAGAACGTCTGCGGCGTCTGCAAAGGCGCGCTTGAAGCTATCCTCCGCTGACTGCTTATCTCCTTTTACTAACTGAGCATTGGCAAGCTCCAACAACAGCTCGGCTCTCCGGCTAACATCGTGCACTTCTGTGCCCGAGAGCGCGATCGCGGATTCGAACTCTCTACATGCCAAGTCAGGATCCGACTTCTCAAGCGCGCTGCGTGCCTTTAAGGCGTATTTGCTCACTTGCAAAATTTGGTTCGAATGTGCGCTAATACCTTGGAACACCTCGCCCAGACCCGGAATCAATGCGTTCATGCGATCAAGTCTTTCTGACTGTCCTTCGATGAAGTTTTTTTCGGCATCTTCAAGAGCCTGGAGTCGCTGCTCCGGATCCATTTTATTTAGTCCCTCCAGCAGCGGATCTATCTTTGGATCTTTTAGACTTTCCTTCATCGATTCCCGCATTTCTTCTGGCATCATTTCGAGAAGGGCCTCGTCTGATGCGCGCTTAAACCGTTGATATCTTTCGTCGTCTTTAAGGTGCAAATAAACCATCGATTTGCCGCTCAACAAGTGATATTTCTGCTGCGCATAGAAGCGATTATTTTGCCAGCGATTTAGAGCATGGTCAAAAACGATCAATGCCTGCTGCGCATCGGCGTTCTCATTAATCGTGAAATCAGGCGTCAAGGCCCTGCCGAGCATCGCTATATCCTCGAGCATAAAATAATCCAGATCAAATTCTTGTCCTGCGTCGAGATAGCCCGGAGAAATGCCCAGATCAAACATGCGCTGCCGCCAGCGTGAACGCGGCATTTGATCAGGGTTTTGACGCAAGGTAAGAATCTGGCGATTGACTTCATCCTCGGTAATACGATTCTTGTTTAGAACCTCCTGTTCGAGCGAAGGTGCTTCATCAATGCGCCGTTTCGCCGCTTCCCAGATCAAGATATTTCGCAGCAAAGTGGGATCGAACCGACTGATGTCTTCAGTGAGAAGTAACATCGAATTGATAGGCGTGGGTGGATTTTGAGCGGTTCCGCCACAGAAACGGCAGACTTCATCATCGCTTTGAACGAACTCTGCGCAATGTTTGCACTTATGACCGCCGTTGATTTCACGCACTCGCTGTTCGTGCTCTGCAGTAATTTCTCCGGGACTTAACTCGATAAGTTGCAAACGTGGATCGGAACATATCTTGGTTAATGACAAACCTTGAGCATGGAGACTAATCAAAATGTCCCAGACTAGCGCTGAGACAATCGCATTGGGCGGGTTAGGCGGGCAGATATTCGAATTGCGTTCGCGTTGGCGATTTTCAATAGGATCCACGCCGGGGCGCAAACCGATGTGTGGCGGCGCCGTTCTATTATCGGCGTCGTCAATTCTCTTTCTGAACTCTGCTGGCATTGACTGAAGTATGTCATCAAAAGAGGGAAGTTGGCGCGCAGCCTCAGTGATAAAGCCGCCGACGTTTTGCGGCAATTTCGCTTGGAGCAATTTGCTGCCTACCGGCTTATGGCAAAACTTGCAGTAGAAGGCATCCTTGCGGATGTTTCCGCGGCACTCGACGCACCATTTGTATTCTTGCTCCGGAAACTTGAACATCGCATAGCCCTGCTGATTGGTCAATTAATATCAAAATCAAAGTTGGGCACGGTAAAAAGCGAAAGCACAAGCGGATTGATACTCGTGCTCACGTCGCTACGTGCAATTCTTGAACACCGATGATTATAATACGAGTGAAATTATCGCGCCATTTTTTTTAACATTGGTTGGGTCGAAATGAGTTTGCGGATCGCTGTGTGAAGAGAGAGCGCGGCCGGCGATCCTTTTTCGAGGCGTCCAAGGTCGTGTCCCCAGACGATTGTTCCGTCCTTGTTAATGAGAAAGGATGCTGAGGAGTAATTTCTCGCTGAAGAATGAATCCAAAAGCGCGATATCGTATTCCAACTATTGTCCAGCGCGACTGGGAATTTATAGTTCAGACTGCTAGCTGCGCTCGCAACCTCTTCAATAGTGTCGGCGCGGGTGGACTTTGAATGGTGCACTCCTATGACAACGAGACCGTCTTTGGCATAATCATCATAGAGCTCATTCATCAATGGACCGCTGGCCATGCACATCCGACAATCGCGATTCCAAAATCGAATAAAGATTGGATGCCCCTGCAATTTGGACATTGTGAGCGGATCGCTATTAATCCATTTAAGATCATCGGCAAATTCTGGAGCAGCGCTGCCAATTAATTCATTGATTTCGGGGGATGTCTTCCAACTACCCTTGCTCCCTTCGTGAGCATTTAGATCCCCTTCAGCTGCTCTTCCGCAATCTGAATAACCTCTAGTCTTACCGCCTATTTGTCCCTGTAGATCCAAATGCTGGTCATTCCCTGGTGTGTATGTTTGACCGCCGGGCGAAGCAAAAGCGGAGTGTCCGATCATCATTGAACAGCTTGCCAAAAAGACTCTCGAGATAAAAAGGCGATTCATATGCGATCAAACTAATAGCGCAGCTTTTCAACCCATTATGACACCAAAGCACCAGTTCTGGTGTTCTATCAAACAGTAATGAGTCGAGGATGAGGATGCGCTAGGAATGACGAATCTGAATTAATCATGGACATCCCGGCAGTCTTAGCACGAGGAACTGGGTAACTTCACTTAGAGCTGTTCTGATTATTGACCAGCTCTCTGGCGCGTTCTGCTGCTTTCACAACCGCTTTGATTAAAGTTACTCGCAGTTTGCCTTCTTCCAACTCCATCAGCCCATCTATGGTGCAGCCGGCTGGAGTGGTGACCATGTCTTTTAGCAAAGCTGGATGTGCGTTTGATTCAAGCACCATTCGGGCAGCTCCATACATTGTTTGAGCTGCAAGGAGAGTTGAAACCTCTCTCGAAATCCCAAGTTTTACTCCAGCTTCTGCCAGTGATTCGATCACCACGTATAGATAAGCAGGACCGCTTGCCGAGAGCGCCGTAACGCCATCCATTAGACTTTCGTCTACAAACACTGTTTTGCCGACGCAATTGAAGATTGCTTCTGCAGTGCCTTTATGTTCGGTGGATGAATGTTTGCCAAGGCAAAGTCCCGTCATCCCAGCATTCATGACGCTAGGTGTATTGGGCATAGCGCGAACAACAGGAATTTCTTTGTTCATCCGTTCTTCAACAAAATTTGTCGTTACTGATGCAGCCACCGAAATCAGTAGTTGGTTCGGGCGCAACTCATCTGCAATGTCGCGCAACACCTTGTCCATGTTCTGCGGCTTAACAGCGATGATGATGATATCTCTGTCTCTTGCCAGTTGTTTATTGTCCAGCGTCGTCTCAATACCCAATCGTTCTTTGACGCGCGCGATTGACGATTCTTGATGAACACTGCCCTTGATATCACCAACTTTTAGATCACCCTGCTTCAACAAGCCGGCGATCAAGGCTTCACCTAGTTTACCGACCCCTATGACTCCTAGTTTTTTGCCGTGCAACATTAGTAATCTTCCTGTTTTGCCTGCCGCTTTAAATCTCTATGAGTGAACTGTTTGGCGTCAGCGCCGGAATAATCTGCCACTACATGCCCGTCCCCAATCAATTTGTATTTGTAAGTGACCAGACCTTCAATACCGACCGGTCCTCGAGGGTGTTGCTTCGATGTGCTGATGCCCACTTCGGCACCAAACCCGTATCTGAAGCCATCCGCAAAGCGAGTGGATGCATTGAGATACACTCCAGCTGAATTGACTTGAGCAAAGAATTTGTCAAATGCTTTTGTGTCTTCGCCGATCATTGCTTCGGTGTGTCCTGAGCCATAATGATTGATGTGTTGAATTGCTTGATCGATGTCTTCGACGATTTTGATCGAGACAATCAAGTCTCCATATTCGGTGCTCCAATCCTCTTCGGTAGCCAGAGAAGCGGGATGAGCACCAACCATCGTTAGAGCTTGAGCATCGCATCGTATCAAGACTCCAGCATCAGCCAAACTTTTTGAAAGTTTCGGCATCAAGATTGAGGCAACGGATTTGTGGATCAGTATTGTTTCCGCCGCATTGCATGCAGATGGGTACTGTGCTTTGGAGTCGCAAATAATGGAAATGGCTTTTGTCAGGTCTGCAGAAGCGTCCACATAAACATGGCAAACACCTTCAGCATGTCCCAATACCGGTATGTGCGTATTGTCTTGGATGTGTCTGACAAGCGCACCCGAACCGCGTGGAATGATCAGGTCAACAAAACGATCTGCCTTCAACAATTCGCTAACATCTGCGCGTGATTCAAGTAACACCAGAGCATCGCCTGGCACGCCCGCACGCACAGCAGCTTGTTTCAAGCAATCAAAAAGAACACGATTGGAATGTTCGGCTTCAGCGCCTCCTTTCAGGATTACTCCATTGGCGCTCTTCAAGCACAATGAGGCAATTTGCGGCAAGGCGTCAGGTCGTGCTTCGAAGATTACGCCAATCAATCCGATCGGGCAGGTTATTCGCCGCAGTTCTAAATCCGTATCGAGTTCACGAGCAAGGTCTATTTTGCCTATTGGATCAGGCATCTTCGCAATCTGCCGAATGCCCGCGACAACAGAAGAGAGTTTGTTGCTATCTAATTTGAGTCGATCAACTAGCGCTTGGGTGAGCTTCCCCTGGGATAGTAGATTGGCGGCGTTGCTTAAATCCCTTTCGTTCGCTTCCAGGATTTCGCGCTCGTGTGTGGCAATCTCGCCTGCAACCGCCAGCAATGCTTCATTGCGATCGTCGTCAGACATTCCGGCAATGGCGTTGGCGGCTCGCTTTGCTTTCTCAGCTAAATCCAAAACAGACGTGGACGTTTGCGTCTTCGCTGTCAGCTGATTATCTTTCGAACCGGTCATTGCACACCCGCTAGGCTTCCAAGAAAGCGATATTATCACGCGTTATCAATGCGTCATAGTTTCTGCTTTCGATAACTTCATCAATATGATCAGAGTGCATGCCCGAAATCTTTTTTGCTTCCACGCTTGAATAATTTACGATGCCGCGGGCGAATTCGTTGCCTGCATCATCAACGACGCTAACCACATCGCCTCGAGCAAATGTTCCTCGGACTTCTGTTACGCCAGCCGGAAGCAAACTTGCTTTACGGCGGAGAAGAGCATCCTGGGCGCCCTTGTTGATGATAATCGCCGCCTTGACAGTGGTGGCAAATGCGATCCACTTTGATTTTCCACTGCGCATTCCCTGTGGCATAAAAATTGTGCCGAGGTCTTCGTAAGCAAATATTTTTTCAATTACGTTTGGTATTTTGCCACCAGCTATGATGGTAGCGCAGCCTGATTGGGTGGCGACGCGAGCGGCAGCCAGCTTGGTTTTCATGCCACCTCTGCCTACTTTTGACTTTTCGCCTGATGCCAGTGCTTCTATTTCAGGCGTAATGTTTTCCACGATTGAAATTAAATTGGCGCCTTGATCCGAACGTGGATCCGCTGTGTACAAACCCTCAACGTCAGTAAGGATCAGCAGTAGGTCCGCATCGATTTTACTTGCCACCAGAGCTGACAATTTGTCGTTGTCTCCGAAATTTACTTTGAATTCAGACGAGGCACGCAAGGGCTCGATTTCCGCTGTGGACACAGTGTCATTCTCGTTGAAGACTGGGATAGCGCCCATCGAGACCAATTCAGCGATCGTACTTCTCAAGTTCAGATAACGTTGTCTGTTGGAAAAATCTTCTTCAGTAAGGAGGATTTGCGCTGCGGTAATACCGAGGCGGTCGAAGGCATCTGAATAGAGCGCCATCAATCTTCCCTGTCCAACAGCAGCGCATGCTTGTTTTTGGGGCAGCAGTTTAGGTTTGGTGCCGTAACCAAGTTTTTGGGAACCCAGACCCACAGCCCCTGAAGTGACCAATAATACTTCGCGACCACTCTTTTTTATGGCTGCAAGTCCTTCGATAAATGAATAAAATCGGCTCAAGGCGATGCCGTCTTCGTCGCTCATAAGGACGGCCGTGCCCAGCTTGACAACTACTCTGCGCGAGCGCTTGATTAATTCGCGTCGGTCTAATTGCGACATTGTATTTCTTCTAAGTATCCGAAGTATACGTATTCTACTAGCTTTAACGATATCTATTAGTTGACTGTTAAAGCGTTGCCAAGTAAAATTCCTCTTGAGTTTGGTGGCACATAGACTTATCATTAAGTCGGTCTTAGGTGTTGAGGGTGTAATTGTGAATGTTATTCGATTAACGTCGACGGCAGAGCTTGGCTCTCTTGAAGACTTGAATCCAGAAAAGCGAATGACCGTTGCCGATATTCGCAGTTTGCGTAGAAAGGCTCATGCACAAACACAAATGAAGTTTTCCATCGCGCGCGCGTTGGCAAATCTTGTTTCTTCGATAAAGAGCTGCATTAGTCAGGTACTCGTTCAACGCAGCCCCGATTCACTTTGTCAGGTCGGTGGACATTCCATACAGAAGTCCGAAGACTACACTCCAGGGTGTAGATACTGATCCCGTAGTGCATAGTTCGTTTAGAAATTCGTCGAGTACGGTCTAAGTTTTTAGAATTAAAAAGAAGGGGCGCCCACTGGGCGCCTCTTTTGTCCTGCTCGAAATCCCTGAAAGGGACAATTGAGAATCTATTACCGATTGAATCTATTACAGATTCGTTGGCAGTAACCGATCCAAATTATTTGGATCACTATGGATGCGCTCTGGGTAGGATTGTGCCAGCCCATCACGCGAACTATTTGGTTAGTCGAGCATACTCAAGACTGGCAACATGTGTGTCCAGAGTCGCCATGTAAGCATCGTCAGCCAGCTCAAATAGATCTTCGAAATCATCCAAATCTACTTCACCCCACACTTTCTCGTCGATTGTTTCGACTAATGTCAGGTGTCTTACTGTGTTTGCAAGCGCTTTCATTTTCATTTCCAATTCTAGTTATTGCGTCAACCTACTCTTCCTTCTATTCGTTGACGATAGAAATTAGGAGAGGTTGCGAAAATGAAGTTTTATTTCTTGCGCCACCACATTTAGTTATCAGACCTTAGGACTATTTTGCCAATTGACTTCCTGGTTTCAAGCAGGGTGTGTGCTTCTTTGGCGTTGGCCAGAGGCAAGACGTTGTCTATTCTGAGCTTGAGCCAGCCCTCTTTAATTCCTTTCAAAACATCATTAGCTCTGTAAAGAAGCTCTTCGCGCGTTAGCAAATAGTTGCCTAATGAGCCACCAGCTACGGTGATCGACTTTGCTTGCAATCCGTTTGGATTAATTGGTTCGGCTGGTCCACTAGCAGATCCAAAAATAACCACAGTGCCGCGCCGCGCAATAGCTTCAAGGTTTCCAGCAAATGTAGTTTTGCCGACACCATCAATGATTAGTTGCACACCTTCATCCTTTGTTAGACGTTTGACCGCATCAACAAAATTTTCCTTGTTGTAAAAAACAATTTCATCAGCACCTGCCTCTTGGGCTGCCTTTGCCTTTTCTTCGGTCGAAACCGTGCCTATGACCCTGGCACCAAGATGCTTTGCCCACTGAACAAGAAGCAATCCCATGCCACCAGCCGCCGCGTGAATCAAAACGACGTCACCTTTCTGCGGTTTGCGAAATTCGTGAATTAGGTAATGAGCGGTCATTCCCTGCAACGGAAAAGCGGCACCTTGTTCAAACGAAAAATTCTCAGGCAGTGGGATCAAGCTTTCAGCTTTTACAAGACTGCCCTCAGCGTAAGCTCCAGGTTGTGAAGTGTAAGCAACTCGGTCCCCTGGCTTAACCAAGGTGACGTCTGGTCCCACTTCCTCTACTATGCCTGAGCCTTCTAAGCCGGGAGTGTACGGCAGTTTGACGGGATAGTCGCCCCTTCTCTGATAAATATCGATAAAGTTTAAGCCGGCAGCCATGAGCTTGATGCGTGCTTGACCAGGTCCCGGTTTTTGCACTGTCAGCTCTTTGAATTGCAGAACCTCTGGACCACCATTTTTCTCAATAAGAATGCCTTTCATGTTTTACTCCTGCAGCGAACTCTGGTTCGGTATGTTTAACATGTTGAGGGCTTGGTTACCAAAGAGGAACCGGCGTATATGGGCGTTTCAGGCTTCACTAAGCGTTACGCAAATGGGCTTCGGTCAGAGGTTACTCAAGAAAGCGGTTGGGTATGTTTTAACTGTTGGTATGGGATCATCTAAAGATTCGTTTTGGAGAGGTAAGGATGCGATATAAATCTATTCTGAGCATTGTTGTGTGCTCTCTGGGCTTGGCTATCGGTCCGGCGTTAAGTCAAGGCAGCAACCAGGCAATCTTTCAAGATGAGCGGCAAATGGAGCTGGATAGCCAGGCTCGCGTTAATGGTCTTTCAAATCAGGAGCAACAGTATGCTCAAACGGCGGCAGCGAAGGATGCTAAAAATGAGCCGTATCGTCTGTATGCTGAAAAGCGCATTGCAGAACTAATTAAGTTGAAGGCAGCAGGCGGTTCACCTAGTAGGAGTTATGCGAACCGAACGGGCGATTTGCACGCGCTCGAAAACTGGTTGCAGTCAGATACAAAATCTAGGCAAGCGGAACAGACACGTATAAGTCAGTTGAATCAAGCAATCGCTAATTTGAGAGAGTCCGAACACGCCGACCAAGGCAACATGGGCGGCGCGATTCAATCTATGCGCGAAGGTCAGATAGCCGCTCAGTCTGACGATGATTTCAACAAGATGATGCGCATCAATCAGTTTAACGAACTGCAAAGTGAAATGGGAGCTGCTTCATGGGGCAGACCGCCAGAAGACGGCACTATGAACAGCGTCGGCGGATATGGCATGGGTGGCGGCTACGGCTATTCGATGGGCGGCGGAAGGCGCTGGTAGAAGTATTGAATTGAAATTTAAGCAATTGGCCATCGCACCTAGTGTGGTGGCTGTGCTTGTGAGCGGGCCGATGAAGGCATTATCCGACGATACTATCTTTGGTGCTACACACTTTTGAGTGGATCGATTTTAGGTTGTTTGAAAGCAGCCGTGAATCTCTGTGTTGGTAGATCCAAAATTTCACTAATGGTTGCCTGAATGTTCTCGCAAATGTGGTCGAGCGGCAAGTCATCCCCGTCGTCGCCAAAGGGATCTTCGATGTCTTCTGCAATTAATTCCAAGCCAATTAAGAAATAGGCGCCGATTAAAAGGATTGGCAGGCTAAATACGAATGAAACCTCAGGCGGCACAAACCACGGCAAGGCAATCAAATTCAGAGCAATACCTTGGCGCAAGAAAGCTCGATAAGAAACTGCGAGCGGCGTGCTTCTAATTCTTTCGCAGCTGCCAAGAATGTCCATCAACGTTTTTATATGCTCGTCCAGCTGCAGGCGCGTGAACCCATCAATTAAATTTTCTTTTTGCCATTTGAGCAGGAGCTTGTACAATTCGCCGGTCATTGCCACTGGAATGTTAGCGGTTGGATCGAGTTCAACACCATGAATAGTTTTGGTTGGCCGGCTATCTCGCAAGTGGTGCTTCAAGCCAAAAGCGAAAGAGATCAGGACTTCACCGAAGCGAGTCTGATCGGACTTAGTCGTCGGTACCAGAATTTTTACCTTCAGGCACATGTTGCGAGATTCGTTGACTAATTGTCCCCACAATTTTCTGCCTTCCCACCAGCGCTCGTAAGCAGAGTTGGTGCGGAAGACCAGTAAAAGCCCGATAATCACGCTTGTGTATGCAGCGGCGCCAAGTTCCTTAAATACCTGTGATGCCGCCTTGAAATCGTGATCGGTGACCCAATCGACCCCTAATCCATAAATCGCCATAATGGCCAGGTATAGCCAGACTCGCTTGAATACCGGAATGCGGTGAAGGCGCGTAAAAGGCAAAATCCAAATTCTCATAGATTTTGGAATGGCGCTTTGCTGCCCGGTGTTTAAAAGTTCCTTCGGTTCCTGTCCCAATTCAACACGACTCCTGAGATTCAAGATGCATTGTCCGTCATCCAGGTGCAAATGCCAAGGGAAGATGTCAGCTGGTTAAGCTCTTTGAGCGAGAGATGCTGTGACTTTCAAGCTTGCTTCGGAAGTCTGATCCAGAAAGTGCTCCCTTTGTCGATTTCGCTGTTTACACCAATGGTGCCTTGGTGCGCGTCTATTATCGCTCGGCAAATTGCCAGTCCAAGTCCAGAGCCACCTTTAGTCGTTTCGTCTGCTCGCTCTACTTGTTTGAAACGCTCGAAGACGGTTTCAAGTTTGTCGGCTGGAATGCCCTTGCCCTGATCGACGACGCTGATTTGGATGGCGTCTGGAAGGTCAGCTAGTTCCAGATTGATGATTGAATCTGGAGGTGAAAATTTGATTGCGTTTGATAAAAAGTTTACCAACACTCGCACAATTCTATCGCCGTCACAATAGATATTTAGGTCTGAGTCGGTGGCATCGACAGCGATATTTTTCTGATCTGCCGATGATTGTATTGCTTCTCGCGCATGCGCTGTCAGTGTAGAGAAAGGCACGTCGGCGAGGTCCAGTTCGAACATTCCGGATTCCATCTTTTCCATGTCCAAAAGATCATTGATCATCGAGATCAATCGATTCAGAGATGCACTGGAGCGTCGAATTTTGTCTTCACCTTTGTCATTCAATTGCCCTAGAACTCCAGCAGAGAGCAGGTCGAACATCGCTTGAATCGAAGTCAAAGGCGATCGCAAATCATGACTGACCATTGCCACCACTTCTTGTTTCATTCGCTCCAGTCTCTTACGTTCTGAAATGTCGTGAGCAACGCAGAACAGCGATTTGTCGGTTTCTGACCAATGTGCCGACCAGGACATGTCGCATGCAGTCTGATCTTTTCGTCGCATTTTGATTTCGAATGGAGCCGCGGATTTTCCCGAGATCACTTCCTCTATCGAATGTCTTGTGCGCTCGGCATCGGCAGGTTCAACAAGCGAAACAATTGCTCGTCCGAGCAATTCATCATCGTCATATCCCCACACGCCTTTGACAGCTTGATTCATTTTGGTGAAGCGACCCTTTTCATCCAGTGAACAAATCACGTCTAAGGCATTCTGAGTCAGTGCTTGTTCTTTCGAACGAGCGTCGGACAGCGTCTCGGCCATCTTGTGAAACACACCGTCTATGGTGGCAATTTCATCATCGCCTTCAAGCGGCGCTTGCAGAGGTTTTTCCATAGCCAGTTGGAGTGTGTTGTCCATAAGCACGTTCAGCCTGCGCGATGTGCCGCTGTTAAAATAGTGCGCGAGAATGACGGCCAAGACAATGCTCAAGATGGCGCCGGCAATGATCAGCAGCTCTATTGTAGCGCGACTTTGCGCTTGGTGCGGGCGTTGCTCGTCGTGGATGCGGGTTTGACGTTCGATAACTTTATTACCAGACTCGTCGATTTTACGGAGCAGTTTTTGAGCTTGAATGATGCTACGCATTCGGTCGATGCGGTCTCCTGAATTCGCCAGGATGTCGCATTCGCCGAGGGACTTTACAAGTTTGTCGGTGGTGGTGGCAAAGGCCTCTAAGTCCTCACTCTGGTCCGACTTGATTAACTCTTCCAGATTTAGCCGATACTTCTTTAAGTCATTGAGCGCATTTCGATATTCATCCTTAAAACGCTGTTCCTTATGGACTTGATACATTCCCATCGCGCCAGCGGCTTGCAGCATTGACTTAAGCTCGAGATTGACTGTCATCAAGACATCACGAGCCAGCGTCTCGGCCGTGTACTCTCCTTCCAGTTGCTTTAGCTGAAAAACAAGCATGGATACGAAAGCCAGCTCAAATATGAGCGGCACCGCCACCAGCAGCATTGCTTTTTGAGACAATCTCAAATTGAACTTCATGGATCCCAGATTTAAATTGGCAGGCGTCCTACGGTGTTGGCTATGTTAACGTATCACCACTACCTTCAGTACTCACTAAGTATGACAATAATTCGGCTGCTCCTGACTCTAATTCTAACTTCCCAATGTCTCTTCCTGAACGCGGCTGAAGCGAAGCTGACCTCTGCGCAGCTTGAGCAAGCTCAAAGCGCGTTCGATAAAGCCTTATACGGCTCGACGATGAAGTTGGTGGCTGCGACTGCTAAAACAGATTTTGCCGCTTCGCTGCTCGAGGCTAAGACTGTTCAAGCCTATGATGGCGGTGATCCTCAGATACTTTACATGCGCACTGCCGCGCTCGCACCACAAAAATCGGAAGCTGCCATGTGGAAAGGCTATTCATTGTTCCTGTCTCGAAAGTATTTACCAGCTCAATCTGAATTGGAAATGGCGATTAAGTTGGATCCCAAAAATGCCCAAGCTCACGCTTTATTAGGTTGCTGTTTGTGTCATTTGGATGAAGTTGATCATGGTCTGACTGAATTCAAAAAAGCGCAGCAACTTGATCCCAAAGCTAATCAGTTCGATGAGTATTTGGCGATGGGATACGCCGGTGCGGGCGAGTCTAAGAAAGCAGAGGCGGTGTTTAACAAACTCGTCTCACAGAAACCAAAGAGCGCTCGAATTTACATTTTGCGTGCTGATTTTTTTGACGAGGCCGGTAAATTCAAACAAGCTTTAGCGGATTACGATCGCGCGCTGCAATTGAGCCCCTTGAGTCAGTATGCGCATTACAGACGGGCTCGCGAGTTCTTCAACCAAGGCTCGTTTGAAAAGTCTATTCCGGATGCGCAAAAAGGAGCGACGTTGGAAAACATTGAAGACTTTGGCTCAAAATCTCAGCGCCTTCTCGCTTACGCATACGACAAGACGGGGCAATACCAGAAGGCAATCAACGAGATGAAGCCCCTGGTGGCATACACCGCGCACGAGAGATCACTATCAGGCACAGCCAAATTGTCTTTAATGCTATTGATTGAAGATTATGAAAAAATTCACGATTATAAAAGCGCTATGAGCACGGTAAACATCGTTTGTCGCATCGAACCAAAGAGTACCGAGGCGCTTGCTAAACGCGCGAGAATTTACTCCGAGCTGAAGGATGATCGAAACGCGCTGCACGACTATAATGTTTTGATTTCGTCGGACCCTTCAAATCCAGAATGGTATCGCGGGCGCGCAAAGATTTTTGAAAAGCTAGGCAGACCTGAATCAGCTAAGGCTGATTTAAAAAAGGCGAAAGAGTTAGACTACTGAATTAGCAGTTGACTAGAATTAGCAAGCTATTTCAGTCGCAGTTCGCAGTCACCGAGCTGTTTTTCGTCGCCATCCCGCGCAGACCCCACAAACTAAAGCCAGCTGGGAATCCGCTAATATATCACTGCTTTGTACAATTCGGGGGCTGACCTGGGTTTGAGTGGATGGACCAGCCCGCGAGTTGAGTCCTTTGGACCAGCCCGGGTTGAGTCGTTGGACCAGCTTGGGTTGAGTCGTTGGACCAGCCGAGCTGAGTTGTATGAGCCGGCCAGTGGTGCCTGGTAGACCCTCCGTGTGCAACTCCGCACTTCTGGGAATAAGATAGGAGGAGACAAGTTCGCAGGACGCTTTGGGTGTGCTCATGATCCGGTTTTCAATTCGACGATCAGCCAATCTTCTATTAGCCATCGCTGTCGCATTGTCGTTCCCGCAAAGTTCGCGTGCTGAAAACAAATTTCTAAAAGAGGGAATGGCTGAATACGCCATCGGTAATTATTCGGATGCCTCTGGTCACTTTGGCGGCGCCCTGGCTACCGATTTTAACAATTCAGTGCTGCACTATTATTTGGGCAGTTGCTATGTGCACATGAAACAAAAAGAGGCGGCAATTCGCGAATTCAGAATTGCCTATGCGCTCGATCCCGACAAAGAAGTGGGTCAGTACTCTAAACAAGCCCTTGCCACTTATGGTCTCGATTCAGCCGGTGCAGTTGTTGAGCCCAAAAAGCTGGAATGGCACGTTAAAGACACCTCGACATCCACTGCTCCGCCGGCCACACCGAAACTCTCGGCTTTAGAGCAGCAAGTTGAGGATCTCAAAAATCTCCGCACCGAACAAAGCCGACTTTCCAGTATAGATGCGGGCAAGCAGGGAGATCGGTTGGTCGAGAGAACGAAGAATGATATTTTGGACTCGATGCGATACACCACCCGTCGTGGCACTGTTGTGCAACCTACACAGCTTAATTCGGACGGTACGCATCAAGTTGACTATTTGAAGCACTTGTATGATTCGCAAAGAACAGGCTATCTAGATATTGGAGCAAAACAAAGTTCGGAAATACAGCGCAGTGCAGAGTTTTTGCAGGAGCAGATGAACGAGCAAGCGAAGGCAGGTAAGGTGCACATGTCCACCTCTGGAACCAATTTGTACGTGCGCAATTATGAGATGACGCCGCCTGAGCCCAAGCCAGCGATCAAGCCATCACCCATTCATTTGGCTAAGTAGAGCAAACTTTGGAGCGCCCGTGAGCGTGCGGATCATCCCAAAGTATGTCAATATACTTGCCGGCCGTGTGCGCAATTCTGTCTGCTTGAAATTGCGAGAACAAGGTGAACAGTTCATCGACTGACAGTGGTGTAGTAATTGTCCGACATGGCAGTGACAATTGACAATTTGCGCAAGACTTTTGCACTGCAAACGGGCAAGGGTCTCAAACGCAAGACGACCGAAGTAGTGGCGGTCGATGGCATTTCGATTACGATTCCGAGTGGGCAGTCAGTGGCCTTCATCGGTCCAAACGGAGCCGGCAAGTCCACAACCATAAAGATCCTGACTGGCATACTTCGCCCCACCACAGGTAGTGCCACTGTATTGGGACTTGTGCCCTGGATTGATCGGAAGAAATTAGTCAGACAAATCGGAGCTGTGTTCGGACAGCGTTCGCAATTGTGGTATCACCTGCCGCCACGAGACACGTTCGAACTCCTGGCAAGGATCTATGATTTGCCAAAGAATGACTATACAAAGCGAAAAGACATGCTGATTGAAAGATTCGGCATCGGCTCTTTTCTAGACACGCAGGTAAGAAAATTGTCTTTGGGACAGCGCATGCGTGCCGAGATCGCCGCCAGCTTGCTGCACCATCCGCGAGTGCTGTTCTTGGATGAACCGACGATTGGACTAGATGTAATGGCTCGACA
The DNA here is from genome assembly GCA_003151275.1 of Candidatus Melainabacteria bacterium. The sequence goes on from PLXC01000185.1 coordinate 74,753, forward strand.
AGAACTGCGTGACCTGATTCGGGAATGGAACAGAGACGAGGGGATCACCGTATTTTTAACCAGCCACGATGCCGGTGACATCGAAAATGTGGCTCGCCGAGTCATTGTTGTAAATCATGGCAAAGTAGTGCTGGACGATAAAGTTTCTTCGATGCGTAGACAATATTTGGGAGCCAAAGTTTTGTCCGTGAAGTATCACGACTCGCCAACATCGTTGGACTATCCAGGAGTGACTATAGTTAAATCAAGCCAATATGCTGTCAGGCTCGAAGTAGACACGCAGGTCACAGCTATAGAAACTGTTATGGATCGAATTCTCAAAGCTGGATCGGTTGCTGATATCACGATCGAAGATCCACCGCTTGAAGAAGTGATCGCCCACATTTACAGTCAACCACCGGTGTCGTCCACAGGTGGTGAAGACAGTGATTAAATCTAGTCTTTCAGCAGTCAACAAGTATTGGTGGATCGCACTGACATCTGCAAAATCGAATCTTGCCTATCTTGCAGAAATCGGCAGTCGAGTCTTTTTTCTCGGCGTAATTTTGTATATCTTCCTGCGCTTATGGCAAGTAACTTACGGCGAGACTGGCTCACAAACGTTAGGGGGCTTCACATTGCCTCAGATGCTTTGGTATCTTGCCATAACCGAATCCATTATTCTCTCCGGCCCACGTGTTGCTCAGAGCGTCGATCAGGACGTGCGCACCGGTGCGATTTCGATTCATTTTATTCGCCCACTTTCGTATCCACTCTATTGCATGTTTAACACGCTCGGTGAGCGCACCGTGCGCTTTGCCGTCAACGCTTCCGTCGGAGCGCTAATCGCTTTTTTGTTTGTTGGCTTTGTGCCGGTTAATGCAATGAGCATTTTGTTTTTTCTCGCTGTTTTGCCACTAGCATTTGTTATTGATTTTCTTGGTAACTTTTTGATTGGATTGGCCGCTTTCTGGCTTGAAGACACCAATGGATTAGTGCTGATCTACTCCCGATTGACCATGATTTTGGGAGGCATGCTAATACCGATGGAATTGTTTCCAGACAGCTGGCAGAACGTTCTTAAATTCCTTCCATTCTCTGCAATCGTCTACGCCCCAGCGAGATTGTTTGTTGATCCGAACTTGATCTTTTTTCAAGAAGTGATGGTTCGGCAAGTCGTTGCGTGCTTGGTATTTGGTGGGGCGGTGTTCGCTGTTTATCGCATCGCTTCGCGGCGCGTTTTTGCCAACGGAGGTTGAATGACGGTTCTGACGAACTATTTGAAATTGGCTTTTGCCTACACCAAGCTGAATCTCAACGCGCAACTTGAATATCGTGGTGCGTTCTTCTCTCAGGTAGTGGCGATGTTTGTTAATAACATCGTTTGGGTCTGGTTCTGGGTGCTCTTTTTCAGTCGTTTTAAAGTGCTGAGAGGTTGGGACATAAATGATGTAGTAACATTGTGGTGCATCGCCGCTTCCGGATTCGGTCTGGCTCATACCGTATGTGGGAACGCCCTTCAACTGCCGGTCTTGATCGCTCGCGGGCAGTTGGACGTGTGGATGCTTTACCCGCGCGCCTTGCTGCCACATATTTTGCTTGGCCGAATGAGTGCCACCGCATGGGGTGATGCGATTTTTGGTTACGTTATCTATTTGATTTTCATTAAACCTGACTTGCAGCACTTCAGCTTGTTCGTCGCACTTACAGTTTCGGTTGCATTTTTATTTGTTGGTTTCAGTATCTTCACCGGCAGCTTAACTTTCTTTCTCGGCAATTCTGAATCTCTTGCTGAACAGTGGCGCTACGCCATGATTACTTTTAGCACCTACCCTGCCACTCTTTTTGAAGGCGGGGTCAAGATCATTCTCTACACCCTAATACCAGCTGTGTTCGTCAGCTACTACCCGATCATTGCATTGCGCGAAATGTCCCTGTTCAACGCAGCAATTGCCGTAGCCGGGTCGGCTGCTGTAGTCGCCGCTGGCGTATTTGTTTTTTATTTCGGCTTGAGGCGTTATGAGTCCGGTAATTTGATGGAAATGCGAGGCTAACGCTTCTTGGGTAGAAGATCGCATTATCATCACCTGAGTCGATTAATATAGTCTGCTGGGTAGATACTTAGCAGTGGAATTTGGCCTCCGCCTTATCAAGTGTGATTTGCAAATGTACAAACCTAAAAAACACATCCGTTTAGACTCTCTGCGCGGCCTGCCAAAGATGAGCAATATGCGCACGCTTTTGACAGAAGCCCGTAACGCAAAGGGCTGCACGGTTGAGCTGCCGTGGCGTTCAGTCAAAACTGAACTGAACTACAGCATGACTGTGCGTGTTGAAATGGGCGGCGGTGAACCAATTTGGACGTTGTATGAGGGCGACGGCACAACTTCTCGGGTCATGTGGAGTTCGCCTTTTGAAGACTTGGATTTGCTTTACGACGTCGTTTGCTTATCGCTTCCTGCCGATGTAATCACAGCTATCGGTGCCGACGAATTTGTCATTGCTCAACCCTCCAGACGCAGCGACCCAGAACCGGTCGCGGCTATGCCGGGTAGACCGGACTCGGATGAGCCCTTTTTCGCCAAACCCCAGGAAAGTGAAAGCGAGTTTCCGAAATTTCCTAAACCTGTTGATGCTCCTGCGCCTGCAGCACCGGCGCCTGTCGCCCAACCTCAGCAGCCAGCCCAGCAACCAGCCTATTATCCGCAACAGCCATATCCGCCACACGCTTATCCGCCTGGTTACGGCTATCCACCTGGCTATGCGCAGCCGCCTTATCCATATCCTCCGCAGGGATATGGCTACCCACCTGGTTATCCGCCTGGATATGGGATGCCACAGGTGTACATTGACCCGCGCACCCAACAGCCTTACACGGCTTATCCATACCCTCCTTATCCCCAACCTGCGCAGACCGTGCCGGTCCAACAAGGCGCGCCGTACTCACCTCCTAGCAATCCACCACGGCAAGTTCCTATCGATAACGACCTGATCAAGAAGCGACCGAATGTTCTGCTGGGTAATTTTCTTGTGGACGCTGGACTGATACCGGATACAACTTTAAACTCAGCTCTTCAGCTGCAAGAGATGGTTCGCTCCGGCTCGTTGACAACAACACAAGCGGCGGAGGCTGTTCGCCGCGCTCACAATCGTGGTGGAGCATTGGAACAGAACATGTTCTCAGCTAGCCCGCCCAGAGACGATAACCGTGACGCCAAGGCTGTGGCGCCCCCACTTGGGCAGATTTTGGTCGAAACCGGTTTAATCAGCATTGCCGTTTTGAAGGCTGCTTTAAATTTGCAGGAAGTCGTGCGCACGGGTGCAATGACAAAGGAAGATGCTGTTGAAGCTTTTATTCGCGAACACTTTGGTCTTGCAGGTAAACACGGCACCAGTGAGCCCGCAGAGGCTGTGAAAGCAATCGACTTGGTCAAGAAAACCGGACTCTTGCAAGAGCAAGATTTTCAAGCAGCGGTCAGCGTCAAACTCAAGCATGGTGGCGAAGTGGCTAAAATTCTAGCTGCTGCCGGCAAGCTGGACACGAACACTTACGAAGCGGCAGTAAAATGCAATGAGTTGATGGAGCAAGGTCGTTTGAAGATGGAACAAGCGATTATCGCTTTGCATTACTGTCAACGCAGTAGAGCTGCGTTTGACGATGCCGTGGAAGAGATGGGTTGGGAAAAACCTTAGGTGAAGTTGCCCGCTAGGCAGGCTGAGCGCACCATATGCGGTGCCGCTCTGATCGGACTGCGCGCAATTCGATTCCGGATCTACCGAGCGATTGCACTGGCAAGTGGATTTTGTATCCGAGCGCTCGCAAGTCGATTCTGTATCCGTCGAACGACTGTACCCGCAAGTGAATTGAGTATCCTCTTCCTATCATTCACCCATGCGATAGCTTTGATTCATAAAATCAAATGGCCACGGCAGAGGTTCGTGCCACAGAATTGACGAGCCACCGTCGGTCTTGCCAACCGCGGCCACAAGGCGGTAGAGTTTCCCATCATCTGATTCTTCAAGCCAAATCGCTTTGCCTCGTTTCATTGATTCGGCGTGCATGAGCAGCCAAGATTTGAGCGCCAGCAATTCATCTTGTTGCAAGAAAACTGAGTCTCCCAGCGTTTGATCCAAATGCCTTCTCAGTATTCCTAAGAGAGTTAGAGCATCGTCTTCGGAATTGTATTTCTTGCCATTAACGGTTATTTCGTTCAGCATAAAAAGCTCGGTGATCAGCATGCATTTTATCAGATTTTGGGTTACTCTTGAATCTGTTGATTGGAAGCATTAATGATAGATTCGGTCGTACTTCTGGGTGTTGGCAATGTTGCTTTTCATGTGGCAAAATTGTTTGCTGGTCGTTGCACTATATACGGTACCAGTCGTTCTCAAGATCGATTCAGTCTTTTTGCAGCAGCTGGCATAACACCACTATTAGTTACAGGCGATGCACCGCCGAAAGAAGTGATGGAGGATGCCCACGTCCTGGTCTCATTCCCTCCTGATGGGACGACTGACGCGGCCTGGTCCGCAGTCTGTGCCAATGCTAAACGAATCATCTACATATCCTCGACGGGCGTTTACGGTAAGACTAAAGGAATAATCAACGAAGATTCTCCAGTTGATTTAGAAGATCCAAACGCAAGAAAACGGTTGTTGGCTGAAAGCGTGTGGCGCAAGTCAAATGGAATTGTGCTTAGATGCCCAGGATTGTATGGACCTGAAACGGGCTTGCACCTTCGTTTGAAGAAGGATGGTATGAAAATTCCAGGCGACGGTAAACATTTCGTTTCTCGAATCCACCTCGATGATCTGGCTCGCATCATCGAAGCGTGCTTTGAACGCGGAAGAGACAACTCCACATATGTTGTCGGTGATTTAGAACCGTCCACGCACTTGGAGGCGATCACGTGGGTTTGCGAGCATATGGGTATGGATTTACCTGGTTTCGTTGATTTGACTGAGGTATCACCAATGCTGCGCGGAAGCAGGCGCATCGATCCACGAAAAATATTGTCTGAGTTCAAGATTACGTTGCAGTACCCAAGTTACCGCGAAGGTTATGGAGCCATCCTGGGAGCGCCGGCATCCTTGCCGGCATCGAATCTACCGGATTAACATCTTGATTGTTCGTTCACGACAAAACATTAAAGAGCGGGTACCCTCTCCCTTTTTGCCTTACCAAGGTCAGGTAAACTAATATTACATCAGGGTTTCGAGACTTCACGAAGGCTCGAGAATTAGACTGCACGCGAATTTCCAGCATCACGAAAAGCCGCGATTATTGCTTAACATATTAAACGGAAGCAAAAAGTAAGGGGTACCCGTCCTTTTAATATTGAAAATTTTCTGGTGCCTCGAATGTCACACCACCATCATGAAATGCGACGTTTGCGAAGTTTGAAAGGTATCTGCACCGTGGAATTGCCAACTCTCACAGTCAACAAGACGCTTTCGCATCTTGGATGCAGGTAGAACAGTTCTCCTGTTCGTGATTCGAATGGATCGAGTGAAACGGGCACCAGTCCTGTCATCTTAATGGTGTTGGAATTAACCAAGCCACTGTCAAGCTTGCTTTCCAATTGATATTGTACGCGTTCCGGAGAGGCTTGTGATTCCAAACGTCCAGGCATCACCCGCGGTATCGCCGCCCAATCGCCATACATCCCGAATATATTTGGACCGCGAAACAAATCGTGTCCATGCGCGGGTACCAACCCGCGAACACTCCTTGTCTTCTGGATGTTGGCCAACCATGGTCTGTTCATGGTCAAATCCCACATCACACGTTCTCTGCGAATGCGATCGATGCTGTTAGGATCGACAAGAGTCAGTGGGTGTCTTGTGGTGTCGTTTAGATCCAGGCTGAGCTGGTCCAGATTTACTTTATCCAAACCGAGCACAACTCGTTCGTCGTTCGTGTTGGTGATTGAAATCAGTACGCCCATCAACTCCCACAAATCAATAATCGTTGCTGCAACTCGAACACCATTGATGGTTATATAACGCAGGGGAAAGTCATTGTCCGGAATTTCCTGCGCTCTCGGTGAGCCCTCTTCCCACTTATAAAAAACTGACCCTTTCAGCTTGGAAGGTTGGTCGAAGGCTACGGCACTGTCGATGATGTCGTACGATTTCTCAAACAGTTGCTCGGCTTCCGCCTTCTGCCCGCGACTCTGTCGATAGAGAGCCGCCGTGCGCAAGGCATCAGCGTAGTCTAGCTGCTTAGGTCCGGGTGATTTTTCCAGGAGTCGCAACCCTCTGGTCAGATAAGGTTCGGCTTCATCCGGCCAATTCTGCTTGCCTAATATAATTGCCATAAGAATGTAGCTCTGGCCGACATCATGATGAGTGGCGCCTAGTGATTTGCGTCGGGCTATTATTGCTTGTTTGCATAACGCCGCAGCTTTGGCGTAATTTCCGTGCCAGTAATTCACTAGCGCCAATCCGTGTGCAGCATGACCAAAAGCTTCTGATTCTTCGCCCAATTTTTTTGCTGATTGATACGTGCCGCTGTACAGCTTTTCGGCGTCGTCATATTTTTCCAGAGCACAATAAACGTCTGCCAACGCGGTGCGCGAATGCATTAATCGCGAGTCATCACCCGAGCCGCGTTTGGCTTCCTTCAGTGCTGAAAGCAACTTTTGCTCTGCTTCGAAATACATTCTGTTTTGTTTGGCTTTCAAGCCTGAGTTGTATTGTCTCGTCCAGGCATCTGTGTCAGGCAATCCCTCATTTTCTGGGGTGCGCTTATCTTCTGCAGTTTTCTCGGAAGGTGGTGAAACAAGCGCCGTGGTCTTAGACTTCTCAGTCTCAGGCAGGGTAGACAGGTCGGCATCTTGCGAGCTTGAGGTGACCTTAACGATTCCAGGAATCAGCTGGCTACTTTCGAATCCAGGCGCCTGCTCATCTGCCCGGCTGCTTTCCTGCCAAAGAACACGAGAATCTTCAGGGCTTTTTTCTGCGGCCACTGCTGGTGTTAGCAGACCCACTAAACAGCCAATAAGAGCTAGCGATTGCAGTGATTTGAAAGACATGTCTTTTTCGGGAAGGTCGATAAGATCGTCATTTTAGCTTAGGAATGGGTTTTCAGTATATAACTCATTAACAACCGGTTTAAGTACTGACTTATCGGCCGTCGAGGCTGCCTGCTCTATTATTACCGCCCGCTAACACAGTTAAGGTATGGCGCGCTAGAGGCGGAGTTCGAATCACGGGAAGCGTGCGCCCCATACCGGCTTACAGCGGATTAGGAGACCGTTGCCTCGGCTTCGCTTGGCGCAGTTGCAGTTTTTTTAAGGGGAAGTCTGAACCAGAATGTGCTGCCTTTGCCTTCTTCGCTTTCCACACCAATAGAACCATTGAGTTGGTCGATTATCGCTTTCGAGATCGCCAGTCCTAATCCAGTGCCACCTTTTTGCCGCCAGTCAGACGATGTTACTTGCTGGAACTTTTCGAAAATGAGGGCTTTGTATTGTTCCGGTATTCCTCGTCCTTCATCTATAACCCTTACCTCTAGCCAATCTTCTTGGGTCAGAACGTCGACCGTAATTTTGCCACCTTGAGGCGAGAACTTAATTGCGTTCGACAATAAATTGACGATCACCTGTACCAGTCTGTCACCATCAGCGGTGACAATAGTGTTGACATCGGAAATGGTAATAGTGATGTTTTCCTTGTCAGCAAGCGTCTTTACGGCATCTACCGAACGTTCAATGATTGGTTTAATTGGCACATCCGCTATTTCCATGCTCAATCGTCCTGACTCCGTTCTGTCAATTTCGAGCAGGTCGTTGATCAATCTAATTAGTCTATTGACGTTCCGTTCAGCGACATTTACTTTATCCTTCCCTTGCGAATTTAGGTCCCCGTAAATACCCTCTGGTAACATCTCCAGAAAGCCTAGTACAGAGTTCAGCGGACTGCGCAGTTCGTGACTGACCATCGAAATGAACTCTTGTTTCAAGCGTTCTACTTCATGTCTGACGGTGACATCAATAACTAGGACCAAATGTCGCTTCCCTTCAAGCGTCTCAAATTCATTCATTGAGATTTCGATTGGGATGACTTCGTTAGTTGGTTTAATTGCTTCTAGTTCGAAGGCATGGTTCTTTGTCTTCTGAATAAGGTCGCTCGCGAATTCGGAATCCGTTACCGTATCTGGTTTGCCGAAGAGCAGTCCAATGTTCTTGCCTTGCAATTCGTCAGTCTTTTTGTCGAACATGCGGTCGACGCTGGGATTGTTCAATTCGATGCGTCCGGTGTCGTCGATGATTATTAGCCCGATCGGCATACTTTCTACTATTAAGCGAATGCGAGCTTCAGCTTCGCGCAGTAAGTTTTCGGCGCGTTTGCGTTCGGTGATATCATGTGCCACGCAAAAATACAGGTGTTCTTCACTTGACCAGTGAACGCTCCAAAGGACGTCGATTAGTGCTCCTCCGCGCTTCAAAACATGGCTTTCGAACTGTGATGATGCATCTCCATCTTTAGTCGCGGTCAACTTTTGATTTGTAGAATCCACTTCATCTGCCGGCAGCAAGACTCGAAAGTTTCGTCCCATCAAGTCATCCGAATCGTAACCAAAAACTTGCAGCGAAGCCGCACTCACTTTAGTAAGTGAACCGCGCTCGTCGATGGAGAAAATTACATCGACAGCGTTTTCCACAACGGCTCGTTCTTTGCGTGCGGCCTCATCCAGGGTGTGCGCCATCATATTGAAAACTTGGTCAAGTCGGGCGATTTCATCGGTGCCTGAGAGCGGTGGATGAAGTGGCACACCGCTTGCTAGCCTGATTGAATTGTCAACCAGAATTGAGAGCCTGCGCGTGGTGCCTCTGTAGAAGAAAAATGACAGCAGTGTAGCAATCAGAATGTTGACTAGAGTCGCTAGAACGAGAACTCGTTTTACTTCCTCTCGGCGGGAGGACCAGTTCTCGGCACCCGCATTTTCCAGCTTGTCTTGCAGATCATTAACGACCTGCAACTGGTGTTCGAGCACTGCTATTTGTGGACGAAGCATATTAAACTGCTTAACTGCCACCAAATAATTATTGGTGTCGATGTCTTTTCTGACTCTGCGGAAATCTTTGACGACTTGAGTGGCAAGCACGTTAAGGTCTTGAATGTCTTTTAACTCTGCAGGGGCGTTTTGAGAAAGCTTCTCGAGGGCTTCGAATTCAGCGGGCACTGCGTCAGAGACATGTTTGTATCGAACTTCTTTGTCGACGCCGCCGGTGTGCTTCATCCCGTAAATTGCCAATCCACCAGCGTCGGCCATGATAATCCGCGAGATCTTGGCTAGATGTTCCTTCTTTTCTCTGTAGACTGATTCTTGGTTTCGTTCACGTTCAGCCTGGGCCAGCTGTCCGCTCAAAACATAGATGAAACCGAGCTGGAACAGTAGCGGAATGACTACAAGTATTAGGCCTTTTTGGGCAAGGTTAAAGTTCGCGAGCATGAATGACTCTTGTTGTCAGCTATTTCATCTTTCCCCGTTTTAGTGCGTCCTTCACGCCTGGGGCTCGATTATCGGTCGTTCAAGTTGGTTTTTTAGTTATTTTGCCAGCTGAATGTCGAAGCAAAAAAATGATCGGAAGCCAATCAGGACGTAATCATGAGGTCAACTTGTAGCCCACGCCATGCAACGTCTGAATCAGTGATTCTTGTTCTGAAGCGTCAATTTTGCGTCGCAGTCTCTTCAGGCAAGTTCTCACTGTTTCTGGCGAAACGTTTGATTCTGATTTCCAGACTCTGTCTAACAATGCGTCTGCACTAAAGACTTGATTTGGATGACGCAATAGGAATTCGAGTAAAGCAAATTCTTTCGGCAACAGTTGAATATCTGCACCACCTTTGGTGACTCTGAAAGTGCTAGGCTCGAGGCAAATATCGCGAGCGGTAAGAATATTTCCCGTTACGCTGCCGGGTCTGCGCAGAAGGGCGCGCAATCGGGCTGACAGTTCTTTCATATGAAATGGTTTGGTTAGATAATCATCGGCGCCGGCATCCAACCCGACTTCTTTTTCGGAAATCGCGCCCTTGCCGGTTAACATCAATACTGGAGTCTGCCCGCCGCTTGATCGGTAGTTTCTCAGGACGTCAACGCCTTCAAGTTTTGGCAGCTGCCAATCGAGAATGACCACATCGAACTGATATGACTTCAACATGTTGACTGCGTCTTCGCCGTCGTGCACCACTTCCACAAGGTGATGTTCGAACTTGAGCCAGTCTATGACCATGCCGGCCAAATCGCGATCATCTTCAACTAGTAAGATTTTTGCCATGGTGATGCCGCACTTTTACGTGCTCTTTTCCCTTTCTTCTTGTTTGACCGATGTATTCAAGGTAATTGTCGGTGAGCTTTCTATTTGTTTGTTACTGAAGTTTATTGATGGCGAATCGAAAGCGGCTGGATCCTCGATGCCAAAGTAGGGTTGAGCGCGAAAGCCAAAGCTGGTGGCTACCAAAACGGTAGGGAAAGACTCTACAGCAGCGTTTAATTCTCGAACATTTGCGTTGTAAAATCGGCGTGCTTGAGAGATCCGCGTTTCTGTGTCACCCAATTCTTTTTGCAGCTGATTGAAATTCTCGTTTGCTTTTAACTCGGGATAGGCTTCACTGAGCGCCACTAACTTTGTCAAAGCTCCACTTAAAACAGTGTTGGCAGCATTTTGAGCATCAGGCATGCCCACAGTTGACACTGCAGAATTTCTGGCTCGAATCACTTCTTCAAGTGTGCTCTTCTCGTGAGTCGCATAACCTTTTACCGTTTCGACTAGATTTGGTATCAGGTCGTATCGACGGCGCAATTCAGTTTCTATTGCGGACCAACTTTCCCGTACATTTTGGCGAAGCATCACCATTTTGTTATAGCTTCCAATCATCCAGAAGGCAGCAAGGACCAAGAGTCCGAGCAATATCCATAATCCGTACATACCGGCCGCCTCCAAGCTGCGTTCCGATTATACCCGAATTAGCTATAATAGCCGTCATGGGCTCGATCGGATTGTCATGACCAACATGCCCCGGAAATCGCTAACTCTGTCTATCCAAATTCTGGTGCTTGTCACTGCGATTTTTGGTATCACGTCTTCCATGGCGATGGCGAGAGTCGCGATTCCGACCCAACACCATGCCAGCACCAAGACCGCTCAAAGCAAAATCCTGAGCTTTAAGTCCGAAATGAACTTGTCAAAGCAGGGACTATTGGACGTGAATGAAACCATTGATATGGACTTCGCCCAGTCTCCTCGGCACGGAATTTATCGATTTATTCCGATCCGTTTTCATCGTGGTGCAGGCACCTACACGACATACCTTCGTTTGTTGTCCGTGACAGATGCGAATGGACATCCTTACAAATATAAGCGAAGCGACATCGGCAGCGATGTGACAGTACAAATAGGCGACTCAAAAACGCTCGTCACCGGACATCAGATTTACAAATTGCACTATGAAGTTGCCAAAGCAATCAATTTCTTTGACAAAGCGCCGGAGCTTTACTGGAATGTCACGGGCGACCAATCGCAATTTTCGATAGAGTCCGCGACCGCGATAATAAGTTTGCCTATGACGTCTACTGTACAAGCACAAGCTAAAGCTTTTGTCGGACCACCTGGATCCACCAAAACGATTGGGGTCACTGGTTCGGGCAATACCTTCACGGCAGTCTCGGGCCGCTTGGCACCAGGAGATGGATTAACAGTTGCCATCCGCATGCCGGTTGGGACGGTGGTACTGCCTACGGTGTCTCAAGAGATCGTTTGGTTTATCCAAGATTGGTACGAGGCGTTCTTATTACCGCTGGCTACGATGGCGATGCTTTGGATTTACTGGGTCTTTTTCGGTAAAGACAAAGGATCCGGCAAGGCAGTTGGCGTGGAGTGGGAACCGCCAAAAGACCTGACTCCAGCAGAAGTCGGGACCTTGATTGACGAGAAGTGTGATATGCCAGACATTACATCCACGATAGTTGATTTGGCGGCGCGCGGATACATCAAAATTAAACAAGTTCCATACGATGGCATTTTGATGATGTCAAAAAAGGATTATCATTTTACTGAGCTGACTCCGCCTGCGGACGCAGCTCCTCTCAAATTGCACGAATCGCTAATGATCAATGCACTCTTCGGCTACCTCTACAAAGAGAATTCGCTTTCCAGTCTGAAAGGCAAGTTCTATCCCTACATCGCGGAAATTAAGCAGTCCGTCTACAATTCGCTCTTGACGAAAAAATACTTTGCCCGGGATCCCAATACCGATCGCAGTACGTTTATCACTTTTGGCATGGTGATCTTGATCGCTGGAATTTGCTTCATAATTTTTGGCGGCAACGATATGCGTGCGTCTGCAGTTGGATTTCTTTTGTCAGGAATCGTAGTTGCCCTAGCATCAAACGCCATGCCGGCCCGCACAGCCCTAGGATCCGAAGCTCTAAATCAATGTTTGGCTTTTCAGAGATTCGTCAAAGCCGCTGAGAAAAAACGAATTGAGGTGTTGGCAAAAGATGATCCAACAATCTTCGGAAGATTGTTGCCTTACGCCATGGTCTTGGGTTGCGCAGACCAATGGTCCTCTGCATTTAAAGACTTACTGGACACTCCTCCTGATTGGTACGATTCTTCAGATGGCACACCCTTCACGACATACACGTTCGCTCAGGATTTAGGGTACGGACTGGACACGATTTCGCAGGCCTTGGCGAGCCCGCCTTTGCCCGGTTATTCGGGAGGGTCAGGCGGCAGCGGCTGGGGCGATGGTTTTGGAGGCGGTGGGGCTGGTGGCGGCTTTAGCGGCTTCGGCGAGGGTGGCTCTGCTGGTGGCGGATTTGGTGGCGGCGGAGTTGGCTCTTGGTAGAGTCAAAACCATACCGCCACCATATGCAGTGCCTTATTTGACTCGCTTTTCTAACTTGAGTTTCGTGATTCTCACTGAAACGTCATTTAGACTTTTTTCAATTTTCTTTTGATCTTTGATGCTCAGTTTTCCAGCATTTTTCGATTTCATTTTTTCAATTCTGGCGGATATGTCTGCCAGTGAGCTTTCCAAGTCGTCGTATTCCTTCTTCGTCAATTCGTTGGCTTTGAGCCCTTGTGCTGTTTCCTTCTGCAGTCGAACTTGTCTTTGGTAGATTGTAAATCGTGCTAAAGCTGGTTGCTGCAAAACCGAAGTTCCGACTAACACGGCAAGACTAGCCGCTAATATTGTTGCGCGTTTCATGTAAATTCCTTTGAGAACAGGGTCACGTCATTTGAGCAAGTCTAGCCGCTTCGGTATCGCAGATCCATTCCTTGCCTGATCATTATCGTTCTTGTCGCTTGCCAAGGATCTGCTTCCGAAGAACTGGTGCACTCTTCGCAAATATTGCTGACTAAAAACACCACCTCGGGGCATAATTGATTATACGTAGAGGTCGGTCGGTTATATGTTCAGCCGCTTATCCAATCGGACGTTGTTAACGCTCTCTCTGTGCGCTTCTTTTCAGTTTTCGGTTGGTTGTGTTCGAGCACAAGAGTTTCTGAACCTGAAAATGGACAAGGCTGAGAAGCTCTTGCTCGGCAAGACGGCGAGCGATCAGCCGATTGAGAGCCGCCTTGATGCCGTTGAAATGAACTTGTATGGCAAGACTAAGCATGGTTCTGTTGTCAAACGAATGGAGGGAATAACGGATTTCCTCGGCATTAAAGACGACGGCAAAGCGAGTCTGTCAACGGAATCAGAAATTGACGCAACAGCCCCTGCAGTTGCGCCTCCGCTTGGTCAGCTTGACACAACTTCATCGCCGTCCGCGCCCAAGGCAGAATGGCCAAACACCACTTCATCCCCATCATTGCCGAAGGCTGACCTGCCTGACACGGTTTCAGCGTCTTCTGCTCCGAAACCTGCTGCGTCTGCTTCACCAAATTCTCTCAAAACCGCACCCGCAACAGCTCGGGTCCCAGCTCTTGGTCAGAAACTGACTCCTGTGGCTGATCATACTAAAGCGCCGCTAGCTAAAACAGCCTCAGCAAAGCATCCGGAAAATGGGACCCTTGCACCACTGAAAGCACAAGAAGCGGTGATGGCGGTGCCGCCTGTAGCGCCGAAACATCAGGATGCGCAGATGCCACCAGCTGCCCCGTCGATCGCGGCAACAATGAATCACACCGGTTGGAATTCACAGGCTCGCGACCTGCTGCGAGAAGGATTGAGGCTACATTCCACGGGGCAATATCGAGAAGCCGAAGCTACCTTCCGGCAAGTGCTCACTTTCGACCCACGCAATGCAGACGCCTTCTACAATCTAGGCTCGTTAGCCGAGCGCAACCACGATTATGTTGTCGCTTTGACGAATTACCGAGCCGCACTTAACTTTAATCCAAAAGATAAGGATTACATCCAGGCTGTCACCGCAATGGAAACTCAGCTATCCACAAGCGCGCCTCAAACAGCTACCGTGGGGCATTTTCAGGTGCCCACGATGGGCGGGTCGTCGGCAATTACTGGTGGTTCGCCATCGGCTGTTCCATTCCAGCTGAGCGGCACTCAAAATGACTTGCTCCTGAACTCCAACCAGGACAACAGTGGCAATGCGCCCAGCCTTTCGGTCACTCAAAACAATCCGCCCAACCTTTCCGTAACGCAAAACAATCCACCTACCATTGGAGTGTCGCAGCGACCTCCGAAAGGTCGAGGTGGTTTTGGCACGGTCATGAATGTGGGGATGAGATTTGCTTTGCAAGGCTCCGGATTGCACTGCCCAATTTGTAGAATGATGGGCGGCGGCTTCCATTTTTAAATGTCCAAAGCGTTTCTAGTTTTTATTCTTCTCTCAATTCTTTCTGTCCGGACTGTGACTGCTGGTGAAAATTTCCGCGTCGAAAGGCCGCACGAGACTGGTGCAGGAGAGCTAGGAAAAAACTTTGGAGACATTGTTTTCGCCGGTCTGCGGACACCAATGCCTACCACTACCTTTGAACGTTGGCGGCAGAGCTATTGCGCTCCATTTATATGTAACATGGTCCTCTGCCATGGAGCCTGTGCCGCATATAAAGATCACTGCCCATCCTTCGCGGAGTCTGGCGTTGTAATCAATCTGGATGCTTCGAACTGCCTTGTTCCAGGCGGGTCGGCTGGGATGCCACAAGCATACTCAAGCTCAAATTCGGACGCGGCGGGGGCTTCTGGCAGGCCCAGGCAAGGCGTGAAATTAGAATCTAAAGAGTCTTCGACGGTAACTGTTCAAAACGGTTGTTGTAGATAGGACGAATTGCCTGAGAGGTCACATTGCCTGGGAGCGCCGGCATCCTTGTCGCACCTAACCACTGGCTGCGAACTCAGAGTTCTAATCACTGCCGTGATCGAATCATGATTTTTTGATGGAAACATCTTAGCAATATAGAAGTCTAATGATTAAGAAGCAGCGATTGGTTTGTTGCTCAAAATCTGAGTCTGAATATCGAAAAGCAGCAATCAGGTTGGCTGCTGCGATTGTTTATGGCATGAGATATGGTTTCGGACGCGTGCGCAAGCAAACTTTCTAGGGGTAAATCGGAATGTCTTATATCAACAAAGAAAAATCGAGCTTCATGCCAATTTTCATGGCTCTTAGTATCGTTACCGTGGTCGGCTTCGGTCTGATGTATCTTATGTTCTCCAAAATGCCTGCAGACAATGCTGACACTGTTTCTGCCGTAAAGAGCTCAGCGCCTGCACCCCTGCAAACACTGTCGAAGTCGGCTCATACTCACGTCTAAGGGTGAAGTGTTTCCCTTTGCCACCATATCTAGTGCAGGGCTGTTGCGCAGATCAACTCAACTGCGGTTCTTCTGATCTTCTATCTCGGTCCAAGTGGCAAACCATTTGATCACGGAACCATCTGCATCCCGCAGTGCAACTGCTCTGCCGAGGTGCCATCGATACGCTTTGTTCTTCGTCGTCTTCACGCCAATTGCTCGACGCAATCTGAATTCCATTTCGTAACTGTCACCAGATTCAAGAGCCTTTTTCCATTCGTGCAAATATTTCGGCAAATCATCGGGATGCACTAAAAGCTGCCAGCCGTTATTTTGGCTTTGCTCGATGGATAGACCCGTATATTCCGACCATCTATCGTTGAAGAAATCTATCTCTCCATCCGCATTAGCTGTGAATACTATTTGAGGTATCGCGTCAGCCAGCATGCGAAATCGTGTCTCGCTTTCTTTGATTTCTTCGGCCGCGCGTTTCTTGTCGTCAATGTCAGTGCTCGTGCCAAACCACAGTTTTTTGCCAGTTTTGGGATCTCGAAGCGTTTGAGCGCGGACGAGATGCCAGGTGTAAGAGCCGTTTGCCGCTCGGTAACGAATTTCCATATTGAAATCGGTGTCTGTGTGATACGCACGCTCGGCTTCCTCTAAACACTGCCGACGATCATCTGGATGCAGCACGCTAAGCCAGCTTCTCCCATCATCATCTTCACGCGCCATGCCGGTGAAATCGAACCAGCGTTGATTGGCATAAATTATTTTGCCGCTGGGATCGCACATCCACACGATTTGAGGAATTGCTTCAGCCAACAAGCGGAACTGAGATTCGCTTTCCCTCAGATTTTTTTCGATCTTTTCATTTTCCGTCAAGTCAAAAACGAGAGTTACGCAGTCGGTGCCTTGCTCATCAATAGCAGTCACCTGAACGAGCACCGGTACGCGGCTGCCATCGCGGCGAATGTATGCTTTTTGATAAAAACCGGTGCGACCATTCTCACGCAATTGCACAATTGCCTCGGCATCGAGATGCAAAAGTTCAGGGGGTGTGAATTCAGTCCACCTAACGTCTCCAGAAAATAACTCGTCTTTTGAGTAGCCGAGCAACTTAACAGTCGCGTCATTTGCTTCAGTTATGTGTCCATATATGTCCGCACGGTGCATTGCAACAATGTTTGAATCGATGAATAGGCGCAGTCGATCGGAGTCCGAAAATTCTTCATGCCGGTTAGCCATCTTTTTCTCAATTTTAGCCCGCTCTAGATGCGCTTCCAGTTCGAGAACTCTGGACCTGAGCAACAGCAGTGGATTAGATTTTGCAGAGGTATCACTTAGAGTCATGATCTAGTGTTCCTTTTTGCTCAATTTCCGTCCATGTCGCGAACCACTTTATTACTTGCCCAGTTCTACCACGCAAGGCAACAGCCCGACATAAATGTCGGCGGTACAAAATTGCTGATTCGCTTTTTATGCCTACGGCGCGCTTTAAGCGAAAGTCCTTTTCGTAAGTGTCGCCTGTTTTGAGGGCTTGCTCCCAATTTGATAGATACGCCGGCAAGTCGTCCGGATGGATCAGCAGCTTCCAGCCATCATTAAGACTTTGCTCAATGGATAATCCAGTGTATTCAAACCAGCGATGATTGAAAAAATCAATTTTGCCGCTTGAATCAGCGGTCCAAACAATTTGGGGAATTGCGTCCGCTAGGGTTCGAAAGCGAATTTCGCTGGCTCGTATTTCTTCTTCAGCGCGTTTATGTTCATCAATATCTGTGCAAGTGCCAAACCATTTTTTGACGAGGCCATCGCCATCGAGCATCGGCAGCGCGCGAACTAACGTCCAGGCAAAGTTTCCGTCTTTGCGCTTGTATCTGGCGTCCGTTTCAAAAGCCGATTTGCTCTCGAAGGCTAGATCCCAGGCATCTTGTACACGTTGAGTGTCGTCTGGGTGGCACAATTCGGGCCACATCTTTTCAAAGCCAAGTGTCGGTTGCACCCCAGTTAATTCGAACCATCTTTTATTGAAGTAGTCGGTGCGGCCGTCAGCTGCTACCGTGAACACCATCTGCGGTATAGATTCGGCAAGCAGTCGAAATTGCGCTTCGCTGAGCTTAAGTTCCGCTTCTTTTCTTTTTCGGTCGGATAAATCAACCACGAAACAGAAACAGTCTTCCCCCGTCGTGTCTGTTGCAACCACTGCAACCAGCACCGGAACACAGTGTCCTTCCTTATGAATAAATTCTTTTTCAAATGGAGCGCATGATCCGCTGGCAAATATTTCTGCACAAGCTTTGTCGTCCACTGATTTCCATTTTGGTGGCGTGATTTCAGTCCAGCCGATTTTTCCTGAAAGGATCTCGTCTCTGGTGTAACCAAGCAAATCTGTGAACGCTTGATTGACATACATTAGGTCACCCCTAACGCTCGCTCTGGTCATGGCGATTGAGTTAGCGGCTAAGAATCGCTCTAGGCTACTGCGGTATTGTTCGCTGACTGACGCGACCTTTTCGGTTTGGGTGTGAAAACTGTCATTGGCCAAGTCGCGGAGCTCTTGTTCGAGTTCCGCGATGCGCTGTTCAAGCTGCTCTTTTAAGTCTGGCCGCTCTTCATGCAACATATTTTTCCCTTAACAGCACTATAACTCACAAATGTGGCAAGTGCGTGTCATACGTCCTGAAAAGGTTGATCGGTTAGAGGTTGGTTATGCAGCACTTTGGCGCTGTGGCTTCCAAACAATTGAACAGACGCCGTCCTGGCAATGTCCATGTTCGAACTCAGGATGTCTTTCGCGCACCAAATCGAACCCTTCATCGAACTCTGTACACTCGGTATTGCATTTAATACCGTCAACAAGTTCCGAACTTTTCCGTAGTGAGTTCAAGTTGTTCATCATATGCATCCTCTTCATAAGGATATTGACGGCTGTATATTACTCATGTTCCTGCCATGCTTGTATAGAGAACATCCGCACAGCGAGCGGGCTGAGCGGATGTTTAAATGAACAGGAGCAGTCTATTCAGACTCTATCTTGTTTAATTCTGATCCAAAGCAGGATCGCGCCTTTCTATGACGGTTGATTTCGTAACAGTCGAATCCTGTCGTTCAAATGACGAAGGCTCAATTCTTTTCTCCACGATCACCTTTTGGGCTACATGTGTAGACTGGCGGCGCGCTGTGTAGAAATGGTGTCTCGCATGGTGCGAAATTCTTGGCTTGGCCACACTGCGATCGGTCCTTTGGGCAACTCGCGACTCAGTCTTAACAGCGGTGGTCCCGCCTGTATGTTCCATTACGGTGCTTGTAGTTTGAGTAGCCGGCAGCATTACGTGCTCGTGTCGTTCTTGGATCAACGGAGCTGTCGTTCTCTGCGTGTTGCCGTCCGAATCTGTCTTCTCTTCTGTTCTGACTACGGTCGGTTTCATGTAACTGTCCAAAACAACCGGCGAACCAGCAGTGGTTGTGGTTGTTGTGCTGACACTATCTTCAGCTGAACACATCGAATGTATTCCCATTGCGAGAGCTATAGCAAGGCATCCTCTCAAAGTAATTTGATTCATTTTTCCTTTCCTCCGTTCACCAATGCAGCGACGCAATACGAGACCAAGCTGTTCCTTCGGAGGCTGGTCGTTAAATGCAAATCGTTATCGGTCGCCCGATCTTTGCATTAATCTCACAGTTCCTGAGTATTAACCGGGTAGTTTGGGAACAAAGTGAAAGGTGATTGAATTAAAGAGGGTAGTGTCATGAATCTTTTTATCGACAGCCGATCTGCCACGTTTAGCTATTCTCCGGATAGTTTTGACGCACTGATCGACCGTCTGGAGCGGGTGGGATATGAACCCCTGATGCGCAAAGCAGCGCAAAGCTTCTCGACTGTTTTTGGAGGCTCGCCGGACGAAGCTTCGATAGCCAAAAGCTCGGATGATGATGAGCTTGAAGATTTAGAGAAAGAGTGCGAGTTTTCGCGGCGCAAGCTCATGAGTTTAGAAAAGCTCGGATATGATTTTGGCCTTGATGCAAATAAGGGCACCACTAAGGCGCCTGATATAAGTGGTGAAGTGTTTTTCAGCGAGGATGGTGCCGGGCTTTTATTCGTCACTGTTGTAGATTTCTATTCGAAAGTTACAGATCAGAAATCTGTTCCTGATGCCACCAGTCGCATACGCATTGGTTTCATCGGTGACCCTGACGAGACGAGCAGCTTCTCAGAGTTTGCTGATGCTGTAGCGCGAGCGTTTGAAGACAAAAACATTGATTTAAAGTGGAGTCATGATGTTCTGCAGAATAAGCAATTCAACGAACTAGTATCTTCTCAGGACGACTCGTATCATTTGGCTTCACGCATTGGTGACAAAGAATTAAAGGCCGCGAAAGCGCTTGAGAACGTCAACATCCGCGAAACTGCCCAACTAGTGCGAAGATCAGGCGTTATTTTAGCTAAGGAACTATTGAAGCAGAAGTCGGAAAACGCAAGCGAACTGATCAAATTTGTGGACCAACTTCTGCAAGCCGATTTGGTTCATCAGGAATATGTGGTTATGTGCTCCAAAACCGGGGCTCACGTAAACCGTGTTGAAAGCAGGGAAACGATCGAGCAGATGGGGCAGTTGGGAGTTTTGTGCTCTTGCGGAAAAAACATAGCCTCAGAACCCATTGAGGGACTTCTCGCCGCGGACGAAACTCTTCAGCGCATGTTGGACAGCAATTATTGGATGACCGCGACTGTTGTGCGCTTGTTGAACAGCTTAGGCGTCACCTCCGATCGAATCATGTTGCATACTGAAGCTGATTTAGATAACGTCGAGTTCATCGTCGACATCGACGGCACACTTGTGCTCTTCGAATTGAAAGACAGTGAATTCGGTCTAAATCACGCCTATTCGCTGGGCACTAGAATCGCCCTGCAGCGGCCGAAGCTTGCCTTCGTCGTTTCCACCCACGGCATCGCTCAAGAAGTAAAAGATCACTTCAAGCGTGTTAAACCGGAAGCGCAGATAGTTTATGTTGCTAACCTCCTGCAGTTGGAAGCAACAGTTCGCAAGGTTGTTGAGGGAATGCGTTTGATGCGAGCGAAGACATGGATGTCATGTTTCCAATCGTTCGTCTCATTCTCGCTAATGACTGTTTTGATGCCGAAGCTGCGGAATGAAAGATTTGAGATACCGCATGTGGTGACTTCTGTGCAATCAGTTCAAACTGAACCTGAAAGCAGCGTTAGCACTCCCAGTACAGCGGTAAGGTAATCTACCGACTATGAAAAATGAGGGGTTGTCGCTTTTGCGACAACCCCTCATTCAATTCGAACTCGTGTTCAGTAGAATTATTTCTTCTCTACTTTCGCTTCTGATGTTCTGTGAACGTCTTTGACACCCAGTTCTTTGAAGATATCTTCAGCGGCTTTAAGCATATCTTTGTTATCGCTGTGAGCAGCGATCAAGATGTTACCTTCGCGGATTTTGCCTTCATACATTTTGGCTTCGTACTCAGGAATGCCCAAGCCGATCAACGCTCCAGTTGCGCCGCCGAGTGTTGCTCCTACTGCTGCACCGCTCAATGCTGCCATGATCGGGCCGGCTGCTACGAAAGCGCCGAGACCAGGAATAGCGAGGGCGCCGATCCCAGCCAACCAACCTAAGGTGCCGCCAATTACACCACCTGTGGAGGCGCCAGTTGCTGCGCCTTCAGGAGCCTTTGTTGTGTTTTTGTGAGCGAAATCTTGAGTACCTTCTTTATCTGGCAACAAAATGGAGATGTCGTTACTGCTGAAACCAGCTGTTTTAAGTCTGTCAACTAGCATTTCCGCTTGATCTAGCCGGGGTGTTAAACCAATAACTGTTTGTGCCATGTTTTCCTCCAGTATCCTTCGGTAGAAGGTTTTTTGTTTTCTTACTTGAACTTTGGTCGAGTGATTTTGATTATCTTGTCCGGTTTTTAGACGCGGCTTAGGGCAGTCCAGACCAACTACGACGTCATTTGTAAATGACTGAGACTTCAGAATATTCGCCTAAGCCCAGCCCCGCAACAATGAGTGGCTGTGAATTATAGCTCACCGTATCTGAGTTCATCAATCCTTAATTGTAGGACTAAACTGAGCATATTTCTATTAGGGCTAGGACGGATTAATGTCGACAAAAATACTGCGTTATCAAGTCCGTAATTGTAGTCATATAGTCTACTTTCGGATGTGGCCAGGTGAAATTTTTTTTGGGGTATTCTATATGGATAGCCCTGGTTTTTCCGCAACGTTTCTTAGTATATGGGCCCAAAATCCTCGGGACTCAGCAGGTATCCGTTCCGATGCCCAGTAAACTAAAAGAGTGCCTATAGGGGAATTTCTGTGCCAGATGATGACGAGCAAGAGCAATTCGAAGTACAAGAAGTAGAGTCAGTCGAGTGCAGCGAAAAACAAAGCAACACGGCGTCCATAATTCAAACTGAAGAGTATGGCAATTCTGTTCAGGTCAACTTGCAGACCTCTGGAATTGCGGTGCAGGTGAATACACAGTCCGCCATGGCGAAAATGGTAGAGCTAACGGCCAAGTATGACCTTGTATCAGGACAGCTCAAGGAGTACACCGGTAGGCTGGAAGCTTCCTTTTATCGGATTGGATTTTTAGAGTCTCAACTTGAAGAGCGCCAGAAAGAGATAGAGCAGTTGAAGCAAAAGGTCCAAGTCCAGAACAAGTGCGACGGAGACTGAGCAAAAAATTGGCGAGCTTTCTTTCCTGTCTAGTTGGGAAATCCACAGTTAGAGCGTTCTGCATCTCATAATACGGAACTTGTCAAGCCTCGCGCCGTCAGTGTCTCCAATACTATCTATTCGATGTCTGTGGATGAGTTGTGGGGTTTTCCATACATTTGAGAGTCATCGAAGCTGACAACTGTAGCCGTTCGACGCAGCTTCTGTGATATAACGGAATTAGGCAAACGAGCCCGCGAAGGCGGGAGGGAGCTAATATAATGCATTCTGAAATACTAGGTTTCGAAAACGCCTCCAACACTTTTCCCTATAACTACTTGCTGGAGTGGGAATGGCCGGAGCACATCGAGTTATTAATAAGACGGCTGGTTTGGGCACGACTTGTCGAGTTAACTGAAGCGACTGACGGCGATGCACCTGCGCCATCTGATTACTTAGCGGCCAAAGTGTGCTGGTTGATTGCCAGTTGCCCACAAACACACCCGGCCGTTTTAGATGTCTTAGCGAGCACTAACTGCTCGGCTTATGCCGAGCGCATCGCAGAAAATCCGAGGACGGCCCCATCCACACTGGCACGCTTGGCTGGTCATCCGCTACCTCAGGTAAGATGCGCTGTATCTGAAAATGAAAATACTCCAGTGGACGTAATTAACATCCTTGTGCAGGATGAGCATGTAGACGTACGCTACGCCATGGCAGAAAACCACAATATGGCTGAGGATGTTCTACAGACTCTGTCGGAAGATGAAAACTGCTACGTTGCGTCACGTGCTAAACGAACGCTCAATCGTCTTGCTCCCCCTTCTGTAGTGACGATGAAGCTGCAGCGTACTCAAAGAGCCACTGACACTTTGAAGAAAGTAGCGAGAGGCTAAGACACGATACAAGACACACGATAAAGGTACACAAACGCTAGCTATACAACAGCAAAATACACAAGAAAGATGCTTACGGGCATCTTTCTTATTTGATCCGTTTTTAGTGGCGTTACCGATATGCTACTAAGCGGCCCCGCGCTTGCGCGTCATTGATTTCTTCTTGGCTGGTGCTTTCGCTGGTGTTACTTTCTTTGCGGTTGTTCCCTTCTCGGATCCCTTTTTGTGCGCCGCTTGCTTCTTGACCGAAGAAAGAAATTTCTCTTCTTGAGCTTGTGGTGCTTTCTTAGAGCGGCTTGATTTGGCGTTCTCAACGCTAGCTCTGAGAGCGTCCATCAGATCGACTACGTGCGTGGGTGGTGCGTTCGGCACTTCTACTACTGTTTCATCGCCATCAACTTTGGACTGGATCAACGCAGAAAGAGCTTCGCGATAATGGTCTGCATAGTCCTCCGGTTGAAATTTCTGAGCCATGATATCGATGAGACTTGAAGCCATTGCTAGCTCTTGCTTAGAGACCTTAATTGACGGCAATTTGGTTTTCATGTCCACTCGTATTTCGTCCGGGTAAAGCAGCATCTCTAGAATCAAGTTCCCTCCCAGCACTCGCAATGAACACAGTCGTTCTTTGTTGCGCAATGCCAATGTTCCGATTGCCACCATTCCCTTGTCTTCCAGGGCTTGCATGAAAAGAGCGCAAGGCTTCTGTGCCAGCTTTTCTGGTTCCAAATAATAGCTGCCGTCGAAATAGAGTGGATCTATTTCTTCGGCTTTGACGAACGCACTAATGTTGATGATGTTCTTGCTTGGTAGGGGCAGATTCTCCAAGTCGTCTTTTGTCACCACTACATAGTTGCCTTTGCTGTACTCAAAGCCTTTGACAATTTGATCAAATTCCACTTGCCGATCGCATGTTGGGCACCACCGCATTTCTTTTATTCGGGTTTTGCACTTTTCGTGCAACTGATGGAAAGAGAGGCTCTTGCTCTCGGTAGCTGTATACAGTTTGACTGGAATGCTTACCAATCCGAAACTTATAACTCCGCTCCAAATTGCTCTTGGCATAGTTTTTACTACCAAATGGAATGTTGTCAGACTCGAGTTGGTGACGAGATCTATTGGCAGGGGTTCCAGCCCGTCTGATATTCGCCAGGGAACTTTGATCATTCATCTTATGTCTATCGGAATTGAGTTTCCTCGAGGTGACCTTGATGACTACAGCCGCAATAAATGTCCTGAACTCTCTGTTGATTGAAGAAGTTACCGCGGCCGAAGCATACAAACAAGTAGTCCAAAAGTTGCCTGGACTGGATATTAAGTTGGAACTGCAAGAATTGCACATTGCCCATTCTAAACGGGCTCAGAAGCTTAAAAAGCGCCTCAGAGAACTAGCTGGCACACAGGCTAACAACTCGATCAGGCGAGCAATTATGGACATGGTGTTTAGCGGCGCGGCCGAAGAGTTAGTGTCCCGCATTCTTCTATTTTTCGAAAACATTGAGAATCGAATTCTCTCCTCTTACGAACTGAGTTTGAGCGAGTTGGATCATTTGTCACTATCACTGGTGCAAACAGATCTGATACCAGATCAAGACCTGACCTATAACGTTGTTTACACCCTCAAAACAGGTATGGCGCCACTTGCTAAAAGCGCCTGAGTCAGGGAACAACTGAGCCTTGCAATCAGTTAGTGAGATACGTGTCGCCCGCCGACATCAGGAATCCATCGGCAAATCATCTCTCTGAACTCTTCAGCTGTGAATGGTTTGCTCATGTAATCATCCATGCCGGCCCCAAGACACTTTTTCTTGTCGCCTTCCATGGCTCGTCCGGTAATGGCCACGATCGGAGTATGGTAGCCCTTGTCGCGTTCAAGCTCTCGAATCCTTTGAGTGCACACCAAGCCATCGCTTCCAGGCAATTTCCAATCCATCAGAATCAGCGCGAAAAGACGACCCTTTTCGATTTCTGTCAGCGCTTCTTCTGAGCTGGAAACGATCTGAACATCGTAACCGTATTTTTTTGCCAGAAGAAAAAGCAGTTTTTGCTCGATGACATGGTCTTCGACGACCAAGATGGCTGGTTTTTCCATGAATAAAACACCAAGGCTAATCCCTAAGTGTATTTTACGTCTTATTAGAGTTTACAAACACAAAATTGCGCCGAAAGTTTAGAATCTCCTGCTGAGCAAGACCGCCGCATATACAAATGGAACCTTGAAGAGCGGAATCCGTCGCTGTTTTCACCAGCTGAGGTAACGATGTTGACTGATCAGAATGAAGAACAAAATTTAGAAGCCAAGCCAAAACCATCTGCTGCAGCAGAAAGGAAGATGACGCGGGCTGTTACTGATGAGTCAACACTTGCCGATAAGGAAGCACTGTTCGCCGAATTGCAGGAACGAGCGAATGCCGTTGATAAAGTAATGACTAAGAACGGACCGCCCGAACTTGATCTGGGCAGCGGCTGATCACCACATGTAGTGGCGCTACTTTCGATGGTAGAGTCCTAGCATAGGTGATTCCTCAAACTGGGTTGACTAAGCAGTGTACATACATTTGCGACATAACAACTCCTGACTTAAGGCACTTAATGCCTGCTGTGCTATAAACAGCTAGGAGGTACGAGATATGAAGGATTGGCATTGGTTCATAGTTTTTGCCGTGATCCTGATCACGCCGCTGCTGCCCAACATTTTGCGTGACAAGTGTCCCAGCTGTAATCGTCGCAAACTGAACTCGCTTGAGACGCTCAAAGTGCACAGCGATGACGGTCCGCAAACTTTTGCCTATATTACTTTTTATCGTTGCGACAATTGTTCAAATATTTATAAGCGCAATAAAAGCGGACCTCTCGAACTTTCATCGCCAGAGGAATATCGCTTACTTTCGGAAGCGGCAGTGGCCGCTCGACACCCTGAAAGTTAAGTTGCTATTCACCCTGGTTGACCGGTCCTATCCAGCGGAAGATCGTTTTTTCTAATTCCTCGCGAGTAAAAGGCTTGGAAATGTAGTCACTCATGCCCGCCCAAATACAGCGCTCTTTGTCCCCATCCATGGCTTGGGCTGTCACGGCTACTATCGGGATTTGCTTTCCGTTTACCGACCCCAGCGATCGAATCGTTTTGGTCGCTTCCAATCCGTCGAGCTCGGGCATGCGAATGTCCATCAAAATGATTGCATAGGTCCGCTGCCGCACTGCTTCAATGGCTTGACGCCCGGTTTCGGCCAAGTCGAAGTCGAGACCCATGTTCTTTAGAAGCGTTGAGAACACGATTTGATTGCTTTTGTCGTCTTCCACAACCAGGACTCTTTTCTCGTCCATCGGTTGACCTCGGATTCTTAAAATGGACCCGTATATTAAGCTGCGAACCAAATCATACTTAGTATAAGCGCAAACGGTATTTCTCGACCCATCGCAAGTACTGAACAATTCCGCTAATTTCTACTGACTCGGGAACTCTTGAGCTAAGACGCGCGTCGCAGAATCACGTCCTAGAGGAGAATAAGCATGCTGCCAGAGATTAGGAAAGAAAATGCTGTTGTTGACGAGGATAACGTGGACTATTTGCATCCGGATGGCAAGCCGGCCACTTCGGAGAAGGTCAAGACTGTGGAAGAGTACGCTATTGGTGAGAAAAGCGTGCAAAAGTCGATAGACGAAGCCGACGGTCACCATATGTGCTCAGATGAGTGTCAGAAGCACCATTTGGTTTAACACCATATTTGGTATCAATCAGCACTACGCACTTGTTAGAGGCGGTCCTTCTCGATCGCTATCTTCTGCTGGTGCCATGCACAGAAGTCGCCAGCGGTGCAGTTCTGCCAGGCTCAGTTTGCCATGCACAAGAAACTGGCAGAGAACTTCACGATCCATCGGAGTAATCGTCTTCTGTGGACCCGGTTCATCATCGACAAGATTGGCAATGGTATCGAAGTATTTTGCCAACATCAAAAGCATGACATATTCGTCATGCGTGAAAATATCCGGGCGCATAATCAGCTTGCCCAGGTGCTCTTTACTCAGCCCCTGGTCCTTCGGGTCCAGCCTCGGATACGTTTTCACGAACAGGCGGGCAAACGTCTCTGAATCTAAAGTCTCTTGGGTGAGCGACTCGACGTGGTCTGCCGAGGTTGGCGCGCTGGTTTTATGCAGCCACAAAAGGTCGTCCAGAGACCCGTGTCCCTGAACTGTTCTAGGATTGCGGTTTTTTCCGGCGGTCATTTCCTGACCTCAAGACCGTGGCTACTATGATTACATACCCTTATTTTGAAATCTTAGCCTCAATTTCAGAAAGCGCAACGGCTCGACCTTCAATAAGAGACTTTTTTGCCGCCAGGGCGATCAAAATAGGCGTCCTTCCATCTTCGCCTGTCACGGGCACGCTTTTGTCGTCGAGCACAGCGTTGACGAATTCATTAATTTCGCCCAGATACGATTCTGTGTAGCGATCCATGAAAAAGTTAAGGGGCAAAGGAGCGTGAACCCCGTTTTTGTCAGCAAAAGTTGTGCGGTGCGGCGTATTGTTGTCAGCTGAAATTACACCGGCGGAGCCGAATACCTCGACCCTTTGGTCGTAACCGTAAACGGCCTGACGACTGTTATCGATCGAGCCAATCGCTCCATTTGCAAACTCCAGGACGATGATGGCAGTATCTATGTCGTTGGCCTCTCCGATCCGCGGGTCAACTCTGACGCACCCGGTTGCGAAAACCTTGGTCACCTCTGATCCTGACAAGAATCGAGCCATGTCGAAATCATGAATGGTCATGTCCATGAACATGCCACCAGATACGGCGATGTACTCTATCGGTGGCGGCGCTGGATCTCGGCTGGTGATCCGGACGATATGCGGATCGCCAATCATCCCTGAGCGAACCACATCGTGCACGTGGCGGAAATTCGGATCGAAGCGGCGATTGAATCCGATCTGCAGCTTCACACCAGCTTTTTTGACAGCATTCAAGGCTCGGTCAATCTTGCTCACTTCATGGTCAATTGGTTTTTCGCAAAATATATGCAGCCCTGCAGCAGCAGCGTCCTCGATGATTTGGGCGTGCGTGTCGGTTGATGAGCAAATCAGCACTGCGTCCAACTTCTCGTTGGCAAACATCTCGGTGTAGTCTGAGTAAACTGGACCCACTTCAATTTCGGCGGCTAGCTTACGTGCGCTAGGTAGATGACTGTCGGCAATGGCTGCAAGTGTGACGCGAGTAATGCGACTTTTCAGATGTTGGGCATGTAGCCGGCCGATGCGCCCGGCACCGATCAGTGCCACCGCTAGATGATTTTTCTTCGTCACGTTCTTCTCCTAAATGCCGATGTTTTGCAGAAAAGTTCTGTTTCTAATGGCGCTTTCCAACGGTGTGCCCATACCGGGCAGAACATCTTGTTCAACAACGATCCAGCCACTGTACTTTCGGTCTTGCAACTCGTGGGCAATGTTAGCAAAATCTACTTCACCTTTTCCGAGTTCGCAAAAAATGCCCATGCGCACGGATTCGAAATAATCCCATTCTTTTGTTCGGGACTGGGCCGCTAACTGGCTGTCGCAATCTTTGAAGTGGACATGCCAGATTCGGGCTGCATGTTTTTTGTAAGCAGCCAAGGCGTCGCCGCCGCCAAAAGTGTAGTGCCCCGTGTCTAAGCAAAGTCCGATCAAGAGAGGATTTGTGCTGTCCAGAAATCGGTCGATTTCGGCAGGTGTTTCGACAAAGCCAGCGCAGTGATGATGAAAAACGGTCTTTACACCGGTCTCTTCAAGCACTGCCCGAGCGACTGCTTCGGCACCAGCGGTGAAGGTCTGCCACTGGCTCTCTGAAAGCTGATGTTCAGGCTGGATTCGACCTGCCATTTTTGTTCTGGTGGCATTCTTACCGTTATCATCGGAGAGAACGATAAAGGGATGTGAACTTACTTCAGCTAATAACTTGGCGGTTTTGACTGCGGATTCGATGCCTTCTTGATGCGCAGATTGCACCGAAAGATCTACTGGTACAAATGCCGCCAACATTGTCAGGTTTCTCTTGGTCAACTCGTTCTGTAGTTTATCCGGGTCGGTTGGCATGAAACCCCAGTCACCAAGCTCCGTGCCGGCATAACCTGCCAGTACCATTTCATCCAAAACCTGCCCGAAGTGATTAGTCTTTTCTTCTAGTTCAAATTCCAGAACTCCCCAAGAACAAGGAGCGTTTGCTACTTTTATATTCTTCATTTGATTGCTGCCTCCTCAACTTTTTTTGGATCTGGCCTTCCTTCGTTTGGTTGGTAGTATTTGTTCTCTTTCTGAATGGAAATGTCATAAGCGTTGCGCGCTTTCTTCACAGCAGGCATGGATGACACTTCTGCAATAGGCACATCCCACCATGATTCGTAACCGCCGACCTTTTTGTCGCAGTTAATTGCAATAACAATGACTGTAATTCTGGCTTCATTCTTTGCCTGCTCTATGGCGTTTTTGACTTCGCTTTTTGTGTTTGCTGAGATTACTTTCGCACCAAGGCTGGTAGCATTCGCTGCAAAGTCAATTGGCAAAACATCGCCACTCAGTTGACCGTCTTTGCCTCGATAGCGGTAAGCCGTGCCGAATCCTTCGCTGCCCAGAGATTTTGATAGACTGCCGATGCTGCCGAAACCATGGTTGTCTAAAAGCAAGATTGTGATCTTGATATTTTCTTGCACAGCAGTAGTGATTTCTTGGGCCATCATCAAATACGAACCGTCACCGACCATGACGTAAACCTGACGATCTGGCGATGCCATCTTGATGCCCAACCCAGCGGCGATTTCATAACCCATGCAGGAGTAGCCATACTCCACGTGATAGCCTTTGGGATCTCTGCTGCGCCATAATTTATGCAGGTCGCCGGGCAAACTACCTGCTGCGCAGACGACGACATCGCGTGGATCCGTCGTCTCATTCAACAGCCCGATTACTTCACCCTGACTGATTGCTTCATCTCTCTTTTGATCTTCTGGCTCGTATATTGCTTCGACTTCGGCTTCCCACTCTGCCTGGTAGTCTGCGATCCGTGTCATGTAATCTTTACTCGTCTTTCCTTTGACTAAGGTGAGCAGTTCTTGCAGCGTCGATCGAGCATCGCCGACCAGCGCTAACGCGTTGTGTTTATGGCAATCAAAGTCCATCACATTGATGTTGATAAAGCGCACATTTGGATTTTGAAAAGCGGTTTTGGAAGCGGTGGTAAAGTCGCCGTATCGCGTACCTATGCCAATGACGAGGTCTGCTTCTCGAGCCAGGATGTTTGCCCCGCGTGTACCTGTAGCTCCCACCGCGCCCAGTGACATGGGATGCTGGTAATGCAATGAGCCCTTGCCTGCTTGTGACTCAACGACAGGAATGCCGGTAGCCTCTGCAAAGCTCGAGAGGATTTCGGTCGCCTCACTATATATGGTGCCGCCACCGGATATGATGATTGGCTGTTTGCTTGTATTGATGCACTCAGCCGCTTGTTTAATTGTTGCAGCATCGGTTCGCAATCTCGGCACCGTCCACGTTCTCTTTTCGAAGAAGTGTTGTGGGTAATCGTATGCTTCTGCTTGCACGTCTTGCGGCAAGCACAATGTGACCGCGCCGGTCTCGGAAGGCGAGGTCAAAACTCTCATCGCTTCAGGCAGTGCTGTGAGTAATTGTTCGGGACGGTTAATTCGGTCCCAATATCGTGACACCGGCTTAAAACAATCGTTGACGGAAACGTCTTGTGAATGTTCGGACTCCAACTGTTGGAGAACTGGTGCGACATCACGGCGGGCAAAAATGTCGCCGGGCAAGAGCAGAACAGGCAACCGATTTATCGTGGCAAGAGCGGCGCCGGTGACCATGTTTGTTGCTCCGGGTCCAATCGAGCTTGTGCAAACCAAGGTCTGCAGACGATTTTTGGCCCGCGCGTAAGCAACTGCCGTATGCACCATGGCTTGCTCATTGCGACTTTGATAATAAATAAAGTCAGGATTCTCTTGAAGTGCTTGACCTACACCAGCCAGATTGCCGTGGCCAAAGATCCCGAAACAACCGGCGAAGAATGGCTGTGAGATTCCATCGCGTTCGACAAACTGATTCTTAAGAAACTTGATTAGCGCCTGCGCCATCGTCAATTTTACAGTCTTCAAAGCATCCATCCTCTTCTTTCGTCATGTCTTAACAGGTAATTTGTGCACCAACGCGTTAATTTCGGCAGCCATAGAAACGTGCGATCGCTCTGTTGAATAGAGAACGTTGCGTCCCACCATGGTGCCGCACACGTTTGGAGCGCTGGACAAGGCGTTTTTTATGTCGTTAAGGAATTTGTTTCCGTCTTGCCTATCTCCACCAAGAAGTAAGATTGGCAAGGTTGTAGATTGGGCGACAATATCGAAGTTCTCGCAGTAGGGGAGCTTAAGCCATAGCCTGCTGCTGCTTTCGCCAAGAGCTGATGCCACTCCGGCAATAAGCGCTAATGATTCCGCATCCTTCTTTACTCTTAGTCCATCCTTCTCACGCACTATCGGCAGTGGCTCCAAAAACATGGGCAGGTCTAGGTGGAGCAAATTGTTGATCGCCTCAACGCAGTAAATCATCGTTTTAAGCGAGTTGGGGTCTTGATCATCGATGCGAAGCAACATCTTTGCTCCATCCAGATTCCAATCTGCGCATGTGGCCGGGGTCGCACCTGTTATTGGATCGTCTAGTTCCCATGCGGTTTTGGATAATCCCCCTCTGTTCAAACTAGCGATCAGCAATTTGTCGTCAACAAACGACTTGCCACCGTGTTCTTCGACCAGGTGCGAGAGGATGATTAGTTCTTCTAGAATATCCATCGTCGCCATGACACCATCAGCGGCGTCGGCTATGAGAATTTCAGCGATCCTTCCCAGGTAGTCCAGGCGGTTAGCCATCGCCATCGGCGCTCCCCCGGCTTGAACAACTCGCCTGGCTGGATGATCCGCAGCGATCACATTGAGTCTGCCGTCCTCAGTCATCGAATCGCGGAGTTTCCGTTTTTGAGCAAGCGCTTTACCTAATTGAGGTGTCTCAATGCGAATACGTGTGATTTCAAGCAGGTGATTTGCCAGCGATTTTGTCATCGCACTACTCCCAGTGATTCGACGAGGTTATTTGCCAGCGACTTTGTCATCGCCTAATTCCTAGAGATTCGGCGGCGAATCCTCCATGCAGCTTGATAAAGTCTAACGCTTCGGTTTCAGTGGGCATGAAGTTGGCGCAGCCTTGTTTCGTGACGACAATGGCGCCGGTTGCATTGCCCATGCGAATGCATTTTTTCCAATCCCAACCTTTCAAGTAGCCGTATATAAAGCCGCTGGCGAACGCGTCACCGGCGCCAAGTAAGTTGCAGATATCGACTTTGAACGGCTCAGCAGTCTCCGATTTTCCATCAGTCAAGTGCACAGCAGCACCATCAGCGCCTCTCTTTTCGATAATCGCTTTGGGTCCATATCTCAGCAGTTCGGCGATGCAAACCTTTTCGTCTCCCAGCACTTCAGGCGCTGAAACTTGTGAGTCTCTAACGGTGACGTGCGATTTGTCTTTCAGCATCGCCGCTTTGATCTCTTCTTGCGTGCCGATCACAAAATCAACGAGATGAAGCAAGCTGCGCACGGTTACGCCATAGGCGCGAATGTCGGCGGCTGGACCATTGATCCACTGATCGGCACGAAAATCCAAATCAAGAAAAACAACTGCTCCTGACGATTTTGCTTTTTCAATTGCGTAAATCGTCGCGCTTCGACTTGGCTCTCGACTCAATCCGGTCCCTGAAACGAGCAGCGCTTGCGCTTCTGCAATAGGAGTGTTATCCACGTCATCAATTGTCAGTTGAAAGTCAGCACAATTTTCTCTGTAAAACACCAGCGGAAATTTGTCCGGCGGTTCGATGCCCAGCAGCACAGCGCTGGTGCGGAAGCCGCTCTTGAGCGGTATGAATTTGGTTTCGACTTTTTCTTTGTCGAGGAAGTTAAGTACGAAGTCGCCAACTGGATCCTCGCCTACTGCGGTCAGCAGCACTGTTTTGAGCCCCAGCCGTCTGGTGCCAACGGCAATATTGGTGGGGCAACCGCCGACAAAACTTGCAAAGCTGGTGATGTCCTTAAACTGGGAACCACTGTCGTTCGAATAAAGATCGATTGAGCTGCGTCCCATACAAATTAAGTCGTAGGTTTTGCTGCTCATGAAGGTATCTTCTCTTCCATTGCGTGGCTGACCAAGGGTACGCGCGTGTCTCTCTTCTCCCAAGTTTGCTTTGTCCATTCGTGGTCCGGATCGTCTGTGGCGGCCAAAGATTGAGCGCTTCCAGCAAGGAAGTTCAAGTAGTAGCAGTCATAACCATATGCGGCGGAAACTGGATGGTAGCCCTCAGGAATCAAGACAGCATCGTTGTTGCAAGCGACGATGGACTGATCGAGCGAACGGTCGTCTGTGTACACTCGCTGGAAAGCAAAGCCTCCTTTGCGATTGAATTTGTAAAAGTAGATTTCTTCTAGATCAGCCTCAAGCAGCTCACCGCGGCGTTCTCGATGCACATCATGTTTGTGGGGAGGATAGCTGCTCCAATTTCCACCAGGTGTATATACCTCAACGCAGACCAAACGATGGCAATCAAAACCAGGGGGAATGATGCTGTTAATTTGACGAGTGGCATTGTTGCCGCCCCGAATTTCGATTTTCGATTGGTCTGGTGTGATTAATTGGGCTGGATGATCCTGATCTGTTTGCACCCAGGCGTAGGCAATTTCAAGACCTTCGGAAAGTGCCTCAACTTCAAACTCAGTCTGCCGCGGCAGGTAGAGAGCGTTGGGCATGCCGGCGAAGACATGCGCTCTTCGACCAATGTTTTCCCACTCGCCTTTGTTGGACCGCACTGAGCAACGTCCACCGAGGATGACCAAGGCCAGCTCATTTCCGTTTGTCGCATGCGTCCAACTTTCATCTTTGGCTAAACGGCGTGCCTCCATATTGAGAAATTCCCACTGCGCACTTTCAACGCTAACTCTTGTAATGACGCCATTCTCATCGTCTTTGAGCAGTGGCGAAACTAACAGATGACTGGTCATAAAAACCTCGACAGACGGCAGTAACAGCGGATTGGAGGTCTGGCAGCTGGCTGCCATAACCAATAAGCACTTTCCGAACAAGGCTACCTGTGGACGGATATCCTCGGGTAACTCGCGAAGCCGGATTCTTTAATATGGACTGAAATATTTTACGCTCTTCTTGGCAATGATGAGCAAAACTGTACCAACGTTAATATCCGATTTGTCCTCTTTCGGATATTCCGGACGTCGAGATGTGGCAGCCTGTTCAATGCCACTTATTCAAGTGAAGCGGGCGCCGAATTGTTTTGGGCAGAGCTGGGAGAGCAACGCGGACTGATACTTGGTTGTGCACATTGCTGAAGACCCGCAGCAATACTAGGGCTTGCTCAGCTCCTGAAAGAATTCCTTGCCCTTCAGTGTCACCAAATGTAATACCATTCTTTCGGTCAGCCTCTTGTAAATAGCTGTCGGCTTAGGCGGAAATCAATGAGACATAGTTATACTT
Organism: Candidatus Melainabacteria bacterium; assembly: GCA_003151275.1. The sequence goes on from PLXC01000185.1 coordinate 109,583, forward strand.
AGTGTGGTTATTGATACTGTTTCCGTTCTCTGGGAATAAAATAACCGGGGCTCGATGAGCAATAGTTGATATGTACAAACCAAAGCCCGACCAGAGAAATACCAACAGATTGCGACTCGACATCGAGTCCAAGATTCCGTCGCTCTATACCGTTGAAGCCCAGCTCAATGAGGCTAAAGGGCGGCGCGGCTGCCTAGTCGAATTGCCCTGGCAAGGCAACAAACCGATGCAGTTGTGGATATTAGGGGTCGAATGGCAATCCAACGGCGATGGACCGATCTGGTCACTGTACGAACAGTACGGAAACGACTCGAAACTTCATTGGGCGAATCCATATGCCCCTGGCGACATTCCGATAATGTACGACGTCGTCTGCATGTCGGCTATGGGTGAATCGATATCGAAACCCGCTTCGGCTCCTGAACCGCCACCGCCGCCTGAAATGGCGCCACCGCCTGTGTATTATCCGCCGCCGATGGCTCCATATCCGATGCCTGGCTATCCCATGGATCCAAACGGTATGCCGTATCCCATGGATCCGAATTTAGCTCAACAATACGCATACAATCCCTACTATCAACCTTTGCAAGGTCAGCCCTATCCGGGAGCGCCACCACCAGGCTGGCCCTATCCACCGCAAGGTGGTGCGCCTTATCCGCCTCCAGGTCCCGCTGCGCCCTATCCTGCACCTAGTGCACCTCAAGGTCCTCAGCTGGCGCCGCCCCCGCTGCCACCAGAGCCAGCGCCGCCACCTATGCCACCGCACAACAATACGCCGGCAAAAATGCCGGTTGACTACAACCTGGTTTCCAAACGGGCTAAGGTGCAGCTCGGCCAACTGTTGTTGGATTCGACGTTGATTTCGGAGACGACTCTGGATGCAGCACTCAAATTACAATCGATGGTGGAAGAGGGTCTGTGCTCGCCGGATCTGGCTGCAAAAGGACTCTATCGTTATCACGCCAAAGGGCAAGCGATCGGGGAATATCTTACCGACTTTGATGCGGTGGAATTGCCGGTTGTCCAAAAGAGAGCGCCTGGGAAACCAGCTGATCCCAATCAAATGCGGTCGCATAGTGGCGCTCAAGCAAAAGCAGCATTTGATTTGTTGATCAAAGCTGGGCTGCTTTCTGAGTCTGACATAAACGCAGCCGCTTCGGCACGCGCGAAAGTGGGTGGTGATATGGCGCAACTTTTGCAGTCTGCCGGAAAACTGGATAAGGTCACGTTCGACTCGGCGATTATCTGTTTACCGATGCTTCGCGAGGGCTTGATGAAACTGGAACAGTGCATCATCGCGCTTAATTATTGCAATCGAAGCAGAGTTGATTTCGACACAGCGCTTGATGAAATGGATTGGCCAAATCCGCGCAAATTGCGAAAGGATTTGCCTCTTTAGGCAGCCTCGACAGCGATGAATTTGTTCGGTCGCGAATGTTTACTAGTAGAGCGGATGGCGAGCATTCCGTAATCGCTAATCCAGCGGGTACCAGCGACCATCCTTATCACCGAACCAATAGCTTGAGTTGTTAGAACGAACCATCACATAATTGACGTGTCTGCGAACGGTCGCTCCACTGGAGTACTGAATTTGAGTAACTCGGCCATCGCTGTTCAGTAACATTTGCGTTCCATCAGCCAATCGTGTTGATTCTGAACCTTGAAAGTCAGAAATTTCGTATTGGGCAATGGCGGCTTGTTGTCCGAAAAACGTTGGAAGCGCTGCACTCATTTAGTTTCACCTTGCTCGTTTGTTGGTCGATAGGTTAACTCTAACTTGCGATTGTGTCTAAACGGTGACTAGATTGTGATCAACTTGTGGTTGTCACAAGATCGGCGCACTCGGTCGCTATTTGCCAATCTTCGCGAGCTTTGACGACAAGAATTCTCGTTTGCGATTGCGCTGAGGCGATATCAACATCAACTGGACTTGATGCATTCAATTTTTCGTCAATAGACAAATTCAGGAAGGCCAGTCTTTGGCAGGTGGCTGCCCGCGCCAATGCACTGTTTTCACCAATTCCACCCGTAAACAGCAAAGCGTCAACGCCACCAATAGCGGCTACCATTGCTGCTATTCCGCCTGCGAGCCTGTGTACGAACATGTCAAAAGTAAGCTTGGCGCGCTCGTCACCGCGCTGCATTTCATTCGTTATGTCACGGAAGTCTGCTGAACGCTCAAAGATGCCTTTCATTCCCGCTTCCTTATTTAGAACATGATCCAGTTCATCCACGGAATATTTCTTGTTTTTGAGCAGATAAATCAGTATGCCCGGGTCTATGGCACCGCTGCGTGAGCGCATCATCAACCCGTCTAGCGGAGTAAAGCCCATTGTTGTGTCTAAGCTGACACCATCAGCTATGGCCGCAAGTGAGCAACCTCCGCCGAGATGGCATGACACGATGCGTAACCGCTTCGGGTGCGACAACAGCTCGGCTGCTTTACCACTGCAATATTTGTGGCTAATTCCATGAAAACCGTATTTCTTTATCTTCAACTCCGAGTACCAAAAATATGGACCGGGATATACTGCCGCTTCCGGCGGTAATGTGCAATGGAAGGCTGTATCGAAAACCGCTATGTGTCTAGCTTTGGGAAGCAAATGCTGGGCTAATTTCAGGGCGGTCAAATTAATGGGGTTGTGTAAGGGAGCAAATTCAGTCAGTTTTTCGAGGTCTTCTCGAATTTGAGCGCTTATTTCGATTGGTTGGGAATAGCTAGGACCGCCATGCACGATGCGATGACCAACTATGCCAATTTGGTCGCTGTTTTCAATACGTCTGTGTTCGCCCTCCCACAGCTGCGAGAGGTTTGATTTCATCTTCTGCTCGATGTTTTCTAAACTTTCTTGTTGCCAGTCCACGTCTTGTTCGAAATCCCATACCGCCTGCGTTGGTACCAGCTGGGGCTGGCCGGTGGTTTGGAACATGGACATCTTTAGACTGCTTGAGCCGGAGTTGACCACGACTATGTTCATCAAAAATCCCTGAAAGTCCGTATGGGACTCAAAGGGTATCATGTGAGAGAGACCACGTTTGCTGCCGAATTGAACGCACTCTCACTTGACATTTAATGATAATTCCTTCATTATATAAAGCGCTCAACCTTACCAAGCCAGCACTTTTAAATCGTACGTTGAGCTGCATTCGCGAACTGATCTTCAGACCGCCGCAATGCATATAACCATATATGGTGTCACTGCAGAATTGTCCCGCGAAGGTGCAAATGAATACTATGCTTTCAGCCAAATTGCTTTTTTCATTCTGTTTGTGCGTTTCTTTAACGATGCCAGCAATGGCGCAACTCAATAGCAAAGGTTTGCCGCCGACGTCGACGGATAGCTTTGTTAGACAAGCTGCAGGACAGGCTGAAAATATTTACGGCGACGAAGGGCACGAAGGTCCGCCACCTTTTAGCGAATTTGAATATCAAAATCGCATTAACAGCGGCATTTTCGACATCCGCGATAAAGGTTTGACCACCGGTCATGGCAGCATGATGCCATCTGCATGGGGACGCGATGAGTTTCTAGGGGCTGAATGGAGCAGATCCGGTTCCAACGGTGGCAATCCGCAACTAACTGGACCTGGCACCACAATGGATCAGCAAGGCAATCCTCAGAGTCCTGCCAATGCACCACAAGGTAACCCTCCTTACCAGATCGGACCCGACTGGGTGCAAGTAAGAAATCCCGACACTGCACAAGTAATGGGCTATTTGGCTCCCGGAGAAACATATCAACAGTTCTTCTCAGGACAATCAGGACACATCCTGCCCCAGTTTCAAGCGGTCGGTCAGGAGCTTATGACCAATCCTGCCTACCAGCAAGGCCAAATCACTCAAGGTTCTATGACAGGCAGCGCAGGCAAATAACTTAGGTAAGGTCTAGGTGCAGTGCGCCTTTTCCCTACCTTGCGAACCGAATCACTTTCTTATCGTTGTCGATTGTGAAACGACGATCTTTTAAGAACGGCTGCCCAAGCAAGGGCAGTGGTGGACCGCCAGTCGACACAACACATATACTCATGTTGTTTTTTTGTATGGCGCCGAGTCTTAATTGATTTACGTTAAAAACATAACCTGGCACTGAACCTCCAACGCCACCAACCATCATCATTTGAGCATCAGACGGAATTGATAAACCAAGTCTTTGAAAAGTTCGCATATCAAACAGATTGATGCCAGCGCCTGTGTCGAAATACATTGGACATTCGTGCCCATTCACTTCGGCCATCACCACTAGATTGTTACCAATGGTTTGAAACGGAACTTCGATGGAATCATATCCCTGACTGTTTCTTGACGAGCTTTTCTTAGTGAAGCGGATTACTCCCGACTGATTGTCGATGTCGTATTGATAACCGTTATAAAATGTTTGTCCCAATAGTGGTGGCATATTAAAGCGCTCTTGCACCATAATCGGCATGTGCCTTTGAATTCCACCTACCTGTAAATTCACTATCATCGGCGCTGCTGAATTGACTGTGTTTCCAACCCCACCCATGTGCGTGCTTTGTCCCCTGATGACGCTGTCATTGACGCCAGCTGCTTCAAGTTGATTCTTGCCGATTAGACAAGTTGAAGCGCCGGTATCAAACATCATCTTTATGGTGCGTCCATTAATCTGCGTGTCAACCATTAAGTGACCGTCTGGTCCGTGTGAAAATGGCACACTGGCCTGATCTGGCAATTTGCTCAAATCATCAGATGTGGCATTTGCTGCTTCAAATGTGGTCATATCTCCCAAGGGCGCGGAGCTAACGGCGGCTGCGGAGCTAACGGATGTTCCAGAGCTAACGGAGGCTCCCGAGGATGCCGTTCTCCCAGGCGGCGCTCCGAAGACGTTGACGAAGTGCGAGTCTACGCGTTCAAGATACGTGGCAGCGAATTTAGCTTCTTCTGATTTTGGGAAATTGCGGCATACAGTGCTATACAGCTTTTTCGCTTTCTCAGCGTCACCAAGTTGACCAAAACTTAGTGCTTCATAGTAGAACGGTGTTGCTACCTTGGGATTCGCTGCGATGGATTTATCAAACGATTGAATTGCTAGCTTGTATTCGCGGTTATTGTAATGGGCGATGCCTGCCGTCAGAAACGAATCCGCATGAGCCGCAGGCATTAGGCACGCGGATGCCTGAATAGAGAGTAGTAGGTGGAGCAGGCGTTTCTTTGTCATCGCTTTAAGCATACTTTTCAAATCCGAAGCATTGTTTCAATCCGAAGCATTTTTTTTTCAAATCCGCGGCTAGCCTTCCCCATCTGTTATTCCCGATAAAAACGAATTAGCCATGACTTGTCGAACCGTTCATTGACCAAGTTATCTTGATGAATCATGAGCAGGAAGTCTGTTCCATCCTCAAGCAATAGTCGCAGTAATAAATGCCACTTTTCCGCTTCCAATACAAGATGAGAGTAGCAATCGTCTTTTGCTCTAGTTTCGTTGTATGTGATTCCGTTGCAAGAAAAGGCACTAATTTGTTTAGCTTCCTCCAACCGCGCATGATGTTCGCCCAACAAGTAGCTGCCGTGCAGCAATTTGTCGCCAACAAATTTTTCTTCAAGGGATGTTGCCGTTGCCCCCTCGGTTGCATCGCTTTGCGCTTCTGAGATGAGCGTTGATTGCGCCTCCCAATGCGCGTCGTGCTCCAAAGCGATTGCGACTTCTTCCGATGGCACCATATTTGGTGTACCAATTAAGTTGGGCTGCCAAATAACCTTGAAGCAGTTTCTGTCTTTATCCAGGCATGTTTGCATGTCCTCACTGACAAATACGGCGAGCAAACCTTGCTCGGGCAGCCATGATCCAGGTAAAGTGAATTGCTGGAAATTCAATTGCACAAGTAGTTTCATTGGCTGAGCATTTTTATCTAGCGGTTGTTTGCATTCGTCCGCAAGCAAGGCGGTTCCACCTACCTTGCTCGAACCTATGGAAGTTTGTTTTTCCACTAGTTTCAGCGGAATGAATTTGTTACTCATTACTTGTTGGGCCCCGTCAACATCTTTTACTTGAGGAACTTCCATCGCCTCCTCGATTTGCATAGTTTGACTGTTTTGCTACATCTCAGCAAGTTTGGCCACAATCTTCTTTCCGGTTGATTGCATCTTGGAGAGCGAATCTGTTAGCTTTTCGTGGATGGGCTCGTCAGAGAGCCGAAAAATGGTATTGTCGCAACTTGACAGCTGCCTGGCTGTCATATAAAGTGATGGTGCTCAGGGCTTTTCTTGAGTTTTTGGAATCACTTACTAAATTTGAAAGTTGACTGTCGAACGTTTCGTTTTGACTTGTCTTTTTCTGTGCTCCAATTGTGGTGCAGCATCGGTAACTAGTTGCTTAGGCGCGGCATAGCTGCGTCTCTCGTGCAGGGTGGCGTATGATCATTATTGAAATTAAAGACCAACAAACGGCAACTTACGAGAGCGCTCCTTCAAACCTGGCTAACATTCTAAATTTTGACCACCTTCTTATCGAATCCAAGGGTGCCAGAATTGGTGTTGCTTTCTTAAAAGGATTGGTTGCTTCTGGTGGTTTGTTAGCTGTCAGCGGCTATGAATGGTGCTTTGAAAATCATTTTGTGATCGGTCTCAGTTTCTTTATCGCTCTCGCTTTCCTCGTCAACGAGTCTGTGGATCAGAGGCTGTCGGGACCACGACAAGCAAATGGTGCCTCTACGCTTCGCCAGTCGATGCGACGGCTAAACCCGGCGTTCCTCGCTGTGATACCAGCTGTGTTCTTGCTCTTCACTATGAACTTTCAATGCTTGATGATTGCGATTTCCAACACAGTGGAAGTTATCGGCATAGCATGCGGCGTTCCTCTCTTGCTTTTCGGATTGATCAAGACTATCCAAAAATCTAACATTGGCAAGACTCATTTGTACGTCGGTTCCGCCAGTGCTTTCGGTGGCGTCGCCTTGTCCATAGCTGTTAATCTGGTGTTCTCGAACGTTTCGGATTTGAGCATATTTTCGGCAACGAATTATTTCAGCAACGCCATAGCGGCCATTTACGCACCGAATGTGGTGCTTCCGATCGATCAATAACTTCACAAATGCTGATCTGTTAGAATAGCTTCTTTGGGAAGCATGCTCTTTTGTCATCCAAATCCGTAATGATCGAAACAAAGTCGGCCGAGCCGGTCATGGCCCGATTCGCCATTGGCATGATGTTTTTTATCAACGGCGCCGCTATCGCCACTTGGGCATCACGCATTCCCGCCATTCAGGAAAAACTAGCGCTGAGCACAGGAAACCTCGGCATCGCACTGCTGAGCATGGCGATAGGGGCGTTGGCTGCAATGTCTTTTGCGGGCGCACTTTCTGCTCGGATCGGCAGCAGACCGGTCATTGTTTGGACAATGATTCTGACTTGTATATCTCTTGTGTTTCCGGCTTATGCACCGAATCTGCTTCTACTTTCACTAGCTGTAATCTCGCTGGGTCTGTTCGCCGGTTCATTGGATGTGGCCATGAATGCCCACGCTGTAGCCGTTGAGCGGGCTTATCGGCGATCGATTATGTCATCGTTTCATGCGTTGTTTAGTATTGGAGGCATTGCCGGTGCCTGTTTTGGCGCTGTCATGGCGTCCATGAAAGTTTCCATCGAAGTGCACTTTCCGATTAGCGCGGCTTTGTTGCTTGTCACAGGACTTACTTGCAAGAATTGGCTGCTTCCAGCTAGTGCGGATGCTACAGGAAGGGAGGTGAGCGGTTCCCTTCATTTGAATACCTTGAAATTACTGTTCAACTCGCAATATTTACTCGCTCTAAGCATAATGATGTTTTGTTGTTTTCTTGTTGAAGGCGCAATGGGTGATTGGAGTGGCGTCTTCTTGCAGCAAACTTTGAAAACCGAACCAGGCTTCGCTGCTCTTGGCTATGCCTCTTTTTCAGTAGCGATGTCTGTTGGCAGGCTACTTGGCGATAAATTGAACGAGAAATTTGGCTCGGCAGTTATGGTCCGCGGTGGCTCCCTATTTGCCCTTGCCGGTTTGTGTCTCATAATTTTTCCTTCTAATCCCCTGTTGGCGTTGTTGGGATTTGCGTCAATCGGATTGGGCGTTTCCAATATCGTGCCAATTGCCTTCACCGCGGCAGGCAACGCACCAGATATGGAGCCGGGTCCTTCAATTGCCACAGTTGCTCTGGTTGGATATTTTGGGCTCTTGGCTGGACCACCGGTGATCGGATTTGTCGCTGAGTTTCTTACCTTGAGAAATGCGCTTGCACTTCTTTCGATTCTTTTAATAGGAATGATGTTTCTGGCTCGTTATGTTCGAACTGAGTCGTCCACATAGCTTAGCGCTTGAGTCTCAGGGTTTTTAGCGGTGTCGTCGAGTGTGATTTAGCTTAGAATCATCGAGCTGGTGGTAAGGCTATAATGCAAGCTAGTGCACACATCGGAGCTAAAACGACATGACCCAAAAGCCGCCAAAAGCATCCATCGCTAAAGCCGGTGGCGGAATACTGAGAGCGCTTGGAGACCTCTTCCTGTTGCTGCTTTTACTTAGCGCGGCCGGTGCTGGAGGCTACTGGTTTGGCACTATTCAGAGAATGGCTCCTGTGCAACTCGTAGGTCCCGGTACTCCAGGGGCGGTGAAAAGTGATGCACCAAATGCGGTGCCAAGTACTACGTCCAAGCACACTTCCGAAAAAGCAGAAAATCCTGCTGAAGAAGAGCAACCTGAAGAAACTGCCACTCCGACGCCGCCACCTGTTGCCACTAAAAAGCATGGCAAGAAATACTGGGTTGTTTCCAGCGGCTCGGATTACATTGGTTATGCGATCAAGGTCAACGTCAACGATCAAGACGTCGACAACTTTTTTGCTCCAGGCAAGGCTGTCGACATAACTAGGATGTTGAAAAAGGGCGATAATTCGGTGACCTTCAATGCTCAGGAACTCGAGGCAAAGTTCAATGCCCATAAGGGCGATGAAAGCAAAAAGCTGATACTGACTTTGGTTTCTGGTCCAACGATTCAAGAAAACTTCAAGCCGTCTGATGTTGTGTTGACCTATCAACGCAACGCCGGTCAAACGGAGAATGACACCCAGACGCTCCACTTTACGAAGAGTAATTGATGTGAGAGCAAAGTTTTACCTAATCGCATGTTTGGTGGCGCTAAACGGATTGTTCATCGGCTATGCGGTTGGTCTCAACAGTCGCCATGTGCTAGTTGTTGATCCCAATCTCCCACGTTACGTAAAGCCCGTCGCTGTGCCGAAAGTTAAAATCGATAAACCGACAACCACAACGACTGTCAAGAAAACAGTCGTGACAAAAGGTGCCACCACTTCTAAAGGTAAGCCGACAGCAAGCACTGTCACGCCAGCGAGCAAGACCGCGGCGACGAACAAGACACCTGCGACAAGCAAGACAACTCCGACTCCAAAATCGACGAGTACTCATCAGGAGAAGTCTGTGCCCAAGAAGCCTGCGAGCGCAGCTTCAACTGCGCACAAAAGCGATAAACCGGTAACTAAGGCTGTCGATCAGACTAAAGATTAGATTCGATTTTCGAATGTACAACAAGGGATTTTGAACGCAAAGCGCTTCTTGCTGCCACAATGTTATCTGGTATGGCTGATGCGTAGGCAAAGATACAACAATCTTGCGTACTTTTTTCTTGTTAGGCTTTACAACTAAGTTCTTTATGTCAGACTGGAAGTAGTCCAGGAGATGGTATGCATGCAAGAGACAAAAGGACTCTGGTCCACAGTAGCAGCGGTCACAGCATTAGTCTGTTTCTGTCTTGGTATTTGCTACGGTTCACAGCAGCCTGAGCACAAGCAGCGCTTTCAGAATTATGACAAATACTCACACTGCAACGCAAAGTAGTGAAATCACTACCTGTGGTGTACCCCAAAAGTAGGTAATTCATGGAGTGAATTCTGAAAGTGGCGCCTAGTGCCAGTTTCTGAATATGCGGAATGAAACATAATCAAGCTGTGCGAGACGCTCGTGATAAAACAATGCCGAGAAAAACACTCAAGGACAAGGACTCTATGACTGTCTACGATGAGTTGTTCGGCATCCGATCAGGCTCTTTTCACATAAACACCAAACCGTATCGTGTGCATGCCAGTTTTCGGATCTTCCACGACGATTTAGACCCAGTAGAACTGACTGAGTTATTTTGCGTGGAGCCCACGAGGACCCATAGAAAAGGTGACCAGCGTGTTGGAAAAAATGGTCGTTTATATTCACCGTTCAAACAGGGCTCTTGGATTCTTGATTCGGAAAAGCATGTCAATTCTGCAGATGTAAATGAACACATCCATTGGCTGCTTAATGAACTGTCTTCCTGCACTGGAGCTATACACAAGTTGCAGAGTTCAGGTTTTTTAGTTGACGTTGTGTGTGGTTGGTTTGCGTCTAGCGATAACACATGCCCTACCCTGCAACCGGATACAATCCGGAGGCTATCCAGGTTTAGGATCGGCTGCTGGTTTGATGTTTACCTGTTTCCGCCGGATGACGATGAAACTAAAGAACCTTATAAACACTGAAAAGGCAGGCACATGCGCGGGATATTCGTTTTAGCTTGGATGGTAATCATTGGAATTTTGAGTTTTGGAACGCTCATACAAAACTCCTATGCAAGTTTAGAACCCCCAGTCCAGTTTCAATATCCAGAAGGCGGACCCAATGTCTGGGCTAGTGTGGTGATACCTCTCAATTGGCGAGAGGTATCGCATACCAAACAGCCGTCGACACTAATTGGTGCCAAAGAAAACGGACAAGCAGTCTTGATTGTTGTAAATGTTCAACCATCAGCGCAGAAATTTTTCAACCTAAAAAGTTTGAGTTTGTCTGACGCTCAAAAGCTATGGGGCGAAGCTAGGTATGACAGAGGTAAAACAAGAACATTCGATTTGCAAAAGCCTTTTAGCAAATCGGTCGACTATCACGTAGACGCTAAGTTCAAAAATGAGAAGCTGTCAGCGTATCGGATATACGCCGCCGATCCCTTTAACCATTTAACAAATTGATTCCATGATGTTCGCTGCTGCAAATCAAGCTTGTCAGCCTGATAATTTTTCCATCGCTCAGCTAACGGATTCGCTTATGTACGGTCCAACGCTAGGAGTTAACTCTAGTTAGGTTAGGTGCTACGGTCATTTATTCAAATGAGAATCTAAGAATCGAACCATTTCAGTTGCTGACTTAACTCGGTTTGCATACTTGTGTAGCCAATGTCCTTCGTCTGGAAACTGAATGTATTCAACTGTGGTGCCTTGTTTCCGCAACGCTTGGACCAGTTCATCAGATTGCGAAGCTGGGATCTGCGCGTCATTGGCTCCTTGTTGCACCATAACTGGTGCTTTGACTCTGTTTAGATGAAATATCGGTGAAAGATTTTCCATCGCTTTTGCTTTGTCTTTTTCGTTCTCGATTTTGAGATCGAAAATGGTTTTCCTTGTAGGATTGCTGTCCTTTATATAGGTTGCATAGTCGACAACACCTGCGTGAACAACGCCAGCAGCGAAAAGATCCGGACACTCCGTTAAGCCGACTAGCGTAACTCTTGCGCCGTGACTGAAACCCATGATGCCGATATGCTGTGGATTTGCGAGTCCATTCGAAGTTAGGTAGGTTGCGCAAGATCTGATGTCGTCTGACTCGGTTCGCAAAGCCGCGCCGCTAATCAAATCATTTTGCTTTGAATCGACTCCCGATTCTCTGATCTTAGGTGCGATTACACCGATGCCGAGCGTCAGTAGTGCTTGAAATTCAGGTTCTACATGAGAAGTGCCACCGGAGCAAGCAATGACAAAAGGTTTTCGAGCATTTTGTATTTTCGGCTTGTACAACCAGGCGCTGATGTCCTTTCCATCGCTACCTTTGTAGTTAACGATTTCAGCCTTGACCAAACTTTGAAGATTGATTCCCGGATGCTCGCTATGTGTCAGTTTTTGATACGTGCGTTCTTTGATGTGGTAGAGCCAAATATCTTGGGGCACGTTGCTGTCTATCAACGACAGGGCAAAAGTATTGCCATCTGGAGAAAACTCGAGCTCTGCGCACGATGCAGCAGGAAGTGGTGCCAAATCGTTAGTCTTGCCAGATCGCAGATCAATCAGCGATATTGAGTCGCCTGAGTCTGCTCTCCAGACCGTTGCTGCAACTGAATGCTGTCGATTGAGACAAAACCCGACGCAATTTCCCGGTTGAGCCGCTATGAATTCTACTTTCGATTTCTCTGAATCACGAGGCTTTGTGTTAATCTTCGCGAATGCGTAATTGGTTCTTTGATAATTTGTCACGCAATAAACTTCGGTAGCATCGCTAGAAAACGCAGGAACAGAGCGGTTTATACCTCCGCCGGAGTACAACGCTTTTTGAGTATCGTCCGTCAATAATGTTTTGTTTCGTGTTGCGAGATCGATCAAATACATCTGGCAGTCGCTATTTCCATTCCAAAGTGTTGCCAGCGCCGTCTTGCCGTCTGCAGTTACATCGTTGACAAAATATAAATCCTCATCTGCCAGTAATGGCTTGGATAAGCCTGTTTCGATGTCTGCGACGCATGGCGCCAAACGTTTTCCGCCAGGGTTTGAAGAGTAGAAAAGTTTCTTGCCGTTGCTCGACCAATTAGAAATCTGATTGTCACCAGCCGCAATTTGTTTAAGCCCGGTGCCGTCTGCATTTACTGTGTACAGCTGTCTGCTGCCTGTGCCTGCCATAAACGCAATCTTGTCGCTAGTTGGACACCAGACGGCTCCAACGAGTGCTTCAGCGGCAGTTACTTGGTTTGGCCAACCGCCGGTAACGGGCACCGTCCATATTTGTTCCGTGCCGCTCAGATTGGACACGAACGCTAGCTGGCTTCCATCTGGAGAAAACGTCGGAAAACTGCACTGACCCATGCTTGAAAGCTGGGAAATTTTTTCCGACAGCGCATCGAATTTGGCTCCAGAGACTTCCGCCGCGAGCACTCTAGAGCCCAACGTGAGCGCCGCGAAAAACGCTATAGCCTGAATTTTTGATGGCACGCCAATACCTCAACGGCTAGAACAATTATATGACGGACTTTCGCAAACAGCGCTAATCCGCTAGAGCTGCAAAGTGCAGAATTATGGCAGGTTTTGTGGAATCAAATGGCACGCGCCGCTTGCACGGATGAGCAACGGCCGGAAAAATAACTGACATGTGAAGCTTGTGCATGTCAGGGTGGGCGAAAACCAGCGCTCGAAAGGCAGCTTATAAATTTGATTTGAAAATGCGCTCATGGTGCAGCGATTGTGCTACATAGAAGGCACTCCGGCAAAGGTGCGTTATGTTTGGCGTCATGAAAAATCGTTCCTGTTCGCAGACGGATGAACAGAAGTACGAATACCGCCTTCATTATTGTGGCACTTGCAAAACAATGGGAACATTGTTCGGTCAATCGTCGCGTTTTTTACTGAACAACGACGCCGTCTTTCTGGCGGAAATTTTATCGGCAATCACGCCTAGCCAAACGGTGCTTTCGCAATGGTCGAGAGAGTATCAATCTTTCAACTGCTTGTCTCTTCCTGCAGAACAAGTGGATATGCCACTCTCGTTGCAGATTGCTGCGAATGTGACGATGGTTCTGACTGAGTTCAAATTTGCCGATCACATTTTAGATTCAGATCGTAAGCACTGGAAAATCGCACGTAAATTTTTCTCTAAGAGTTTTGAGCAGGCCGCTAATTCTTTGGAAGCGTGGTCTTTTCCAATGTCAGATTTGTGGCACTGGTTCGAGAAGCAGCAAGGACGCGAGCACAACGCCGTCGATTACGCGACACATCACCATCCGCGACAGCTGATCAATTATTGCGCTCAACCAACCGCCGAAATGACAGCGCTGGTTTTCGAAAATGGTGCTCGTGTTGTAGGTTGTGTTGCTGACTCCACGCTTGCCGAGATGCGAAGACTTGGCAGTGCATTCGGAAAGTTGGTCTACGTTCTTGATGCGATTGAAGACTTCGCAAGAGATGTTATTAAAAACGAGTTTAATCCCTTTGTGGCTGCTTACGGACTAGAGACGACCGTTCTTCCTGAGCACTGCAAACAGGACGTTTACCCTTATGTGCAATCTCTTGCTTCTGCAATCGAACGAGCACTTGAGAATCTTGCTATTGATAGTCAGCTTGCTGAAGAATTTCGTAATCGCCTGCGCCAAAATATTTCAAACAAGCTTGGTGCTGACTGGCAAAATTATGTTCGCGCCGTTTGTACGGCTCATGCGCACAGTTGCTCAAGCGCCGTCAAACAGTCAGCTAAAGCCTGTGCCAATGCCCGTTTAACGTTTGTGCAAAAGCGAGATCTAGCATTCGGACTCTCTCAAGAATATTGCGCAGAGACTTCTTCAATTCAGGAGTTGGTTGCAAAGTTTGGGATTTTTGTAATCGCATTTTTGTTTCCCTATCATGCAAGGCAAGCGAAATCGCGCGATCAAATATTGGGACTGCCCTTCAATTTGATGGCTTGGGGAGCCCTCATCGATGATGCTATGCGGCTGCTGGCACCGAAGCCGAAATTTGCTTTTGCGATGAGTTCCGGCAGTGGTGGAACGGGCGGAGGTGATGACAACGATCCGCAACCTCAAAAATGGGGCGGACGACGACGCCGGAAATTTGGTGAGCCCGAGCCATCCGAGCCACTTCCTGACTTGGTTGAAACTCCGGACCAAGAGCCAGGAGAAGACCCCAATATTCGTCGTGATCCCGACCCAAAGAAAAACGAGCCTCCCCGATCCAACTACCCGCAAGTCGGACCGGGTCGAGGATCTGGATATCAATATCAATCGTACGGTGGTGGAAATCCTTGCTGCTCCACTTGTTTAATGAATTGTGGTTGCAACCTGTGCGCCAATTGCGGATGCAACATCTGCGAGAACATGCTCTGCATGGGAGATTGTTGCGGAGGCGCAGATTGCTGCGCTGGCGGTGGCGCCGGCGCCGATTGCTGTGGCAGTGCAGATTGCTGCGGTGGTGCAGATTGCTGCGGCGGTGGTGCTGATTGCTGCGGGGGAGCCGACTGTGCCGGTTGTGATTGTGGAGGCGCGGATTGTGGCGGCTGTTGAAACTGCGCTCAATACTTCGTACTATCAGTGATTGAGCTGAAGGAGTCTATCAATGGAAGTCAGTAAGTGGGTCTGCGGCGATCGTCAAGGTACGCTAAATCCCGCTCCCGAGCTAATACAAGACACTTCCGATACAAAAGTGCAAGACCTCGTGCAGAAGCTGGATCAAGCTTCTATAGATTCAAGCACGCTTGGCCGGCTCAATTGGCCGCTGATTGATATAGTCTACACGCTTGAGGTTAAAGGCACGGCAGCCGAGCAGCTTTGGAAGCAATTGCGCGCCATTTCGATTGATACCGGTTACTGGCCCGTAATTGTCGCTGATGAAGACGAATTGGATGGTTTGGTCGACAACATATCTTGTCATCTGGAATTCGACAGCGAATCAAAAACTTGGTCTCCCCGCAAAAAAGCTTATTTTAGCGAAGACATTGTTTTTGAAGAAGCCGACACTGTAATACGAGTAGTTAGGGAGCTGAAAGACTTAGAGGGCGAGTCTGAGCCTCTCGACCTTGACGGAAGCGGCGCTATATCACCGACACCTGAGGATTTCATAGTCGCAGGTGAAAAGTTGAACATGGACAAATGGCTTGACTTGAAATGCGCTGTTAATCAAGAAATCGACGAAGAGTTTGAAGAGAGTGATTGGCCCTACGATGTCGCACCCGACGACAGTTTGCAAGCTCTGCAAACGTGGGATCCCGACGTCGGTAGTCGAGAGTTAGACTCCGTTTTTATCCTTTTGGTGCACGCCGATCACTCATGGGAGGTGCCGGCCAAATTGTTGTATGGCGGCTGGAACGAGTGTCCTGTGCCGCAAGTGCACGTGGGATTTCTGAAAAGATGGTTCGGGTTGCACGATGCAGAAATTATCTCGATTGGCCGAGCGACAATCGAGATGCGAGTCGGCAAGCCGCCTGTCAGTCGCGACGAAGCCCTTGAGCTGGCACGCGAACAGTTCGTTTACTGCCCTGATTGCGTTGACCAGGGTGCCGGAAGCGTGCCCAGCTTAGCTGCTGAGCTGCTCAATGGTCGTATCTGGCACTTCTGGTGGGACTGACAAAAAATTCGTCCGGCACCAAATCTGGTGACGTCCTTAAACCTTTCATCTGACTTTCAGCGCCTAATCAGACTGCTCAGGAGAGCGGCACTTAAATCAACGGCACTTACATCAAACGCAAACTACCGGCAAGTAGTCGAGACTTGAGTGTCAGTCCTGTGCCAGCGCCACAATACGAACAGTATTCAGAACCGTCGGCAATTTCCTTGCCACATTGCTTGCAATACATCTCAGTCCTCCTTGATTTGATAAGTCGGCAGCTTTACTGCATAGACTATCCTCGGATAAGTCGGAAGTTTTGCTGCATAGACTACCCTCGGGTAAATCGTAGTTCCATTATGAGCGCAATTCAATTATGAAGTAGTTAAGGCGTTCCACTGTGTCAATAAGCATGGCGCAAACCATGCGCTAAAGGCGGAATGACAACGATTTTATGGAGTGTTCGCTTGACCGAAATGGTGCGGCAAGCCTCGCCGTTTTGGACGAGGAAGGATAGCACCGCCGGCGGAGTCGGCTGGTCATAGCAGACTACTGAATTGAGTGTTGCGTTCTTGCTTACAGTGTGCTATGCATATGTATGGTATTGGCTAAAACCAAGCCAATAGTCTAGGGCGGGGCGCGCCCGAAGAAGCGTGTGGAGAGGCAATAAGACCAGAAGCAATTCCGGCAGCCTCGTCGAAACAGGAACCCTCCGTGTCAGCGGTTTCAACCGCTTAGCCGGAATCCTCTTCCTTCAGGGAGAGGAGGACGTCAATAGACGTGAATATGTCATTTTCACAGGCCATTTAGGTGACGAAGAACGTCACGTATGTTGAGAGATTCTCGGCAGATCGTGTATCTTTAGGTGTTCGGAATGCAAAAGAAATCTGTTAAAGCAACAGAGACAGTGGATTAGGAGCTCATTAGTGGCAATACCCAAGATCACCGCGGTTGGAGGCTGTGTCCCACCCGGGCTTCTCACTAACAAGGATCTCGAAAGCATGGTCGAGACATCTGATCAATGGATTGTCGAACGCACCGGCATTCGCACGCGACACATTGCCGAGAAAGGAATCGCGTCATCCGATGTGGCCACTGAAGCCGTCAAAGAACTCATTGCGAAGAGCGGCATCAAACCGACTGACATTGAACTGATCATTGTCGCCACAATTACTCCTGATATGCAATTGCCAGCAACTGCTTGTATTGTTCAAAATAATGTAGGAGCGGTCGGAGCATGGGGATTTGATCTTTCCATCGCATGCTCAGGGTTCTTGTACGCACTTCAAGTGGGCGCGCAATTTGTCCGCACAGGTGCGCATAAAAACGTCGTCGTCATCGGCGTGGATATCATGTCTTCGATTATCGATTACACCGATCGTCAAACTTGCATCATATTTGGTGACGGTGGCGGAGCGGCCCTGATTCAACCTTGTGAGGAAGGCGAGCAAAACGGGTTTATCGATTTTGTTCATGAAATCGATGGCTCAGGAGGCGGTTCACTTTACTTGCCTGGTGGCGGCAGTCGAAATCCGACAAGCCACGAAACGATCGATAAAAAAATGCACTTTGTTCATCAAGACGGACCCGCTGTTTTTAAATTTGCCACCAGAAAAATGGCTGAAATGTGTACACGAGTTTTAGAGAGAAATGGCATGAGCGGTGCCGACGTCGATTTGTTTATCCCGCACCAAGCCAACCTTCGGATCATCACGTCGGCGATGGAACGGCTTGGTATGACTATGGATAGAGTCGTCGTCAACATTGACGAGTACGGTAATACCACGGCGGGAACGATACCACTGGCGATGCATAGTGCGTTGGAGAGAGGGATGCTCAAGAAGGGCAATCTAGTATTGCTCGCGTCGATGGGTGCAGGCTTCAGTGCCGGCGCGACCTTGCTTCGTTGGGCGTATTAAACAACTAGAAATGGAGCGCGGCTATTCTAGCCGCCTATAATCACACGACGTTCACTAGGGAATCATATCCAGAGCTAGTTTTCCTTGTTATCATTAGGGGCGGTTTGGAAAACCGCGCTCCATTTCCCAACTGCGTCTATTACTGCTAAGTCGTCGATTCCACCAACGCTTTTATTCGGCCCGACGCCACAGCCGCCACTAAAGCGGCGTGATCTTTCACTGTTTGCTCTGCGTAGGCTAGTGAAAATTCAGCGATTGCTTCATCAAAGCCGCTGTGACTGCCTAAATAGCCACGAATATAAGCAGCGTCTCCAGACCTGGCATGTGCGCGCGCCAGCACAGAGCCCATGGTTTCGGCAATTTCAAGCATTTGGGGACCGAGCCACATCTCTGGTTCTGGCTTTACTTTTGTGTCCCTAAGTTGCCGAACATAAAAGTGTCTGCCGTCCTCAAATTCAGTCCATCCCAAAAAAATGTCGCTTGCAGATTGCACAATGCGTTGACCGGCGACAACACGTTGTCCATGATTTTCAAAAGTGCTTTTGCCAGCGTAGAGCTCTAGCACTGATTCGCGCGCTTCTTTGATCTGCAAAAGCAAGGGCTGATCATCAGGCGCAAGCATCAAAGCAATTGCACACATTGTGCCGACGCTGCCGATACCAACTACTTTGATTGCAAAATCCGATAGACGATATCGACCGAACAATCTTTGTCGGTCTTCTTGAAGCGTCAATTGATACTTCTGAAACGCCTTCATAATGCGCTCTTGCCACTCTTCCTGATCCGATTCTGGAAGGTGGTACACAACTGGTGGCGTATCTTTGATTTTGTAAGCGCCGTTCATCTGTTGCGTCATCTTCGGGAAATAATAATCCTGGATTGTCCGCTTCATCGCGCGTTTCAATTGTTCCTTACGATGTTTCTGCAATTCCGCATCACTAGTTCGTTCGATCACATTTTGCCAATCGACCCGGGCGTACCAGACGTCTAAGATGCTCATTTTGGCGAATTCGCCCATCCGTTCCCGATATCCCCGAGCAACTGCTTGGGCAGCCGCTTCGCCAAATTTCGGTTTCAAATTATTGTCTAGAGCAGCCAAAACAAAACTGACGGCAAGTCGCTTCAAATCCCATTCCCAGGGAGCGGGTAATGTTTCGTCGAAATCGTTGATATCGAAAACGATGTTTCTTTCAGGTGTAGCGAAAGCACCAAAATTCAAGAGATGGCAATCTCCACAGGCTTGAACGCGAATGCCGACATTAGGTGTGTGAGCAAGGTCGGCGGCCATGATCGAGGCTGCTCCGCGATAAAAAGTGAATGGAGACTGGAGCATCCTTCCATATCTGACCGGTGCCAACTCTTGAATTCGTCCGTGGTTAGACTCTTCCAGGAGTAAAATTGGATCGCGTCTGTCCTCGGGTGGGTTCCAAGCGGCGTGCAGCTTATGAGGAAAGGCAGCCTTCAGCGCTTTTCCGCGTTCTTTTCTATTATCTCGAGGAGATATCGTGTTGTCGTGAAGGACGGCTGATCCGTCTTTCCCTGGCTGTTTGCCGGATTGGTCATTGTGAGCAGCCATAACGAACGAACCTCCATACTGTCTCTCATTTTCATACCACGCCTGAGTTCGCAAGACCGCTATCCGCTCGCTTAAAACTAGGGATATGCCTCTAGCCAAATGTTTATGGCGGCAATTACACTGTACGTCGGGAAAGCGATAGCAGGTTTTTATGAGTATCCAAAAAAAGGGAAGCTTTACGTTCGTTGCAATCATTTGCTGCGTTATCTGTATAGCCTTGGGAATTTTTTACGGCTTAAATCAGAACAGCAGACCGTTTACGATGAAGCCAAGTCCAGTTCCAAGCGGACCAGAGCCTCCGTTTAACAACAGCCAGTACCTGGCTAGACCCGTCTCAGCAAGTGCACAAGCCTCCGCCGTCGCACGAGCAAACGCTGTGCCAGCTGCCATGGCTATGCAAGCCTCTGCCGCCGCTACTACTGCAGCAACTGCTAACGCCGTTGCCGCTGCCAGAGCTGCCGCCGGTGGACAACCACAAACACGTACGAATGCCTGGTAACTAAAAACTCCCAAGGTACCGGCCTGCAGCTGCCGCCGGTGGGCAACCACAAACACGGGGTCGCGCAGCATCCTGTCAGGCAAGTTGTCAGGGCGCGTTTAATATTTGGCTCAAAGAGACTCTGTTCCTGCTAACCTGTGTTTCCAGCTTTGGGAACTAATAAGACAACTTTGCGCCTAAACACCTAATGCAGAGCTATAACCAATGGTTTTAACAGTCAGGAGTGAGCGCTAATGCGTGTGCTTGTCGTCGAGGATAATCCGACGCAGTCGACTTTTGCACGAATCAGCCTGCAGCGAAGGGGGCTCGATGTGAATTGTGCTGCCACGCTCGATGAAGCGGTGAATTATTTGAAGGCCGATAACATCGATGTCGTATTGCTCGATTTATCGCTGCCTGACAGCAACGGCATCGAAACTTTTTACAAAATCCGTTCAGTGGCGGCGGGCGTACCCACTGTAGTATTTACCGGTTTAGACGATCAAGACATCGCCATTGAAGCGTTGAAAAACGGCGCCCAGGACTATCTTATAAAAGGATTGGCCGGCGATGACTCTGTTTTTAGGTGTCTGCAATATGCAATCGAGCGAAACAAAGTTGAAGTCGCTTTGCGAAAGAGCGAACGGCGACTGCGCATCATTTTGGAGCACTCATATGACGCGTTCGCTTCCATGGACAATCGCTTCAACATAACTGACTGGAACAATCAGGCCGAACGAACATTCGGTATCACGCGATCAGAAGCTCTAGGTCGCAGTCTCGCCATTATTGCGCCTCATCACTTGCGCAAACAATATGCGCGGGACGTCGATGAATACTTCAAGGACAATGAAGGCAGTGTTCTGCGCATGACCACCGAATTGATGGCTGAACATAGGGATGGGCATGAGTTTCCAATCGAAATGGTCGTGTTCAAAATATATGAAGATGATAACTACATGTTCTGCGCGTTCGCGCGCGATATCACCGAAAGAAAACATGTCAATGAAGAGCTGGAACGCCGTGTGCAAGAACGAACGGCAGAACTGACTCAATCAAACGAAGAGCTTCGCCAATTCGCTAAAATTGCATCTCATGATTTGCAGGAGCCACTACGGGCAGTGCAAGGATTTGCCAATCTTCTGCAAGAGAGCACGAAGGAAAAACTAGACAAAGATTCTGAAGAATTCATTGAATATATTTTGGATGGCACTCAGCGCATGCAGCAATTGATTCAGTCGGTTCTCTTGCATTCAAACATTGCCACGAAAGAAGATACTGAAAATATCGCAAGCGAGTGCAATTCAATCATCGAAGAAGTTTTGGAAAATTTGGATGCAACTATCAAGGAGTGCCATGCCAAGCTCGAGGTTGATAATTTGCCCAGCGTTGCAGTTGAAAGATCCCAAATGGTACAACTCTTTCAAAACTTAATAAGCAACGCTCTTAAGTATCGAGATAAGGAAGCCCCGCAAATTTTTATTACTGCCGAGAAGACGGTTAATGAATGGCTGTTTTCAATACGCGACAATGGTATCGGGATTGACCCTAAGTATGCCGACAGGATTTTTGACATGTTTGCCCGGCTTCATGGTAAGACAAAGTACACGGGGACGGGGATGGGGTTGGCTATTTGCAAAAAGATCGTGACATCGCACGGCGGTAGAATTTGGGTTGAATCGGAAGTCGGGCAAGGATGCATTTTTCTTTTTACTTTGCCGGCAGGAAAAACTAAGGAGAGCGGTAATGGAAAATAACATCGAAATACTTCTGGTAGAGGACACTCCCAGCGATATTCGGCTGACCCAAGAGGCTCTAAAACGTTCTGGTCTGAAGTACACGATGTCGGTTGTCAATGATGGCGTTGAGGCCATGGACTATCTCCATGAGCGCACGAAAGGTGGGCAGCAAATGCCTGACTTGATTCTCTTAGACTTGAATATGCCCCGCAAGAACGGGCATGAAGTTTTGGCAGAAATAGAGGCTGACAGCATACTGACAAAAATTCCTGTCGTTCTTATGACCGTGTCTGAAAGAGACGAAGACGTTCTGGAAGCGCTCAAGCTGAAGATGAACTACTATCTTGCAAAACCTGTAACTGCGCAGAAACTGACTGCTCTCGTTAAGTCGATTTACGAATTGCATACTGAAGGTCAAGTTAAGGATGCGAAGGTGGATCCGACTGAACAGGCGCACGTGCACTATGTTCTGGCTGGAAACCCCCATACATCACCGATGGTGCTAACCAAATTGGCAGAAGATTCTGAACCTCGCATTCGGGCAAAAGTTGCTGAGCATCCAGAGACCCCAGGTGAAGTGCTGTTGCGTCTTGCACAAGATGCCAGCGCAGAAGTGCGCTTGGGTGTTTCCGAAAATCAGAACGCCTCACCAGCTGTGCTTGAGAGATTGGCTAAAGATCCCAGCGAAGATGTGCGTTTAGGCTTAGCTAGCAATCCACACATACCGTCGGATATTTTGGCGATATTGATGGAAGACGAAAACATGTTTGTGTCATCCAATGCCAAGAAAACTCTGTCGGAATTATCCGCCCGCTAGTTCGCCATAATGCCATCAACTAAGCGCGCCACTATATGTGATACCAACCGAGGTTTTTACAGACATTGGACGTCTGTCAACCTTCGCTATGGTGACACTGATAGGCAAGGACATGTCAACAATGCAGTATTCTGCACTCTACTCGAGTCCGGCCGAGTTGACTTCCTGTTTGATAGAGACGTGCCCATCTGCGGAGCCGGCAAGAGTTGGGTAATTGCAAGATTGTCGCTGGATTATCTAGCTGAGTTGAATTTCCCCGGTCTAGTTGACGTTGGTTCTAAAGTGCTTTCCATGGGAAACAGCTCTTTCACGGTCGGGCAAGCCCTCTTCGTCAACACGAAGTGTTGCTCGACAGCGGAGTCGATCATTGTTCTCACTGACGAGCAAACAAAGAAGGCTAGTGCGCTGACTCCTGAGATCAAACGGATACTCGAAGGGATTAGTTGAATTTAGTAGACGCGAATTGGAGTTCCAGTTACTTTTACGGCTTCAGCTGTAGCTTTCTCCGGTTCCCGTCCAAAACATACACCTAGTGTTTCGAAGAGGGCGACATCTGCGTCAGTGACATGACGTTGAATAATTGCATCTTTCACATCCATGTATTCGACTTTACCGGAGCGATAAGAAACCACGGTTACTCCGAAGATGCCTTGGGAAATGAGTTCCACAGCGGCTGATCCGACTTCGAGTCCAAAATTTGAGTCCACAGCAGAACTAAATCCACATCGCACCAGATGACTGGGTCGAATTTCGCGAACTTCTGGAATCTCGTAAAGACCTTCAACAAATTGGCCGGTGCGCTTCATGAATTCTTTGATTTCTGGATCCGCTTTGATCCGATCTTCGATTTGTTTGACTACGAATCGCCCAGCTCCCATCAGCTTTCTGTGCCCAAACGAGTCTGCTTCCGAAGTCATATCAACGAGTTCGTTTCCGGATGCATCTCTCAAGCCTTCAGCAACAACTACGATTGCCGTACCGGCATGAACATCACTCGTTTCGATGCGCTTGCAGAATACTTCTTTGACGCGTTTGTACAGCACATCAAAGTTTACTGGTATCTCTGGAATTAGGATAGCATCAGCGTCTGCTGCGACACCGCCGCGAAATGCGGTGTGTCCGGCATAACGTCCGAACACTTCCATGACGATAATTCTGTTGTGTGTTCTGCCCGTAGTTTTTAGGTCACGAACGAATTCTGCGATTCGATTTATTGTTGAATCACCGCCGACGCTATAAGGCATCAAGTCCAGGTCCATAGTCTTAGGAGCATGAACACAGGGGATGCCTCGACCCGCCAAGTCAACTACAACGCTTCCCGTGTCGTCACCACCGGCGATGACTAGAGCATCCAGATTGAATTTTTTCAACCCTTCCTTGATGCGTTCATATTTTTTTTCATCTTTGATTTTTGAAACTTTTACGCGAGAGTTGCCGGCTTCACTACCGGCTATGATTACGTCGATTTGTTCGATGCGCTCTTTTGTCAGCTTGGTTAGACTCTTCAGATCTTTGAGGTTGTAAAGCCCAGCGTATCCGTTTGGAATAATCCACGCGGTAATGCCCTTGCTCAATGCCATCAACGCAGCGCCCTTGATGACTCCATTCAGACCACCGCAATCGCCGCCGGAGGTAATGATTCCTATGTTTTTCACAGCTTTCTCCACTCGTACTGATCCAACTAAGGATTTGTATCACGGATGGTCGGAAATGGCATGCAGCGGGGCTTACTTGCCAATAAATCTTTGTGCTTGAGCCAATGGACTTGATATCAGATCAGAACAAAGTAGATCCATCTGCACTTCGCACTGTTCCACCCAATGTGGCTGTGTGTAGGCTGGTTCAATTATTTGCCGAGAAATGCGCTTGCTTCGTCAAACGCAAATGGACTAGATATCATACCAATTTCGTACAATATCGAGGCTGCGCCTTCGATACCACCGTAATAGCGATCGCTTTTCAGAATGCTGACCAGAGCGGCGGGAAAGTCCGTTTGTGAGAGGGCGACTTCGTCAGGACTGTACCAGCCTACGAACTCTCCGTGCTGAGTCATCGGTTGATAGCCCGGACCTGGGGACGGTGGGTAGTTCTCTTGACCGGTGCCAGAGCCAGGATCGGAGCCGCCGCCTCCACCGCCACCGCCACCACCGCTAGATGGTCTGGACTTGCCGCCAATGAAATCCATATCGCAAGTGTTCAAATCGACCGAAGATGTTGAAACGTTTGGCAGCATCGATACGCCTTGAGTGCCACCACTTTGACTGCTTGCACTTTGATTGGCAGTTTGAACTGCACTATTGGTTGCATTGTTGACTGCAGAGCTTGCAATTCTGTTGACTGCTTTGCGTGCGCTCTGCGCAGGCGCTGGTCCTGTTGTGATGACGATCATCAAGCTGACTAGAGCAATTCGAGTAAGTGTCGCAATGATCACGTTCACGTTCATACCTCTTTGCTATAAACAAACCAGGGCGGTGGTTTGTTCATTCATAATGCGGTATGGTCGTGACCTAGAGATGACAGCAGCGTGACTTGCTCGTGACATTAGCGAATGTTCGGTGCCGGCTCAACTGATTCAGTTGGGGTGTATTGCCCGCTCGCGACTAGGGCCGCTTTGATGGCATTGCCCAGATGACGCAAGACGTCGGCATAATCCATCCGCGCCTCGGCCTCCATTCCATAGCCTGCTCCGTGGATCAATTTTTGTTCGCCATAGATCTTCAAAGCTTTTTCATAGTAGTCGACTGCCGTCTGATACTTGCCCAATTCCTTGTAACACTTGCCCACGTGTTGGTAGTTGTCGGCTAGGTAGTATGGGTCATTACCTTTATAGGCGCTCAAGCCGAACAGGAGAAGTGGTATCGCTTTCTCGTAATCCTTATTGACGAAATATGTGTAAGATTTATTGTCGAGGTCTCTTGCATCAGCAAGCGGATTTACTCCGTATGCGCTAGAGCGATGGTGAGCGAATGCAAAAAAAGCCATGGAGGTTACAAAGCCCATCGACACCGCACAGCACAAGGTCAGGACCAACCTTTTTCTTGATGGTGTAAGCTTCGTTTTTTGCGGAAGCTTCTTTAGCTTGATGGATTTTCCATCTCGAACGGCTTGCAAATCTTTGAGCAAATCTTCAGCAGTTTGATAGCGATCCTGAGGTTCTTTTGCAAGACACCGCATGATAATCGACTCTAGATTTTTCGGTACTTTGTAGTCCTGCGGCAGCGCCGAGATCGCCTTTGGCACGTCGTTGATGTGTTTCAGAATTATCTTGATCGGATTTTCGGCCATGAACGGTGGATGCCCTGTCAGAGTCTCATACATCACACATCCGAGGGCATAAATATCGGTGCGATTATCAAGTTTATTGCCAAGACATTGTTCTGGTGACATGTATAACGGGCTGCCGAATATGTCACCAGTTTGAGTTAGATTGTGTGTTGCTTTTTGTTGGCTCGGCAGAACTTTAGCAATTCCAAAATCGACAAGTTTGACGAAATCACCGCCATCAAGTCCCTTGGTGAGCATGATGTTGCTTGGTTTTATGTCGCGATGAATCACATTCTTACTATGTGCATGGACGATTGCTTCACAGACTTGAATGAAAATTTCTTCCGCTCTTGGCACATCGAGATAGCCATCTTTTTGAAGAACGGCATCGAGGCTGGTGCCATCGAGGTAGTCCATGACGATGTACGGCGATCCCTTTTTCCCCATGCCGTAGTCGTAAACAGCAACAAGATTTGGGCTAGTCAGGCCGCTTGCTGCCTCAGCTTCTTGTTGAAATCGCTTGAGAGAATTTTTGTCCTCAACGAGGTTTGCATTGAGAACCTTAATGGCAAATGTCTTTTGCAATTCTTTGTCACGAACTTTGTAGACGGCGCCCATGCCACCGCGACCGAGCAGCGATTGAACTTCGTATCGATCTCCAAGGTTAGCGATTACAGCTTCAGTGGAAAGCTGATTCTCGGCTTCACTAATCTGCGGATCCGCTTCGGGAGCAGCGTCTTCGGGCTGTGATTCGGGCGCCACACAGCTGCATCGACTTTCAACCGACAGAAAACGTGTTACATTGCTCCGCGCTTTATCGCTAATTGGTTTTCCGCAAAGAGAGCAAGTTGTCTTCAGTTCGACCTTGGATTTTTCTTTGAAATTCAAACCAGCGCCCCTTTCTCGTCACTTTGATTATTCCCAGGAAGCGAGTGGTCGTGTTAAAACATTTCTTTTTTCTCCTAATGTGGACC
The DNA here is from genome assembly GCA_003151275.1 of Candidatus Melainabacteria bacterium. The sequence goes on from PLXC01000185.1 coordinate 136,439, forward strand.
CTTTTCGGGTTGATTCCGTCAGAGACACCAATCGAACAGGCGTGAGGGAAACTCATGAAATCGTTAAAAGTCAGAATTCTAATTGCCAGCACGCTGTCGCTGTTGCTGTATGGCGCTGAAGCATTCGCGAGCGCACTTGTTGCAGTGCCAACCTCCACATCCGTGACTGCTGCTTTGATTTCGAACAATCTTAAATAAAACAATCAACATGCGTGAAGCATCTGCTCCCTCTGTCGGGCGGGTTTATAAACGAGTTCTAATCCAGACGCTCGCTTCGTCGTTTCTTTGCCCTGTTCCCGATTGGACGCGTAAACAAGAGACAGGGTAAAATGGCTCGGCGCTCGCCAAGTGGTAGCCATTTTGGCGCAATTGCTGAGCCCTTGCTGGTGGAAAGTTCTTGAGCAGCTCCAAATTTAGAATGACAGCGCCTGTCAGTGCTGCGATTGTGGCAATTGTGCTGCTGCTTGCCGGTAACGTATGGTTGGCCGGGCAAGAGAATCTGTCGCGAGAGAGTAAGCTGGACCCACATTTGAGCGATGCCCTGGTCGTGTCGCAATTTTGTCGCAGCGAAACCAAGCAACCGGATATCGCGTTGCTCGGATCTTCGCTTGTTGCCGTAGCCTCAGTTCAAGCGGCGGCAATTGCTGTTAACAAACCGGTGGATCGACTCAGTCATCGGCAGAGTGAGTTTTTTGATCGAGCCTTGCATACAAATTTGGGGATGAGCGCGAACACTGTTTGTCTGGCGCTGGGAGGCGCGATGGCATCGGATGCTTATCTTCTCACTAAGCATGTTTTAAATGGTGCTGAACGACCGCGTGCCATTGTATATGGTATCAGTGTGCGCGACTTTCAAGATAATCTGATGTTCGGCGTGGAAACAAGCGAAGCATTTAAGTTGTTCTACGGACTGGATGACCTGCCCGATATTTGGCAGTTGCCGAGGGTCACAGCCGACACCAAATTGGCTCTGACGTTAGCAGCGTTCTCACCGCTGTGGGAGAACCGAGCTATTTTGAGTAAGCAGGTAATGGCGACAGCTTTAAAACCGCTTAGTGATAAGTATCCATTTCTTCTTACGCCAGAAGCCTCAACGGTCGTTGTGCCGATGAAGATTGATGGACCTTTGGCGCCCGGCGAAGCAGTCTCACATCCCACTGGTGACCGAATGAAAGAGGCTTACCAAATCAGGTACAGCCCTCTAGCACCGCACCAAATTCGTACCCAGTTAGCTTATTTCAATCGTCTTCTTGAGTTGTGCAACAAGCGCCACGTGCCGATTTTAGTCGTGAACATGCCGATCAGCACTGACAACGTTGCGATCATGCCGCCAAAACTCTATCAGTATTATTTGACCGAAACACAAAAGCTTTGCAAGCAGAACTCAGTTGAATTTCAGGATCTAAATAAGCAACCGTTGAATCAGTCGTCAAATTTTCTCGAGACCGTGCACTTGAATCCGCAAGGCAGTACTGCTTTCTTTGATGCTCTTGCTAAGACTGTGGGTACATCGGCTGTCGCACAGAGTTTGCCTGGCACACCGCACTATGCAGCAGTGAATAAGCCCGGAAGCTTATAGTCGTCGTTCGACCCTGAATATCAATCCTAGCCAGTTCATTGCTTCAATGTCACGACGCTGTCACAGTTTCGTCACAACTCAGACATAACTCGCAATTATACTTTCTGTATTACCCTAGGAGAATGCAATGCCTCCAACAGTGCTTGATAATCTCACACACAATCGGGTCGCAAGGCCAGCGGAAGCACCATCCCAGGCACTTGTTGAAGTTACCGACAGTGCGATGAAATCAGCGCGGCGCAACGGCACCGATGTCACCACCGAGTCTCTCTCTGCGCCGGCCGACAAACATCTACCTAATGGTTTTAGCGTGGGTGGAACATCAGACGCTACGCGACTCTATCCTGGCGATCATCAATTTAGCACCATAGTTGATAAATCAGTGCGGCATTTCGAGCTGCATGTTCCGCCTAACTATGACGGCAGAAAGCCAATTCCTGTCATGGTTGTGATGCCAGGCATGGGCGGCAGCATCGAGCAGATGAAGCACGAAACCGGAATGAATCGCATGGCCGACGAAAAGGGTTTCGCTGTCGTCTATACAGAAGCATTGCCGAAGTCTTTCCCGGGATCTTTTGGACTGGCGAAAGCAAATGGGTGGAATTTAGATCATGGAGCTCTCACCGATAAGTCGGCCAACTATGACGATCTGAACTATATGAAAGAGGTCGACAAGCAAGTTGCGCAACAACTGAATGTGGATAAGCAGGCAAAGTACATTGTTGGATTCTCTGAAGGTGGCGGTGCAGCGCAGTATGTTGCAGAAAGCATGCCACATACATTTGCCGGAGTAGGATCTGTTCACGGAACGCACTTGGATTCAGATCCAAAACCAGCGAAAGGTGATAAGACGGCATTTGTGGCTGTTCTTGGTGATGACGATAACATGTTGCCAATTAATGGTGGCCATGGATTTGGAGAAGGATGGCGTCCAATCAAAGGAATCGCCACCATCACGATCGGGCGCGTTTCTGAATCTGAGCCGCTCGATCAGAAAAAGGTTTGGGCTCAAGCAAATGATTGTGCATCGCCTGTAGTGCACGACAATGGCAAAGACAAAACCACTGAATTCTCATGCAAGGGCACTGAAGTCACAGAAATTATTAGGCATAACGGCATGCATGCTTGGGATGGTCTGGGACAGAATCCCAACAATCAGAAAACGGGAATTCCCGATTTTGGTTGGCCGGTAATTGGCGTTCCGAATCCAAAGGAAAACACTTCAAGAGACGTCGTGAATGCGCTCATGCCTTACAGAAAAGATGGCAAACACATTGATATTAACCGCAATCTTTTGGAGCAGGAATAGTCCACCGTCTCGGTTACCCGGTGGTGTGACTTCATGGCGCCTATTTGAGCGGCTATTGGGCGGCGCTTTTACCCCAGAGCAGCTCGAGATGGGTCATTTGCTGCTTTAGTACATTTTTGTGGCGACGGTCAACGCATGCGTCGGCCTCATAATGCAGTTGCCACCACTGGCGATGCGCAATTTTCTTCAGCTTGAATGCTTCCTCGGCGCAAGCTTCATAGAGTTCGTCGAGGAGGTGACGGGCTTGATCACCTTCGTCGCCTTCATTTACATGATTCATAGCTTCTCGGAACGTGCCAAAGTCTTGCGGAAGGGTGTTCTGCCTTCCTTCAGCGAAACACCATCTGTATCTGACAATCACGTCTGGATGAATCTTTTCCAGCTGGGCCTGATATGCATCCTCACGACGTTTGACGTTCTCTGGGTAGAATTCGAGCATCCCTGTTTTCGGCCACTCTGAGCCTGCTTCCACAGGGCTGGGATTGGAACCGTCGTAGACGATGAAGTGTCCCGGGAACGATGAAATCAGATAGTCGAAGCAATCGTCGCGGATGCGAGACCACCCTTTAGCCGAAAGTCGTCTGCACAGGGCTGGGCTGGTTTCGGCAAGAGCCATGTCGATAGTGCGAATGGCATTGCAAAGCTTGTGCAGGTCAGCGTGTTCCGCTCCCTGTTTAAGCTTGCGCCAGTACATATTTACTTCGTCGAGAGTCAGTTTGCGTCGACGTTCCAGACTGCCCATGATACCCACCCCAGAAGGACCTGGAGTTTTTATACCCGTTTTAGTAGGATTCAAAGCGCCTCAGGCGCATAAGCCCGTAGCCGCTTCCTCTTTTTCTGACCGGGATCGAAGCCCCGCTCCAGCGCTTAGATAGCCGGTTTGCTTCCTATAGATACTTTAGTAGTCGCATCGTCAACAGTTGGATATTGGAGCACAATGAGTTGCACAGATGGACTGCTAGCCACTGGAGTCTGATCTTCAGTACCATAAATCTGCGCCAGCTCTGTAATAGTAGCTACAGGCTTCTCATTTTTGGCCACATCAATTTTTTCTTTGAAGTTTTTCAGTTTAGGGTTTTCGAAGATGTCTTGTCGGTTTATTCTTCTTGCGTCAAAGATTAGAGTGGAGTTGGGTTTATCTCCAGGTCCGACTATTACATCGAAAACCCCGGGCAGAGTTTTAAGCAGCGATTTGGCTGAATTGACCTTACATCTGCAATTGGCCGCTGGAATCTGAAAGTCAACGGATTGTGCGTAGCTCTTGTAACCTTTGCCATCCGTAGCAAATAAGCTCGCTAGGGCTTGATCATCGGCTTTGCGCATCTTCTTATAGTATCCCGCTGTGTAAACGTCCGAATCCCGCTCTGTATCAGACGCGGGAGATGGTGTTCTTAGAACCTTAATCGCGCCTGAGGTGTCGCCCAATTGTTCATCAATTGATGCCAGCATGATCCTATTTTCGAGCGACTGCGGTTTTTGCGCCCCCGCTTGTGTTAGCGCTTCCTTGGCCAGCGCCAGCCAGTCGTTCTTTTCAGCTTGCGTGGCAGTTGCATTTTTTTCGAACACTCTTGCATAGTCACGCAGTTCTCGATCAGACAAAGTTTCGGTTTGGGCAATCTGAAAGGCTAATTTAGCTTCTTTCGGAGAGGCTGCCAATTTGATATTGCCGCTGCGCAACCATGTGCGCTGTCTCGCTTCTAGCTTACTTCCTACTTTAGACTTCAATTCAAGTATGAGAGGAAGATCGTCGGTCTGCACCGCAATTTCAAACAGCTGCACATTCAGTCTGTCAATTAATTTAGGCTCCGGATTGGCAGCCAGACCACGTTTCAATACATCTTTCGCTTTTTCTCGTTCGCTAAGTTTGTTATAGCAGTAACCTGCTGCCAAAAGGGCAGCTGGGTCTTTGAGCTGAGAGGCGCTCAATTCGTCTAGCAAGGCGCTAGCTTCTTTCGTATTACCTTTCATTATGTAGCACTGGGCCAAGCCGATCTTAGCTCGCCACGATGTAGGATCAGCCGCTAACAACCGCTTATATGCGTCTATCGCTGGTCCGACCATATGGATTGATTGCATCAGCAAGGCATTGTTGGTTTCGGCCATCAAAGGATGCTCGCATTTGACTGCCACTGCTGCCTGTTCCAAAGCCGGTCCGCCATTGCCGCAAGAATATAGATAAGCCAGGGCACTATGAGGTAACCAGTAATGTGGTGCCACTTTCGCTGCTTGTTCGTCCAAAGCGATAGCCTTGTCCAAGTTGTTCAGCTTAAACTGCTCTGCAGCTTGTCGGTGTAACTCGTTGGCTTGCTTGACTGCTTCTGCGCTCTCTTTAGGAAGAGGCGCCCGGTCATCGTCTGCCTGTTCCGAGGACATCTGCACATTTACCGGCGCCTGATCTTCTGATTTCGCTGTCACAGGACAAATCGTCGACACAAGTGCGGTCAAAACCAGTAATTCTTGCCAAAATCCGCGCATCACTAACCTCGCTTGAAAGAAGCTCACTGAAAGACGAGCAATGTGTCAGATCATACCGTATCAATTTCCGAAATAATTTAACGCGCGCTAAGACCGTTACCGAAAGCTGCCTTTGTTTACAGGGCGACGAACCTTGTAAGAAGGAAAAGGGCGATATAACGAGAGTCCTCACTATCCTCAGTTTGGCGACAAAGAATTTCCCGAAACACCCATTTTCGCTTTCTTATGTCCAGATGCAGTTAGTTATTTTCGTTGTGCCAGTGACAGCCAAAATGACTCTATATCGACTTTCCTCAGAACCACTGATACCGCATTTGATGCAGTTTTAAGCAAAAACTGAGCAACAAGCGCGACATTTTTTTGCGGCCGCGGGAACATTTTCTAGACACTCAGGGCATTGTTTGGTGGGATCTGCTGGAGGAGCAGCTGGTTCCTTCGGTAGAATGGCCTTTGTGATCATGAACACAACGAAAGCGATTATTGTGAAATCAATGACAGAACCGAAGAAGTGGCCATACTTGACGGCGCTGACAGTTGGTTTTCCGCTCGCATCAACCCCCTTGGAAAGCACGATCTGCTGTTCTCGCCAGTCACCCGCCGGCATTATCAAAGAAATAGGCGGCATCAGTAGATCGTCCACCACTGCAGAAACAACTTTTCCTGTGGAGGCGCCGATTATCACCCCGACAGCAAGCGCGAGGGCGTTCGTTTTCAAAAGGAAATCTCTAAACTCTTTGAACATCGGTCACCTTCACAGTTAGTCTAAAAAGTATATCCTCTTGAAATTAAGGTGCAGATAGACCAGCTCCGACCAGCTCAGATGTCTGCAAGATTCCTTAGAGTAAGAATCTTTTTCACTGACTATTGCCTTTTTCATTGAGATCCTGTTTCGGAAAAAAATATTCCGCACCATATACGATGGCGCTGTCAGTTTAGATTTTTGACAAACTGATCTAATCCTTGCCTATATTTTTGCGAACTCATCATCACTGGATCGCCATGTCCCGCACCTTCAATGCGAATGTAGGTTTTGGGCTCTGATGTAACCGCAAAAAGTTCATCGGCTTGTTCGATTGGTGTCAGCCTATCTTTGGTTCCGGAAATTAGCAGCACTGGGGGGTGTTCTTTCTGTAGTGCTGTTGCATTGTCGAAGTAGATCCCCCTAACTGTCCATGCCCAATCAGGATAAATTTTCAAAAAGGGAAGTATGGCACAACCGCGCCGCTGCAGCGAATAAAGGGGGCTCTCCAAAACTATGCCTGCGCTTGCTTGCGATCTAGAGAGTTCACCCGTAACCAGGGTTCCTATTGATTCACCGAAAAGAATGATTTGATTCGGTTTGTAGTTTTGCTCTATCAAATATTTGTATGCCACGTGAGCATCTTGGCAGATTTCTTCTATGGAGGGTTGCCCTTCACTGCGTCCGTAGCCCGCGTAATCGTAGTCGAAAACAGAACAGCCACTACGCAACAGCACGTCAGCTATGTTTGCTCGATGAGAAATGTTTCCGCCGTTGCCGTGGTTGATCAGAAATATTTTTTGCGATTTGGGTAATTTGTACATGAAGCCATGCAGTTTTGCGCCGCTTTCGGAGCGGAAATAGACATCGGTAGGAACGACGCCGAATGCTTCCTGGCTTTCCTCATACCTTCCCAATGGGTACTTCATCGGGTGGAAAAGTAGTTTGTTGTAGAGCGGCTGCCCAACCACTGGCGCTAGTGCAATTATTATCAGCACTGGGATGAGAAGCGAAATTACTACGACGCCTTTAAGGACAAACCACCAATTGATCGCTTTCAATTTTCGAACAATGGTGGAGTTAGGCATGTAATTTGAGCGGCTTGGTTTTTGGCTACCCATTCAACCTATCAAATTTTTCAATGCAGCAAAAGGCCTGCTACGTTCGTCCTAACGAATTAAGTACCGACGCCGCTATCCTAAATTATACGCGCCAGGACCTTGTGCCGTCTGGGGACGATGCTAGGGTATGTCTCATTCCATCGGCGCAGATCACAATCGTTTCATATAGATTGGATGCATAGTCGTACTTGGTTTTAATAGAGCGCACTAGTGAAAGTTCGATTATGCCTGCAATGGTCATAAACTTTAGCGACGTACCGAAGCCGTCATATTCAATACTGCTGCTTAGGAGCTGTCCCAAGGAATTTCTAGTTTCCGAAGCGATGAAAAATGAGCGGAACAGACCAAGAAAGCTAGAAGACAGCTCGCCTTGATAGTTGTAAGTAACGGTCGCATTAATTTCGTCGACATCAGGCTGAGAGGACGTTCGGCTTGTAATAATGCTGTCGTCGCCTTTAATACAACTACCCGGAGCTGCCGACAACCCTGGAGGAGAGATGACCAGTTGCACGTTGGCAGGTTTTGGGCAATTCGCAATTTCTATGACTCGGCGTGAGACGTCTGCAGTCGGCCAAGTCTTGCGGACATGGTGACCGAGTGCGTGTTCGTGGTCGATTGGTAGTAAAAAGATGTCCCCTTCTTTCAGGGTCTCGATTTGGTCATGATTGATTTCTTTGACTTCGAACAAATAGCTTTCGATTTCATTTGCGACGGGGTCCCGTCCCATGCGCCTTTTCAGGGCCATGGTAACGATTGATCGAGCCGTGTCGCCTAATCTAACTCGGTAGACGCAGGAAAGATCGGGGCTTTCCATCATCGTCATGAATGTTACGTTGATGACCTTTTCCAACTCGAGCTTTTCAGACGACTGTGCAACTTTCGCTACAATCGGGCGGAAGGCTACGGGGGGTGGAACCGGTACGTTCATGAATTAGACCTCCACAGAAACGAATGGAATGGTTGGCAGCCAATTCGGATTCGGGCACATGCTGTCCGTTTTCCGCGACTAGTAAGCAAACTGGAGCGGACACTATAAGTTTTAATCAAATAGTGTTACCAGGACGTTACCAGCGAGGAATCGCTCATCGTTGCCAAATAACGTGAGTATTCCATCGAGGTCTCGTGCATGAAGCCGTTTGAACATAAGGCAGCAATCCGAGCTGTTTCCTTCCTTTCCGCAGTCACCGCAGTTGGTGCGCAACTGCTTCCATGAAACTCCGCTTCGAAGAAGCATGATGTCAAAGATAAAGATGATGACGATGACGACGATGACGACGATAAAAAAGGACAAGGAAAAGAATAAAGACAAAGACAAAGATTAGTTAGCAAAATCATGTCCAGAAATTCTGGCAGTCGTGTAGATACGGCTGCCGATTATTTTTTATTGCGCCCTTGGAGGGTTTGACATGACCTGGAAGTCCAGCGAGCGTAGCTCAGGCGATTTTGCATCGCAACCCGGTTTGCCGACCAGCAGTGATAAGTCCGATTTGTCTGCGGCTTTTTGGAAGCGAGACTCAGGCTGCAGCGGGGGCGGCTGTTCCTGCGGATGTTGTAATAGCAAAGACGCTCCGTCGTCACCCTATCCAGATATGAGTGCTTCAAAGGTGCCGATTGATTCTGGCGTGAATCAACTTTCCAAATGGCTGCTCGATCTCGGCACGAAAATTGACTTACCCGTATTGTGGCCTAGTTTGACCCCGCGCGGTCCGTATGACTCTGCCAGCACAGATTTGGAAAAAAACAAGACAATTACAGTGAGTAACGGCGATCAGTTAACGCTCGGCGGAATGAACGGTTTTACTTTAGTCACGAAGGATGGTGAGCCGGTTCGGAGTGTCGGCACAATCGACTCGGGTGCCTATGACGCGCCAGTCGAGCATATTTTAAGTAATGGTGCAATTTATCGTAGTCGCGGTGGTTGGAATCACGACGAGTCGATAACCTGGCCAAATGGCGACGTCGTGCGCTTTACGGATGCCGGAAAGTTTACCGCTTATGAGAGCAAAGACGGCACAACAAATTCGGGAAAAGATCTTCCAAGTTCACCACCTATTATTCAGGAGGGTGACCACGCCTCGGAAAGTGGTATCAGTTTCCGAAACGGTGATCGCTTCGTCACTACACCGCATGGTTGGGAGTTGATCACTGCCGATGGTCGCCCGGTCACCAAAGGCTCACCAGATCCTAACAGTCCAATGGATGCGACCCGCATCCCGTTGAGCAACGGAGCTACATTGATTTCGGGTGGATGGGGCACAGATACAATCTCATATCCTGATGGCGAGTACATCTCCTTCGATAAGGGTGGAAAAGTCAAATCGGTCAATGGAGAGCCTGCGTAAGGCAATTTGCATATTTGTTCAGCCAATCACAATTAAGTAATCAAATAGTTGTTTAGAATCTTCGCTTGTGCGGCAGGATATTGAGGCAATCTATGTGAGGCTGAGACAGCTATGACAATAAACCCCAATGCAACCCCGGGTTCGGTTAAAGACGCCACCAAATGTCGGCTGGTCACGCGCAGCGACTTCGATGGGCTGGTTTGCGCCGTGCTTTTGAAGCACTTAAATATGATTGACGATATTCTTTTCGTGCATCCTAAAGACATGCAGGATGGCAAAGTCGATATTACGAACCGGGACATCACGACTAATCTGCCTTATGTCGAGGGTGTGCATCTTGCTTTTGACCACCATTCGAGTGAAATGATTCGCAATAAGGTGGAGAGGGAAAATTACATCATCGATCCAAAAGCAATGTCCGCAGCACGGGTTGTTTACGATCACTTTGGTGGGCTTAAAGTGTTCCCGGATCGTTGGAGCAATATGATGGTGGCTGTGGACAAAGCTGACGCAGCGCAGTTTAGCAAAGAAGAGATTCTTACTCCAACCGATTGGGTGCTTCTCAATTACCTCATGGATCCGCGCACCGGATTGGGACGGTTCCGCAATTTCCGCATCTCCAATTACAACTTGATGATGGAATTGATTGATGCCTGCAAGGAGCATGATATCAACGACATCATGAAAATGCCGGACGTGCAGGAACGAGTAGATTTGTATTTTGAACAAGCAGAATTTTTCAAAGATCAGGTAAATCGGTGTTCGAAAATATACAAGAATTTGCTTGTTCTGAACTTGAAGAAGGAAGAAACGATCTACGCTGGCAACCGCTTTATGATCTACGCCCTGCATCCTGAGACCAACATTTCAATCCATGTGTTGTGGGGATTGAAGCAGCAAAATACGGTGTTTGCGGTTGGCAAATCCATCGTCAATCGCAGTTCGAAAACGAACATCGGCGAGCTGTGTCTGAAGTACGACGGCGGCGGTCATGAGAACGCGGGCACCTGTCAGATCGCTAATGAAAAAGCGGACGAGGTCTTGCAAGAGTTGATTCAACAGATAAACAAGGACGGTTGAGTACACGGTAGTGTGCACCGAATCCGATACCACTTTTGTGGGTTGAATTATTCGACCGTGACACCTGCCTTAGCTCGTGGTTACTTGAAAATAATAAGGAAAATTGTTGCTAGCGGCATGTTCTGTCGCTTTGGGGATTGATTTATCGTGCTACACTGCCAGCTGAGGATGCACCGGTTGCGCTTTAGCGCTCAACAGGCGGCAATTGGTACGCTTGGCTAGCAGCCGAGCATAATGAGGAAGAAAACGCATGGTAGAGCTGGTATCTGTTTCGATTGGTGGACATACTTTGAAGGTTTCGGATGCTAAGCGCGTTGGCTTGCACGGACACCGTTTGACTATTCGCCCACTGAGCCCTGAGGACGAAGCTGGTTTGCAATCCAAGTTGAAGCAACAGCGCACGGCTGGTCCTAACGTTCCTGTTCAAATGTTCTACTCGAATGAAAGAGAGAATAAACTTGAAGCGTTCGCCGATTCCTTCAGATTCCACGATGATTTGCTCACTTTTGAAGAAGTGGAGTGATCCCCGACAAGCGGACGATCGCTCCTGATGGCGCCGCTGTTATATTTAGTGCAAAAAAAAAGAACCGAGTTTAATAGCTCGGTTCTTTCTTTAGAGTTCTGCAGAGAACGATTTAATTCATGTTGCAACTTGCCGGTCCACAGAACGTACCATGGCTCACATCAATGGAGAGTCTACTGGGTACATTCTCAGTCAATTGAAAGTTGTTGATAATGTACGAAAAGCCATTACCGTTATAGTCTTTCACTCGAACAAGGGCAATTCCTGAACTGTTTCCAAAATATGTCGCTATAGCGCTCAAATCCAAACTAAAGTGAACACCATCTGTGCTCTTTAAGAAGCAGTTTACGTCACGTTCATAGCACAGGCAATTAGCAAAGGTCACATGTGCATCGATGTCTGTGCAACCACTAATTGTTGCATGGGGCGTCTGCACCCATGAAAGCACACCAGGAGTAAACGGTCCAAATGTTCCCAGACCTTGTCCTGGAATGCTGTTGAAGACTTCGAATCCGGCGTGTCCGGATCCGGCGGACTGGATCAAGAAGCCGGGCGAGCCCGCACCAGCCGTAAGACTCGAGGTGCCGTCTCCACACGCTTCAGGATTCACATAGGGTGAACCTTTAGCCTTCAAAATACTGTTGCCACCAGCGATCGCACTCGGCATGGACAGAGCAAGCGTAGCCACCGCTACCAATCCAATCGAAAGAATTTTTGATATCTTGAGCATTCAATGACCCTCCCCAAAAAACTGTCGTCAACACAATGACTAGTGGCAAGTGGTATCAAAGTTCGCACCACTTACAATAATGGCTCCACGGGAAGTATACCCGCTCCACTAAACTGTTCACTTGCTGACAACCATCAAATGCCATATTCCTGACCTGGTTACTGAAATGTTTCGCGCAGTCTGACTGTTATTCGTTTCAAGTCGCATCAAGACATGGAAATTCGTCGGAATCTACCAGGTCAAAGTTGCCAGGCGGGAGGTTGAGATCTATCATCTCTCGCTATGTTATTGTCGTTTATAGACGACATACAAACTCGACGGGCCTGCGAGTGTGCCTCAGTAGATGCTGGTAGTTTCAGTGGACAGGGTGGTACAGAAAAAGTAACTCGCCTTTAAGGACGCCAAAGTGAACTTGACAAAGGATTTGCTAAGTAACAAATTTAGTTCTGATCAGCACGACGGTTGGTATGCGAGCTTTTATCCCGATGGGCAGTTGAAAGAGTACGGTAACTACTCAGATGGAGTTTCCGTTGGATGGTCGATCCATCTTGGACACAATGATGGCACTGCCTGGGTTGAATACCATGACCGCCGATCCTTCCCCGACCCGGCTCGACATTCCACTTTTATGGATGCGACCGAAAAAGAAGAAGCGTTTGAGCTTTGGGTGGCGGCAGAGATGGACGCAATTATTGAAAAGGCGGTTGTCTTGAATCGTTGTTCTTTTTGCCATAAGCGTGACAGCGAAGTTCGAACACTGATCACGGGACCTGGCGTGATGATATGCGAACGGTGTGTGGAGCATTGTTCGGATCTTTGCTCAGAATGATTTTCGCGATGATGTTTTCGAGTGAGGTGACACAATGATCAAATTCACAGCCCAGGACGTTCCCAGAGGCTGGCAGTCAGAAAAGAAAGATAAAGTCTATGCTGAATTTGATGAAGCCGGCACATTGACGCACTATGGAATCTATGATGGAGCGGCGCAGCACTTTATTGAGATTGATCATGAGTATCTAACTGCTCAGATTGACGAATTTAAGCGCTCTGATTTCAAGCCCAAAGAGAGTGGAGAAAACAACGAGCAACAGCTTCTGCGGTGGGTGAAAAAGTGGATCAATAAAATTGAACATCGACCACCGCAGCAATGTTCATTTTGCGGTGGACTACAGGATAAGAATCGGAAGGTGATTGCCGGTCCCCGACATTACATTTGCAATGAGTGTCTGGATATCTGCAAAGACACGCTCTCTCAGAAGTATGGATCGAAACCTTGAATGGACCGGAAGTCATCGCCGAAGCAAATGGATGACCTTTTGCTTCAGATCGATAGTATATTGCCAGCCTTCAAAAAATTCGTGACCTAAGAGCGGTTCTTCATCGTCATCATGATTGATGTCTGTGGTTACTCTGACGTTGGTGCGATCTATTGGACCTACGCGCACCCTATTGACGTGATAGGAATAGGCTTGCCCACTCCCAGAGACTCCGCCAACAGTTTGCACTCTAGCATCGGCCGGAACAGGCGCACCATATTGGTGGCCTGTGCTGGATCATTGAAAGAAATTCCTGCGGACGCATTGCCTGTATCGAGCATAAGTGGACCTTTCTTACCATTTATTTCGCCTTCAACGATGATTCGATTGCCCGATTCACGCAATGTAAATGGAAGCTCGTATCCAGAGCTATGCTGTTGTTGTATCCCCAGTCCTTTGCGGTGAAATCGAACACAATGTGCCGCTTTATCAACAGAGTATTGAAAGTTTTTCAAAAAACTTTGACCAAGCAAAGGTTCAGCATCATTTGACGCGGCTACTGTGACAGTTGCATTGGTGTCGGTAAACGGACCAACCTTGACTTGAGCTTTGATTTCCCAAAACGGAATCTGAGTGTTGTTAGATGCACCCCCGGTTTCACCTTTGGGTGGACCTTCTGGCGGTTTTATCCCTATTTCTGAAAGTTGTTCCTTTCCAAGAAAAATATCTGGAGCACCGGTATCCAAAGCCATTTGTATAGAGCGGCCATTAATTTCCACTTGGATCATAATGTCTTGACCGGAGGCTTTGTAATAAACAGCACCTTCATCCGGTCCTTGAATGGACGACGACACGTTTTGCGTCGGTGACCTTGTTGCTGCACTCGCTGCTCTGTGTGTCGCTGTAAAAGCTGTTAGTGACGATGGACGCTGAAAAGATGGATCCAGCTTTGTCAAAACCGTTGCCGCGTATCCTGCCATAGCGCTTGTCGGATTTAAGCCTACAACTTGCTTGTAGAGAACGATCGCTCTAGACGTCTTGCCTAATTGTTGGTTGCATATTGCATCGTAGTAGATGGCGTTAGTGTCTCTCGGATTCGTCTGCAGATGCGCGTCAAACGCGGTAACGGCTTCGTTGAATTTTCGCTGTTGATAATATTGATAAGCTTCCTGAAGCTTTGTTAGCGCTAAGCTCGGAATAATCGCGGAAGTCAACAAGCTGAGAGCAAGTATTGGAGCGGCAATAAAGCGCAACCTGGGCTGGGAAATGTGTTTGATTAGATGACCTGATTATTGATGAGTGAGCTACAAGGATAGCATTGCACCGTCTCTGAATAACTTGAAATTTTGATGGAGTCGCAGACTAAAACAATACATTGTGCTACCATTCCCAGCCATATACAGCGAGGCGTGCCTATCATGAAATACGGAACCAGAAACAAGATCCACGCAAAGGTGATTTCTGTGAAGAGCGATGGCATTATGTCGCTGGCCAAGTTTGAAATAGTGTCTGCGAAAGAGATGTCGTCGGTGCTGACGACAGAGTCTGTAGAAGAGATGAATCTCAAACCAGGCGACGAAGTTGAACTGCTTGTGAAAGCAATTCATGTGCTGCCTGTCAAAGAATGATTCAGGAGCGTTTTTCTGGAAATAGACCTGGCATCCACCGGGAAGCGAGTTGGGCAGGATAAGAGAGGCGCAAGGAACGCGTTGCGTTGCGGCGATCAATGCCTGAAACTATTAGCCTGAGCGCGATCTTGTGATGCCTTCTTGTACTCGCCGAGTGCATCATAAGCTAAAGATCTCTTGTTGTAGAACTCGGCGCTTGGTCTTAGCTCAATTGCGACACTGTAGTCGTTCAGTGCAGCCCTTGAATTTAGGATGGTTTGGTATGCGTCGGCTCGTCTTATGCGCGATTCGACATTGTCTGGATTCTGATTTAGAACTGCAGTTTCTTGAGCGATCGTTTGTTGCTCGATTGTGCCACCAGTTTTTACGACCGCAAAGAGAGCATCCCCCAGAACTTGGCCGGGGTTGTGTTTTGTCACTGCATAATAAATGCCACCAAAAACAACTAACGCAAGTAAAACCTTATATGGATCTCTTAAGAATCCACCGACATCAGCTCCTTGCTTCTCTCTTTCCCAAGGTTTTAGAGTATATGGACGCCCACAATGTCGACATGTCGAAAATTCAGTAACATCTGTTTTGCCGCAATCGGCAGCAGCGCATCGTTTCGAAGTTGGTTTTTGTTCGCTTCCGGGCATCTGATGAATGACTCATGCTCTGCTGCATTGGATTTGCCAAAATGAGTGAATCACTTTGACTTATGAACTAGTTTACTTCCGGAAGCACTGAAGATAACGTTTTCAGTGCGATCACGAAGCGTAGATGAACAAGTCGTCCCCGTTAACTCTGGACATTGTTTCCAACATATATTCCATTGCGATGAGGACCTTGCTTTCAAAATCTACGTCGTTCAAGGCACCAGAATCTACCAGGGCACAGGCATCCTTGTGAGCTTTCGAAAGCAGATCGTTAAACTCTTTTATTTCTGCATTGGTGAGGTATGCGTACCAGCCGCAGTCATTATCAAATTCTGTACGAAACAACGTTCTGCCAGTAATACAGTAGTCGAGCAAAGTCTGCGTGCGAGAATCTAAGCGCTTCTTAAATTGCTCGGACAATTCATATAAATCCATCCAGCTCCATTCATCTTCGTCTGCATCGTCCCATGGTTGTGGTTTGGCTCGAGCCTGGCGGGCCAGCGCATAGGCGGCACAAACATCAGCTGCATTTTCTTTACCTTCAGATCTGACAATACCATCGTTTATTGTTGTGGTGATTCGATTTACTGCATCACGCAACAGCTCTTCTTGTTCTTCATCATCTTCGTCGTCGGCATCTTCATCTTCTACCAAGTCTTCCAGTTCTTTCACAAGCTTCTTTTGGACCACAGCATCCTTGCTGCCAAACCAAGAGTTCATCTTTTTTAAGTCACAGGCAGTTATCCATAGCCGCGTTGACATACTTCAGCACTCCTTGTTGTTCAATCGCTTGATTCAACCTATCTCGTATCGATAATACTTCCCGATTTCCTATCTGATGGCTGTTAGTGGATGATGATACCAGTACATTTCTAGATTTCTAACCTTGAAGTTTATTGTAATTGAGACTAACAAGTTCTATTAATCTACTAGTGTTTTTCGTTCTCGGACAATGGGACGTTCTTTTTCGCTACTTGGCGATGCTTTAGTTTCGTTATAGGGCACAAAGAAGAGCACCTGTGAGAGGAAAAATTTATAGCATGAAGAAAGAGAAAAAGAAGGGGTTAAAAGGCGATGTCGGTCATTTTGGCACTGTCACGAAATATCTATGCGAAGTAGGAAACCTCAGCGATAATCTGCACCAAACATGGAGCAGCATTACGGTCTGGTTAGAATCCGCTGCACCTATAGCCAGCGTACAATTTGATTTTGTTGACGATCCAGATCCAGACAGTTTTTTCCAAGATGGCATTGTCCATCTCCTTTTTCCCTTGTCTATGTGTGATCCGATTTTGTCTTTGCTTGAAGGGAAAGATCAACTCACCGTCAGCTTCACCATCAATTCTGACACAACTATCAATGATTTTATGGTGGCTGGAACCGTGATCGATAGGCAATCTTCCGAGTCTGCCAAATCTTTGAAATTGCCGAAATCTGCGAAATCCGTGAAACCTAAGAAACTCGAAAAGTTGCCGAAATCTTTAAAAGCTGCGAAGGCTATTAAATCAAAGAAAACACCGAAGGCTTCAAAATCGCCTAAAGCACCAAAGGTTACAAAGTCATCGAAAACACCGAAGGTTTCAAAATCGCCGAAAACGCCGAAGGTTTCAAAATCATTGAAAACACCGAAGGTTGCAAAATCGCCGAAAACACCAAAGGTTTCAAAATCACTGAAAACACCGAAGGTTGCAAAAACTCAGAAAACAGCAAAGGTTTCAAAATCACCGAAAACCCCGAAGGTTTCAAAATCACTAAAAGCACCGAAGGTTTTGAAATCGCCGAAAACACCGAAGGGTTACGAAATCGCCGAAATCTCCAAAGGTGTTGAAATCTCCGAGAGCTCCAAAGGCTTTAAAAACTCCGAAAATTTCTAAATCTCCGAAGGCTTCAAAATCTTTAAAAACTTCGGCTTCGAAAAAACCGAAGACGCTTGCGACGATTTAAACTAACCGCGATGATTAAGGCGATGGTGCCTTTTCCCGTAGCATGCGATCCATGATTAAAGCCGCTAAAACACCGTACACTAGTGAATAAACCACGAAGGTCCCCAGTGTCAACTCTCGATGGAAAACACTTTCAAAATTAGCCGCCAGTAGTATAAGACCAATTACGTACATTGACATAAAGAAAATTAAAATACGACGCTTCATCGATCGGCCACCGGTCAAAACCTAACGGAAATCTTTCAATCAGATTCTACTTCCAAGCGATGCATCTTTGCATTACTGCTTTGAAAACCGAGTTGAATAGACTAAAGTAGCGGAATGTAAACCGGACCATTCCTAAAAACGTTGATTGCAATCAAAATGTTAGCCGCAGCAATGTCAGTATCGATCGCGACATCAGCCTGTGAGTGTCACCGTATTTGGCGGCGAGAGATTGCGAGCTTCGCGGTAGGCGCCGTCTTGATGATCGCTCCGTGCTCGGCTGAGCAGATACCATCGACAACGATTTCGACAGCGTCGGCACCAGCACCAGTAACCAGCGCGACCGCGTCGACTGGAGTGATAGCGAGCTCGTCGGCGCTCAAGCCGATCGACCAAGCTTCATTGCAGTCGATGGTGAGCAAAACCGCAAAGGATCTCTTAGTCCCTGGCGCCGTGGTTCTCTTGCGCACACCTCAGGGAGACTTCACGGTCAACTATGGCACCACGCAACCGGGCACGACGGCGCCGCCCAGCGCCGACACGCACTTCCGGATCGCTTCGAATACGAAGACGATGACAGCCGCCGTCATTATGCAATTGGCTCAAGAAGACAAACTAAGTCTTGGCGATCCAGTTTCGAAATATGTTTCGGGCGTTCCCAACGGCGACAAGATCACGATCGCCGAATTGCTGGAGATGCGCAGCGGACTCTACAATTACACCGATGCCCCCGAACTCTCGGCGAGCATCGACCGTGAGCCGACTAAGGTTTGGACTGCGGGTGAATTGCTGGCCGTGGCGTTTAAGCATCCTGTAAGTGCGCCGCCGGATGCAGAGTTTCAATACGACAATACAAACTACGCGCTGCTTGGTCTCGTGGTCGAGAAAGTGGATGGCAGACCGCTGTCCACGGCGATGCAAGATCGTTTGTTCGGACCGTTGGGCATGACCAGCACCATGCTGCCCGTGTCAACCTCGAATGCGATCCCAAAACCGTTTTCACACGGTTATTTGTACGGCAGTTCCAGCGTTGCCTTGTCGGGCACGCCGCCATATTCCCCCGAGGTCCAGGCTGCGGCCAGGGCCGGGACGCTTCTGCCTAAAGACTACACCGATGTGAACCATTCTTTTGCGGCAGCGGCTGGGGGCGTTACTTCGACCGCTCGCGATCTTGCTACTTGGATTCGCGCTCTGAATACCGGTCGTGTATTGAACGAAGAGTATCAGCGCCGCTGGCTCAATAGCTTGCAACTGGAGGATCCGAACCACTCAGAAGGAACTCGGTACGGATATGGCATCGCCCAAATGCATTGGGGACCAAACTCTTACTACTATCATGGTGGTGAGACGCCCGGCTACAACTCGTTCATCGGCTATGACAGCGTCAACCAAGTGACTCTCGTGGTGTGGACAAATCTCACGGTATCGCTTGATCAAACGCTAACCGCCAACGCGCTCATGCTTAAGGTGCTCGATCAAATTTATGTCGTCTCACCGATACCAGCTTCCCCAGCGCCGACAGCCACTCATTAGGAGCTCTCCATCAAGAAAAAGAATGAAAACATTTTGGCCCAGAACAGATCTCCAGGCGTGAATCGTTTCACGTTAGCACCAATGACGGTGACGTTCCCGTTATATCGCGACCTATGATGAACGGAAAAGTCATTCTTATTGGATAAGCAACGCTGCGTAGAAGACCTTCCAATCTTCGAAATTTGGCAATACCAGATATGGTGGCATGCCTGCGACACTAGAGTGAGACAGTTTGTTCTGAAACGGTTCGTTGCTCGATGCCCAAAAGTGACCACACTATCGCTGCTACTGTTGTTGTTGCTGCGGTTGCCAAGTTTGCTGCGGCGTTGGTGCTTGAGGAGACCGCTGGTTCGAAACAGGCGACCGAGGAATCTGAGGCGGCCAGGGGTTCAGGTTCACTTGTCCTCCCGCATTCTGCTGAGTGCCCTGATATTGTTGGGGAGGATATTGTGACGGCGTCTGAGTGCCGGGATATTGTTGGGGCGGATATTGTGACGGCGTTTGAGTGCCGGGATATTGTTGGGCGGGAATTTGACTTGGTGGCTGGCTGAGCCACGAATTTGGCTGCGTCTGAGTCCATGTAGTCCCGTTTGATTGTACCGCCGGGAATGGCGCTTGACCGGACGTTTGCGCGGCAGGAAACGGTAAAGCTTGCCTGTTTGACCATGTATTTGATTGCGTAGTTTGCGGCTGTAGCCATGCCGGTTGGGCCGTCGAAGGCGCTTGCACTCCGACTGCATTATCTTGACGGAACTGATTTCCGTCACTCTTGCTAAATTCAGTCACGTACTGGATGAAGCCAGCACTGCTGCTAGGCGCACCATCTAATTTCCCGCGCAATTGTCCAGTGGAATCAAACAGCATTATGCACGGAACGCCTGAAATGCTGTAGCGACGCTTTAAACTTTGACCGAACTCCGAATCATAATCCAATCGCACAGTGATGTATTGACCAAGGAAGTCGATCACTTGTGGATCATGCAAGACATTTTTATCCATTTGTCGACAGTAAGGACACCAATCTGCACTCAAATCCACAAACATGAATTTGCTTTCCTGTTGTGCTCGACGCAGCCCAGTTTGGAAATCCGGAATCCACAATAGTTTTGAAGAAGAATGAGAGCCAAAGACTGCCAAATTCAGGGTCAGCGAAGTCAAAAAAGCCATTGCCAGGACAATGCAAAGTTTGTTGATCGTATGCATCGCTATGTTTGACCCACTAACTCTTACTTCTAGTAAGCCCAGCTTTCTAAAAGCCAAACAGCATAAGAAATTGGTTCGTGTGGGTCGAAAGAATGTGCTGCTAGGTAACGAGGACGAAGTAAAAAAGAGGCCCGCTGAGCTAGCATTTTCGAGGGAGGATTTGCCGGATTTTAACTTGCCTTAATTCCCCGAAATCGCTACGTATGGCGCACCCTGGTCAATTTTTTCGACCTTCACCTGCTTGTAACGCTCGTTGAAAGCATTTTTCATCGCCTTCCAATCGGTTTCTGTGCACAATAAAACAACGTTTTTGTTCTGAGGTAACTGGTTGACTTCATCAGGCGTTATGCTAAGGCACGTCTGCTTTTCGACTCGATATCCTTCGATGTTTTGACGAAACTTTTCTTTGTCTCCGTACCAAAAATACATAGACTTTGGATCGTAACAAACGGCAAATAGATCAGCGTTTGGATGGGCCAGCATATATTGAGCTGTTAAATGGAAGCTGTTGAGCGTGGCTGCTTTTTGAAAGTCCTCACTATATGAGCGGTTGATCGAGAAGATGCAAATGAGAAGAAATGCAGGCACAAGAAAACCGACTAAAGTCGAAGATTGAGCCGCGACTGCGGTGTTTACAAAGGAGAAATTTTTCAACAACAGTTTTGTGATTTTTGCCGCGGCGCCAGCAACCATAAACAAACCTGTTGTTGCAAAAAATGCTGCAAATGGCCAGATGACCATGAGACGTGTGTAGTTCGGAGCCTTATTTATACAGACAGCATTAACGAGGTAAATGCATAAAAAAGTGGTGACGGACACGACACTTCCGAAGTCGTTTTTGAATTTACGAATGTGTAAAAGCATACCGAGCCAGATAGCGATTCCTGTTAGAGGATCAGCAAACCCGTGGGTTAGGTTTTCGTACAAGCAGCCTCTGTCGTAAATATTGTTATTAAATACCGTCAGACCTTGTTTCACGTTTGTGAGGAATGCAGCCTGGCGATTGGGCTGATGCTCCCATTGTTTCTCGAAATCTAAGCCTTCATTCGACAGAATCGAACACTGTCGAAGATAGCTAATCGTTTCTGTGGTGACAGTTGGATTCTCCGCGTAATAGCACAGGAGTGGAAGGCATGTGACTATGTAGGCAATTACCGAAGTCGCAATTATATTTCTGCGGCTTTGAACTGATTGCCAATTGAATAATGAATATGCGGTGACGGCTAACAACCAGGTGGGGAGAAAAATTCTCGACGGAAAGAACATGTAGAAGGAACATCCGCCGATGATCCCGCCTATAATCGATAACTTCATTGATTTGCGTCTAAAGCCTTCAATGAGTAAAAACCAGGCGGGTATCATGAAAAGCAATGCGGAATTGTTGACGAACGCCATTCGCTGCAGTGCGAAATAACTGTGGTTCATCGAAAAGATTGCGATTCCGCATAATGCAAATAAACGACTCGATTTGAGACTGCGGAAAAGCAGATAGACACAAGCAATTTCAACACAAGCTAGCGTTGCGCTGACAGTTCTAAAAGTCTGAATATTGATAGACAAACTGAATAGTTTGATTAGCCAACCGTACAGATAAAACTCTAGATTCGGATGTTGAAAATACTCGCAGGTGCCAAATACCGGTACCGCGTTATTTATTGCCCAGCGAACACACATAACGTGAGCGCTTTCGTCACCACTGCATTTATTTGGGTAGTCCATTACCCCGGTTGCGAATATAGGCAGGCAGAATAAGAAAACAAAAAGGGCGATGAGCAAGTCAGCGCCCCATTTTGAAACGTAATCATCGTCTGTAAAAAATCGTTTGATTCTTTGAAGATAAGGGTATTGAAGTTTCTGAGAATTTTGCTCAGACAAGGTTTTTGACCAGCCTTCCGGGAGTGGATGCAAGTTTGTTCACGTCCAGCCAAATTGATTTCTTACACGATCACAAGATCGACCTAATTCTAGAATCATCATATCCGCAACCCACGTCTGAAATTCACTGTTAGCCAGCTTGTCCCTTTCGCGTTCTGCAACTCCTTCTACCGAGGAGACCTGTTCCTTCAGAAGGTTTCGAAACGCTGGAAAGCCAAATCCACTGTTCTTGCAAAGTTTTTTCCAATCCTCAACTGTCACGTCGGCTGCGTTAAAACAGCCTCCTATGCTCATCGCTATGTTCTGAATCAGGTCGTCATATACGTGAATTATCGAAAGTACATCATAAAGTGGTGCAATTTTTGTTGAAGTTCCAGTGGGATGAAGCAACGAAAAGTTCTTGCCGTGCGCATCGGCATTGCCGAGGAGATAATTGAGTATCAAAAACTTTGCGAAAGTTGTTCTGTCTAGCGCTGGTCTATCGGACTGTTTGAGAAGCTCGAAGCATTCCTTGAAACCCGGACCGTTTTCAGCTTCATATTTATGCGCCGCGACAATCCCGATCGCTTGGCAGAAATCTTCTTGATGGATCCGACGAATAAATGTTCCATCGATAATTTCACGGTCGTATCTCTCAACTAGAACATAAGCTTGGTCTTCGGCGCGTCTGATTTCAGCCTTAGCTGTTGGTAAGCCAAGACCGCTTGCAATCGAGAGACACAAGAATTCGTTTTGAACTGTCGCTTCATGTTGTGCCATAGCCGGCTTAAGAATATGTGTTGTAGGTACATCTTTTGCTGGTAAATAGATTCGTCCATCTATCAAGCACACGCCAGCTTTATTTTGGAAGCCTGCTAGTGAGAGCCGAATCCCTTGCACTCCAGCGAGAAGAGGCGTTCTGGGTAGGTCGCGAATCAGTTCAGCAAGTCGCTTTTCGGCCAACTCTTCCCCTTCCATTTTTTGTAAGTCATTAGATGGCAGTGGTTCGGTTGGGTCGTGCAAAGATATAGCACCTGCGCATTCCTTGCCAATTGCTTTTAAAAGACTAAATGTGTTGTTAGCATTGGCATTCAACCTGCGAGCTATTAACTCTCGTGCCTGCTGGTTCTCGGGCAAAAGACCGCCAAAAAACGCTTCGCATACAACATCTCCATATGTGGTGCCGTCAAGAGGCATACTTAGGGAGATTGGTGTCTTCGCATCTTTCTCGTAAGTAAAGGAAAGCCTGCTTGTCTCGTCCCTGTCGAGATGCCCAACGGGTTGATTTTGAAGGCAAACGATCAACCTATCTGCCGACGACATGTTCACCACTTCCGTCTTGTCCTACGTCCAGTGGTGCCAAAGCGTTGATTTTTATTCCGAGCATTGCAGCAACAGTAAGCGCTTTCTCAATTTCACAAGTTGGCTTGCCGTTCTCTAGGTCAACGATAAATCTTGTGCCTGTACCTGTTGCACCAGCGAGTTCCGGCTGCGTCATGTGCTGGCTTTTCCGAACCTTGCGAATAAGGTTTCCTAAGTCGGAGGCTGATTTTATGTGCATAAGAGCCCCTCTTTTATTCCCGTACGGTAAATTTAGCACAAAAAAGGCGATTTTGACATTTTATTTACCATACGGTAAATGTTAGACAAAATTGGTCCTCGCTACCCTGAAATGTACCGTACGGTACATTTTTCAGCTTGGTGCTAGTTCTATTCGCGTCTCCGCAAAAATACGTAGTGTGGGGTCAAATTTTTGAACTTGTTTGAAACTGAGTGAATCCTTTTTGAGGTGCCACCATCTATGATGCACATAGTTGTCTCATTTCCAATTTGATCTTCACCCGTTGAGAGTGAGACGCTGTACGCGGGCGGGATTTAGAGACTAAGAATTGAATATGAGGCAGACGAGGGGAGCGGTAAAATGCTGTTCTTGGATAATATATATCGTGCCTCAGCACCTTTGAATGCTCAACCGTCGCTGTTTTGCGATCTATCAATCAATGTGGACTGCATTTTCAATTTTTCCATTCTAACCAAGTTCAAAAACTACTGTGACGCAGATAATATTTCGACGGTCGGTCATATGCGAAATGTGACCAATTAGGCAGCTTAGAGTCGTCATCGAATTCAAATATCGGTTCGAGAATTTCATTTGATTCGTAGTCTGCGAAAGTCTCCACATTCACCACTTGCTTCAGTTGGCCTAGTAACCACGAGTGTGGGTAATTTGCCCTCATCTGAGTGCTGCCCCCTCGTTCCCATTGGCGATTATAGTCGAAGGGAAAGTTGTCTTCCTCTCGGACCCATCCGCTCCACCCTCCGCTCCAACCTTCTTGAGAGGGTTAGAAATCTCCGCACCAGTCAAAGACACCAGTGCCGTCGTGGTTGTCGACGTGGGAAGTGTCAATACCGATTGCAATCCCGTTAACCGCAAAATGGCTGACCATATATCTAGTGATTGGAGTTGCGTTGTTGTAGATCCAGAAGATGACATTTACTGGCGAACCGAGGCTGGCACTACTTCCTGGAATTATAGAAACTTGTCCGTTACCCACTGAGGACAAGACGTTGGCAAATGCTCCGTTTGAATATACTGTAGTAACGATCATAAAATTGTTGGTGGCAGGCAGCCCACTTAAGTTGAAAGTGTAAGTACCTGTAGGTGCCACATTCGTGGCTGATGGAGAAATATTGCCGGGATTAATCGCAGGCTGGCTGTTGAACACCTCCCAACCAGAATAACTAGCGGCGGGATTGTTACCCGACTGCTGGTTGACACCATTTACTTGCAGCACCAACTGTCCATTTTGTGACAAATAATTGATACTGTTGTTTGTGCCACCGTAACCAGTGCATAGACCGCCGATCACAAACGGGCCAAGTCGCCGATTATGACTCAACGCTTGTGCACTCTGACATGAGCCAACGTGCAAGGCTATCATCAACACCGCTATCACAACTTGGCTCGCGTTACGCATATTCACCTCTCAGAGTTCAGGTCATTATAAAGCCCCACTAAATATTAATCCAGCCATGTGACAAACATTCGCGGGCAATCGATCCAACTGAGCTGGCAATTAGCGGGGTCAAATTTGACAGTGCCAATGCCGCATATGGACTCGTCGCAAGGGCGCCACAATGGCAACCGCATTTGACCAATTCAAAATGACCCGCCAGCTCTACAACCTGGTATCCGATGCACTCCGGCCTAATTCGGCGCCTTCACCTTAGGCTCACGACTCCACAAGCGCAACTTCCTGCAATTGTTGACCAACTTGGCTCGAAATATGAGGTGCAGTTGGGATGTAATCCGGTCTTTTCCCGGATTTACAGTATCTTCCATAGCAGCTTACAATTCGATTTTGAAAAAGTATTTGCTTCCCGAATTTGCTTCTATACCCATAAAGGAAGTTAGTGATTCAGAACTACGAAAGTTTCAAGTCCGCATTTCCAAGACTGTGTCACCGTCTCGTGTGAACACTGTGATGCAATTACTCCGTAGCATCATGGGACAAGAATACAAAGAAGGAAACATTCGACGCGATCCATCTTTAGCAGTAAGACGAATGCAGGAACCAAAAGTTCATATCGATCCCCTTTCCGAAGACGAGTTAGAAATCGCGATGGAAATGATCGATGATCACTACAAACCGTTGTTTTTGACGCTTGCCTATACCGGTGCTCGACCCAATGAGTTATGTGCCCTACGTTGGAGTGATATTGATTGGAACGGCGAATACATCAGCATTACAAAGGGAAGGGTTAGAGGTAAGGAAGGGTTGCCGAAAACGAAATCGGGTGAACGACAAATACCCATGATGCCTCGTGTTGCGGAAGCACTGAAAGCCCTAAAAGAAAGAAGCATCGATTCGATTCATGGGTATGTGTTCACAACTCCAAAAGGAAACTCCATCGAAAAACATTTGGACAGAATTTGGTCACGAGCACTCAAACGTGGTGGACTGAGTCATCGGCCTTCATATCAACTGCGACACACCTTTGCCACTATGTGCATAATTCACCAAATGCCTTTGCTGTATATCGCTAAGGTTTTGGGACACTCAACGATTGATTCTTTGGTAAGGAATTATGCTGGCTGGATTAACAATGAGACCAAGGAATATGACGCCAAGCTGAAACAGGCATTTTCCAAAAATCAGGCTGGAGAATCCAGTCACCTGCGTCAAAAGTCGGGAGTTTTTCCGGGAGTTTGATTTCGCTCCCTTCTGAAACCCTTGTGTCGCAATCGTTCAGAGAAATATGGGGCAGACGAGGGGACTTGAACCCCCGAATACCGATACCACAAACCGGTGCCTTAACCACTTGGCGACGCCTGCCATATTCTGAGATTTCTCCCAGCAGAATCTATATTAGCACGGCTTTTTAGGCAGTGGATGCTTCGGATTTGCATCCGTTAACAGTCCGCAAAGGCACCACCAGGGCGGTTTGCTCGTCATTCCCGACAGCCACTTGACACTAAAATTAGAGACCGACCAGCTTAAATACTGGCGGTAACAGCCGGGCTAGGGCTCCGCCGATAACGAAGGCGCACACCCAGGAGCCGAACCAGATTGTGAAAGCTGCTTTCGGTCCCCGCTCTTTGCACATGACACCGACCGTTGCGATGCAAGGAACAAACAATGTGATTACAATCATCGCTGTAACTGCTTGCACCGCAGTTAGTGGCACCTCGGTCAATCCGAATGAAGCGAAATCTCGTCTGACAATACCCAGGATAAAAGTGGTGGCAATGCGAGGGTCGTCGGGTAGATTGAGCAGAGTCACGGTGATAGGCTGCAAGACCTTGATGAAGGCGTCAAGGAGCCCTGTCATTTGGGCAATGGTGACGAGGAATCCTGCTATGAAGAATGCTGGAGTTGCGTCCTGTAGAAAGTTCCAAGATTTGGTCCAGGTCTTTTTCAAGACATTGTCGGCTCGGGGCATGCGCATAGGCGGCAGGTCTAGAATCAGTCCGCCGGATTTTCCAGGCAGAACCATATTGAGAAGCAATCCAGTTAATGCCAGGATGCCACCTACGACAATGCCGTATACAGCCCAAGCATAACCGCCACCTACGCGAGCCAGTGTCCCGGAAACAACTCCTAGTTGTGCCGAACACGGGATTGCAATACCAAGCAAAGCCGTAGCAATCATTTTTTCGCGCTTCGTCGAAAGTAAACGCGTGGTGATTGTTGCCATAGTGACGCATCCTAAGCCGAGGATGAGAGGAATGATTGCGCGTCCATTCAACCCGATCATGTTCATCATTCGATCGACGAGCACCGCTAGTCTGGGCAGATATCCCGAGTCTTCGAGGATGGACAGACCAAGATAAAATCCGAGCACCAACGGAAACAACAATCCAAGCAAGTACGTTACCGTCAACGTAACCAGTCCATATTCTCCAACCAAAATATTTCCGATCACACTTAGTACGGATTTACTTGGCCAAAAATTGAACTTTAAGTCCTGAACTTGCGTCTTCTTTATTGTGGAGTCTAATTGAGCTGCTTCATTTGGATTAGCCAACGTTCCGTTGGGAAAATCGAATGTTGTTCCGTTCGCCGTGATGGTTGATGGAAAAACACTCGCTGCAAGACGACGTACCACCGGCTCATAGTAGACCTTCATGATTTTCTTTTCTGTTATGTCAACGAGATTGCCGGCAATGAGGACGCCGAGCAGTTGATAAAAAATCAGATAGCAAACTGCAAAGGAGATAATTGATCCGTAAATTGGGTGGAGAAGAAATCGACCCAACTTAATCGAGAAGTTAACAGACTTTTGCTCTTGCACAACACACTGTTGAACATACTCGTTCGCGAGTAACCGTCGCGTACCGTAAATGGCTGCGCGATCAGTCAGTGGTTGAACACCGCATTTGGTGGCGGAGACTTCGTCGCCCTCTGCGATCAGTAATGCGTATGGTTGATCAATGCCTTTATCCAACAGTGGTTGAATTGCAAGTAAAACATCTTCGCTGATTTTGCCAACGCAGGCGTTGTCGATGTTTTGACGAATTTCGTCAATGCCTTCTTTGCGAACAGCGACGCACTTGAGCACGGGCACGCCGAGAAGGCTGGAAAGAAGGGAGGTGTCAATCTCCATCCCTCGGCGTAATGCCTCGTCCCATTGATTTATGACGAGCAAAAGAGGTTTGCCCATTTCAATCAACTGGAGGGAAAGAAAAAGATCCCGATCAAGGCTCAATGCTGAGACAACATTCACGATGATATCGGCTTCGAGGATCATCAGACGCGCTGCTCGCTCTTCGTCGTTGAAGCTAGAAACACCGTATACGCCGGGCGTGTCGGCGATGTCAGAGTCGCCTAACTTGCCGCGCGAAACATCAATTGTTGTGCCTGGATAGTTGGAAACATCGGCGCTCATGCCAGTGAGAGCGTTGAAAATTACAGATTTGCCAACATTAGGATTTCCAGCCAGCGCAATTTTCTTTGTGCTGGACGCCGGGAAGCTGTATCGGCTTTGTTGAGTCATTTCCTTGGAAGAAACGCTCATGCTTGTACCTCTGGGTTATTGAGAAGTTAGCCTATTGAGAAAGTTTATCAATAAAACAACTCTAAGTTCAACAAAACTAAC
This sequence comes from Candidatus Melainabacteria bacterium, assembly GCA_003151275.1. The sequence goes on from PLXC01000185.1 coordinate 165,196, forward strand.
TAATTGCGAAGCCTTTTTGGGTTAGACGATGCGCATCTTCGCGATACGTTAGCAAAGTCTTGTGAGATCGGCGTGTTGTTTGCTGGCAAAGAGTCGAGAGGGGCTGAAGTTCGGATTCTAAGAGTTGTAGCTCTGTGAGTAGGCAACCCTTTCTTGTCCTAGATGGCGTCCGCTAGTGCTTGGCGAGAATTGAGGCTATCTTCTCTTTCAGGCTGACGAATGGAGCACTGTCTGGTCCGGACATGCGAAGCGTGCCGCCATCGTGTAACCAACAGATTTTTCCGTTCTTATCGATGAGGAATGTGGCGGAAGTGTATGTTCGCTTCACTTTTCCTAACCAAAAGGAATTGATCGTTTTCCACTCTAAGTCTTGGGCGACCGGAAAAGTGAATCCTAATTTGTTGGCTGCGTCGTGGACGACCTTATTGTCTTGGGTTGATTCTGATTTTGGATGGTGAATACCAATTACGCTCAAGCCCTGGTTTCCATACTTCTCATAAAGATAGTTCAAGGCGTCAGCTGAGTTTTCGCAGCGAGGGCAGCCTGAGAGCCAGAAGCGGATCAAGACAGCTTTGCCTCGCTGTCCATGCATCGTGATTGGCGCTGAGTTTATCCACTGGAGTCCCTGAAATTCAGGTGCTTCAGTGCCAATAAGGTCTTCACCTTCATTTGGATGCCATTCTGCTGCGGTCATTAATAGAGAGCCTAGCAGCAAAAGAACCACAGAAGCGAGAGAAGTTGCCCATTTCGAGCGACTGGGCAAACTTTTTCTTTTAGTTGCGGAAAACTTTGGGCTCATGATTTTAGCGTGCCCAAAAATCACGTCTAAACCGCAGTGGCTTACATTTGAAAGGCAGATTGAGCCCTACTGCGTGTTTAGCACTTTTTACACGAAAGTAAGGAAATGCTCCAAAAAATCGGTGGCGTCCAACTTAAGCAAGGGACCATGGTAAAGTCAAAGTCGCCCTTAGTTAACGTGACGTTGCTAGCTTTCCCGGAGACCACTCTGTTGGCGAAGAAACCGCGCAAACATTTAGTAGTCCTTCTCGCTTTAGTCTTGTTCACGGCGATGTGCAGACAGTCTATCGCTCAGGCGCCTGCGCACTCAGTAGTTCAGCAGCAAATTTTGTCAAATGGTTTGCGCGTTCTGCTCGTCGAAGACCATTCTTTTCCTGTTGTGTCATGTTTCGTCTGGTATAAAGTTGGTTCTCGAAACGAATCACCAGGAATGACTGGGATTAGCCATTTGATAGAGCATATGCTTTTCCAAAGTGTCGGCAATTATCGCAAAGGCGAACTCGGCGCCACTATCGTTAGAAACGGTGGTCAGTTTAATGGTTTTACTAGCGATGATTTCACAGCTTTTTTCGAAACGGTGCACCCTTCTAAATTAGATCTGATGTTACACATAGAATCAGAGCGAATGCGCAAAGCTAATTTTGCTTCGCAGGAATTAAAAGATGAGCTTGTTCGGATCAATCAAGATATAGAAGAACAGGCTAGAGATCCGCAAGCAACACTTGCCCGCGAAGTGCGTTCGACTGCATTTGCTCAACATCCTTATAGAAATCCGGCGATAGGCTATAAGACTGATTTGGACAGCCTTACGGTGCAGGATGTGCGCAGTTTCTATGATCGGTACTACTATCCTGATAATGCCACTTTAGTGGTTGTAGGTGACATTAACACACCTGCGGTTTCTGCCGCGATCGCCAAATATTTCGCTAATTTACCTAAGTCACCAAATCCGATACCAGTTGTTCGTGCTGTGGAACCGCCGCAGAAGGCGGAGCGCCGCGTTATTATGCATCAGCCCGGTAAGCGCGACGTAGTAGAGGTCGCCTATCACGCCCCAGCCTTTGCCGATGCCGATGCACCAGCTGTGGTGGTCATGGAAAAGATGCTGAATGCTCAATACTCAGGTCGTCTAAAAAAGTTGGTCGAGAGCAAAGCGGCGGTCTCTGCCAAATCTGTCTACGAATTGAAAAAGGATCCTGGTTTGTTCACGCTCAGTTTTAGCATAGCACCGGGTTCACTGCAGAAGCTTTTAGAAGTTTGGGACGGAACAATCAATCAGATCAAGACTCAAGGAGCTGCGGAACCAGAACTAAGAAGAGCAAAAAATTTGGCAGAGTACGCTTATGATTCAGAGAATGATGGACCTTATCATGCCGCTTTCAATCTGGGTTTTTGTGACTCATTGCACTCATGGCAGTTAGCAGAGACGTGGCCTGATAAATTGAAAGCCGTCACAAATGCGGATATTCAAAGAGTCGCGAAACGCTATTTCACTCACGAAAACAGAGTCGTTGGACTATTGGCTACTCCAATTCCTCCACCAAAACCCACTGCTCCCTCCACAAATCCACCTGCTAAGCCGCCTGCCAAACCTGCGCCGTCAGCAGATTCTGAGCCCGATCAGCAGCAACGCAAGCCTCATACTAAGCCATTTGATCATGTCCGTCTTACTGGTTATAAGCAAGATGATGCGAGTCTGCCACGGTCCGTTGCTCAGGGAAGTGCGAATCAGGTAAGTGCGCCAAGGTCCGTTGCTCAGGGAACTGCGAACTACTCAACTACGCCAAGGGCGCTGGCTCAAAGAGCCACCAACGCGACAAGCACGCCTCTCAATGGAGCGTTGCAAGGACCCGCGCCTCCCCATGCTCCAACATCTTCTGCCACCGGTCATAGTGTCTCCCAAACGAGCGGCTCGTCTCCTGCCGCCGAGCCCCCTAAGCCTGGCGGAGAACCACCAAAGCCTGTGGCCAAACCGCTTGTGCTAGAAGCCACACCAAGCCATGTTCAAGAACGAGTTTTGAAAAATGGCTTGACTGTCCTTGTTCTGGAAAGCCATCTCACTCCAATAGTTCAAATAGTTGGGGTGGTGCGGGCCGGTACAGCGTTTGAGCCCCCCAACAAGAAGGGAATTTCGGACGTGATTGCCGCCTGCATGAACAACGGTTCCACGAAATATACGCATGCCCTCTTGCAACAGGCTCAAGAAGATTTGGGCATGCCACCAGCCGCGATGCTACATTTCGAGTCAGGATTGCAGACGATCAATTTCAAGACCAGATGTCTGCCAAGAGACCTTTCCTCAGTTTTGAATTTCATTGGCACTTCGCTGCGTGATCCTCTGGTTCAAGCGCCTGAATTAGATCGAGCTAAACAAGATGTTTTAGCCCAGTTTAAACAAATCGAAGAATTCTCAATCGTGAAGACCGAACGCGCTTTGCTTAGAAGTTTGATTGCACCAAACTCGCCCTATTATCCACATGATCTGAATCAAAAGGCGACGTCGATAGCAACATTTAAGCCCGCTGAACTTGATGACTATCACGGTCAAAATGTTTTGCCCGAATCTACCACTATCGTAATAGTCGGTGATGTCAATGCTGAAGTTGCCTTTAGATTGGCAGAACAGGCGTTTGGCAGCTGGGAGCAGAACACGTCTACAGCGAAAAATTTTCCGCCAGTGGAATCCAATCCCAGAAGAGTTGTGAAAACGTCTATCCCTATAAAGGATAAGGCGAAGACTTTTGTTTCAATTGGTCGACTCGTCAGCGCACCAGGTGAGACTTCGAATTATGCCTACTTGATGTTGGCGGACTGCATCCTCACCAACCATCCTATTTTCTCCAGGCTGGCTCAGCGCTTTGGTGCTGAGCCAACTCTGGCTGATAACCTGTCGCCTGACGCTATTGATTCCAGATTTGTACCGTTAGGAAATACGGTTGCATGGGCTCTGAATATACCGGTGGAACCAAATATAGTGTCAACTATGGCCACAACCGTGCAATCTGAGTTGAAAAAATTTGCCCGCACAGGCGTTACACCTGAGGAATTCGCCGAAGTGAAAAGATTTCTTGTAAACGCAGTTCCAGTGCGTCAATTCAGCTCGACAACAGATGCGGCAAAGACGATTTTGGAATGTTTTGTGCAGAGCAACGGTCATAATGGCTTCAATGAAGAGGTCTCAAATATGCGTGCTGCCAAGCTCGAAAATTTGAATAAGTTCGTGCGCAACGATCTTAAACCTGATCAATCTTCGCTTGTAATAGCCGGAACGACATCGACTATGAAACTAGTGCACGGAGGCAAAGCACATGGACCGTCTGAGCCTCGAGACGTAACCCCGGTAAGGGAAACTCGTAGTTCTGCTCCTGAATCCGCCAACCCTCAAAATAAGAAATTTGATTGATTACTTGTGCATGACAAGCCTGGTTAGATGAGAATTTTCGCGAAGTCAAGAATCGAAAATTGTAAACATGAGCAATTGTTCACTCACGTTGGATATGCGGGCAGGATAACAACGTTATCTAGCGCCTGGCTTGCAAAGTGAATGTCCGAGCAAACGGGCACTTGCAAATGGAGTTAGCAACCGTAGGCGGTGCATTCCTCGAGCCAAGCAGCAGTACTGTTTAAACGGCGATTGTAAATAGTCGACAGGTTGTCATTTAATTAATCTGATCGGCACAGAAACCCAGTCCTCATTGTTTTGCAATTACATTGACACTTTCAAAAAGACCGTCGCAGTCCGTCAGCACAGGCTTTTGAGCGTAGTACGCCAAGTTTGACTTTATAGTGACAAGTTGGCTAATATGCAGCGTTGACTGCCATATTTGGCGGAGCAGCAATAAGTGGACATTGAACACATATTCTTCGTGGCAAACCCCAACCAATGTAGGTAAACCGTGGCGTTAAAAGAGATGACTACAGTAATTAACTGTGAGCGAGAAGCGCTAGAATTTGATTCGGTTCCTGAGTTTTTAAGGGACGCTCAACTTCCGACGCGAGAGGCCGCAGTATCTATGTCCTCACAGATTTTTAACGAGCGCGAATTGAGTCGCGACGTTCTATTGGTAGATAACGACGCTCCTAAATCAGATGAACTAGAAGCCCTCTGGCCTGGTGTTCATCATGATTTTGAGCATGCTCCACGCAAAACCGGCAGTTTCTATGCGACTGTCGGATTCATGGCCGGCTCCGCTCTTTCGCTCTTGTGTGTTTTTGGTTATTCAGCGGTATCATCACATGTGGTGGCCAGCAAGCCCTTTGACAGTAAGCAAGCGATTGCTTCGAACCTTAGCGGCAGGGCATCAAATATGGTGCCTGGCATGGCTCAGTCATTAACCGGACAAGATGGATCCGAGACCCTAGTGCCTGCTTCAAACAGCTATCAAGTCCAACCCGGTGACACCCTTGCCAGCATCGCGCAGCGAAACTATAAGCGTGTCAGTCCTAGACTGCTCGATCAAATCTGTCGCGCCAACAACATGCGTAACGCAAACGTCCTGAGCCTGGGACAAAAACTGATGCTGCCTGAGTATCATGCTCAAGCAAATCAGGTAGCCGCCACAAGCGCTGCACAAGTGCAGTGACCTGAGTGGACGGAGACCGTGGGCAACTTACAGTCGAAGATATTTTTGCTCGCCTGGCGGAACGTCTCCCTGGCTATGAAGCTCGTCCTCAACAACTCGAGCTCTCTCAGCTAATCGAGCGCGCTTTTGCCACACAAAACGTAGGTATATTCGAAGCCGGTACTGGCACAGGCAAAAGCCTGGCTGCACTGATTCCAGCATTGTTGTCCGGAAAGAAAGTGGTCGTTTCAACAAACACCATTTCTTTGCAGGAACAGTACATCAACAAAGACATTCCTGCCCTCAAGGAAATACTGCCGTTCGATTTCGAAGCGGCGCTGATGAAAGGTCGAGGCAACTATCTCGGGCTGCGCAGATGGCAGGACCATTTGCTCGAGCAAGAGATGGACGACCGCCTGGTTGATTGGGTTCATACAACTGAATATGGTGACATCTCTGAATTAGAGTTCGTTCCTCATTGGGAAAGTTGGAATGAAATCAACTCAGATTCAGATGATTGCTTGCGCAATAAATGCCCTCAATTCAACGACTGCTTCTATTTTGAGGCTCGCAAACGCGCCGAGAACGCCGATTTACTTGTCGTTAATCATGCGCTTTTGTTAGCTGACGCGGCGTCTTACGGAAATATTTTACCGGCATATGATTTGCTGATCGTTGACGAGGCGCACCATCTTCCGGAAGTTGCGACTGACGCATTTGGATTGTCGATCAGCAATCGTGGATTGCGGGCACTGGCGAGCAAAGCCACCAAAAGAGTGCAGGCACCATTGAGTATCGTGCGCGAATTGGAGTATGAGGCAGAACAATTTTTTCATAAATTGTCGATGGATTGCACCGCTCAAAAGACGCGAATTCGGTACGCAGTTGACGGAGCGAGCGACCTGGCTCTGTCACTAGAAAACTTGAAAATCTGGCTTGAAGAGCAAGAATTCGAAACTCTTCTCGATGTAGGACAGGCAAGAGAGCGCGCCAAACTGAAAGCAAAAGCTCTGATATCGACTACTAATGCATATATCAACTGCCTAAATCTGCTGGCAAATCCCAACCCGAATTGGGTCGTCTGGGTCGAAAGAGGCGATATCAGCGCCACTCGCATTCAAGTTCTAGCTGCGCCACTTGATGTCGCACCATTCATTCAAGAGTTTATTTTTGAAAAGACTCACTTGCAGTCATCGGTGTGGATGTCCGCAACTCTTGCCACCGTAGGTGATGACCCCTTCGGTTTCTTCAAAAAGACGTGTGGCGTCGAAGGGCACGTGATCCAAAACAAAGTTGCCAGCCCGTTTGACTATGCCAGACAATCTCTTCTCTATCTACCTAGAAATCTGCCTGAGCCTAATCATCAAGATTTCGTTGTTCAGTCTGCCGATGAAATCGAGCGCATACTGGATATAAGTGATGGTCGCGCCTTCGTGCTCTTCACGAGCCGCTATGCATTAACCACAGTCTTCCATATGCTTGAAGAACGCCTTGCATTTCCTTCTAAAAAACAAGGAGACATGCCCCGCAAGAAGCTAATTGAATGGTTTGTGGCGACACCAAATGCGGTTCTATTTGGCACCTCCAGTTTCTGGGAAGGTGTTTCGATCGACGGAGATAAGCTCAGCTGCGTGATCATAGATCGTATTCCCTTCCAGGTTCCCGATGACCCTGTGCACGAGGCTCGCTGCGACGTGCTCAAGGCTAAACCAGACGCTAGTTGGTTCAACGACCTTTCCTTGCCACACGCCACGATGCGGTTGAAGCAAGGCGTTGGTCGCCTGATCAGAACGCATACAGACAAAGGTATAGTGGCGATTTTGGATTCGCGCCTAACGTCCAAGCGTTACGGCAGGCAAATTTTGGAATGTTTGCCGCCAATGACAATCATTCGCAGTTTAAGCGGCATGACCTCATTCGAAGAGAAGTTGCGTCAGCTCGATTCCGATCCGCTTTTCGATTCTTCGGAAGGAAAGTCCCTTCTCACAAGACAGAGCGATATCGAGCAATGGTCCACTAGGTAGCGCACAATTGGATCTCTCTTCATCAAAAACATTGGTCTTTTGGCGATGTTAGTTGTGCCGACATAGAGCAGATCCGCTTTCAATTCTTCCGCACCCGTCATAATTCCTTTGGCCACTTCGCCAAGCTTGACGAGCCCTGAAGCATTGAGTCCTTGCTCTTTTAGACGAGCTACAACTTCGTCGATTTGCTTTTGGGCGGTGTCGACGGGTCTTTCAGTTGAGATCAACTGTGCGACTACACCAACTTTTTCAGGGTCTGGAATGATGCGAAGCAACACCAACTCGGCATTCATTGCCTTCGCATGCTTAGCTGCGAGTTCAACGGTATTAAAGCTCCTTTTGGGGCTGCTAAAAGCGACTACGATCTTCAATGGCTATCCCCTTCGTTTTCTCTATTGTATTAGCGATGCCATACTATGCGCAAAATGGAATAGCAAATTGCGGCTAGACCTGCAGCAACCGGGATTGTTAGAACCCAAGCGCTCATCAAAAGTTTCATTGTCTTCGGATTCAGCTTCTCTTTACCATGTGCCGGTATTGTTCCACCAGCGACTGCCGAACTCAAGGTGTGTGTTGTGCTTATTGGCGCACCGATGTGCGATGCCGCCAATATGATAAGCGCCGTACTCATGGATGCGCCGAATCCTTGCGAGTGGCTCAATCGTTCCCTACTGATCTTTGTACCGACAGTGCGAATAACACGCCAGCCCCCGATAATTGTGCCCAAAGCCATGGCTGTAGCAGCAGCGCCCATGACCCAGAAGGGAACGACGTTGGTGGTGTATCCACTGAAATGGGTTCCCAAAATTAGCGTGATAATTCCCATTGTTTTTTGTCCATCGTTGCTTCCGTGACTGAAGCTCACTGAGGCGCTTGCGATCACGTGAAGAAAGCGCATCAGTTTGGAGTGGACGTGTTTTGTGCCAGGAGGATTATCTTTCTCATGGGATATCTTCAATGTAATCCAGGTGAGAAACCAGCCAGCAAAAAATCCGATCAATGGTGACAGGAAGAGTGCCGCTATTACCTTGTAAAGTTCAGGCCAGGCCACACCTGTGAGCCCAGCAGCTGTTATTCCTGCGCCAAACAAACTGGCGATCAAGCAGTGCGATGAACTGACAGGAATTCCGTACCACCAAGTAATCAAGTTCCAAATCATAGCGGCCAGCAAGACTGCCACCACAATCGGAAGCGTGACAATTTCTGCGGGAATGATTCTAGTGATCACTTGCGCAACCGCTGTGCCAACTAGAAGTGCACCAAGAAAGTTGAGAATGCCGCTCATAACGATGGCGACACCAGGCTTTAGTGCCTTTGTATATATAACTGTTGCAACAGCGTTGGCTGTGTCGTGAAAGCCGTTTACGAAATCGAAGGCCAGCGCTAAAACAATTGCAAAAACTGCGACGATTGTTTCAGCACCCATCTGGATCACGCCTCTTGAAAAAGAAAGATCTTAGTTTCCCGTTATCCGAGGATAGTCTGTAGGCACCCTTGGGGAACTGGCGGCAAGCTGCCAGTTCTGGAGCGGCTCGACTTATCTTATTCTTGGCTGTTCGCCTATCATCTAAATAGCAGAATTTCGGTTAAGGTCGCTTTAAGGGCATGCCACCATGTGTAATATAAATTGCCACCATACGCGAGGCACGCCATGGCGACGACCACATGAGGTTAATAAGTTTTATGTATCAAACTGCGCGTAAGGCTTCAACAGCTTCAAGGTAGCCTGGATCGAGATAAACCCAAAGCTCGCCTGGGCGCCAGCTAACTGGTTGTCGCAGAAGATACTTGTAAATCAAAAGTTGTCGTATGATTCTACGCGCTGACGGGTTCTCTTCACCGCGTCTAT
>PLXC01000011.1 GCA_003151275.1 Candidatus Melainabacteria bacterium
GCCGCCGAACCCTAATGCTTCGACTAATGCGTAATCGACTTTTGCGTCTCTGGCTACGTTTGGAACATAGTCGAGATCGCATTTCGGATCAGGATTATCATAGTTAATAGTTGGGTGAATCTTTTGATGGTACAAACTCAAGGCAGTGGCCGCTGCGCCGATGGCACCCGCTCCACCTAAGAGGTGGCCGACCATAGACTTGGTGCTCGAGATCGCCAACTTATAAGCATGATCGCCAAACACGCGCTTGATCNNAATTAGGGGTAATCTGAGCGTCTCTGAGAGCTTCGCGAATGGCTCGGGCTGCGCCGTCTCCCGTTTCGTCAGGGGCAACTATATGGGTAGCATCACAGCTGGCGCCGCCACCAACCACTTCTGCATAAATGGGTGCGTTGCGCCTGAGTGCATGCCCCAGCTCTTCCAAGATGAGGATTACGGATCCTTCGCCGAGCACGAAACCATCTCGATCTAGATTGAACGGACGGCTGGCTTGTTTTGGAGTGTCGTTTCGCCTTGATAAGGCCATCATGTTGTTGAAAGACGCGACTGTAAATGAGTTCAAGCAAGCTTCGCTGCCGCCAGAAATCATTACGTCGGCGCGATTGTTCTTGATGTACATGAAAGCGTCAAACATCGAGTCTAATCCGCTTGCACAAGCTGTAGCATCGCTTTTCGCTCGACCTTTGGCGCCATATTCGATGGCCACCTGGCCCGAAGGAGCATTGGGCATCAATTTTATGATTGAACGCAGACCGATCTTTTTAGGACCACCTTCCATCAACTTGATGTGATCTGCCGTTGTTGTAATAAGACCGCCGACACCTGTACCAATAAAAGTGCCGATTCTTTCCGGTTCAGATTTGCGGATGTCCAGTTTGGCATCTTCTAAAGCCAGCTTGGAAGCGGCCATGGAAAATAGTGTCACCCGATCCATCTCTTTGAGCATCGAGCCCACTTTCTTTGGATTGGGGAAAAAATCCGCGATGTTGAAGTCCTTTACCTCGGCAGCAATTTTGACGGTTAGTCCAATCGCATCCGGGTCAAAGTGCGTGATGTAAGAAACGCCGCTTTCTCCCGCGAGAAGGGCTTTCCATAGATCCTCGACTCCCGATCCTAGCGGAGTAACAGCCCCAATACCGGTCACCACAACTCGTCGTTCAGTCATTCAATCTCATTTAATTCGGGTCCGAAAAGGCGCCCGCATTTTTCGTTTACAGGTTTTACCAGAGGCACAGGCCATTCTAACCTGAGTATTACAGGTAATTCTGGCTAAAAGTCTAATACGTGATAATAAATTAGTTCCCACTAGCTCGTACGATGGCGTCTGCATATGCTTTCGCGTGTTGCCAAGCGATTTTTGACTGAAAGCGCTTTCTGTTTACATGTCCCTGTAAAGCGGCCGTCAGCACTTGCCGAACGTTCGTCAAACTATTGAAGGTTGACCTGAAATCTAATTCTCGTGGGTGCTTTCAATTGTTGTTATCTCGCTCTCTGAGCCACCATAAATGGTGCCCTGTGGGTTGGAGTGCCATTGATCAAATTCATCTTCCATGCATTCAAAGCTTTGACGATCGTGTTCATTGGGAGTAAAACTCCACACAGGGGTTTCCATCAATTCACGAACGCTTTTGTAGTTCATAAGATTTGTCGCTGGCAGTGGAGCTTGGTTTTTGTGCTCGTCCTGAACGTTCTTTCTAAATGCTAATTCGAGCGAATGCCCTACGTCTTTGTAGTTTGGTTCAAATCGTTCGACGAAGTCCCAGAATCGTTTGTTGTGACTTGCTTCTTGCACATGAGCGAGTTCATGCAATACAAGATATCGCCTGCCGCGTTCTGGAACATTTTCAACCGCAAAACGTGAAAATGTGATGATTCTGCTTTTCAGGTTGATCTGTGCCAGCCTGGAATATTTAGCCGATCCGATTCTGACCCCACCTATGGTGACATTGAAAGTCGAGGCGTTGATTCGCTGTACATATCCGGACATGAAAGCTTGGTACCGCTTGAGTATCTCCACGTCTTCAACGCGGTCCATGGGTTTTTGAGGACCTCGTGGATTAGTTCTTGATCGCCGCTCGGCTGCGCATGTGCAAGCCGTGCTCAAATGAAAGTATGTCGCTGGCATATTCTTGTTAAGAAAATATTGTGACCACAAGATAGGATAAGCGATTGGTATAGGTTAGGCAAGTTTCTAGGATAGGTAGACATTGGCTACAATCGCCGACAACTTTAATGTCAAGAANNGCTCAGCTGTTTGAGGGAGATGTTTTGTATATCGCAACCATGGAAGAACTCCACGGTGATCTAGAATCCGTTGCCAGAATCAAAGGACACAGGGAGCGTCGCCCAAGACATTGGCAAACGTTTGAGGTTCCGTTTGACGTTCACGACAGAATTGACAGCCTTCCAGAAGGGCTTGGTGTATGTCTGATTGACTGCTTGTCGCTATACATTGCCAATTTGCTGTTGCGGTCGAGTTCGTTAGATATGAACGCCTTGGAGAGCGAAGTCAACGAGGCCAGCGATTTACTGCTCGCGGCCATTGAAACACGCCAAGACAAACAGTGNNACCAATGAAGTTGGATGGGGCGTCGTGCCGGAAAACGGATTAGCTCGGTTGTATAGAGACCTTTTGGGGCTGACCAACCAAAGGTTCGCGCAAGCCGCAGGGCAGGTCTGGTTAAGTTGCGCCGGACTGCAAATCAAGCTCAAGCCCTAGCTAGAAAATTGTGCTTTCATTGATGCCATGGTCCGTGGGAGAAAATCTCACTGACGAGAGGGTCGCTTACTTGCTTTTGTAACGCTGGAACCTTTCCCGATGCTACTTGCTCAAGCAACGTAACACGATCTGTCTGATCCGCTGACAGCCACATCACTTTGAACTTAGCCCAAGTTAAAGCAAAGTTTGCCATTGCCCGTTTGTCATTAGGCGTCGGAGCATCGTTGAATTTGTTGGCGATTACTGAAGCAAAGATGGCTCGGTTATCCACTGCATCTACCGACTTTCCCGGGTGCGCCTGCTCATATAAAAAGCAGGCCATATCACCGTAAGCGTCAACAGAGTCCTCAGTCAAGGGCGGATCGCCGGCAACAGATATGCGTTCAGGACCGAGTACTTCGCTCAGCATGCTTGCCTCGTCCTCACTGATATTTTTTGACTTGCTCTCGTACCTGAGCAGAGAGCGAAATAAGGACNNCCGTTTTTTTCATCCTCATTCTCTTTCATTCGGCGCTGCACCTTAGGCCAGAACTCGGCAATGGCTGTGACGTCTTTGGCGTTTTGACTCTCTTGTTTTTCCGTGAGGATTTTGCGGAATCTATCTCTTTGCTCTTCAATGAGCTTTTCTTTGCTCACCAGATCAAGCAATTCCAACCAGTCATTTATCGGTCCTCCGACTCCTGCAATATGACTGAGGGCTTGGTGTGACGGCGCTGGCGATGGCGTGCGAGAGAAATAAGACTGACCTGGTTGAACAGCTTTAGCAGCCTTAGGAGTTTTGGGTTGGCTTGGCGGCTTTGCATTTAGTGATTGGGCGGG
>PLXC01000055.1 GCA_003151275.1 Candidatus Melainabacteria bacterium
TGGTCAACGCTTCCGTTTTGGTCAAAGCTTCCAACAACCGGGATGTAAGGTCGACGGCGACCTTCCTTCAGACGCCTCATATGTGAGCGAATAAGCGCGATCGGGCCCATTAAATTGCCTGCTATTTCCAGAACAATCAAACTTAGTGGATAGACGTCTCTGCCAGTCACGGCACGAATGATGCGCTTTGCGTGCCAATAGACGAGTGGCACCAATGAAGATACCGCTCGCCAATCGCCATCAGACAAGAAAGTGGTGATTTGATAGGCAATGTGAGCCTTACTGTAGCCGAACAACTGTTTACGCAAACCATCCATGGTGCGACGATGTTTGTGCCAAACGAACGCGTCAGGCTCGTATTTTATGGCGTAGCCCGCTTTCAGGATTCGGTAGAACAAATATAAATCCTCCCCACCACCTGATGGCATGCCGGCTCCAAGAGCCTCTTGCATGAGCCCGATATCTCGGTCGGCAAATATCTTGGAACGAAAGGCAACATTTGCCGTTCCGCCCAACAGCCAAGTAGGAACAGAGAATAAATTAGCGCGCGAATGAAACCAGGACGTGTCAGCTTCCCAACCAACAAAGCCGTGCCCTAATCCGCCATTGCCATAAGCTTCGAACAGCTGCTGCGATCGATAATCTAGCTCGCCAGGTAAAGTATTTCCGGTAACTGCCATTACATCGGAGCGAACGAACCCTGACAAAAGCCGTTCCAACCAGCACTTGGGTACCTGCACATCATCGTCGGTTACTGCAATTATGTCGCCTTTACTCACAGCTATTCCAGCATTGCGAGCGTATGACGATCCTTGACGAGGTTCCATAACAAGTTTGACACCATCGAACTCCGCTACTACAGGTGGTGTCAGTCCAGACGATGGATGATTATCGACGACTATGATTTCAACAGACCGCGAACACTCCTGCGTGACCATAGAATTTAAACAGTAGCGCAAATCTTCTGGACGGTCGTAAGTGCAGACCACTATCGAAACTGAAAGGCCTGGCAATCTTGTGGTCTGGATTTCGCGCGGTTGGCGCGGTTGGCTCGGTTGGCTCGGTTGGCACAGGTCGGCTCCAAATTTTGCTATTAACGCTTCAGTCAAAGCGGATTCAGCAATCGAACCATAGTTGTTGACGATATCGATATACCCGAGCGGACGCGTGTCACGCAGAACGAATATGCGCACCTTCGAATACATTCCAACATCGTTAATGTCATTCACCGGTGAAGTCAATTCTACGGTGCGAACGGCAATAGGGACGACATCTGAAAGCAAAGAATTCTCTGACCAAAGGTGACGCAATGCTTGATGCATCAGGTTTTGCTGCCATAACTTTATAGAGATTCGAATTCTGTAGCGATCCCGAAAATCACTGATAGAGAGTCTACGCTCTCGATGAACAGTTACTTCATTACGGATAAATGATTTTCGAAACAGCGAAATCATGGTGCCAGTAAAAAGCGAATAGAAGTCCGGTCGCATAAGAACGACACCAAGTTGCGCTCGCGCAGCTTTATAGATCCAATTAAGCGCCTCCTGCGGGTTTGAACAGGAGCTGTTTTGATGAGCTAAATGAACGTAATAATTCGCTTTCGACGAACTGCAAAGAATCGAAGCAGTATCAGGATAGGTGCGCCTTATTGTCTGAAGCATCAACTCGTGGGCTTCGGCCATTGAGTTGTACGACCGAGACATTGAGCTTTCGCTTTGACGATAAAGAACCAGAAACTCAGGAACACATAAAAAGCGGCACCGTTTAGCAAGATGCAAATAGAGTTCCCACTCTTCGCAGCGCTGTACGATTTTTCCTTTCCAGGATGTTTTGCAGTACTCAACGACGCGCTCCAAATAGTCGCGCCGGATCAATGTTGAACTCGCGTTTGCAATGAAATTGCGACACAGCAAAGAGTTAAAGACATCTCCCTCAATGTTAGATGCGTGGAACCCGCCTGTAGGCTTCCCGTCCTCACCAATGTCTATCGACCATGAATAAGCGACCCCGACAGAATCATCTGCATTTAAAATGCGATTGACTTGCTTTTCCAAATTGGTCTGCAACCAGAGATCATCGCTATCCAACATCGCAATAAGCGATCCTGAGGACGCTTCAAAAGCGCTCAAACGAGCCATGCCCGCACCGCAATTGTCTTGTCGAATTAAATGTACTCGCTTGTCAGCATCAACGTAATTAGAGACTATTCGAGCGGTATCATCTGTGGAGCCATCATCAACGACAATGATTTCAAAATTTTGATAGGTCTGCTGCAGAACCGAATCCAGACATTCCCGAATGTTTGTTGCGCCATTACGCACGGGTATGGCGACGGACACAAGCGGCAATTTATTGGATGGTGCCAGCGCTTTCAGGTGGAGTCTCCATTCATTTTGGTAAGCACGATCATCGGGTATGACCACCAACTCGCGGCCTGATCTGGGTGCTTATTTTCGAGCCATGAACACAGCCGATAGCCCAAAGAGGCAATGGTATCGTTTAAGAAAATGACGTCCTCTTCCTCGTTGCTCATCACGTCCCAGGGCGTAATTGCAATGTCACATTCGGCCTCAAATTGAGTCCACCATTTTAGAGGGTGCGCGAAGTAATACAGCGGTGGGGGGATCTCCGCATTCGGGCTCTGGGCATTCGGTCTGTCGTATCGTTTCTTTCGTCGCAGCACCTTATGTAAGCGCAGCTTTTTTGTCAATCTGAACAATAGGTAAGGCAGGGCAACTGGGTTTCTGTAAATTACAACGATACGACCGCCCGGCTTTATTACACGTATGAGTTCTCTAATCGCTCTGGCTTGATGGTCCCTTTCAATGTGATAAATGACATGGGCACAGAAGCACGCGTCGAAATAATCTGATGGTGTTGGGATATTTAAAATCGACCCTACGATGAATTCGCCCCGCCCTTCAAGCTTCCTGCGGGCGATATCGATAGCGACTTTCGAGATGTCTAGGCAAGTTGTTTCTGAAAATTTGTTGGCGGTCTTGACGTGCGACTCTGGTAGATCTCCCCCTCCAGCTAGAAGCAACTTGCCGTTCAGATTTGAAAAGCAGTCCATTGTTCTGGAATCGACGCCTACATGATAGGGATAATAGGGCGGGGAAAACTGCCTGAAGAGCGTGTCTTCGCCTGAAATGCCTTCCTTATTTACCCATCCATAATTGTCATAGAAATACTGGACAACTTGCTCTTCTTTGTTCATCAACAACTTTTCACTCGTTCATCAGAATTGAAAGTAAATAAATTGCTTTACTTGGGCGCTGCACATCACCCAGCAAAGAACAACAGTGGCGCTGGCCATCTGCACTTTCAGCCAGTATGGCATAGGTTTGAACAGTTGCTGATATAGTCCAGCGATCACTGGCCCACAAAGAAGCACCAAAAGACAGACCAAGCAGGTGCCAATTTCAAGAAAACTGTGTCCCATCAACTGCGAAACTACATCGTGAATAAGCGATGGAACGTTGATCATTTTATGAACGAATACACCAATGGTAGTTATATCCGGCGCGCGGAATATGACAAAGCCCACTAAAACTAGCCAGAAGGTAACAAAGTACGCAGCCTGTTTGTAGATTGTGTTCTCAATAATGGCTTCTGATCTCTCGAACAAAGCGGCTCGCCAACGGCTGTAAAAGTGGTAGAAGCCGATCAGGATGCCGAAATAGAGACCGAAAATTATGTAATTCCAGCCGGCACCATGCCACAACCCGGCAATCAAGAATGTTATGCAGACGTTGCGAAGGGTCGACTTATTACCGCCTAAAGGCACGTAGATGTAATCTTGCAACCACCTTGATAGTGAAATATGCCATCGTTTCCAAAAGTTGGCCACGTGATTGGCGTGAAAGGGATGATTGAAATTAAGCGGTAGTTCGATATTGAAAAGCAGGCTCACGCCTCTAGCTATGTGCGTATAACCCAGGAAATCCATGTAGAGCTGAGTCAAGAATGCCAGGGCCGCGCAATATATTGTCAGAGTGCCAGCGCCTGTAGGCGCAGCATAGACAGGATCAGCAATCATTGCGCAGAGATTTGCGATTACCGTTTTGAAGAAATAACCCAGCACAATTAGCTCTACGCCTTTCAAGATTCTTTGAATACTTGGGCGTTCAATCGTGTGCTCATATTGTGTCCAAAGCTCGTTGAACCGCACAATCGGACCCGAGATTAGATGTGGGAAATACATGATGTAGAAGTTGTACCTTAGCCAGTTTGGCGCCGGTTTAGCACCGCGATAAGTATCGACAAGATAACTGATCGCCTCGAACGTATAGAATGAGATTCCGAGCGGCAAGACGATGTTCAATTGATGCGGCAACGGTACATTCCAGCCGAATATTCCACACAATTTTGCCTGCTCCTGGACAAAGAAGTTGAAGTATTTGAAAACTCCCAGAATCAAAATGTTTGCGAAGATGGCAAGCGACAGTGCGGTGCGCTTAATTGATTGCGAGTCGTTGTTGTAAATGATACGACTGGCAACGTAGTCGACAGTCGTGGACAACAGAATGACACCAATGAACGGGATGCTCCAGGTGCCATAAAAAATATAGCTGGCGATGAGCAATAGCAGCCATCGTTGTGTGGCTGGCATGATCAAAAATAGCAGCCAAGTCGCAACCAAAAAGCAGATAAATTGATCGGAAACGAAGTTCACTTTGTCCGATACCTTTGGAGTAAGTCGCTGTAGGGTTTCTCAGATAGGGCTCGAGCAATGCGTTCGCTGGTGGTAATGGCTCCGAGCGCGCTCAGATGATCGCAGTCGGAAAAGTGATCGTCATCTTTGTCGCCAGAAAAGTCCAGAACCGGAGCGTGATAGATTGCAGCTTGCTTGCGAAAAACGTCTTCAAAGTGTTCAGGGGAAACCCGCAAAGTACGACAAAACAACTGTTCAAATTGAGGGTGCACGGGCATTCGCAGAAGGATTAGCGGAATGTGATTGCTCTTGCAGAACTCATACACTGGTTGCACATTGTAATTTCGAATATTTTTGTCGATCGGTAAAGCATTTTGGAAGTAGTCCATGTGCTGCTTTTCGCGCTTTGCCAGACTTGATTTTAGTCGTTCTGGCGAAAGCAGTGAATAAAGTGGCACCCACCCTTGAACAGAGGTCTCACGATGAACACCATCCGAACTCGTGTTCATCCACTCGTACCCCAGTAACGTATTACGCAACGAGACCAGGGTTTGATAAAAGTAGGCTCGATACCGAAACAGAAAGCTATATTTGTCTAGCCGATATTTCAACTTGTCAATCGGGCTCTTGCGCTCAGCGACAAGATAACCCATATATGACTTCCGGAATTCCTCCGAATAGTGAGCAGCACAGTATGGAGACACAAAGCCTGAGTGCTCGATTTCGAAAATAACCGCTGCCGGCTTGGCACCGTGCGCAATTGCTTCGCGCAAAAGGAAGAGCTCATCTGTCGGAAATCCCCATGGACAGCCGAGATTACTTACCTCCACCCGATAGCCGCTTTGTTCGAGCCGCCGGCTAATTAGCTCTCCATAAACACCGTTTCCAACATGTGAGGTGCCCAAAAAGAAGAGGCGCGGTACTGCTGTATTTCTTGGGCACACAGCCTCATAGTATTTTGCGTCGAATATGTTGGTCGAGAAATTAATCGGCTTTCCGAGCGAGACAACGACACGGGCGAGGGCTTCGAGGCAGCCTAAGGTTGCGATCATTGAGAGCATCGTTACGAACACATAACGAGCGATGATTACTTTCCTGTCAGATTGCCATGCATAGGCATGTCGAGCGCCAGCCCGATCCACCCGCTGATGATGTTCACCGTCACTCGCAGTTGAACCTGATTTTGAGCTCTGGTGGCTTTCTGCTACCGGCATAATGACAAAACCACGATCTTTTCATAGGGAAAAAATGGAGCTTAACATGCATCGAAATGGACCTCATGACAAACCGCTCATGAAGCTAGTTTGTGCATGAAGGCGTGTCCGTCATAATCTGTGTCTGATGATCAGACGCGAGGCGAGATTTGAAGAAATAAAAGTGCGGCGCGATCAGCGTCAGACCTGCTGCAGACAAATCGCGGGCGGCTAAATCCCTGGGAAGTCTCTGTGAGAATGACCGCTTTGTGTGAATCCAATACGTTCTCAAATCAATTTTGCCGGGCCAGCAATGCCAGCGCCAGTCGCGCTCAAGAACTGTTCCTATGCTCTCAGTGGAGAGAAGTTTTACTTTCAGAGTCGGATCGTAAACTACGTCACAATCGGCTGCTAGCAATCGGTCCGAAAGATCCAAATCTTCTCTGTGTCGGAACGATGGGTTAAAGTTACCCACCTGCATTACGCTCGACTTGCGCAAAACAGCACCAGCCGTCGACAGAAACGTTCTGTGCACCACATTTTTGAAACTGCAATTGGGAAGCATGTGGCGAATCATCCAGCGCTCAGGAAGTTTTGTACCCTCTTTCTCCGAAGCGCCCCAGACCGCCGCAACTTTACTGTCCTCGAACCATGGCAATGCTCTCTCTAAGAAATCTGGACTGAGTTCCTTCGATGCATCAACACAAAGAACCAGTTCGTGTGTGGCATTTTGCATAGCCAGTGCCCTGACGGCACCCCTGCCTGAATTTTTTTCTACGCGAATCACGGCTGCTCCAGCGGCCTGCGCCTGCTCGATTGAATTGTCATTAGATCCATCATCGACGACGAACACTTCATCAGGGGGTCGCGACTGCCGTCTTAAGCTCGCGATGGCGCTCTTGATGTTGGTTCCATTGTTATAGCAAGGAATATAAGCGCTGACACGGTGCATAATTGTACTCTCGCTGTACGTGCATGCTAACAGCTTAGGCTCCAACTGAACCAGTATGAATTCACTTATCGATAATTTGAAAAGGCTCTCGTATCAGCTCAAGCGAAAACTATTTCCGCGATACGCACCGTATTCGGTCTTCGTATCACCCGCCGCATTGCCATCACATGCTGTGCACACAAGTTGGGGGCAGAATGAAAGATTGCGTATCCTCATGATTTCGCCCCTAAATCCGTACCCACCGCTGTCGGGCGTATGTATGAGATTTTGGGCTATGGTGAAGTATCTCGGTCAAAGACATAACTTGACTCTAGTAACGTTTACGGTTCGCCCACACAAGAAAGTCCCGCACGAGCTGTTAGAGTTTTGCACAAAGGTTTATGCCGTTGAATACGGCGGACCGCAGCCTGAATCGGCTGCAAATCTGCCCTTTTATGTTGGCCGAAACGATACACTACACATGCGAGACGCGATTCAAGCGGCCACAGCTGATGGTTTCGACGTAGCGCTGCTTGAACAGATCTTTCTTGCTCCGTACCGCAAGCTTATTCAAGCACCCGCAATTCTAGGCGAGCACAATGTTGAATCGAGCCTTTTAGAGCAAATAGCTGCTTCATCGTCCGACGGTAAATCGGGCAGCTTGCTGCATAGATTATCCTCGGATAAATCGACACCATCTTTGAAAAATCCAACGAAACAGGCAGCGTTGCTGCGCGCATATGAAGATGAAGTATGGCCAGAATTTTCATGGCGCACAGCAGTGTCAGAGGCGGACCGTTCGGTCATTCAACAACGCGGACATCGGGGAGAAACGTGGCTGGTCGAGAACGGGATTGATCCTGATTTAACGCTAAATGATGCGCGTCCTGACACAAACAATGTTCTTTTCATGGGGATGCTTGGCTACTATCCGAACATCGACGCGGTTCATTATTTGTGCGAGGCGATATGGCCGCACTTGTCAAAAATCAATTCGTCCGCCAACTTGATTGTGGCGGGAAGGGCTCCTGCGCGTGATATCACGACTCTCGCGAAACGCAAACTTTTTAAACTTGTTGCTAATCCCAGTAACATGGCACCGATTGCCGAGCAATGCAGTGTTAGCATTTGCCCACTGCGCATCGGCAGCGGCACTCGACTCAAAATTCTTGAGTCTATGGCATTCGGGTTGCCTGTCGTAACCACGTCTGTCGGCTGCGAGGGTCTGGCAGTGGAAGACGAACGAGACTTGCTGATCAGAGACAACCCGGCAGAATTCGCTTTTGCGGTGCAACGACTGCTCACCGATGCCGAGTTGTGGAATAAATTGCGAGAGAACGCGCACAAACTAGTTAGAGAGCGCTACAGCTGGGAAACAGTGCTTGAGCCACTCGACAGGTTGTGCAGAAAAGCTGCTAGCGAACATCAAATCGTGTCACGCCAAACTGAACACTCATAAGGGCCAAACTCCATGCAGTCAACCAACACTCGAGGGGTATATTTCCTGGCTAACGACAACGTCATTGGTTTAGCAATTGCATTTCTAAATAGCTTTCGCAAGTACAATCCGGATATTCCATTGTGTTTCATTCCGTTTGCACCAAATATCGACAAATTGAAAGAGCTGCAGTCTGTCTACGATTTCTCCATCTATACGGACGATTCGATTTTGCAACGGTGCGATCAGATTTCACGCCAGATACATCCAGTTACCATGCACCACTATCGAAAACTGGCAATGTGGGAAGGAGAGTTCGATCAATTTATCTACATCGATGTAGATACGGTAGTTCTGTCCAGCGTTGAATTTGTATTTCCATATCTAACAGAGTACGGCTTTCTCACTTCCACCTCTAATTTTGAGGGCGGGCGAAAATGGGTGTGGCGTGACACTGTAGAACAATCGGGCAAGCTAACAGATGCGCAACTCGATTTTAGTGCCAACACAGGATTTGTCGCTTCACGAAAAGGTGTATTGTCAATGGATCTTGTCGAACAATCAATGCCAGAAGCAATAGAACTGGTTAAACACATGGCTTTGGAATGCATGGAACAGTCTTTCCTGAACTACTTGATCGTCACCTCTCAATACAAATTCACCAGTTTGATGACGATAAACCGTACGTCAGGACTGAACATACCTGCCGAACATTGGGCCGGCAGACCAGGTGCAGTTGTTCAAGATGGACAGTTTGTCTTTCCCGGAGAAGCGCCCGCACTTTTGGTGCATTGGGCAGGGGTGTGGAAACCCCGTACATGGTGGCAATGGCAAGTCTTCTTTGCTCTGCAGAAATTGAAGTTGATTAGGAGCGCAGTCCCCATCAGCCCTTTCATGCCTTATCGCAGCCTTTGGAATTTTTACCGCAACATGCGAGCAGATCATTGAATTCTTTCTAAGCAAATTCACATCATTAAAAACCATTCACGACAGAGGTCTCATATTGTCGAGTGTAAGAGCTTAAAATGGCGATTCAAGCGCTTTATCGATGCCGCAGGCGGCGAATCGCTGAGTGTCACATCACTCCAAATTGAGGAAAATCGTTCGGCGCGTGAATCACAGCAGCTTAATCATTGTGCCCACAAGTCTCGACCAAAGGTCAGAGCAAACTCTCGAAAATTCGTTTCGAGTGCCCTCGACCGCGACCGCGACCGCCGAAACGCTAGCTTCCACTGGGGAGCAAACAGTGGTTCAGCGACTGCATTATTTGTGTGAGTTGCTGCTGACGCTAGTCGATCGCGAAATGGGGGTCATTTATAAGCGTTCGCTGTTGGGGATGCTGTGGACTCTGCTCACGCCTTTGCTGCAGCTACTAATCTGTTCCTTCATGTTCCAAGCTGTCCTGAAAGTTCACATCGGTTGTTATGCCTCGTTCGCCTTCATAGGAGTGGTGGCTTGGGCCTGGTTCCAAGCGACCATTATCGATGCGACAGGCGGTGTAATTAAAAACTACTCGTTGCTGATGCATCCCGGCTTTCCACCGTCTATTCTTCCGGTTGTCTCAACCACAACATGGATGCTGCATTTTTTAGTCAGCTTGCCTGTTCTACTTCTCTTTTTAGCTATAAACTCTGTAACACTGACCCCTGCTGCTTGTTATTTGCCACTAATAATTGGGCTCCAATATTTTTTCACTTTGAGCGTCGCTTACCCTCTCGCCGCCATTAATGTAACTCTGCGAGATACACAACACATCACGACAGTGCTGATGAATCTTCTGGTCTACGTGACACCGATTTTCTATTCGCTTTCTTATGTACCAGAGAAATATCAAGGATTGTACGCACTTAACCCTATGAGCCACATTTTGACTGCTTATCGGGCGGTACTGCTGGAAGGAAAAGCGCCCGATTGGTGCGCACTGAGTGTAATATTTTGTGCTTCGTTTTGCCTCTTGATTGTGGGGCAGCGCTTTTTCAAAATGCAGAGCCTGCACTTTGTGGAGGAGCTGTAGTGACCAGTTCCATCATGGTGGCAGGTTTAGGAAAACGATACAGGCATAGTCATGCTAACAAACCTTTGACCTTGCAAGAAGCCGTCGTCGCCGGATGGCGAAATATGAAACCGCAAATCAACAGTTGGGCGTTAAGAGACGTCACTTTCACCGCCATGCCAGGAGAGACGCTTGGTGTCATTGGAAAGAACGGTGCAGGAAAATCGACTCTGATCAAAACGCTCGGCGGTGTTCTTAAAGCAGACGAAGGAATTATCAAAGTTAAGGGGCGCGTTTGCGCCTTACTCGATCCTGGTGGCAGTTTTCATCGAGACTTGTCGGGTCGAGAGAATGCGCGCATTGGCGGAGTCATGTCTGGTTTAAGCAGGGCAGAAGCGTCACGCTCATTGGAATCGATTATTGAGTTCGCAGAATTGGAGTCGGCTATCGACAGCCCGATCAGAGCTTACAGCAGCGGCATGAAGATGCGTTTGTCTTTTTCCATCGCTGTTCATTCACAACCGCAGGTATTGCTGGTAGACGAGGTCCTTGCAGTCGGAGATTTATCATTCCAAGCCAAATGTCTGGAAAGGATCGCTCAACTAAAATCAGAGGGTTGCACACTGGTATTTGTCTCGCACAGCATGGATCAAATTGAGCGCTATAGCGACCGGGTGCTTTATCTGCGCCAAGGAAAAGTAGTGATTCAAGGCAATCCAACAGACGTTCGCAAAGTTTACGAATCCGATGCATATTCAGGCGCTTTGACTTGAGCAAGCCACCACTAATCTCAGTTGTGATACCGGCTTATTGCGCTAGTAAATACCTAGAGCGAACGCTCAACTCTGTGCTTGCTCAAACATATAAGAACATAGAAGTGCTCTTAGTTGACGATGGCTCCACCGACTCAACTCATGAAGTCGCCGCACGAATTGCTGCCCTCGATAATCGGATCAAACTTTTTAAACAAGAGAACAGTGGCGTCGCTGCAGCTCGCAATCTGGCTATTTCTAAGGCTCAGGGCCATTACGTCGCTCCCATCGACGCTGATGATATTTGGCAGCCGACCTATCTCGAAAAACTGATTGCTCGCTTCGAAAGTACTGATTCGGATGTGGGCGTTGTCTATGCATGGTCACAGCATATAGGCGAAAAGGATGACGCCATTAGTGGTGCGCATGCTTACATCATCGAAGATGACGTGTTTGCCACTATGGTGTGTCACTACTTCCTCGGCAACGCGAGCTGCACGCTTATTAGGCGTGACTGTCTCGACGAGGTGGGCTTGTATTCAACGAAATTTCGCGAACAAGGCACAACCGGTTGCGAAGACTGGGACTTATATCTTCGTATCGCTCACAAATATAAGTTCAAAGTGGTGCCGGAATTTTTGGTGGGATACCGCAAAGTATCCGATGGAATTTCTCAAAATTGCGAAGCGATGGCACGCGCTCATGCACTTGTTCTTGCGAATGTACAAGGCTTTTCCTATATTCCCGAACCAATTCTAGCCTTGTCCAAGAGCAGCTTCTATATTTATCTCGCTTGCCAATCCGCGATGTTTAGCCGACCAGAAGAAGCTCGCAAATGGATCCTGAGAGCAGCCCAGGCTGAGTTAATATCGACACTGTTGCGCTTTGATGTTTATCCTATGATTTTGAAGTTGCTTGTTAGACCGAATTCCACGAATCGCCAACTCACAGTAACCGCAACAAGCCATTTTAGATTGCTAGCAGGAACTGTGCTACACCGTACTCTCAGTGCGATTTATTCATTTTTGCCGCACCGATGCACCACTAGTGGTGCCAGCAGGCACGTTACAATTTCCAATTCGACAAATAAAGACACCAGCATAGTTGAATCTTGTTAAGCCCAAATTTGGGACCGAGGAGAAGATTCTGATTCAATGTTCGCTGGCAACTTTTTTGCACAATCTGTCTAGCGGCTCAAGCACTGTATCCCACCCGTAGCGCTCTGTCACCAGTCTGCGCCCGTTCTCTGACAATTTTTTCCATAACTCAGCATCGTTGAGCAAACGATGCACTGCAAAGGCAAACTCGGCCGGGTCGTCTCTGATCAGCAGCTCTCGATCGTCTTCGACTGCCAGACCCTCGCAGCCAATTGAAGTGCTAACTACAGGCACCCCCCACGCCATAGCCTCGAGGATCTTAAGACGGGTGCCGCTGCCTAAGCGCAACGGGCAAATGCTCACACTGCAATCTGCGGCAATCGATCTCATGTCATCTGGATCAGCAACAAGTTTAAAACCACTTTGGTTCGCCAAAGTAACAATATCAGGCGCAGGGGCTCGTCCTGCTACGATTAATTGGGCAGTCGAACTGAGCTTCAAGACATGCGGCCAGATCTCCTTCCAGAAGTATAGAACTGCATCGACGTTCGGGTAGTAGGCAAGCAGTCCAGTGAAGAGAACATTGTTTGTGTCCGGACGCGGATCTTTCAAGGATAGCTCCAGATCGATCCCATTTTCGACCAGCCATGTTTCTCCTCGCCGGGCACGCTGTTGAATGATGGAACGGTCTCTTTCGCTTACTGCTGTGCGCCATGAGAATTCGGGCCAAATTTCATCTTCGTATTGGCGCAGCAACTGCGCCTCTTTGGTCGCATTTTCGAAGCCTGGGGGCAACTGACCATAGAATGATGCACCGGCAGTTTGAGCTAAAAGACTCGACTCGATATTCTGCTCAGAGAGAATAACCGGTGCTTGAATAAGCATGCGATAAGGAGCAAGAAAGATCTGTTCGACAATCGCTACATCGAAGCTTTCTTTGGCAATCGCTTGCATCGCGTTTCGCATTTTCAGAGTGTAGTGCCGCCTGACCTTAAAGGGTAACTGTGCAGCTGACTCAGGCTGTGGTCCCCCGTGGTCGACGGCATAGACTTTCGTACAAAACTTTAAGAGCTCTTCGGGAGCTTCGTTGTTTAAGGGTCGCGAGAACATCACCAGAGTCAAATTATGTCTTTGCCCCAGATACCTGACTATCGCCCACCATCTCATATATGCTCCCGCCACCGGTGGGTACGGGTTGGCAGGCAGTATCAAGAGAATACGCAATCGCACTGACGCAGCTTTATTCTCATGGCGTTCCGATTGCACAGGCTCTGACTGCACAGCATGTGATGGCACTACAGAAGGTGACAGGAAGACCGAATAATCGTTGCACAACAATGGCTCAATTGGTCGGTGCTGGTCTCGGGCTCTGAAGAATTTTGGCTTGACGAACCGATGCCACCACTTTCTCGATGAAATTTCCTGAACTTTCATGCGACGGTCGTATTCATCGGCCCAGAAGTGCCGGTTGCGCGGATTTGTGGCATCAAGTTCGCCGCCTGAGTGCACAACATACAACTCAGCCTCGGACGGAAATTGGATCATATCGACTGTCATGTCAACGCGAGGATAGCCCCACCCTTTCTTCTTGTCCTCTGCTCCAAACTGAAGGGCGCAATACTTTTCCTCAACATGAGCCATACTCAATATCATGTAGTGCTTCATGATGAAGGATTCCGGAAACTGACTGAGTCCAGGGAAAGACATGACATGTCCGCCCGACGACACCAGATCTACGGGTCCATCTTGCTTCTTCCAGGCATTGAGCCGGTGCGGTAAAAATGGAGCAAACGGATAATAGCAGCGCATCGTATCGGCAAATCGGGGATGGTCATGGAAGGGCTGCTCACGCGTTGGTACAAATGTGTACTCCATAAAATTGACCGCGTTGAAGCCTTGGTTTTCCGCTTCGGCAAAAGCGTTGGCAAGCGACTTGTACTTCGATGGAGCGTAGTGACGTTCATCAGCATCTATATGCATAAGCCAGTCGGCATCAAGTGACGCAGCGAGTTGCTCCTTGCGCATTAATTGATCGGTCAACGAAAAACATCCTTGCCGAGGCAACGTCTCAACGCCCACAAGCCCTTTATGCAAGTACTGTGAGGCGATGGCAACGGTATCATCAGTGGAGCAGTTGTCCATCAAATAAACTTCAACGCCTTGTTGAAACAAATGTTCGATAAGAGAAGCGATGAATCGCTGCTCGTTGTATGTTGCAACTAGGGCAATGACGCGCATGTACTGAGATCCTTGAATGCCTGCAGAGGGGCTGACTACAAGCAGTGCTCAGAGGCGCTGCTGCGATTGGAATAGATCGGATGGACTGGTTCCTTTCAATAATGAAGAATATTTTGCCATAAGTGGAGCAATATCATTTTGCGCGCGACACTTCCACGTATCGAAAAAACGACGAGAAACACGAGAAACTGCCCATTGCAGTGCCTCATCCAGCGTGTATCCATGAGGAAGCCACAGATATTGAATGTTCTTCTTGCTTCTCAAATATTTGAACTTTCGATCGCCGACTTCGACTATCACGACAAGATAGTTGTCGAACTGCGCTTCAAAATAATCCAGCACCGCGTCCAGATCTGGGCGTCTGTTCAGGGAATTGTCTTGCAGTACCAGAACCGTCGCTACGCAACTAAGATCAACTTTGGTCGGACGTTGCGTGCGCATAGAAAAAATTTCGCTTGTGTTCACCATTGCAAGATCGAGGCGGGAATCTAGCCGAAGATTTCTGAAACCGTTATCGACATATAATCGAAGTTGTTCGCGCGTCATAGCGCTGACTCGCTCATATTCCTGCTCGTTTGAGCGGTAGAAGTTATTGTAGTAGCTGTCAGGTCCGCGACTGTGTTCGAAGTGATAACAATTGACAGTCGGCACCCTGTCTAGTTTATATCCGAGTTTGACAATCCGGTGCATAAACTCCATATCTTCAAAGCCGTACGAAACGAAGTTTTCATTCCATCCGCCGGCAAGAAAAAACGGTTCGCGCCTGTAAAAGACAACGCCACCGGTGGCTTCGTATTTACTTCCACCATATATCGGCACGAAATCCGTAAAGTTTCCCTTTGACAAATTCAAGTCAAACTGTCTGTCGAAAAAGATGAGCGCAGGCACTAACTTGAGGAAATCAACGCCCTTGTCGATCGTCTCTTTCTTTATGTCTACCATCACGCCATTGTAGGGAGCAACAACATCTGACCCAGATCGCAGCAGTTCGATGCTTTCCTTGATGCCCTCTGGTGGAATAAATGCGTCGACATCCAACATCATAATCAGATCGCGAGTAGCCAATGCTGCTGCACGATTAAGGTTGCGAGTCTTGTAGTGACAGCCGCCGCTCGAGATGAAAAAATGTCTGACGCCGAATCGATCCTTTATCAGTTCCTTCACCTGACTCGCAAGACCTTGCTCGACAAGAACAATCTCATAGTTCTCAAAAAATGTTTCGAAAAAGCGCAAAAACAGATCTAGATTTCTCAACCTATCCGCGCTGTCGATCATCAGGGAGCATGTTATTGATAATTGCGATAAGTCAATCACTTTGTTTGCTAGCTCTCCGTCAAATGATCAAATATCTGAAAAAGAGCGAGGACAAGCCAATTCTCAAAGACAATTCTATTCGCTTCCATTCCCGAAATTCCTTTGTGTTTGGTTTACGCGGCGAAGAAAAGTGAAGCAAATATATGTCACGAAGCTGGCGATGAATTTCTGAATTGAAAAAAGTCACCTGATAGTTGAATTCATATTTGGTTGAGAATTGAATGTTGTTCTGGCAGCACCAGAGAGATATAGCACTCTGGTCAGCAAATTTGAGATAACGATTATAGCGATTGGTAATCTCCACCAATTGTTTTTGAGACTGAAGCGACCTCAGTTTTTTTGGAATGACAAACACTCCTGCATTGCACATATCCCCGACTCCTTGCATGGTGGGAAGCTGATCTTGCGCAAGTAAGGAGCAAAGCCCCTCCTCCTTTAAATCAGCCGGATCAAACACGCGCACTGATTGATCGGGCTCGCGATTGTCAACGACGAAGAACTCTGTGGTATCAAACAACTCATCAAGCGGTCGCAAGACCAACGTGTCTACGTCAAGATACAACACATTATCAAAGTCGGCAAAGAAATCGCTCCAGGCAAAATATCTGTAATACACAGTCGGTGACCCAACTTCTCCCAAGTTTAATCGATGGCTGATTCCTGGTATTTCGATTTTCGGCATCAGCTGCGAGTTTGGAATACCATGCAAAAACTTCAGGATGCGATCGTTTTTACCGTCGTAATAAACGAACAGACGCGGATGTTCTGGATAATTCTTCATAAGACTTTTCAGACAAGCTCTAGCCAACTTGCTAAAGCGATCGTCGAAGGTCATAAAAATGGCATTGTTCACGGGGTACCGTTTTGCTCAGTCCTGCGCAAATAACCGCCGGGATTCATCGTTAGCATGAAACGCTCCCGGTTTTCATCAACAACAAAAGATGGATTGTCGTTGAGAAATTCTTCCACGGCCTCAAATGGCCCTGGTCCAAAATCATCGTAAACAGGGTTGCCATTAATATTGGTGTCTTCAACGATCAAATATTGAGACGGAGTAACAATCTGGCTGTACAAATTGAGTTCATCCAGAACATGCTGTTTGCTGTGGTCAGAATCAAGAATCACCATTACACTCGCCCCTTCGACGACGCCGCGCACGCGATCAAACAAATCGCGGTCAGTTGATGAACCGGTTAGGTAAATGATTCGTGGATGCCGCGGGCGATTTTCACTCTGGCTTATATCGATAGTAATTACCTTGCCTTTACCGAGAAGTTCAAGCATGGTGGCCAGGAACATCGCGCTACCGCCCTGATACGTGCCCGTCTCGACGATGAAGTCTGGTTTGTTCTCAAATAATATCTCTTGATAGATCCACAAGTCTAGCGGACATTTCACCGCGTTGTGTCCGAACCAGCTTGAGTTGATCGTCTGTTGTCGGGAATGGTGCCATGTATCGTAATAGAGTCTGTGAAAGTTTTTCACAATGTCCAGTTCGTCCTGATTAAGGGAGGCCTTTTTCTCTGGCGCCTTATAAGTGCCGAACCACGCATGCGGAGCGTAGGATTTTATTGGTCGCGCCGGGTTGCCTGCCACAACCGTATTAGCTGGTACGTCATCGTGCACCACCGAGTTAGGGCCAACCACGGCATAAGGACCAATGGTGACACCTTTCAAAATGACAGCGTTCAAACCGATCCAGGCATTATCGCCAATCACTATGGGCGCCATTTTGAGGTTAACTGGAACGTCCGGCAGACGGCGGTCGGATGGATGCCCGTCCGCATCAAGAATGACAACACCTGGTCCAAACAGCACGTTGCTGCCGATCTTAACGCTCGCGTAAGAAACAATAGTTGTCCCATTCAACTCTGTTCCTTCACCGACGACAATTTCGCCAATCTGCTCCGGCTGGTCTCCCCAACTGACTATAGACAAGCGGACATAGTCATGCGGCAAGGGTCCATACGGTCCAGAATTGATTTTTGCACCTGCTCCAATCAGACGTATTCTGCCTTTGAAATTTTTCAACTCGACTGACTCAGCCCAGGGCGTCAGGAGATTCACGTACTGAATATGCGGAATGCCTGTACATTTGATATCCGGATGAAAGTCAACGAGGCATTTTTTGAGAAGCTTTTTCGCTTTCTCATTCACCGATTGCCATTCGCTACCGTAACTATGAGTCGAGAATACGCCCATTTTGCTCACACTATTTGCTGTTGAACGGACAAGTATGGTGCTGTTGCGCACCAATTAATTCGATGCGAGACACGGCGTTGGATGCAAAAGTAATTCGCCGTCCCCACCACCAATCAAGAACGTCGCTCCAGTTTTTGCCAAACTGACGCTCTAATGACTCAAACATCAACACTCTGGCCTCTTCCAGGTCGTACTGGATCGTACCAGGGTGAAATAATTCAACACGACCGTCAAGAATATTCTTCAAATTATTTGCGCGTGAGTAGAAACAAGAAACCAGATCTTGTGCATGACCGATGTAGTTTAGTGAATCGAAGCGGGAGATTTTGCTCCAAAGCGGTTTAGAAATGGCCATCGCGATTCCTTCCAGATAAATTACTGAATAAATTTTCCCGTCGGCCAAATGCGGTTGCATATATTCGTGCGCGCGCCCACTTACAACCGGAGACCAGGTACCAAAAGGAAACATCGCTTCAATTGCCTGCAGATACTCTTTCGCCTGTGACTTGAGGGTGCAATCTCCGCCAATTCCCCAAATTACATCGTAATCAGCGAAGACCTCCCACGACTTGTTCCAGCATCCTGTCCAGTACAGATTTTCAAACCGATGCGTCGAGCGAGGACTGATCTCTTTGGGCTCTGAACCACTGTCAAAAAGTGCTGTATCAAAAGTTCCGCGTAGTTGCTCAAACAGTACTTCCGCAGTCTGCCTTTGGTTGTGATTAAAAATGACTGCTTTTATCCGGACCATGTTTCTATACCACACACTCGATATGAATTCATTCAGTGTTTCAGGCACTCTAGCAGCGCGTCGAACCAAGTTTTTAGTAACCATTTAAGCAGTCGAAATGGTTTGGTAATTTGCCACGACAGCGAACTACTCATTTCTTCGATTGCGCGGGTGAGCTCTTCCCGCTCAGTTTGAAACTCGGCTTGCGTCGACTTCACGGACATTTGCTCTGAGCGTAAATCGAACCAGTCTCTGAAAGCCCAATCCCGAAAAGTTGAAGGAGGCGAAGTATCGTTAAGTGATTCACTTACGCAATAGGATAAGTCCGAAAGTTGCTGCCAGAGCTGTGTTGCTTCTGGGAAAAACTCACTCATCATCGTGCGTCTATGAGAAGCTGAGGCATCCGTGTTGAAGGCTTCAGCGTGAAATGCGGGCACGGTCGAAGATTTCAAGGAAAGAGAAAACTTCCTATTTAGCGTCGCCAAAATTTCCTCTGGATACTGGATAAAAGTGTCAATTGTGATCAACAGGCAGCGCGGCTGAAACTTTCTGTAAAAATCATAGATGGCTTGATTGTATGCAAGCCAGACTGTAAGCGCATGATTTGGATTGTCTGCGAATATCGCATCACCACGCCGAAAAAGAGAGTCTACAACTTCCCAGGGAGAGCGTACTAACAACAGAAAGTTGGCCTGCGGCAACAACTCAGCCCAAAAATCAAGAAAGAGAGTGGTGCGTGGATCTTTCCATCCCCAAGCATCCTGCGAAGCATTCTTCTCAACTATTTCTCTTGCTCGATCAACAAACGCTTGCGGTACTGGAACAGAGCTATTTGCCACCCAGCCTTCGGGACTATGACCTTGGCTGCGCAAGATGTCCTCATGCAAATTAAGAAAGTCAAGGTTTTCGAAGTGACCGAATTCGTTGCCCAAACTGACACCAGCCAGCCTCTCCCCTAGATTCAATCCCGCCGCCTGCAATCCAGCGGCAGTCAGGGATGTGCCAGAACGGTGCATACCCGCAATTATGAGGGGGCGCCAGCGATGCGGCGACAGTGTTTCTAGTCCAGCTAGCTCTGGCAGTGCCACGGCTATCTCATGCATCCTTGTTCTCACGCTCTAGATTGCCTTCTGAGGCATTGAATTCTACGTGTGCATGCCTTGGGAAGCATGAAAACCAATTCAGATCCCGAGATCCGATTTCCTTCCTCAAGCCGGCTGGACGGCAGATTTCACTGATTGCACGACCATTTGGGTGCACTTTGAACACAATTACCTAATATTCTGTCTCCAGTTACCACCCCACTGGTTCTTTAAGCTCCCGAGAGCCCCAGTCCCCTCGAGACTAACTCATGCGCGCGCCGAAACTTTCACGCCCATCGATACAGTCCAGAAGAACGTCTCTCTTCACATAGTGCGCGTCAGTTACATCGCTACTTGCCAAGTGATTAAGCAACGCCTTGCGCTCAGAGTCACCAAGCCTAATTTTGGCCGCCGCATAGCTAAAAGTCCTCCGTAGCGCATGTGGAGTGAAAGAAACACCTGATGCTTCAATTGTCTTTTTTTGGAAGTGGCTGACATCATAGAGATGCCCACGCATATTCGTTGTTGCCTTTAACATCCGCTCTATGTTCTAGCAGATCACGAATGAAATCCGTCATAGGCAGCGTGTGGTCCCGCCCATTTTTGGTATTGCGGGCGGTGAAAACCTCGCGCTTGAATTTCACATCCTCCCATTTGAGACTTCCGTCCTCATGTTTTCGTAAGCCTGTAACCAGTAAAAAAGTAAAGTAATCGCGAAAGTCTTGACTGTCCAATTTCTTCACCGCTTGATACCACGGCGCAAGGTCATCATCAGCAATCATGTCATCACGACTTCGCACTGTCTGCCACTTTTTCCAAGCATCCGTTGACTTTGGAAGGCACAGCCTCGATCTATCGGTGCTTGCGGCAAAACGTCCGCTGATGCCCGACTGACAAGGGAAAGCGGCACAATCCGGGGAAAACACCGATCTTCCCAGATTTAATCTTGTGAGCTGGATCGTTGATCTACTGACCTTTCCGGCCATGAGCCGTGAGACTCCAGAGCGCCAAATAAGATCGCCTGGGCAATCTACTTCTTAGGTCCACTGTTAATCCGCACAATATTGACGCTGAGCTGATACTTGGTCCAGTCCAGTGGATTGCGGATTCTGTCGCTGAGGAAAAATCCTGTCGAACCGGTTTTGAAGGAACGCGGCGTGATCTTACTCTGCCCCCAAATAGCACCAGCGGCGGTGCGAATCTGAGCCGATTTCTGACGGAGTTCTACAGGTTACCTTTCTTGTCAATGATTTCGATAGGCAGGGGCGACCGAGAAACTCATCCAGAAGTATCTGCACAGAAATCCGGGTCAAACCTTTTCAACCAATTGATGAAGATGAGAGAGGAAAGCATTGGTCGTCCAGATCAAAATAGCATTTGAGCGGACGGTTCCTGAGCATTATTCATGAGCCTGCCGCACTCCTTCATCGCTGATGATCCGGCCGTCCTTCAACTTAATCATTCGCTTTGCGTTTAAGGCCACGTCCGCGTCATGCGTCACCATTACGATAGTCATTCCATTGCTATTGAGCTGCCGCAGCAATTGCATAATGTCCTGCGAAGTCTTGCTATCGAGTGCTCCGGTTGGCTCATCTGCCAATAATATCCGAGGATTATTTATCAGTGCACGAGCAATGGAAACTCTCTGCTGCTGACCACCTGAGAGCTGATGTGGGTGGTGATGCATGCGTGACTCGAGCCCGAGCTGAGAAAGCACTTTCTCTGCACGACTGTGCCGCTCCTTCTCACTCAACTCAGCGTAAATAGCAGGAAGCATCACATTCTCCAGTGCGCTCATGCCAGGCAGCAAGTTGAAATTTTGAAAAACGAATCCCAGGTATCGATTCCTGATTTCAGCTAATGTGTCTTCAGTACACTTCGTGACATCGCGCCCGTCGAGCAAATACTGTCCGCAGGTCGGGTATGTACTAGGATGCGGATGCAGAGACGAGAAGCGATGCCAATTGGCACTTTCGATACATATTTGATTCAGGGAGTCGTGACGTCATGAAAAACTTACCGCTGTCTAAGGTCTACCAGTTGCTCGAACCCGGTCCGGTGGTCCTGCTGACGACCGTACGCCGGGGCCGTGCCAACATCATGACGATGTCGTGGCACATGATGGTCGAATTTGAACCGCCTCTAGTTGCTTGTGTAGTCAGCGATGCCAATTTCAGCTTTGCCGCATTACGTGCAACGAAGGAGTGCGTTATTGCTGTTCCTGCGCTAGAGCTAGCGGACAAAGTCGTGGAGGTAGGCAACTGTTCGGGACGAGACGTGGACAAGTTTCAGACATTCGGTCTCACGCCAAGCACAGCAAAGCGTGTGGCGCCGCCCCTGGTAGCCGAGTGTTTCGCCAATCTCGAATGCAGAGTGTACGATACCAGCCTGGTCAACAAGTATAATCTGTTCGTCCTTGAAGTGCTCAAAGCCTGGATCGATCCGGCGCAAAAAAATTCGAAGACTATCCACCATCACGGATATGGCAAATTTGCCGTGGATGGCGAGATGATCAAGCTGAAGTCGAGAATGCGATAGTCAGGACAGGCATCAATTCAATCCCCCTGTACATCGGAAATGGAAAATACATTTTGGTCTGCATCCTCTCAAAAATAAACATTTGATGTTGTTAGAGCTAACTCCCTGCTGCCCTAATGCTGTGGCATGTCCTAGCGCCTGCAAACAGCTCTGTGATTGCAAGCGTCACCTGAGCATGATGTTACTGCGCGCGTAAGCAGCTAATTTGATTAATTACTAGAGAAGCACTTCGCCCATTCTTGTAAGCGACTATATTGCCCGTCAAAAATACTCCTTAAGACGGACGTCGGTTTCATCCGCAAGGCGCATGAATCGCAACGGCAAAATTAGGATGATATGCAAGTGCAATTCAGCAAATTTAGTTAATGCGTGCAGGCAGCATCAACAGGCTAGAGTGGAGATGTTGCTTCCCGGAGCTGTGGATGACGCTGAATACAATCAGGTGCTGGACGAGCGCCTCGTTTCGGTCATGCTTTCTTTAGCAAATTCATTCATTGCAGAAGGCTCCATCGACAAAGCACGAAAACTTTATGAAGACCTGATTCAACTGAAGAAAAGCATCAAATCATATGAAAGTCTCGACAATTTGTCGCTTGAACAGATAGCGCTGCAGCATCTTTCTGCTCGAACTCCAGAGCAGATACAGAGTACATGGAGCAATTCATTTGCCAAAGTGAGAAATCTGATACTGTCGATGATGGCTCAGCTCAACTGCGTTTATGTTTTGAAATAGCGTATTTCTGGTGCAACAGGTTCATCAAGCTTTTTACAACTTGGTCATGCATTTAGCATCGATCATGACGTGCCAAGAAGAACAGCCTGCGGATTTAAATTGCCACCAGTCCAGCGGATTGAACAATGATGTCTTGCTCTTATCAATATCCAGCCAGCCTTAGGTAATAATAAAAAGCCGGAGTTGCAAATATGAAGCTTCCGCAGCGATCGAGCATGCCGCCATGACCGGGAATGAAGTTGCCAGAATCCTTTGCGCCAGCATCTCTCTTCACCACTGAAACGATTAGATCGCCTAAAGGAGCGGTCACTCCTACAAGAGCACCAATACCTAAAGCCATGCTTGGTGTTAATCCCGGGATCAAGAATCGAAACAACAATGCGGCCGCAACTGATCCAAGAAAGCCGCCAAGTGCTCCCTCGCGTGTCTTTTTTGGACTTATGAGTGGCGCCACTTTGGTTCGTCCCAGTAATCGTCCGGTGGTGTAGGCAAGCACGTCGTTCCAGACAACGGTCATACACAAGAACATGGTATATCCGAAACCGCCGGCGTGATTCCTTATGAACACAAGGTACGCCAGGAACCAGCCGCAGTATAAGACACCGAATATGGTGTAAGATTCGCGCCCAGACATTCCCTGATAGCGCTGCAGAACCAACGGCACGATTAAGACTATCATGATAATCAGCACCGGCAAAATGTAGAACGGATGCAAGCTGTGAGTTACTGGCAAATTGCCGGCATGCTGTGTTGCCAGCCAACTTTTTCTTACAAGATCAAAGTTCAGAAGCGCCGCTGACGACTCTAAAAACGCTGCGCTTGCAAAAGCAATTCCAGATAGCCATCCAATCCACTTGTAAGCAATCGTTTCCTCTACGTGTACTAGATGCATAAACTCGTTAATGCAGCCCACTGAGACTGCCCCCACAAGCAAAGCAAATGGAATTCCGCCTGCGTACGTGCAGGCGACCACAACTACTGCCAACACGCACGCGCTTAGATAGCGCTGGCGCAGGTTGCTATCGCGGGTTTTTCTGAGCTGTTCAGAAGCTACTATAGCTGCGCCAGACAGCACACACATAAGCACTACGATACAAACGATAATGTCGGCAATACAACCGGTTGGTGGATCGAAAAACAGCTCCGCCACAATAATTCTCAACCTCTTTCTGTTACTCAAACTCTGAGTTTGAGTGCCCATCTTCAAGGCTAACGGTTTCTGTCGAAGCCAGAATCATCCATTCGACCGATATTTGAAATCCAAAATGACGGACTCCCAGCCTTAGGTTTAACAAGAATGATCACGCATTACCGAAAGCACATGGTGCTACTTTCCTGTAATTGTGCTAACTGGCTGGCTAATTGTTTTGCCAATTCGGAAGGTTCTCCGGTTAGCCGGGAGATTCCAAAAATAACATCGGGATCCCACTCCTATCACGAAGTTTATTCATCATTTAGTCCTTTCGGTCGAGGTTTGATTGACTCTGGACAGATAAACTCGGTTTGAGAGAAGAGCATTACAGAGAGGAAAAACCGAATGACGACTTCTACAAAAGAGACGTATGAAGAGAAGACTGAGCAGAAAACAATTTCGACACCGATTACAAATGAAGTTATAGCTGAGAAGGCATATAGGAACTTTGTGCATCGTGGTTGCGTTCACGGCTTTGACAAAGATGATTGGCTTAGAGCGGAAAAAGAATTGCTGGATGAAGTTATCGGAACAACCAGCTGATCAAGTTATGTCCTCTCCTGAGTCCTATTCGATTGTCTAGTTTGACAAAGAGCTGCGTTGTAAATTGTCGGACGCGGCTTTTTTGTTTGGGTCTGGTTCATCCGGAAGAATGGCAACAACAGGCGCGAGTAGAAATAAAACTCCAGGACAGTGGCATTCTTCTCCAGATGCGCAGCTGGATGGCAAATCGCAAATTACGATGAAAACTTGCCTGCTGCTTGGAACGGAGTTCGTTATGGTCAGACCTTCAAGTATTGGCCTGACATTGGCCTTGGTTGCAGCCGCCTTTTTCCTACAGTGTGTGCGATTCTATGGAGAAGGTGCAAATGCTGTTGTGGTTCTCGGTGTCTGTAGTTTTCTTGGATGGGACGATGCGACTGCGATTATCGAGCAGAGTTTTGCTGACAATTGCGGAGTTGCTAGCACGCCCAACAGCATCAATCCCATTGTATGAATTTCCACCCGGCAAAAGCAACTCTGCTTGTGCTTGTGGATGACCTCTTAGAACTCAGTCGATGAGGTGCAGGACAATGATTTTACACGCAATACAACAGTAAAAGAAATCATGGAAGTTCGGCCGGAGGCTGCAAGCGGTAAAATTAGACTTTTATGCCACACCGGAGATCATATGAAAGTTCTTATAGCAATCGATAGTTCCGAATGTTCCGAATTCGCTCTGACGTCAGTGACAGAGCATTCATGGCCTAAGGACGCGCAGTTTCGCATTATTACTGTTGTTGAGCCTGCATGCGTGCAAGCTCCTTTTAGCGGAGTCTACGCGGACCCGATGATAGTTGCTCAGCTCGAATTTGAAAAATACTGTCATGAACGAATTACCGATAAAATTACAAAGATGAAAAAAGCATTTCCTGACCATCAAATATCAGGAGATAGTTTATTGGGTCCACCCGCTGAAACCATTATTGAGGAAGCGAAAAGATGGAACGCTGATCTGCTAATCGTCGGTTCTCACGGTCGAAGAGGGATAAGCAGATTTTTTCTAGGCAGCGTAGCCGAAAGGGTGGCAAGCCACGCTCCTTGCTCTGTCGAGATCGTCAAACAAAAACTCTTCCTGGACAAGGCACCGCCTGCAGAGGCGAATGAACCGCAAGCCGGAGGAAGGAAATAATCATGAGAGCTAGCGGTGTTCACGGATAGCTCATACTATAACGTGTTTTGTGAGGCGTCCAATTTCTGACCGTCAATGAGTTTGATTCCGGAGAGATCACCACAGTCGGCAACGTTTATCGACCGGCAGCACCATCGACTCTTTGTCGTCGCATTTAAAGGATTCAGCAAAAGCGTCCATGTTGGCTAGCGTTCCGTTAACTCGGTATTCAGCTGTGGGGTGTGGATTGGTTTTGGCTATCAGACGTTCGCGCTCAGGTCTGTAGCTTGTCGCCCAGCATTGC
Source organism: Candidatus Melainabacteria bacterium (assembly GCA_003151275.1). The sequence continues at coordinate 26,043 of PLXC01000055.1, forward strand.
GCAAAGGCGAGGAAAAACCTCTGTTCAGGCGTAAATCCGTTTGCGTCCTTCTCATGCGGTTTGCCTGCCAGCTCCTTTTCGAGCGTCTTGTACGCAATGGTGAGACCGCCAAGATCCGCGGCCGCTTCGCCTGACACGAGCTTGCCTTTCAGGTGAGTATCGCCTGCCACCACGTAACCATCATACTGATTGCGAATAAGATCGACGCGACTTTCGAAGCGCTTCATGTCTTCGTCAGTCCACCAGTTGTTCAAGTTTCCTTTGGCATCGAATTTGCTGCCCTGGTCGTCGAAACCATGCGTCATCTCGTGACCGATGACCATCCCCATGCCACCGAGATTAGTGGCGTCGTCAGCGTTGACGTCGAAGATTGGAGGCTGCAAAATTCCTGCCGGAAAGACGATTTCGTTCATCTCTGAGCTGTAATAGGCGTTGACCGCATGTGGATTCATCATCCATTCCGTGCGGTCGACCGGCTTGCCGATTTTGTTCAACTGACGGTTGAAATCGAATTCGTTCGCTCTAGTCACATTGGCGAAATAGCTGCCATCGCGGCTTATGTGCAACCTTGAATAATCACGCCATTTGTCTGGGTAGCCGATTTTTTCTTGAAAGGCATCGAGCTTAGCGAGCGCGTTTTTGCGTGTCTCTGGGCTCATCCACTCAAGCGTACTCAAATCTTCTCGAAGAACGTTGCGCAACTGATGCACCAACTCCAGTGCCTTCTGCTTCGCCGCAGGCGGAAATGCAGTGCGCACGTAGACTTCGCCTACAGCCTCACCAAGTGCCGAGTTAGTCGCCTCGACCACTCGTTTCCAGCGGGGCATAATCACTTTTTTGCCCTGCAAAAGGCGCCCGTGAAAATTGAAATCTTCATCTTCGAATTTGGATGAAAGATAAGGAGAAGCGTCATCGATCAGATGGAAAGTCAAATAATCTCTCCAATCATCAAGCGGAACTGCCACCAATTGAGCGTCCAAAACTTTGAAGAACTCAGGCTGTCCTACTGTGATGTGCTCGATGTTTGGATGTCCGATCACGGCTAAATATTTAGTCCAGGAAAAATGCGGCGTCAACTTATCGAACTCTGCGATTGTCATCTTGTGATAGATGTTCTCGGGCTTTCTCGTATCTTCGTTTTTCATGCTTGCTTGAGCCAGTGTCATCTCAATTGCCATGACTTTCTTGGCCTTCTCTGCCGCATTGTCGTGGCTGTTATCAAGCAATGCGAACATCTTTTCGATATGAGCAATATATTCCTGACGTTTCTTGGTCGAGTCTTCGTCTGAGTTTGTGTAATAATCGCGGTCAGGCAAGCCCAATCCCCCTTGCCAGGCTGATCCGATGTATTTCGTACTGTCTTTAAAATCTTGATCAGCTGAGATTTTAAACAGGTCGTTGCATCCTAGAGGCTGCAAGCGGGCAATTTCAAATTGCAGCTCGCCTATGTCTTTGATGTCGCTGATGCGCTGCAATTCAGATTTCAACGGCTGCGCGCCTGACGCTTGTATCTTTTTAGTGTCCATGCCGCTGAAATAGAAATCGCCGATTTTCTGCTCATCACTGCCGGGTTTGAGATCTGTTTTGGCGGCTGCTTCTTCGAGAATTTTATGAACGCGGGCGAGATTTTGTTCGTTGATGATGTTCAAGACGCCCCAGTTCGCATAGTCGTCTGGGATAGGTGTGTTCTTCAGCCATGTGCCGTTTGCGTACTTGAAAAAGTCATGGCAAGGGGCGACGCTTTTGTCCATGTTGGCAACGTGGATAGTGGAGGCGCTTTCCTGAGCTGAATGAGCCGGAATCAGAAGAGCTGAAACGACGCCCAGTGTGCCTGCAATCGCCGTGCGGCTGAAAAAATTTGATAGTCGAAACAAAATAGACCTGCCTTAAGAAATACGGAGATGCACATTTTAGCAGCCCTCAATGTCAATCTTTGGCATGCTGGCATCATGAAGAGATTGTGATTTGCTATGCAACACTATGGAATTGATTGATGCTCATTGTTTACACTGAGAGCCCACCGAGAGGCCAGTTTAGGCGTGCATAAAGACGAATTACTGCGAAAACTCAAAGCAAAAGCTGACGAAGAAGGGATTTCGAAAGAATATCCTCCCTTGACTCGGTCGCAGTTAGACGAGTGCGAGAAGGAGCTCGGGTTTGAACTGCCAGAACTCTTGAGGCGTGTTTACGCTGAGGTAGCGAACGGAGGAGTTGGTCCGGGCAAACAATTGCTCGGATTGCGCGGTGGAAAATTCGCGGACCTCGCGCTCACGTATGACGGTGATAGCGACGTCCTCACAATCTACAACAACTACATGACGAGCGAATTCGAATGGGAAGACTTCGACGACGAAGCTGGCGACATAAAATGGGAATGGGAGCCGCGCGTATTGCCGCTGTGCGACTGGGAAAATGACGAGATCACGGTTCTCGACTGCAATCCCGGCCCTTCATTCGGAATAATGATTCTCGCCAACCTGGAAGGTCCAGTAAATTTCCGTCATGAATTCAAATCACGCGCAGAAGGAGCATTAAAATTTCCCGGTGTTCCACTAGAAGAGTGGCTAACTTCGTGGATCGACGGCACTGAAGAGAAATGTTTGCCCGCCTACTGGGGGCAAGTAGAAGCGAAAGAACCGCCTCCGCGCGCAGAAGATCAATTAGAAGACGAAGACCATTATGTTTATCAAAAACGCAAACTCGCGGAAGCTGGAAACTCAAGCGCGCAGTGCGACTTGGCATCGATGTATTCCCACAGGAATGACCATGCAAAGGCGATGTACTGGTATGAAAAAGCCGCCGACAACGGCAACTTCATCGCCATGATGAACATGGCGTCCAAGCTCCAGTCCGGACGACTCATAAAAGTTGATTGGGATAGGGCATACGCGTATGCAAAGCCTCTGATGGAAGCAAAAGCCAACGTGGCTATTCCGACCTTCTTCCTGGACGAACAGTATTCAGGCGTTCCATACGATAAAGAAAATTGCTCCGAACAATATTACAAAGCCTGGTGGTCAAACGCGCTCGACTGGTGGGAAAAGCGCGCTGGCAATGGAGACGCACAGGCAGCTTATTCGCTGGCAATTGCGAACAAACTCGGTCACGGAAAATCATCTAACTTTGAAGCTGCCGTGAAGTGGGCAGAACTTGCCGGGCAACTAGGACATGTTAAGTCGCAGGCCATGCTTGGTGATTGGTATCTCAAAGAAGGCAAATCCATCGAAGGCGCAGAAGGTGCGGCAGTGGAATTGTTGCGAAAAGCGGCTGAGGCAGGCGATGTCGAAGCGCAATATAAATTATGGAAATACTATTCGTTGGACGATAGAGATCGAAGGAAAGCGCTTAACTATTTAAAGATGGCGGCGAGTGTAAAGGCTGAAGCGGCCAATGCGATCTATGCGCGCTCTGCGATCATGGATCTTGCGGAAATCTATCTCAGCACTGGCTATGGAGAACCGCAGCCAGACAAGGCTATCAAATTATTGATACGAGCGACGAAGCAAAAGTACAGCCTTGCAAGCTACATGCTGGCTATGCTTTATAAAGAAGGAAAGCTTGTGCCTCAAGATATGACTGAGGCGGCCAAATGGTTTCGTCATGGGCTTGAGTATGGTGGACACGCCGCTTGCACTTACGAACTAGGTCTATGTTACGAGAAGGGTCTCGGCGTCACGCAAGACACTGCTAGAGCCGAGCGATATTTTAAGATCGCGGCCGACAAAGGTTTTGCTCCGGTATCCTGACTGTGTTCAAATCCGCTAAACGGACTCGCGGTTTGGTGCGATCGGAACTCTAACGGAATCAGTGAACCGCACGAAGTCATGTCACTTGCTGAAATTGGAATTGTTGAATTGTCGTGCAAAAGCAATCGATTAAGATGGCACCATTTACAGTATCAATGGTGTTTCCTTTGCAGATGGAACGCAGGGTAACACCTACGATTGGATAGTGCCCGAAATGACATCTCAGAACTGACGCCTACGTGACTTATTTCTTAGATCAGGCGTGAAATTGGATGCTTCTGCTCTAACTTATTCAATTGCTTGAAGATGGCATCGGACACGTTAACACGTGGCGCCAGACCGCATATGAAGGCTACGCGGGACCACGGCACGAGTCTGACGCGCATTGGGCTGGGACCATCGTCCAAAATGATTTGAGAAACTCGCGCCTCTCATCTCAAGCGAGCGCAATCCAGTGAAGTCGGTGCGCCCGGAGAAAGGCGTTTTTTTTATCTATGTTCCACTAGATTGTCTACCCGTCCAACTGTCCAAGCTGCCGCTGATAATCCAATCTTCCAACGGTAATCTAGTGGAACAGCAGCTGCTATTCCATATCCAAGAGATTCAATTCCGGTCGGCCGAAAAGCTCTGACATTGCCGATTGAATCGCCCACCAAAAAATCCAGTTCGCGATTTACCAATGCCGCACCAGTACCGATAGCAAATCCTAAAGCCATATTATTAAGGCCTTGATGAAGCTTGTACTTTCCCAAAGACGTCCAAGCTGTGGTTGCTGCAATTGATCCCACTTCAGAGATCACTCCGTAACTGAGAAGATGACCGTCTCCTGGTTTTACACCCCACTCAGCTTTAGTCAACCAATCTCCACCTGCTTGATTATTTGATTCGTCACTTTTCTTAGAGTTGGCTCGCGGCTTGTAAAAGTCTAAGTCTATAGATGAGACTGACTCCTGGGAATCCTTTTTAGTCGTAATTTCATTCAACGTTTCCAAAGCCATAAATCACCTAATCTTTTGAGATAAATGTTCGAAACTGACTTAGCGTGGATCGTCCACAATAAAATGATTGCACCGTTTCGTGACAAGAGCGTGATTTCTATTCAACGAATTGTCTTATTGCATTCCTGATTCCATATTTTGGAGAGCATCAAAGGTGCGAGGTTATTGCTATGTTGGCACCACGGCGGCATGGTGGCACGCTGCTTAGAACTTACCATTCGTCAGCCGGACGCTTCTTAACATCCTCAAGCTCCATCTCCAACAGTACATTCTTCCGCCCCACGCGAACCAATCTTTTATTACTAAACTTCGCAACCTTCCTCCAATTCGGTCAGTTCGTAATTCTTCGACACGGTCGCTCACTTGTTGTGCTAAGGGATTTCAATCACGTTCGTCGGCGATTTCGCTTAGGTTGCTTATCTATCTTACTCTGCCTTCTGCCACCAACTGTAACACCTGCAAGCTTTCGTTTTGTCTTTGCGAGCAAGTAGGCCAAACCTCACGCTTCAATTTTAATGGAATTAAATGCACTAAATGCGGTGCGTTAATAATATAGCGCGCGTTCTATCTCAGGTAGTTTGCGGTTTCGCTCTTTGTCTATCGCAAGTCGCTCTTTTGGTCCACTTAGGTACCACCGGTGAACTGCTATGATTGCAATCCAGTGGGGATTGCATGGAGAACAGTGAGGACGGCATGCGAAACGAAACACTATTGTTTGAAGAAGAAAGTCTAGCCGGACCAGTAGACCCTCAGGCGCTCAAATACCTTGAAAGTCGACATGTCCTTGATGAAAGCTACCGCCAATTGATTCATTCCTTTCATGGCGGAATTCCTGGTCGTCAATACATAAAGGGAAAGGGACATCGATATCGTGTTGGACGATTCTTAACTATACTTGATCGCCACTCGCAGCTTCCAGGTCCTTTTCAGCCTCATTTTGATCAATCCGAAATCGATTGCAGAGTTGCAAGAAGTATCTCATTTGTCATTGATGCAGAATCTATGACCAGTCGAGCCCTCTTCTACGGACAGCGCTTGTTGCCGTTTGCAGCGCTATACGCAGGAGATCATCATCCCGACGATATGTGTTTGGACAGAGTTTACGTGAGTTTTCTTTGTTTTGATTACGGTACTGGTAGCGCGCGCCCAGTTATTGTAGTTTGGCACGCGCAAAAAGCAGCCGACGCGTATGACGAATGGGAAGAAGACGATTATCCGACGGAAGAAGCGGAGCCTGATATACCAGCAATTGACTACAACAAGTTCACTGAGCGGATCGCGGATAACTTCGACGAATTTTTGGAAATGCTTCAATCCGAATCTTAGTCTTGTCGAATGCCACCTCAGGTGGTATCACAGCTTAATACAAAGAAGATTACCATCGCGCCGGCGTGCTCCAACACGTGGGCTGCTCCTGCCAGGGCTTAAAAAACTTGAACAAGTGCGGTTCCAACTCTTTGACCAAGGCGCGCCGTTTGCCATCCTGCTTTTTCCATATGTCTTCGTAAATCGATTGCAGTCTTTTTGTGATCCGCTCTTCATCCACAGTCACGATTCGCCCTCCGTCCAACAGCACTTTGCCGCGGCTGATCACCATGTCGATGTGATTAGGCTCCGCCTTTTGTAGCACCGCCGAATAAGGATCGTGACCCGGCCAGAGGTATGGCGTTGCCATCCTTTTCGCATTCATCAATATCATGTCCGCCCGATAACCAGGTTGGAGGCGCCCGATTCCATCTCGCCGGAACGCCTTTGCTCCGTTAACGGTTGCCATTTCGAAGACTGTGTGGGCTGACAGTCCTCGTGTCCACGGGTCACGCGCTGGGAAAACAGCGCTTGGTATACGCTGAAGGTAAGCAGCCAATCGCAATTCATCCAGGAAGTTGGCCCGTTCCGTCAATCCCTGACCATCCGACCCCAGAGCGACGGTCATCCCAGCATCAATGTACGCAGACACAGGCGCAATCCCGTTCCCGAGTCGCAGGTTCGAGGTAGGGTTGTGCACCGTAACGACGCCACGCGCCACCAGAAGTTCAACGTCTTGCTCGCTGTACCAAACGCCATGACCGCAGGAAACGTTTGAACCAAGGAAGCCGATCTCCCCCAGATACCCCGTCGGTGTCTGAGTGCGGGTCTGAAGACCCCACTGTCGCTCAAGCGGAGACTCGGTATTGTGCAGGTGCAGGCAGGCTCCCTCTGCTGCGGCGCGCTTCGCGGCCTGTCGCAATTCAGCTTCCGAGCACCACTCGGGTCCGTCAGGAGCGATCACCAGCTGGATCCGCTTGCCGAACTCCGCGTTAAGTTTGGACCAAGTCTCGAAGTAGGGGACCGCGGGATTATAGATCCCCGTCAGACCTAATCCTTGCCCGGCGATACGTTGCTGCAAGTCAGTCGGAAGCGTCGCCAGGAATTTCTCGTCTGATTCGTAAACATACCCGTACTGCGATCGCAGCGCTGGTGCGTAAATTAGGTCGATCCCCAGGTCCAGATAGGCCTTGATCACCGGACGGTGATCGACTGGCCACGCCATGTCCATGGTTGTGGTGACCCCGGATCGAACCAGCTGAATGGCTGAGACCAGCGTGTGCAGATAGTCGAACTCGTCCTGAAGCTCCGGCGGCGGCGAATCCAGCCCAGAAGCCCGCAGCAGCCAAAGCTCAAGGGGCGCGTCCACAGACCCCATCGAGAATACCCGGTCGCGATGGTAATGGGCGTTAACGAATCCAGGTAGCACCCAGGTGTCGTCACTGCCCAATTCATGCTCGATGCCAGGGCTTTTTCGCAGCGCCTCTAAGGTGTCCACAGCAACGATGCGATCGCCATCCACAAGCACCGCTCCGTTGGCTATCACCGGTCTTCGGGGATCAAGCGTCAACACTTGGGCGCCGCGGATCAACGTGCTCATTGGAACTCTCCTCCCAACCTTTCAGGTCGGAGACACTATAACCGAATTGAACGAGATATGCAGCCAGGCTCCCACGATTCTGAAAGCAAGGTGGCGCAAGCACCAGAAAAATCGCAACAACGCCAGGCACCATATCTAGTATTGCTCTAGGCGTTCCATTCACTCGCTCCAGGTAGATTCTCTTGCTCTGTCCTCTCGAAATTGCAAGGGACTCTAATTCTACAGCCTGATTTTACAGGAGCGCCAGTTCGCGACTGGTAAAATCAAGGACGATCATACTTAAGGACGATAGCTAAATAGAGCCAATAAAAGGAGAATTACACCATCAATCCGATGCCGACGAGACGAGTTCCTGAAAAAGAGTGCCGTCATAACAAACAATACGGCTCAATGACGTCGAGACAATGAACACTGCAGAGCAAATATTTAACCGCGCTCCCTTGCTGGCGAGAAGCGGACGAGGAGTTAATCGTTGATATGAAAATTTTGCTTCCCGTATTTGGAATGGCTGATTCACAGCTGATCTTTGATTTTGTGCGTAACTACCATTGGCCTTCACAGACAGTCTTTAAACTTTTACATGTGCTGGGCAGCAGTGAGACCGATACAGCAGTCTTGGAAGCGCAGAAAAAAGCAACAGAACTCCTCAGTGAGATCTCGCATAAATTGACTGTACTTGTTCCAGAGTCGGAAGTATCTTGGGAGATAATATCGGGTGCGCCGACGTACGAGATCATTGAATTATCTTTAAAATGGAAGGCCGACATGATCGTCATGGGATATCGTACACGCTCGGATATTCAAGGTTTCATGGCTGGCAGCGTCTCTAAAGGAGTGGTCATGCAGGCACCATGTTCGGTGGCAATCATCAGGCCACCACTTTGAGGATCGAACATTCGTTGATCTCGAACCCTAAAATTAGCATGAGTTATTTAAAATCCGGATCCCATGCCTGAGCACATTTATGTTGCACGGGTAGCAACTCGTGTTGCAGCAAATCCAAATTCTCGCCGTCAAAATTCATCAGCTTTGTCATATATTCTTCGAACAAATCACGCTCCATGACACGCAAATCAGCCATAGCTAAATTCGATCCGAATGAAGTTGCAAGCATGTCTTTTATGGACCCGAGAGCACGCCATGAATCGAGCATATGCACATCATCACCAAGTCTAACAATCTGAGCATGCAGTTTCTCAGCGTTCAAAGCGTGTGCCGAACGACACCAATTAGCCAGTGCGATCAGCGACTCGTCTTGTAATGTTTCGAGCCAATGCGCATAAATTTTGACGCTCGCATTTTCGCGAAACCAAAGGTCTTTAAGATTGCTAGATGGATCTTCTCGAATCACTTTACTATCGAAAACAAACTTGCCGTTTTTTATGTGCATCATAAAGAAACTTGACTACTCCGCGCAACACTCCAACAGCTGTTGCTTCGTCGCAAGAATACATAACTTAGTTCCCGGAAAGCGGATTCATATATAAGGCTCGGGGATAGCGAAGCTGTCACCAGGTGCAAACCGAGGCTGAAAAGCATCGTCAGTTGGTGGTTCCAGAATTGAGCGATTTTTGAGATCATCTGTCAGAGCCACTCTTTATCGCGCGAAACTCGAAAATGTAGACGGAGCAGCAATTTGCAAGAGCTGAGCCAGACCAGTTTTGAGAGCTTCTGCGGAAATTAACAGAAAAATGGCTAGCGCTGAAATTACCGCTCACCGCAGATGACGGCGTGTCAGCCGCCATCATGCGCGTCGCAAACGGGAATTTCCGGGTACTCCATCGCATTTTTGCCGAGATAGAGCGTGTGAATTTTCTCGATAAATGTCAGGAAAACTTGCCGTTGCGTGCTATGCTCCGCACGCTTGCATCACCTACAAACACAATAACAAAACCATCTTAGGAGGGTTGTATCTTCAATGGGCAGAATACTGATGTTGGCTTTAATTTTGACGACGCTGTTCTCGCAGCCGGCGTGGTGCTCGCGGTTTCAGATAGGAGATAGAATACAAATACAAACAACCAAAGATATCGGCACGGTCACTGCAATAAGCCCACAAGGCAACTGCAGTATCAAAATGGATGCACGTCCCGATGATCCCCAAGGTACGTATTTCGAAAAATCCCCAAATCTGCAGCTCTACAATGGTGCTGCAACGCCGCCAGAGGGAGCTCAGCCCGGTGATCTGCCAGCAATCTACGACGGCGCCCCCGGTCGAGCTGCGCCAAAACCTGCCCTGCCGCGTGCTCCACAATTTCCTGCTCAGAAAGTTCCACAACAGAAAGTTCCACAACAGCAAGCACTAGAACGCTGGGTTCCGATGAAACCAGTGGGCGGAAATCTGACACAAGATATCATCAAAAGATTAGTTGAAGACAACTATAATAGCCCAATCCATCATGAATTCGAAAGAATGACATTCGCGTGGAACAATGTTCAAATCGGCGGACCTGAAAAGTTAGACGACGTCAATTTATCGTTCCAAAATATTGCCCCGGGATCTATTGTGTATCCAGTACGTGCAGATTTCAATTACACAGTTCAGGCGATCAACTACGCTAATGACGTCCGGACTGTAGACCGTATTGGCTATGCCTATTTCTACAAAGACCAATCAGGGGCATGGGCCTATACCTGGTACGCACACCAAGGCCAGCTCACCAAGCAAAGATAAAAATAACGAAGAAGGCTCGGTGATAGCGAAGCTGTTACCAGCTGCAAAATCCCAAAATGCAGTCAAACCTAGTCAGACTGGGAACTTCTTGATTGCTTGATCGTATTCCTCCTGAGCTACAGCCAGACTTAGACGAGAGTAAATCTCCAACGACTGTCTGGAAGCGTGTCCTGAGTAAGGCTGAATCATCGCATCGTCCAATCCCTGCTTCTTAAGCCATGTGAATAGGAAATGGCGTAGTTTGTGAGGGGAAATAGTTTTGTCCAAACCAGCGGCGGTGGCATAGCGCTCAAGAATTTTACGAATTCCACGATCTGTGTACAGCTTTTTCCAAGAAGATTCGAACAGATGTGATGCGCCTTTCTTCTTCATATCTTTGACATGCAGAGCCAGCATTTCCTTGAATGGTTCTGGGAAGGGCACCATTCGATCTTTGTCGCCCTTGCCGGATTCAATTCGAATCTGGCAGCGCTTCAAATCGACATCGGAAAGCTTCATGTTGACCAGCTCACTCACGCGCGCGCCAGTGTACAAGAGGGTTTTGATAATGAGTAAGTCTTGAGTATTTTGGCCAGTCCAGACGATTTCGTAATATTGCTTCAATTCGTCTTCTGTCGGAATATCAGGCAGAGACTTGGACTTGGCTGCAGTAACTACCGGCACATTCAGTTCGGTCCGAAGATGTCTAAAAACAGCTTTTAGATAATGGTAGTCCGGGAGCTCATTTCGAAGCAGCTTTGCCAACTCTTTGGCCTTTTTCTGCGGATTTGTTCTTGTCATAGGGGACTCCTTATGCGGCTTTGAGCTTAATTCTCTTCTTCATGTTGCAAGCGAAATGCCTGAGTACCTGCACATCTTTAGGTACTTTAGAAATGATGTCGCGATACGTTTCATTCCGCAAATTTTGGAATTGAATTTGGCTGATGAAAAAATACGCCAATGCCAGAGCACCCACCATATTCAATACCAGTCCGGCAGCTAGTAGCTTTTTCAAATGAGCGATTGAAGCGGAAGTTCCTTCCGGAGCGGCATCCTCGATTGTTTTGTATCGAGATAGCAACTGCTCATAGAGTGCTGTCATTCTGCCACCGAGTTCCATCATTTTCGACTCTGATTTGACTCGCTCTGGAGTTTGGGGTGCAGCATGAAGCTGCTGTTGCTGCTCAAATACTTTTCCGATTTCTTGCAACAATTGTTTCGCGGCATCCAGATCAGAAACAGCGGAACTATCGTAAGAGAGAAGCACTGTGAGGTTTAGCATCTTTCTCTTTGCCAAGCTTAACTCGTGCTTGTGCGAGTGACCAGCCAACCAATCCAACGAAGAAGAGGTCGACTGACAGCAGCAGGACGACAATAAGTAATCCTTTCTGAGCGATGCTAAGCTGTCGAAACACCGTGCGCCACCTGACCGGAGAACCCATCCGAAAGTATAGCAACACCGGGCAAAGACGTGGCTACCTACTTCTGCCAGGATGCTGGACTGGTTCATCCTACGAATGTATTTACGAACGAATTTATCTACGAAGCTATATCTAATTCAATCGGCGTGCCGTCTACAGTCGCAATTTCCTTAGGAACGGAAGGATGAATCAACACATTCACCGCATCCGGTATCACTGTTACGCGCATGGGAGTGACTCCGCACTCTTCGCCATCGATCATGCATGGCAGTTCTTCGGTTCGAGGTGGTTCAATTGAGCGTTTTCCGGTAAAAATCTCTTTCAATTTCACAATAGCAGTTTGGAATGCAGACCTTACACCTCTTCTCGGCACGACCTCTACAACCGCCTCTTTGACCCTTAAAGAGTAATCCGAAACACGATCCTGTTGATTGCTGCCCGTGAATCTAAAGCCAAGATCGACATAATCGCGAAAGCCCTTAGGATTCATGATATGGAGATCGAGAGAGCCGTCCGTGACATTGTTGAGATCCGATTCTCTACCAATTCCAAGATCTTCCACGTTGCTGACAAATACTCCTGAGGCTTCTACTTTAAACGACTTTCCGCCGGTAGTAATTTTGAAGATTCGAGGACGCATGGCAATAGTGGCCAGCAAAGCTTTGATGTAAGCAATCAGTCTGAAGTTTGTTTTCTCAATGCGATCAGGCTTCATAAAGGCATCAGAGATTGGTCCAACGCCGGCCATACCGGCGAAATATTCACCATTCATCATGCCCATATCCATTCGCGTCGGCTGCCCGTTCAAAACAAAATCAAAGGCATGCTCCAAAGGGTCGGCAAACATCTTCTCTTGCCAGATGCCCAAATTACGAGCCAGCACATTGCCTGTTCCCAGCGGAAAAATGGCAGCCGGGATGTCGGAATGAGCTTTGGCAAGCGCGGCAAGTGCAAATCTAATAGTGCCGTCGCCACCGGCAGCAATGATCAGATCAAGGGGCGGTTGAAAAAAATGCACAAGGTCATCAGGCTTAGTTTGGGCTGTCGTCGGATAAAAAGATACGAAATATTGATCATGCTCATTGAGTTTTTCGACGATTTGACCGATCCATTGCTGGATAGCAACCGGCGCCTTAGCCGTAGGGTTAAAAATTACGAGTGCGTGTTTATCCATAAATCAGCCTCTGGTTAACTCTACAAGAGGGCAAGAACCGCACTAAAGTTCCCACAAGCAGAGAATCCGTGATTGAAAACCGATTTCATGAGCCAACAATTCTTCCTTCTGCTTCTTGTAAAGAGAAATGCCGATTGCCGCCACCGGGACTGTTGAGCCGCCACCGGGGAACTGTTGCGCCGCGACATTCGTCATCGCACAGATGGGTGTACCTAGAGGACAGGCGGATGACTATTGATTTATCGGCGGAAGCTGGACAGGCACGCGAAAGAGCTTCAGCAATTGGAAACAACAAAATTGACTCGAATCAAAGATCATTTAGTCAATCTCAAAACCAGCGCCGAACAGTTTTACTCATTATTGTCGCTTTCATTGCACTGCTCTGTATCGCCTACGGTGCATTCCAATTTTATTCAAGTCATAGTGAAGATCCAAATATAGTGAAATCGAGTGGCCGGATAGAGGCTACGGAAACGCATATAGAAGCCCCAGCCTCCACCCGCGTCAAGTCAGTTTTTGTGAAAGAAGGCGACTCTGTGCACAAGGGACAACTGCTCGTCACGCTCGATTCAGGAATTTTGAAGGAGAAAATAGGACAGTCAGGACCGGCGTTAAAGGCGGCTCTGCACGCGCGAAAAGAAACTGATGCGCAAGTAGCTGCCGTTCAACAAGAGATCAAGCGGGCTCGTGCAAAATCAAAAGGGCTGTTGGCGAAAATCTTCTCGACCAAGAGTGGTCGAAAGCAAAAAGAATTGCAGCTGCGAACAGAGATGATGCAGGCTAAAATGATGTCAATGCAAGCGCGATCTGCAGTAGCCTCAGTAGAAGGGGCCAGGGAACAAGCAACGTCAAAGCTATCGTACTTTAATATCACCAGCCCCATTGATGGCATCTGCACAATAAGGAGCACGCAACCAGGTGAACTGGTTTCTGCCGGCCAAGTTATGCTCACCATTGTCGATCCAAACTCGGCGTATATGCGAGGTTTCGTTACCGAGGCCGATGTCGCACGTATCAAAATTGGGCAAGCGGCGCAAGTCTTCTTAGATTCAAACTCTACTAAAGCGAACTCAGATTCGACCGAGCCTTTGAATGGGAAAGTGACTTCTATCGATGCCGCCCCATCATTCACACCAGAAAATGTCTACTTCAAAAACGACCGCGTCAGACAAGCATTCGGAATTAAAATCTCCATCGATCATCCAAATGGCATGGCAAAACCCGGCATGCCAGCTGAAGCAAAAATCGTTCTCGCTCCAAAAAACAAAGAGAAGAATAAGTGGTGATCTCGCTGCCTATCTCTCCACTTGCAGTGGACTGCCGCAAAGGCGAGCCCATTATCGCCATGCTCGAGTTGCACAAGCGGTATAAAAACGGCACCGAAGCATTAAGAGGAATCACGCTCGACATACAGAAAGGAGATTTGTTTGGGCTGATTGGGCCGGATGGTGCCGGCAAAAGCACAGCATTGCGTATTCTCTCAGGAGTGATGGAACCCACTAGTGGCGAAGCGCTTATTCTTGGAGTGGCCCCGCGTGATGCCAGGCGCCAGATCGGCTACGTTCCACAAAATTGTGCGCTTTACCCAGAATTGACCGTCGAAGAAAACCTGCGTTATCAAGCAGGATTGTTTGGCGTCTCTGATCAGTCTTTTGCTCAATTGAAAGACACTCATTTGAAAAACATGGGTTTGCTGAAATTTTCCGATAGATTGGCTGGTCAATTATCTGGCGGCATGAAACAGAAACTAGCACTCTGTTGTGCACTCGTCTCTGAGCCGCAACTGATCCTTCTCGACGAGCCAACCACAGGTTTAGATCCGATCGCTCGCAGAGAATTGTGGCAGGCGCTGACTGTGCTCGCACACGAAGGAGTGACCACGGTGATCGCGACACCCTTTCTCGATGAGTCCGAACGGTGCACCCGCGTCGGTCTGATGTATGACGGCAAAATTCATCAAACAGGCACCCCCGAAGAATTACGGAATGCTCTTAAAATGAGGCGTCTCGAAGTCACCATAGCCAGTGAACACGATGCAGCTGAACTGTGGAAAATCATCAAGACGGCGAAATTCAACAATATCAGCGACAGTTATTTGTTTGGGGATCATCTGCAGATTCTTGCACAAGACGCGAAAGCGGCAGAGTCTGAGCTGCGCGACTTTCTTTCGAGCAGCAACATCGGCATTGAGAGCGTTTACGAGACTGGACCGAGTATGGAAAACGTGTTCGTTATGCGACTGCGAGAGCTAGGAATACGAGAATCTCAACCAGTGCCATTTCCACACGTGCGAACAGCTGATAGCGCTAATCGCTCTACACCGCAAAGCGCTAACGCTATCCAAGAGATAAATCAAGTTGCTATCCAAGGGATGAATCTGACCAAGGACTTCAAAGACTTTCGCGCCGTCGACAACGTCGAACTCAAAATTAAATATGGAGAAATTTACGGCTTGCTGGGTGCCAATGGAGCCGGAAAGACCACGACGATTAAAATGCTTTGCGGGCTAATGGAGCCAAACACAGGCACAATCAGTTTGGCTGGACAAACCAGAGATTTGCGAAGCAGGGACCTTCGTAAAAAAATTGGCTACATGAGTCAGAAGTTTACTCTCTACGATGGTTTAACAGTGGAGGAAAATCTCCAGTTCTACGCCTCCATTTACGAAATTCCGCTCAAACTCAGAAAACGACAAATTGACTGGGTTAGCCAAGCTTGCGAGCTGGGCGACATTCTCAAATCGGTAGTGGGCAAGTTGCCACTAGGCTGGAAACAGCGCATCGCATTCGGTGCTGCCGTAATGCACGAACCTGAGATTATATTCCTCGATGAGCCCACCGCAGGCGTCGATCCTCTAGCTCGCAGGCAGCTATGGAGCCTGATCAGAGACTTTGCTCTCAACAAAGCGGCAATTCTGGTCACCACTCACTATTTGGATGAAGCAGAGTATTGCAATCGCCTGGCCTTCATGTCTGCTGGCAAGCTAGTGACGGAGGGCTCGCCGCAACAGATCAAATCTCAACTTCCCGGTCAGGTGATCGAAATCAAAGCGAGCAACACTCAGGATGCGTATGGGATCCTCAGCACTCGTCTGGACCATTGGCGTGTGTCTATCTTCGGAGATTCAATCCATGTATTGATTGAGAATTCGCAGAATGGTGTGGAGGGCATCAAGTCAGTTCTGCAAGAAGGTCATTGCGAAATCAAATCAATCAGACCGATTGCATGTTCGCTGGAAGATGCTTTCATCGACGTCGTGCAGCGCAGCCAGAGGGAAGCAACTTGAACACCATCCTGGTACAAGCAACTAAAGAGTGGCAAGAGTTTCAGCGAGACAGGCTGAGTTTAGCGCTGGCCTTTTTGCTTCCACTGTTCTCGCTTTTACTGTTCGGTTATGGAATTAGACTGGAATCAAAAAATATTCCCATAGTGATCAAGGATCTCGACAACACCTCGATCAGTCGCGAGTTTGTTCAGCGTTTATATGCAACAAACATTTTTATTCCGGCATCGATCAGAGGCGCAAGCTCGCCCACTGATGCCATAGACAGAGGTTTTGCCAAGGCGGCACTGGTGATACCAAAAGAATTTGCGGCACAGATTTTTCGAGGCAAACCGTCTCCCGTGCAAGTAATGATCGACGGAACTGACATTGCAAACACGCAAATCATTTACAACACCATACAAGCAGCAAATCTATATTTCCAGGGTATGCTCAAGAAGTCAACGAAACCAGATGCGGTCTTACAAATAGTCGTTCCCCATTTACGCCTCTGGTTTAATCCAGGCCGAGAGGAAACGTTGTTCATCGTACCCGGCGCTTTTGGCCTTATCTTGTGGATGTTTCCGGCTTTGCTTACTGCCGTTGCTGCATCGCGAGAGAAGGAGCAAGAAACTATAGTGCGCGTCTATGCTGCTAACCCAAATCCCCTTGGATTCTTGCTGGGAAAGACACTCGTTTACTTCGTTGTGGCGATATGCATGTCGATCATGATTATGCTTGTCGGCGCACTACTGTTTGGCCTTCGTCTGGCAGGAGATCCGACACCACTACTGGTAGCAACACCGCTGTATGTTTTGACTTCTGTATTGTTTGGCCTTTTGCTAGGAACCTTCGCCAGTTCACAAACTGTGGCAGTTCAAGCCACCTCAACAATTGGATTTTTCCCATGCCTTCTGCTATCAGGATTTGTTTATCCGATCAGTAATATTCCGTTTCCTTTATCGCTATTTTCTATTCTGGTGCCGGCGCGTTACTTTGTTGAGCTGACGCGTGACGCTTTTGTAAGAGGAACAGGTTGGTCCGCCGTTGGGGTCGTACCTTTGATATTGGTGGGATTCTGTACCGTTTTTCTAGTAAGTAGTTGGCTTGGTGTGCGGCGCATGCAAGTGAAGGACTAACAAGATGAATGCTGTAACAGAAACAATTTTATCAAGCCGCCTCTGGGCTCTCATTCTGAAAGAGACACGGGAGATTCTGCGCAACAGATATTTGCTCTTCTTACTTCTGATACCACCTACAATTCAGCTTGTGATCCTTGGCGCTGCTCTTGATCCACAGGTGCGCAATCTATCTTTGGCAACAGTCGATCATGCTCAAACCAAACAGAGCCGCGATCTTGTCGCCACATTAATCACCACTGGAGTCTTTCGAGGCAATACCTACGTCGCCAATGAAGATGTCCTCTCCAGCCAATTGGAAAAAGGTCAGCTCAATGTTGGCTTAGTGATACCAGAAGATTTTACAAATAAGCTCAATCGAGGCAAATCTGCAGACGTCCAAGTTCTCATAGATGGTGCAGACGCATACACAGCGGGTATCGCCAGTAGTTATGTGCTACGCACCATCCATCAATTTCAGACAGATGAGGGTGTAACGATAACGCCCTCATTAACTAAGCGATCGTGGTCGAGCACCAATGACTCAAAACCACAGGCACAAACTTTAATTGAACCTCGCATCGACATTCTCTATAACCCTGAACAAATCAGCAGTTGGTTTTTCGTTCCAGGAATGTTAGGCGCTTGCCTGACCTTAACAGGCACATTGGTGGCATCAGCAACCGTTCTACGTGAGCGGGAAAGCGGCACAATGGAGCAATTGCTAATGACGCCGGCTTCGTCGTGGGAGATATTGCTAGCCAAAATCACACCGCTGGTAGTGTTTCTCATGGGAGATGTTTGTCTGGCAATTTGCGCAGCACGATTCATTTTCGGATTGCCCTTCCGTGGCAACTTAGTTCTGTTCCTAGTTGCTTCTGCGCTTTATGCCTTTGTCGGGATTGGCATAGGCATGATGTTAGGGTCTATCTGCCGCAGTCAACGGCAAGCGCAGCTCGCTTCCTTTTTCATCAACATTCCATTGATTTTGTTGTCTGGCACCGTCGTGCCGCTTGATACCATGCCCTCGATTCTCCAGACACTGTCTCTGGCTGATCCATTGCGCTACTACGCACTGATCGCGCGCGGTGTCATTTTGAAAGGAGCGACTCTGGCTATGCTCTGGCAACAGCTAGTTTGGTTGACACTGTCCGCAATCGTGGTGCTCTCTGTAAGTGCCAATCGTTTTTGCAAGCAATTGGTTTGATCAAGTCGTAGAAGCGCTCATCGATGGCAGAGTTTCAGGACCTAAATTTTCTCAGCGAGCTGTACAGCACTCAACGGACTGGGTCCCTAATGCTGAGAATCGCGAAATTCATAAACCATTCCGGGCGATTGAACGAGTGGCAATGCCAGCTCGCCACTCTGTCGCAATCGATTGACGAGTTACGCGGGGACCATATCTCTGACGCCTAACTCGCGGGCGGCGTTGCGTCCAGACAGTCCGTGCACGCCGCCGCCTGGATGAGTCGCGGCACCACACAGGTATAAATGCGAAATAGGCGTGCGATATTGAGCGAAACCTGGGAGGGGACGCAAGTAGAAAGCTTGCGCCAGATTCATCTCACCACCATAGAGATGGCCTTCGCTCAGATGGAATTGAGCCTCGTAATCGCGCGGCATAATTACTTGTGAGTGCTGCACGAGCGATCTCAAATTTGGCACGAACTCACTCAATCGATCCACAGCCAAGTCGCAGACGCGCTCTGGATTTACGTTGTTGCGGTAAGGGGCGTATTGCAACCAGATCGAGATCACGTGTTTGCCTGCGGGAGCGAGAGTGGCATCGCTTATGGTGGGAACAGTCACTTCAAGAAATGGCTGATTTGATATGTCACCATATTTTGCGCCGTCGAAGGCTTGCTCGATATATGCAAGGCTCGGAGCGATACTCAATGTACCGGCCAACGATTCATCCGCAAGTCCAGTGAACTTGGGCAACTCGCGCAGGGCAAGATTGATGCGGGCCACTGCACCGTTATAACGAATGTTTCTTACGGCGCGATTGAACTCTGGTTCCAGCTCTGGGGGTGATACCAAATTTGAGAAAGTGTGCCGCGCATCGTAGTCGGAGATGATCATGGTTGCGTCAATCGACTCGCCGTCGACCTGCACGCCGGTTGCTACGCCGTCGGCGACGTTTACGTGAACTGAACCAACCTGAGTTCGAATCTCTGCTCCATACGAAATGGCAGCCTTCGACAATGCCTGACTGATCGCACCAATGCCACCTCTGGCGGTGGCGCGAAAATAGCCATCACCGATTGCCAGGTGATGCAGCAGGTTGAAGGTGGTTGAGCCAGCAAATGGTCCCTGGGACAAGCCGCGAACGCCGGCGGCCCCTAGTAGTCCCTTCAGTTCCGCGCTCTCAAACCACTCGTCCAGCAGGTCGCGCACCGACATGACTAGCAGGCGCATAACTTCGGTCATTTCACGGCGACCATAGCCGCGAAGCTGGCTGACTAGTGCAGTCAGCTTCTGCACGTCGGTTTGGGATGGCGGGTGGTGGTTCGGGGGAGTCATGACGTAGGCAGTCTGCAAGAAGTTACTAGCCAGATCGACAAGCTGCATGAATGATTTATAGCGAGCTGCATCATTAGGTGCAAAACCACGAATCACTTCGGTTGCAGCATCGCGATCCGCAGGCAGTGTAAAGCTGCGACCATCCGCCAACAAGCTAGTGATCGTGTTGCGTTCGATCACCTCCAAGCCGTGTTCGTGCAACTTCAAGTCCTTGATCGTATCGGGATCGAGTCGACCGCTGGTTAGACTCACGTCGCCCGCGAATCCCTCAGCAAATTGTGTCGTCGATACCGCACCGCCGATGTGTGCAGACGGTTCCAGCACTAACACTCCCTTCCCACCACGCGCCAGATAGGCGGCGGCTGTCAGCGCGTTGGGCGATGAGCCCAAGAGGATGGCGTCGTAGCTCGTCATGGGCGATCCTCCAATATGGCCATTGCCGCATTGCGCCCCGGAGCGCCTGTAATGCAGCCACCGGGATGTGTGCTGCTGCCGCACATATACATGTTGCGAATCGGAGTTCTATAGTTGGACCATTGAGGTGATGGGCGAAGAAAAAAGAGTTGTTGCAATGCCAACTCCCCGTGGAAGATGTGTCCGCTGGTCAATCCTAGAGTGCGCTCCAAATCCCATGGTGTCATGATGTGTTTGTGCAGGATGATTTTTTTCAAGTTAGGTGCGTACTGTTCGAGAGTATCGATCACCACGTCCAAGAATTGCGCTTTCTTTTCCTCATTCCAGCCGCCCTCCAAATCCGAAGACGCATACTGCACAAATATGGACATCACATGTTTGCCCGGCGGCGCCATACCCGGGTCGAGCAAAGATGGTATCAGTGCGTCCATGAAAGGTTGACGCGACCAGCCACCATATTTAGCATCATCATAAGCTCGCTCGACATAATCGATACTTGGTGCAATCTCAATTGAGCCACGCAACAGCGCTGCCTTACCGCGAGGCATCGAAGTGAACTCAGGCAGGCCATCCAAAGCCAAGTTCACCTTGCAGGCGGGACTGGAGATGCGAAAACGGTTTACGTCATCGACAAACTGATCAGGTAAATGGCGACGCTCGACCAGCTTCAAGAAAGTCCGTTTGACGTCAGCATTAGAAACTATGATACCGGCGGAATATTCATCCCCATTCACAAGCGTTACACCGGTCGCTTCGCCGTTTTTGATATTCACGTGGGCGACGGGCGAATCGCACTTGATCTCAACTCCAGCCTCGAGCGCGGCGCTGGCAATCGCTTGACTCAGTCCACCTGTGCCACCACGGGCGAAGCCCCACGAGCGAAATGTGCCGTCCAACTCGCCGATGTAATGATGCAAAAGCACATAGCCAGTTCCTGGCGAGCGTGGACCGGCGAATGTGCCGATGATACCACTGGTGCATTTGGAGCCTTTCAGGGCCACGCCCTCGAACCATTCGTCGAGAAAGTCAGCCGCGCTCATGGTCATCAGGCGCGACAGCAGGTAGAAATCATCCTTAGTCATGCCGTTGAGCACGCCACGCACCCGAGCCATCGTCTCAAGATCTTTAGCCGACACCGACGTTGGATCGGGCGGAATCATGCTCAGAAGAGGGCGCAGGCAAATCGCCAGTCGGCGCATGGTGCGCGCATATTCGTTATAAGCTTCGGCATCGCGCTTAGAGTGCCGCTCAATCTCATGTCGAGTGGCCTCGTGGTCTGGCCAGTCTGCAAAATAATTACCGTCGGGCAGCGGCACAAAAGTGCTTTCCAGCGGCATGATTTCCAGACCGTGACGGGCCAGCTCAAGATCATGAATCACTTCAGGACGCAACAGGCTAATCAGATATGAGGCAATCAGGAATTTGAAGCCTGGATAAATTTCCTCGGTCACGGTGGCACCACCTACGGTGTGGCGTTGTTCCAACACGAGAACCTTCTTGCCGGCTTTGGCTAGGTAGGCAGCGTTGACCAATCCATTGTGTCCGCCCCCGATTACGATCGCGTCATAGTGATGATTGTTCATAAGGTATCTTTCTTCCGCGCTGGATTGAAAAAGGGCAGCTTTGTCACTTTGGCCTCGAAGGGGCGCCGAAAGCGATCGATGGTCAAATCAATGGTCACCACGCTACCAGGAACCGCATATGGAGGCTGTAAATGTCCGAAAGCAATGTATTTCTTTAACGTCGGCGACCAGAC
This sequence comes from Candidatus Melainabacteria bacterium, assembly GCA_003151275.1. The sequence goes on from PLXC01000055.1 coordinate 48,013, forward strand.
ACCACTGGTTGCGTAGCCTATTTGATTTCCATCTGCGTACAGAGGAATAATCTCGCGCCAAGCAAGAAACGGGTAGGGCACGGTCAACCCAAGTGCATGGTGCTGCCGCTCATATTCCTTATGATCGATCTCAAGCCCCATCAGGATCGACACAGAACCACGCTCTTTCTCAGCCAAGAGAGCTTTGCGTCCAACGAAATTGCCCTTCTTCCAACTAATCGCCCAATTCATCCCCAGCTCCAACGGCGTAGAGGTTTGAGCGTCAGTCATTGCTTTGTTGGCTGGCGTGTAGTCGATTTCCAGCATGATCAGCCCGGCCTCGATCCGCGCCACATCCAGCGCCCATATTCCCGCCGGTTGCAAGGCAAAGGCATGTCCGGCGGTTATTACCGCGTCCCAAACAGATTCTGCTTGAGCGGCATCAACCCACAATTCATAGCCAAGGTCGCCTGTGTAGCCAGTGCGCGAGATCATCACGAGTGTGTCAGCTATCTTTGCGTTGACGAATTCGTAATACTTCAACCCGCCAAGTGGAGCATCTGTGAGCGTCATAAGCAATTCGCGAGACCGCGGACCCTGGAGTGACAGCGTGGCAATCTGTTCTGTCACTTCTTGGATTTGCACCTGCATACCGATCGCGTTGTCCTCAAGCCAACGCAGATTTGGCTCGGCGCAGGTGAGTCGATAATAGTTCTCAGCCAACTGGGCGATTGTGCCGTCGTCAATAATCTTGCCGCGCGAGTCGCACCAAGGGGTGTAGAGCATGCCACCAACTGAAATTTTGCTGACGTCGCGGGTGACGAGACGATTGAGAAACGGCAGCGCATCCACTCCAGTGATCTGGTATTTGCACAAAGGCGAGACGTCAAGCAAGACGCAGGCGTTGCGCATCGCAAAATACTCTCGGTCGTGTGTCATCTCATACGAGCTAGCTACAGAGTATCCGGCCCAGCGCCGCCACTGATTGGCCTGCATAAGAGCCGCGGTTCGAGAATGCAAGGGCGTCGTTTTCAGCATGCATGAAACCTCAGACTGGTACGAAAAAGGAATTCCGAAAAATCAGTATTAAAAGTTAACGGGATGGAACAAGTGCCGGACAGATTGGTCCGGGTAATCATAACCTAAGGAGCTCCTAAGCAGAAAGCGGACCATAATGCACAATGTGAAGCAGATTCTCCAGCGAGAGGAATTCTAAATGCACCTTCCAGCGGCGCTAGTACCGAAACGAGTGGTATACCGACCTGAGTTCTACTCGCGATATGAAGGCGAAACCGACGAGTTCGGATTTAGTTCAAAAACCGTAGAACAATGGCAACTTTTCTTTCAATTCCTGTACGAAGGGTACTTTCAAACACAAACGATCGGCATAGAGAACATTCCTAATGAGGGTTCTGCTGTGCTTGTCGGCAATCATACTGGAGTGTTGCCGATGGATGCTTTTATGACTATCATGGCAGTTCTTTTGCACCATGATTCGCCAAGAAGAATACGGTGCCTTTCGCATAAGTTTCTTCGCTCAAGCCGATTGGTAAAAGACCTGATATGTGGGTTTGGTGCCGTTCCGGCAGAATATGCAGTTGCTAAGAAGTTACTCGAAGATGATGAACTGGTGTTCTTTTATCCAGAAGGAGCAAGAGGCACTGGTAAACCATTTTGCATGCGCTATCGGCTCCATGATTTTGATCCCGGTTTTGTCAAAGCCGCCATCGCTACCGGTGCACCAATCGTTCCGATAACCACCATCGGTGGTGACGAAATCTATCCTTTACTGGCTAACCTTAAATCAGTGGCTCGTCTTATGGACGCGCCGTATTGGCCAGTGACACCCACAGTCCCCTGGTTACCTTTTATAGCAAGCTGCATACCGCTGCCCATCAAGTTGCTAATAAAAATAGGAAAGCCTATACATTTGGATTATCCGCCAGAAAGAGCTACAGACAAAAAATTGCTCATAAGAGTAGCCAGGGAAATTCAATATGATATTCAAAGAGAACTGAACTCTCTTTTGCGCAAAAGAAAGTCGCCCTTTACTGGCTGGTAGCGAAGTTGGGTATTGATTAGCGTACGAGCAAACATGGCAGCAATTCGCTGGCACCACATACAATTCCAGAGCTTGCAAAACAGACCGCGACTCCCCAAAATTTAGCTGAGAAACAGCGAGATTTAGAGCAATCGCTGGCATGGTGTTTTTGCCGAGTCGTATCAACGACCATCGTTAGGGTTAGGTTTTAGCCGAGGCAATGCGAAGTCGAGGAGAAGCTATGTTCGGCAAAGACCAACATCCCGAATGGAAACCTTAAGGTTCTCATCCCTTGGACTGAGGTCAGGTGTGCAATGTAAACGGTATCGTTTGCGGTGTAGATTTGTTTTGGGGGGCATCATGAAGAAATTTCTGTTGGCAATCGGTTTCATCTGCGCTTCACTGGTGGCGCAGCAAGCAGTCTGTGCTCAAGCGGTCACTCCAGAGCCGTTTTTGATCCAGCCACAAGTAGTGAGTCACAACGACGGCTCCGCATGCCGGTTTGTCAACATACCCACCCCCATCTCTATAAGACAGCACAACGGGCACACTGGGTTGATGCCGCTGTTGATGTCGGAACCATCGACCGCCAAGGGTTCGCCCTTTTGGGATATCGTCGTTCCTCCGGTACCAGCCGATTGTAATTTCAATTTCGCCGTTTTTCCGTTCTCTAGCGTGACCATGGACATCTGGGGCACCAATAACGGCTTCGACATCGTGCCTTTTGGAGGTCAAGGCGGTTTCGTTTTTGGTCCATACTTTCAAATGCTTGATTACACTCATCCGCAAGCCAACGTCTTTTTCGGAATGGGGCGTGCGCACAAGATTGCTGATCTGCCTCCACTGCCAGGTACCCTTGCTCATGGCTCGCGCATAACCTTCACGCCTGATCTGTTCGCGCCGTACGGTCTCCAGGCCGGGGACCTCATTTCGGTGGAAATTGAAACCGGCATGGGTGCGGGCACAACTTATATCGACAATGTGCACATCAACGGTGAACAGCAGGCGATCGGCAAAAGCATGGTTGTCTGCCCTTAGTCGCTCGAACAGTTCGCGTACTCGGTCTGGCTAATCGCCGCAACCTTGACAAGTGTCGCCTTTCTTTAGGTGAAAGCGCTTGATCGTTCACTACTTCGATCAGGGTTGCGCGATGCAGGACCGGGATGAGATCCTGGAAACACGATCAATTCAAAGACGCCTTTCACCGCAGTTCTGCGCATCTTCAGTAACTTCCATGCAGGAGCGGAACAGACAAGGCCATCGACCAAGTCTGGATTCTGCGCAGCAATTCTTATCGCGAGAGCGTAGCCAGGCGAACTAGCAGACCGGTCAGATGGGATATTTTAATAGTCAATTCACAGTGGTCGATTGTAATTGCTTGACCAAACAGTACGAGCACCAGTGATTTTGAAAAAACTATCCGCTGGATAAATTTGTCGTCCATAACATTCTCTGGCGTGCATTTCAATACCAGAATGCATTAGAGCACTTGCTACTAATCCATTGCAATTCCCAGTGTGCTCGCGAAATGATGGGTCATAAACGGTGCCCAGTTTGCTGCGTGCAAAATCAATAGCTGTGTGTGCTTGTCTTTTGTTTTGATATGGCGGCCGAACAAGAGCCAATCTGGTACTGCCCCACTCCAGATAGATATCCCAATCGGCAGCAATCACTTTTTTGTGCACTGTCAGAAGTTGTTTATTCTCGTCCACAAGTGCAGCATGCACCCAACTAGTCCCGGTTGTAACCATACTAAGTGCCATCCACTGCCAGCCGTGCAGGTTCGATTCAATAACTACGTCTCCTGGTTGGCTCAAGTCTTTCAGTCTATCCAGTTCCTCTGTAGTCGTGTCCCAAGGTAGGCACCAAGGCCAAAGCTTAGTCGTGAAAACTTTGTCTCTGATTGGTGGCACTAAAAGAAGAGTCGCCACAAGAGCGCCGAGAGATGCTATAGAAATGGCGGCCACTCGACAAATGGCTTTAGTATCCGTCTCTTTCTTTTTTGTTCTCACGTTCCACCAATTTGTAATAACGTTTTTGCTCGCTAGCCTTTGGAAAAAGCGTTGCGTCCCTGTTGATGCCACGATTTTGTTGCTCAAAGGGAGAGTCCTGAATTGCTTGAAAACGACCAAATAGGTTTCTGTCGTTTGAACGGCAATGCAATCATGTCAAACAATGTCACTTCGTCCTTTTGTCTGTACGCAGGCACGCCAATCGTGACATTGGCTTGCGGATTATCCATTCGATAGGTGCCATGCAACTTGTCCCAAATTGTCAGTCCACTCGACCAATTTGAGTCTGTCTCGTCCTGGACAATTGAATGATGGATGCCGTGCATGCGCGGTGTAACAACAAACCAATTGACTAACCTTTCAAAACGTCTCGGTAATCTTGTGTTGGAGTGATGAAACAGGATGCTGGCCAACAGACAGTTTTGCCAAATTAGTAACGCTGCTGGATTGATGCCTAAAACACGTATTTGCAATAATCTCCAGAGAATGGAAATTGTCAATTCGCCAAAATGAAAACGTATTGCTGTCGATGTATCCAGATCAAGGTCAATATGGTGAACGACGTGAAAGCGCCATAGAAGTGGGATCTTGTGGCTGAGAACATGCCAGATATAAAGAGTGTAGTCAAGCAAAATAAGTGAACTAACAGTCTTCATTGTTTTTGGCAATTGAAGTTGATTCAATAGTCCGAGCTTTCGCTTTTCTGTTAATCGACTGGCCTGATTAGCTAAAGGCGACTCCAGTAGTTGAATGACAATACCTCCGCAAGCCGCAATCAGCCCATTCCGAATCAGGCGATCAGCTTTATTTTCAGTTGTTGCCCGTAACGGTCGGGTGCGCTCATTCCAAAGAAGGGCAAGAAACCAAGCACTTATGGCAATTGCTGCAACGGTCTTATGCTTCACCAAAACTCCAGCCTGTTTAATTGTTGAGGAATGGTCCTAGTCGAACGACTCAGAATACTACCAATCGTTCCTCATCAATTCACAATTGGACAACTATTGACTCTCCGGCTTCTGTTTGCCCCTGTCATCCGGCTCACGCCGACCTTCTTTCCGTTTTCTTTCTTCTCTTTTGTTGAGCGCCAATTCCTTAACCGTCTGTGTTGTTTCATCGAACAGCAGTCCTTGCTCTTTGTGGTCCGCTTCATTTTCGGATAGCTGCACAACCTTTGACACTCGATCTTTCTGCTCTCGCGAATTAGCAATGTGCTCTTGCTGAGTGAGGCTCTTCATGTTGGACTCGGTAAGCTGCAGCGACAAGGCCGTTAAGTTCTGCCGCAGATCAACTACCCGCTCCTCCAAGTTTTCTGACCACTCTTCGCCTTCCAGAGCTTCCCTAAGATGCTGAATCTCTTCACGTTGTTTGTAAATGTCCTTCCTGTCTGCTTGCGTTTTTTTCCTCGCTTCGCCTGTAAGACAGCGCTCAATAATGCGCCGCATTTCAGCATCAGGTTCTTTACTGACGCTGAAATCATGCTGATCCAGGTATATCTGGGCGCCAAGTATCTGACTGACGATATCTATGCTCTGATTCATTGTGCGGTTCAGCGGTGTATCTCGTGTAGCGAAGCAAATAACGGGAGTGTCAGCGTTTACTGGAATTTTGTGGACAAGCGGAAGCAGCTCAAACATTCTTGATTCGTCGAAATGGACACTTATCATGATTAGGTCGAATGTTTGTTTTCTAAGCTGCACCATGGCTTCTGACATGGTGCTGACAACAATAAATTCATGCCGCGGTCCTAAGATGCGCTCCAGATTGGCAACAGAATCAGGTGTAGCAGCGATTAAAATACGAGCCACTTCGTGCATTTTCGAGAGCGCTGATCTTTCGTCAGACACTGCGCGCACCAATCTTTGTAGTTCATCTGGAATTTTGCCGGGTGGCAGAACGAAATCAACACAGCCCGAAGCCTGAGCACTGAGAGACATGTCCTCTGCGTCGGCAGACATGTCCTGAGCAAACGTTGTTCCTCCCTTCGCCTTGATGTGCTTGCATCCCTCAGTACCGTCGCCATCATACCCAGAGAAGATGATGCCGATTGCACGCGCACCCATAGCCTCTGCTAAAGAAGCAAAAAAGTAATCTACCTGCTTCCTGCCGGAGCGCGGGAAGGTGACTTTAAAGACATCGTTTTCAATTAAAAAATCGGCGTTTGGAGGACTCACATACACCTGATTCGCCCGGATCCGAACCCCGGTGCAAGCCACCATTACTGTCATTTCCGTGTGCCTCGACAGAATTTGAGCTAACTGACTATTGGCGGTGGGCAAAATATGAGAAACAATGACAAAAGCCATACCTGTATTAGACGGCAGGGCGTCCAAGAACGCCTTGTATGCGGCAAGACCTCCCGCTGAGCCGCCAATGCCGACAATAAAGCTAGGATATGATTTCATCAGTGATGTCCCATGAGTCATCCGATACTTTCCTTTTGGCTCATTTTTCGTCTCGTAGACTTACTTTCCCCGACCAGCTCTTCCCGAGTGGAGACAGCAGCATCCATTGATACTAGATCAATTCCATCATCACTCAAAATCAATTTATGGACGTCGCTGGAATGGCCCATGCCACGAGACTTAACAATGTAAAGTCCACGAATGCGTCTTTTGCTCGCTTCTTCTTCTAGTTCTCTAACTACGATCCAAGTGTCGATTAAAGACGAGACGCCGACTTCGCCGCGAGTCTGATTTTGTGCGCTTGAATTAACAAGACTTGTAAAAAACCCGGTTATTCCATGGGATTTTAAAAGATCAATCATGCGAGTAACCATTGATTGAATCTCACGTGCGCTCCCCTCTCCAATGAGGCTTGTGAGAGGATCTATGACAACAGATTTTGGTTTGAAATCTGCAATAAGTTTGTATAAATCGAGTAAATGCTTCTCTAAACCGAAAAAGGAAGGTCTAGTAGACACAATCTTTAAGAGTCCTTTTTCCATCAATGGTTCAAACTCGATACCTATAGATTTCATATTTTGAATGAGTTGCCCTGAAGATTCTTCATAAGACAAGAAAAGACA
>PLXC01000033.1 GCA_003151275.1 Candidatus Melainabacteria bacterium
GTCTGCCTGAACAGAAAAACGTGCTCCCGTGCTCTCACCTCTGAAGATGGCAGTTGAGAGTTTGTCGTTAATTGGATTTAGTACCCCGGCCTTCAGGTCAGCAAAACCATCCATTGATGAGGACATCATCGCTCTTGCGCCTAAGCCGGCACCAACTTTGTATCCGTATATGCCAACCGGTAGAGCGACGGCCATACCACCTACGGTATCACCGAGCTCACGCCCGGCCGTCTCGATGTTTCCTGTCTGAAATCCTGTCTGATATGCATGAACGATCGGTTTGGTCATTTGCGTGGTGAAATAAGCGCCCAGACCAATTGCCGCAATCCGTCCTAATGGACCTGCTTCCGGAAGCAATATTTTGCCGGCAAAACCGATACCCGCAGAGATCAAGCCGTTCTCAATCAGGCTACCGGGATGCTCCAGAGTGTGCAAAACACCTGCCGGAATGTCCTTTATTCCTTCCTCGGTGATCGCTTTGAATTGGTCCCATTTTGATGGCGGTTGATCCTGGGTCGCCCTTTCTGCGTCTTTATGGACAGCCTGACTGAGTGCAACCTGCTCATTGTGTGTCGCCTCTTTAGCAGCACTATCCGCAACTTTTGAATCTGCAAATTTGTCTGTCATTTTGTTTTCCTCGCCATCGCATTTGGTGCAGTACTAAAAGGTTGCGCTGCACCCTGATTACATGGACCTTCGTCGAGATACCAGGCGAGGCGTTCTTACCTCGCAACTTGAAAAGATCCTAGGCAAGTAAATGAATGCAAACAATAGGCAATCTGCCTTTCCATCACTGTGCAATTGCGTGACCATCGAATTGCACAGTGAACAGCTCATCCAACACAAGCTGGATGAGCTGCGAGTTGTCTACTTAATCAACTCCCGCTGGCTTACTAGACGGTGAGTGGTAGCCCCAGTTTAGAGGAGGCATTTCCAACTTGTTGTCGCTGTATCCGCGATCTCCTTTTCCACTCAGCACCGAATCTGCACCCTGGTTCCTTCGTGCGTTGTTCTGGACAACAGGAGCGACTTCACCTGCACTCATGTTGTTCGTTCTGACAGGAGCGACTTCGCCTGCACGGATATTCTCGCGATCACCATGAAAAATTTCGTTGATTGAGTGGTGTTGTGCAGGCAGAGACTTTACACCTGGAATGTCCGAAACGTTTTCTCTGAGTCCGCCATTTTTGAGTTCATTCAACATTGCTTTGCCATCTTTTTTTCCATTCAGCGACTCTGCACCTTGATTCGGCAGCAACTTTGAGCCTTCTCGCAGATTTGCAATGTGATTGATGTGGTTATCCTTTCCTGGTAAAACGTTGCCAAAATCTCCTCCGTATGTGCCCACCGAGTCATTCGAGCGACTGTCGGCGATCCCTCGACCAGACAGATTGTCGAACCCATTGTCCCTTACTCCAGGAGCGGCCTTGCTTATGTTGACAGCACCTTCTGGCATGTTTTGTCGCGATTGTCCTGCGACAGGCGCCCTCCATAGATTGGTCACTTCTGCAGCCATCCCGTTGTATGCGTTTCTGTCAGTTTGACAAGCTTGAGTTGCTTGAAATTCGGCACGATCGTTTTGATGAAAAGACATGATGTCGGCTCCTCTTCGATTAGAAACTGAATATGGCGGCTTGCCATACTCAAAAGGGTAGATTAGTAAAACTCACTCACATCCTCTATTCAGGAGTAATGATCTGAAACGCTTGCGAGGATACAAATGAGTGTATGGAACAATTTTGAAAAATCTTTGAAAGCAATGATGAAGTGATCGCTCTTACTCAATGATCAACCGAGGCAGTCGCAAACTCGGGTCGGGTCCGTCGAACCCAGGATGGTACATACGCATTGGTGATTGATCGAGCTGATGGCGCTCGCGCAGTATTTCGTATGCTGGTCCTTGCATTATGCCAATCGATTCGAGGAGCTCGCTGCGAACACTGTGCGGCAACATGTCCACACGTTTGAAAATTGAATCTATGTACTCTTGAATCGATCCTGGTGCCATTTGATCTCTCCTTACACTCAACTATTTACGTGAGGTTTTCCTGTTGATGATCGACTGCGATCGAAGAGAGCATAATGATGAATTTTGAAAAATCTTTGAATCGGCGGCGCGCGCAGTTCTGCTGGGCGTCTGCCAGCTCACTATTGCCGCTCAAAGGCAAACCGGTTGGCACCAAGAAAAAGGCATTGCGTCTACGCTATCCTGCTCGGCGTGGAGATACAGCCTTTCTTATCCCCATCTTTGAAATAACTGTCCGGATCATTCGCCGGCGCCTTCTCATCGTGAATCTCGTCATGCGGATCGCGTCCGTGCGGGTTTGGTCCATGTGCTCCGGCCCCATGCGGATCGTCCGTGATGTCCTTTCCTGGATCGTCATTTGGATCATATCGATCTGCGATCAACAATGGCTGCTTCTGCAAATGCTCGGGAAGCAAAGGCTTGATATTGTTGGACAAAGAGACGTTACATCCCAGCGCTAGAATAAGCACAAGTCCCAACCTTCTCAAGTTATGAGCGTTGACACTTGGGTTATCCCGCATAGAGTACATAGAGTGAAACTCAGGGGCATTAAACTGATCGTGTGACATAGTCAGATCTCCTTATGTGAAAATGCTTCGTGCAACAAACGCAGCCTTAAGCCACGGTTGGATACCGTTTCATCAATGGAACATGTACTTGGAGCAGCGACGGATCGGATCATTCCAAGTAAGATGCGTTCCGCTGTCGCTGCACATCACACATGATAGGACGCATGGAAATCCGAGACAAGGTGAAAACTAACTGAGACTGATTACGCAATTACGTGATCAATGTAAATCGCACCTGTGCACCGCCCGCGATGCATTGTCGAACGGTCTGCACCCCTGAGGGGGGTCTCAACCGGACGCGCTAGTTACTGGTCATGGTTCTTGTGCGATTTGTAGAGCAACGGTGCCGGAACAATGTCCATGAAAATCGAAGCACCAAGTATTGTGGCAGGAATTGGCACTTCAGCAGGCATTGGAATGGGAAGTTTAATCACGGAGATGATCAAGTCACCGAGTGCCTTATTCTTGAAGCCCACATATCCTGATGCCATGGAGAGTCCAGTATTGAAAGCGAAGTCGCCGCCGGTATCGGACACGTCGCGAATGTTCTTGCCGATGCGTTGATTGCTGTGCCAGGTGTCATTAACAGCGGCGCCGAATTTATTCCATCGATCTGTATCGTTGATCGCATTCAATATAAATCGACTGGTGAAGTAGCAACCAACAACAAACGTTGCAGCCGCGCCCCCAGCACCAGTCTTGCTTATGACACTGAGCGAAGCGCCAATGGCCATCGATGTACCGATTTCAGGAAGCCTTTGCGGCAGATTTGCCATGCCATACAGCATGCTTCTGCCGAGCCCCGCTCCAAGTACTAGTCCTTCTCTGGCGACTTTTGTGATTTTTGACTCATCGGCATCATAAACAGGGAGATCAGCTATTTTGTCTTGCGCTCCGGCACCGTGAGCAGC
>PLXC01000110.1 GCA_003151275.1 Candidatus Melainabacteria bacterium
CATTTTGTGCGTTAGCTGGTAAAGAGAGCGCGGCAACTGCGGAAACTGCAACGGCGGCCATAGTAAGCTTGCGGAAAATATTCATGAAGAACCTCCTGGCAGGAAAATATTAGGTTGTTTAGTAAAGTGGACTTTTAGAATCAGGTCGCGGAAAGCGACCTCTTGAAGACTTGGTTAGATTAGCTTAAAAAGGATACCAAGTCAAGGCAAAAAATGTATTCTACCTTACAAATACTAGCACCAATAATTTCCGCGTAAAGTGGCTTTTGATCAGCAACTCAGGCATATTTGACGATTTTCGATGCAAGAACGGGCTATTAACGCCATCTCATTCAAAGATTAATTGCGGACTGCGAAACCCAGTAAACATGCCATATATAAGAAATCAACGCTTCCATATATATGGATGAAGCTCAGTCGTCCCGCAAGACGTGCAATCTTCGAAGTGAGAGTCCATCAGTCCCAAGCCACCCGCAATATCGCCGCAATATCGATTGAAGCTGAGCGAGGAGGGCTAGGGTAGAGTCGCTAGGGCAGAGATAACTTTCCCAGACAGACACTGCGGGCTGCGCCAGTGCATGCAGGAACACTATTCGGAATGCCGTGATACGTCGTATAGGCAAGCAGAGCAAAAAGCAGTGACTCTTTGAACTTAGTGGAGATTCCACAATCCTCATGACGCAAGACTTTTATGTCATGACACCAACTTTGGCGAATCAACTCAACTAATTGCGAGTTATCCGCGCCCCCTCCGCCGAGTATTATTCGAGAGACAGTACATCCTGGCAAAACGAACTGTTGGTACGCATTTGCAATAGAACGTGCAGTTAGAGTCGTTAGGGTAGCGACAACATCGGCATCCGACAATCCAGCATGCTTGCCCTCATCTATTAGTACATCTGCAAATTTGTCTCCGAAAAGCTCGCGACCTGTCGTTTTAGGTGGGGTCTGTCGAAAATATGGATGAGCCAAAGCGCGGTCGAGCAGTTTGTCATCGACCTGACCTAACTTGCAGATTTCTCCATCGAGATCGTAATCCTTTCCATATAGACGATTCATCGCCCGGTCTATAAGCATATTTCCGGGACCAGTATCGAAAGCCATGATCGCCACGCCCTTTTGATTGATGATCGTCAAATTGGCGATACCACCGATATTCAAAACAGCGGTGGCAATCTTGTCAGAGCCAAATAGCACGGCGTCAGCGAAACTAACTAACGGCGCTCCTTGTCCTCCATTGGCCATATCAGCTGGCCTGAAATCAGCGACTACTGGAATACCTGTCCTCGCGGCTAGTATCGCTGGTTCGCCTAGTTGCAGAGTGCCGCTCGTGAAGACAGTCCATAGATCGGACTGAACTGGAGCGTGCCAAATCGTTTGACCATGCGACCCAATTAGGTGCACATCGATGTCTGGCACAGATCGAATCAATTTTTGGCAAGCTTTGGCGAACACTTCACCCAACGCTGTATTCAGCAAACAAACTCTTTGCAATGATGTTTCGCCTGAAGCGATCAGCTTTTGCAAACCTCGCCGAAATTCGATTGGAAACTCTTCAAGGCTGCTTGCCAGCAGCTTTATATCGAGAGCAGGAATTGCGGCGTCGAGGTTCCCTTGAGATCGGGGCTTGATTGAAAAGAGAGCAGCGTCAATGCCATCCATTGAAGTGCCGCTGTTAAGCCCGATCACGTTGAGTGGTCGCAATCTTGAAACGTTCACGTTAAATCACATCCTCTGCTTACAACAAAGCTGTTATTGTAACTCTATGCTGTTCTAAAGCTGGCACACACACAGTCAGTGATAAGATCTCAGCACTAAATTCGTCCTGCAATAAAAGGCAACTTAATTATGGTCAGCAACAAATCGCTTGATTACCAGGGGAATGTAGCCGTTGCGCAAATGTATATCGGTCGAGGCAAGGCCACTCGCCGAGCTTACGGATTCGACGAGATTGCATTGGTGCCTGGTTCGACAACAATAGATCCAGAACTTTGTGATATCACCGTCAACCTCGGTGGTCACAAACTCGAAATGCCGATCATCGCAAGCGCTATGGACAGCGTAGTTAACGCCAAAATGGCCGTTGCAATGGGAAAACTGGGCGGCCTGGCGGTTCTCAATTTGCAAGGGTTGCAGACTCGCTATGAAAATACCACCGAGGTGTACAAACAAGTTATAGCGTGTGACAACAACAGCTTCGTAGAGGTCATGCAAAAGCTGTATGCGGCTCCGGTTCAAGAATCGCTGATTGTCAAAAGAATAGAAGAAATTAAAAAGGGTGGAGTGCGCGTCGCGGTCTCGTTGACGCCTAACTTTGCTGAAAAGTACGGAGCAATCGCCGTCGATGCAGGATGCGACATAATATTTGTTCAGTCGACCGTAACTGGCATTGAGCATCGCTCTGCGCTGGGAACACCGAACCTAAACTTAACCAAGTTTTGCATGAAAATTGGCGTTCCGGTCATAGTCGGCAATTGTGTCGGCTACGAGACTGCTGTCGAACTTTTGGAAACAGGTGTGGCAGGAATCCTAGTGGGCGTAGGTCCAGGCGCTGCCTGCACATCACGTAGCGTGCTTGGCATTGGCGTGCCAATGGCCACAGCGATCGCCGATTGTGCCGCGGCAAGGCAAGCATTTTCGAAAGACAAGGAAGGTCCTATCATCATTGCAGATGGTGGAATGGTGGTGGGCGGAGATATTTGCAAAGCCATCGCCTGTGGTGCCGATGCGGTGATGATTGGTTCACCACTTGCTCGGGCCAAAGAAGCGCCAGGTAAGGGCTTTCATTGGGGTATGGCGACGCCAAGCCCTGTCTTACCTCGTGGCACTAGAATCAAAGTCGGCACAAGCGGAAAGCTGGAAGAGATTTTGCTCGGTCCCGCTCACATCGATGACGGTACTCAGAACCTTACCGGCGCATTGAAGACAAGCATGGGCACTCTCGGTGCGGCAGACTTGCGCGAGATGCAAAATGTAGAAGTTGTGATCGCACCGTCCATTTTGACAGAAGGCAAAGTCTTCCAAAATGCGCAAAATTTGGGCATGGGAAGATCGTAATCGCTTTTCCCAGATACACCATGTTATTAGCGAGTAACGAAAAATGTGGAAAACCAGAGATTTCCTTGTCGCGTCGGTTCTGATCTTACTGTCCTTGGCCCAACCGGGTCAGGCGGAGGAAGTGCCAACCGCCGCTGATGTTGCCGCCGCCAAAGTTAGCGGCATTCCGATTATGTCTAACACGATCGCTGATATCGCCCAGTCTGTTGCACCAGCTGTGGTGAATATAGAAGTCGCTCAAGTGAGCAAACAAGCTCGCCTGCCAGGATTAGATTTTCCCACGAACCTACCCTTTGGGTACGAATATTTTTTCAATGCTCAAAAGATGGATCAACCTCGGGAGAGCCACAATACTGGTTCTGGATTCATCGTTCGCAGCGATGGCTATATCGTAACGAACGCCCATGTCGTGCGCGGTGCCAGTAAAATCAAAGTCACCCTTAACGACAAGCGCGTTATGGAAGCGACAGTAGTCGGCACCGATGGCTTCTCGGACATCGCCATTGTAAAAGTCGATGCTCAAGATTTACCCGTCGCCAATATGGGCTCTTCAAATACTGTTCGACCGGGAGAATTTGCCATTGCCATCGGCAGCCCGCTTGGTTTTGATCACACCGTCACGTTCGGCATCATCTCCGCAGTCGGACGAACGATAACGGACGTAAATGGCAACGTCAACTTTATCCAATCCGACGTAGCAATCAATCCGGGCAATTCGGGCGGTCCACTTTTAAATCTGAACGGCGAAGTGATTGGCGTCAACACGGCAATTCAAGCCAACGCTCAGAACATCGGTTTTTCAATTCCGATCGACATCGCCAAGTCGGTTTCAAATGATTTGATCGAGCACAAGATTATTCAACGACCATGGCTGGGGATCGCCATGCAAATCATTGATGAGGCGATAAGCAAAGCTCAAGGGCTTCCTGCCAATAGCGGGGTTTTGATCGGCAAAGTAATCGAAGGAAGTCCAGCCCAGAACTCCGGTTTGTTGCCCGCAGATGTGATTGAAAAAATTGATGGACACGAAGTTTCTACTCCGAAAGCAGTGCAGGATCTTGTCAAATCACACAAGGTAACTGATGTTCTCCACTTTTCTGTACTTCGTAGAGGCACAGTGACAGCGATTCCTGTCAAAATCGGACAGTATCCGGACAAACCAATCACTGGTCGCGACTACGAGAATTGAGCATAATTTGTTAAAGGTGAGGTCCCCTTCTACTTCTTGCTTCCGATTAATATGTTAAGCCACAAACGCAGATTTTTGTGAAGCTGTAAAGCTGTCTATAATCCTTGCTTTTCAGACTTTTGGAAATCTCGAAACCTTGATGTAATATTAGTTCACTTAACAATGGATAGGTAAAAAAGAAAGGGGTCGCCCGTCTTTAATAATTTGTCCGAGGATAGTCTATGCAGCAAGCTGCCCGACTTATCAAATCAGCTCATGTTGCTCACACACGTTGGACCGAAGAGCCCAAAAAAAGAATTAACTAAACTTCCAGTTCTTGCAAAAGTGAGCCTCCAACCAGCTCGTGCAACGAAGTGCGGATGCCACCCTCGTCATCGGCAGACGCGCACTTAAACAGTTTTTCTAAAGAACCAACCAAGACTGCATGCTCGAGTGGCTGCGGTTTGCCAACAAATATTTTCTCGTACGAAGTTTTTGTCAGACCTTCCTCAGCCGTCAAAAGCTCCTCGTACAGCTTTTCGCCTGGACGCAAGCCGATGAATTTGATCTCGATGTCTTGTCCAAGACGCAAACCCGAAAACTTGATCAAATCGTGAGCAAGGTCCAAAATTTTGACCGGTTTGCCCATATCCAATACGAAGATCTCTCCGCCAGAACCGAGGGCTCCGGCTTGCATAATCAACTGCACGGCTTCAGGAATGAGCATAAAATATCGCGTTGCTTCAGGATCAGTGACTGTTACAGGTCCACCAGCGGCTATCTGTTGGCGCCATACAGGGATGACTGAGCCACGACTGGCCAGGACGTTACCAAATCGCACCGCGACATACTTGGTTTTCGCTCGACGCGCTAAATCTTGCACAACTAGTTCAGCGATGCGCTTTGTCGCACCCATAACAGAGGTTGGATTGACTGCTTTATCGCTTGAGACCAAAACGAAAGTTTCAATGCCGAACTCGGCGGAGAGTTCAGCCACATTCTGGGTTCCACGAATGTTGTTGGTTATCGCTTCAGGAACATTCGCTTCCATAAGCGGGACATGTTTATGGGCCGCAGCGTGAAACACTACCTGCGGTGCGTGCTTTTCAAAGATATTGAAGAGTCGATTGTGGTCACGAATATCAGCAATGATCGGCACCAACGTGACTGGCTCAGGTCGTCCCTTTAACTCTTCATGAATAGCGAAAATTGAATTTTCACCCTTGCCCAAAAGAAGCAGAACCTTGGGCTGAAATCTCATAATTTGCCGACACAGCTCACTACCTATCGATCCACCAGCGCCAGTGACAAGCACCACCCGCCCTTCAATGTAGCCCGCGATCGCTGGGGTGTCCAAAGTGATTGGTTCTCGTCCGAGCAAATCTTCAATTGAAACTTCGCGCAATTGATTGACGCTGACTTTGCCGTTGATCAATTCATAGAGACCAGGCAAGATGCGAGTTTCGACTTCCGACTGGCGGCACATATCGACGATACGTCGAATTTCAGCCGGCGGGGCAGAAGGCATCGCGATAATAACTTGATCGATAAACAGATTTTCGACCAGCTTCGGCAAATCTTCCGTGGTACCAAATACGGTGAGGGAACCGATCCGCTTGTGCACTTTGGCCGGATCGTCATCCAAAAGACCGACAACATCAACGCCTAAATCGGAGCGTTGATTTAACTCCCGCAGAACCAATTGACCAGCGTCTCCGGCACCGACTAAGAGAGCGCGCCGGCGTACGGGCTGACGCCAGTGCCGGCGTTGCCTATGCTCGATTTGCAGGCGGCGCAAAACTCGCGGTCCGGTCAACATCAGGAAGCACAAACCAGCATCAATGGCGATGATGCCAAAAGAGAGTTGATTGTTTTCGATCCCGGTCAGATTCAAAGCCCTGGCGATCAATACAAGTGTTGAAACAGCTAAAACTGCACAGCCCAACTCCATGATTTCAGTCAAGCCCGTGTAGCGCCACAGCCGTCGATAAACGCCAAAACCCCAGTTAGCGAGCAGCCTCAGACAAACTAACGCCGGGATCAGGATCGTTAACTGATGCAGATAAGGTCCATCAACTCGACCATCAAAGCGGATTAGGTACGAGCCAAGAAAAGCCAGCGACACTAACACCGCATCCAAAACTATCTGGAGCAGCCGCATCCACTGAATTCCCGCCAAAGGACCAGGCGACAGATCGCCATCGGTGACCTTGGCCAGGGACTGGTTATTTTCTGAAGATTCCGGAAGATTCAATACGCTTACCAGACTGCTTTACGCAAGAGGTCAAGAAGAAGTCAGCCTAATATTAACACTGACCCTTTGACAAAGGCTTATGGAAAGCTCATGAGATCCGGAAAGGCAGCCTGGGTCTACTTGACACGCAGTTTACCTTTGTTCTTAGCCACCCACTCTTTCACTTTTTCGTACGGCAAACCTAGCGTTCTAGCGGTACCACGCACTGCTTCATCATGATTGACATCCAATTCGAGAAGCTCGTAATAGCGCTTGAGCGCGGCAAGTGTGAGCGGTCCTTCTTTGAAGTGAGCAGTGGCACTTTGCAGAAACAGTTTCCCCAGACCATAGCCGACCAAGGCAGAGAGCACTGCCGGAACCAACATCCAGACATCATAGCCTTTCATCGGTTTGAAATAATCTGTGAAACCGATTGTGCACCACAAGTGCAAAAGCACTTGCACTGCGGCAAAGACGCCGACAAATGTGTAAGGATTGGCAATGTACTTATCGAGCGGGTCAGCCCGCTGCCCGCGTCGGAAAATTTCGTTGCGGTTACGGATATTCCCTTCACCGACTGCACTCTTGGGCACAGGAGGGAAGACCATATAGCAGCCAATGATCGCGCAAAGCATCATCGCCGGGCTGAGAATGTACATGTGGGTCAGCTCCGGTTGCCGCAAAAGATCAAAATAGGTCATAAACCAGGGCAGATATATAGCAATCATGAGCAGTAAGAGGAAACGCCCCGGCCCCAGTTTCTGCTCGGTGTGCTTGGCAAACACCCAGAGAAAGTAAATATTGAAAGCCATCTGCACGATGTGAAAAGAGGCAAATGTGGCTAACGTGGTGACCGTGAGAATACCGACGAAGTCTAGTTTATGCAACATTTCAAGCATATGTTGTTGCTGGTAAGAATTGTGGGAGAGCCACCAGTCCATGCGCTGCAAGGTTGCCAGCGAGTAAGCCCCTAACATTGCGAACATCATCATGAACGTAAATATGGGTGTGGTCGGCTTATCTTGGATTTCGATCAGTTTGCTGTTGGTGCTTTGCGTCATTATTCCTGCCTAAGATAGTTTTTATCGCCCGGATCCATCAAGCTTTGCCGCCCTGCAATCAAATTACCACGTTGACAAGCTTATCTGGCACGACGATAACCTTGCGAATCTGCTGTCCGTCAATCTTGCTGCGAATTTTCCGATCATTCATAGCAATTTCCTCAGCCTGTGGTTTGGCTAGACCTCTTGGAGCGCTAACCTTGCTAACAATTTTCCCGTTAACTTGAAGGACTAACTCAATTTGGTTGTCGATCGTTAAACTCTCATCAAAAGTCGGCCACTTGGTGACGTGGATAAATGCAGCCTCTGCCTTGGCGAAACCCGCTTGCTCCCATAACTCTTCGGCGATGTGAGGCGCCATCGGCGCCAACACAAGCAGCAAGCTGCGCATGGCAAAGACAAACAAAGCAACTTGTTCTTGAGAAAATTCTTTGGTTACACTGGAACCATTATCAGACCCTGCGTCCTGCAGGTACTTATAGAGTCCATTCACCATTTCGTGGCAACGAGCGATGGCAGTGTTGAAGTTGTATCGCTCTGCGGAAAGATCAGCAGTCACCGCTTTGATTGTTTTGTGCACAAGTGAATGCAAAGCTTGACTCTTCTGATCAAGTTTTTCGTGTTCAACAGCTGGCGTAGAAGAAATTGAATCGGGCTTGATTGCTCCCGATTCAATCAAGTCTGTAACGAATCGCCAGACCCGTCCGAGAAAACGATGTTGACCAACCGCACCTTCCTCATTCCATTCGAGTTCTTGTTCCACTGGAGCAGCAAACAAAGTGAACAAGCGCGCCGCATCCGCACCGTAACGTTTAAAAAAGTCGGTTGTACCAACAACGTTGCCGCGCGATTTGGACATTTTTTCGATGCGACCGGAAGTGGGTGAAAACTTCGTTACCATCCCTTGAGACAAGAGATTCGTGAAGGGCTCATCACACTCGACCAACTTCATATCACGCAGCGCTTTAGTGAAGAACCGGGAATAGAGCAAGTGCAGAATGGCGTGCTCAACGCCACCAACATACTGATCAACGGGCATCCAATAATTGGCTTTGGCCTTGGCAAAAACTTCTTTTGGATTTTTCGCATCGGTATAACGTAAGTAGTACCAACTTGAATCAATGAATGTATCCATAGTGTCAGTCTCGCGGCGAGCCGCACCATTACATTGAGGACAAGTGGCGTTGACGAAGCTTTCGATCCGACCAAGGGGCGAACCGCCTTCGCCGGTTATGGCAATTCCTTCCACGGGCAGCACCACCGGTAGTTGCTCATCAGGAACAGCAACGATGCCGCATTTTGAGCAATGCACAAGCGGAATCGGGCATCCCCAATAGCGCTGGCGGCTGATTAACCAGTCCCGCAAACGAAATTGAGTTTTGCCGACGCCAAGCTTATTGTCAGTGGCATGTTGAATAATTTTCTTTTTCGCATCCAGACTTTCAAGTCCATTGAACTTTCCGGAATTGACCATTATGCCTGGTTCGAGATAAGGTTCTTTGAGCTTTTCTGTAACTTGTCCCGTGGGCGAAATCACTTCAATGATTGGCAAATTGAACGTGGTGGCAAAAACAAAATCGCGCTCATCGTGAGCAGGCACACCCATAACCGCGCCAGTTCCGTAATTCATCAAAACGTAATCAGCAATCATGATCGGCACGACATCACCGTTAAATGGATTGATTACATAAGTGCCAAGCGCAACGCCTGTTTTGGTTTTCTCACCCGTCATTCGATCAAGTTCAGTTTTATGATTCGATTGATCCACGTACTTGGCGACGGACTCTTTACACTCATCCGTAGTCAACTGCGCCACCAGGGGATTTTCAGGAGCGAGAACTAGATAGCTGACACCAAAGACGGTGTCGGGACGAGTGGTGAAGACACTAATTTGGATGTTTGGTTTGCTTTCGACAGTGAAGTTCAATATTGCGCCTTCGGATTTGCCGATCCAGTTTTGTTGCATGATGCGAACACTGGAGGGCCAGTTCTGCAGCTTGTCCAAATCCTGCAAAAGCGGCTCGGCGTAATCGGTGATCTTCAAGAACCATTGACTCATCAGGCGCTGTTCGACGCTAGTCTCGGGATGTCGCCAGCAAGCACCATCTACCACCTGTTCATTGGCTAAAACGGTATGACAGGCCGGGCACCAGTTCACCGGAGCTTCTTTGCGCACCGCCAAATTATGTTTGAAAAATTGGAGAAAGAGCCACTGCGTCCAATGATAATAATCGCTGTCACAGGTGGTCACTTCACGGCGCCAGTCGAAACTAGTGCCTAATTTTTTTAACTGCTCGTCACGCATAAAGCGGATGTTTTGTTTAGTCCAAGTTTCTGGATGCATTTTTCGCGAGATCGCCGCATTTTCAGCCGGCAAGCCGAAGGCATCCCAACCCATTGGGTTCAAGACGTTGTAACCGTGCATTCGGCGCGTGCGGCTGATCACATCAGAAATTGTGTAAACCCGCATGTGCCCCATGTGCAGGTCACCTGATGGATAGGGAAACATAACCAGCGAGTAGTACTTGGGACGAGTTGTATCATCGTCATCAGCTTGATAGATGCCCGCTTCTTCCCATTTGATCTGCCACTTCTCTTCGAAATCTTGCGGCAAATATTGCTGACTGACCATAGAGCTGTCCTCTCCTAAGAGCGCCTGTACCCACTAGTGGGGTCGCCCCGCCCCGAAGTAATGAATCTTAGCTCAGGCGCAATGCTGAGGACAAGCGAATACTGCCCCATGCTAAGATTCTTAGCTCTTTTAACATCAAGGAAAAGGTGCCATGGCCCAGCAAGAGGAACTCGTGAAACAAGAAGACGAAGATTCCATTCCGCAAGAAATAATGGAAGAAGCGCGAGAACTGTGCCGCGGTACGGAGGTTCTACCTGAAGGCGCAAGGGGACTAGCCAAGCGCATTAAACTTTGTCGCGACAAAGGCCGCGTGTTGCGAGTCAAACTAGGTGTCGATCCAACTCACACAGACCTCCACATCGGGCATGCGGTACTTTTCCGCAAGCTAAAACGATTTCAAGACTTCGGCCATCAAGTGGTTTTGATTATCGGCGGCTTCACCGCCCAGATCGGTGATCCATCTGGACGAAATTCAACCAGACCGCCGCTGACGGCAGCTAACGTGAAAGCAAACGCGGAAACTTACCTCAATCAGATCGGCATCATTTTAGACCTAAAAAAAACAGAGGTGACCAACAACGCTGATTGGCTTGCTCCCTTGAATCTCAATGATTTGCTCAAATTGGCAAGCAGAGTAACAACTAATCAACTGCTCGCCAAGGAAGCTTTTGGCGAAAGGATCGAAAAGCAACTGCCGGTTTTCTTTCACGAACTATTCTACCCATTGCTACAGGGATATGACTCAGTGGCCATCAAGTCCGACATCGAATTAGGCGGAACCGATCAGCGCTTCAACATCCTCATGGGGCGCGAGTTGCAACCCCATTACGAGCTCGAGCCGCAACTGGCGATGTTCTTGCCCCTGCTAGAGGGAACGGACGGCGAAAAGAAAATGTCTAAGTCATACAACAATTACGTTGGACTGAAAGACGAACCTGACGACATGTTCGGTAAATGCATGCGCATTCCGGATCATCTGCTGATCAAATATTTCGAATTAGCGACCTCGTTAACGGGCCGCGAGATTGATGAAATCAAGTCAGCCCTGGAAGCCGGGTCTAACCCGAAGGATTCCAAGGAGCGTCTTGCCGAGCAGGTGGTGCGTCAGTATCACGGCGAGGAGGCAGCGCTGCAAGCTACGCAGACCTGGCAAAGAGTGCATAGTCAGAAACAAGTGCCTCAAGACATGCCACTGCATGTAGTATCAGAGCCAACTCAGCTGTTCAGAATTCTCGTCGACGCCCAGATGTCAGCAAGCACGAGCGATGCAAAACGATTAATCCAAGAAGGCGGTGTTCGGATCGACGGAGAACAAATCAAGGACCCAAACCTTTCCATCGGCCTGACTGGCGATGAAACTAAAGTCGTGCAAGTGGGTAGGCGTAAATTCGTTCGCTTAAATGCGAAATGATCATTACAAATGGATAGGTTGGCAAGCTGTCCACCCGTAAGAGCGGTTACAATCTGCTCAGCATAAAACGGGTGCCAAAACGCACGATAGCACTTCCACAGCTGAGGATGAACCATGACCAATGTTGCCACCAGACCAGAAACCGAACAGACAAGCGGCGCCAAACCTGCTGTTCGCAGACAGTTTGTCAATTTCGCAGTTTACCAAGTCGAGCCGGAGTGGCGTCGGCTGCCCAAGAGTGAACGCGAGCAAGGTAAGCAACAGGTCGAACAAGCAATCAAGCAATTCGTGGACGACAGAAAAGGTCAGGTCCTTTCCTTCAGCACAATGGGAATGCGCGCCGACGGTGACTTCCTGCTCTGGATCATTACTGAAGAACTGGAGCCGATCCAAGAACTGGCATCCAGCATCGCCCGCACAGACCTCGGCAAGTATCTGACTCGCCCACATTCATTCCTCTCGATGACGAAACGATCAGTTTATCTCGACCGCTTCAACCCCGAGCATCCAGAGGACAGAGCGCATCTGGTGCCTGGCAAATACAAATACTTCTTCGTCTATCCCTTCTTAAAGAAGCGCGAATGGTATCTGTTGCCCATGGAAAAGCGGCAAGAATTCATGGATGAACACATCCGAATTGGCAACAAATATCCTTCCGTCAAATTGAACACAACCTATTCATTCGGCTTGGATGATCAAGAATTTGTGGTGGCATTTGAGACCGATGTGCCTGCTGATTTCCTCGATTTGGTACAAGAATTACGCGAATCACAAGGCAGCTTGTATACGCTTCGAGACACGCCGATCATCACCTGCATAAAAAAACCAGTTCATGAGATGTTGAACGATCTTGGATAACAAAAGAAGGGCGCCCTGCGCTAACATTGCACAGGCACCCGATTCCAAGCATTGAGCCTCCATGAGTCTAGTAAGTCTTGTCCTGCCAGTCGGGAAACAATATAAGTTCACCACTTCCAAGCCAGTTACAGCTTGTTTAAACGAGCTGCGTGTTCAGCTGAAGCCCTCCCCCAAAGGGATTAACGAAGAACTCGACTGGCCACTTGAAGGTCGAATTTCCGGCGACTCATTTGCCGTGCACCGAAACTTCGACTCAACGTTGCGCAAGCTGTTCTCCCCTGAAGTGCAGGGCGTGGTCACGTCTGCTCAAAGCGAAACTACCATTCGCGTGATCACAGCAGCCAATCCCAGTGCCGCATCGATTATCAATTCAAGTCTCAGCACTCTGCTTGGCGCCCTCATTGGACTAGCGATTACCATTGCCTTAGTACCGAATATGGTGCCAAGGGTTTACGCATTTTTGTGGACAGCGGTGGTACCGTTTGTGGTGTCGCTGCTTTCAGCATTGTTTTCCAGGATGGTAACTGAAGGCGACGTAAAATTCATGCTCGGTAAGATGTCTCAGTGTTTCGGCTCTGAGCAGGTTGCCGATCCAACACCAACACCGAAACCAAATAGAAAAGAACACAATATGTTCTCACAACAGTTGATGGCCGGGTGCTTGTCGTGCCTCTTATGCATTGGTATCGCCTATTTCACAGACAGCATGATTGTGGGCTGCTGGAACCGAGGTCAGTACGACAAAGTTGAATCCTTTTGCTTACCGGCCACGCAAATCACTGAAGCTGTTCTCGGAGGAAATAACATAATTGCTGCCCAGTGTCGATATCAACTGGCAGAAGCTCTAAGAGCTGAGACACCAGCCAAATTTAAAGAAGCCGAAATTCTCTATGATACTAATCTCAAAGGCAAAGACAGCTATCTCAAAGGAAATTCTCTGGCCATTGCGAACAATTTGTTCAGCTTGGGAAGAGTGCATGATCAAACAGGAAGACACCTTGAGGCGGATAAAATGTACCGCCAAGCTGTCGAAAACTGGGAACAATCAAGCCAAGTCGGACCTAGCGGCACCTTGCTGGCTAAGGGACTAGACAGGCTAGCGATGCTCTGCTTGAAGGAACATAAATACCCGGAGGCGGAAGTTTTCGCAAAGAAAGCGTTGGACATTGATACTAAACTCGGCGATAAAGCCTCTAGAAGTGTAGGCGAAGATTTGAACGACATGGCGCTCGTTTACGATCAACAAGAGAAATATAAGGAAGCGGCGGATTTCTACTTCCAAGCTGTTGAGTTTAAAAACAAGCACTTGGATCCAATCGACTACAGCCGGGCCACATCGCTGTACAATCTCGCCGAGATAGAAAAGATTCTCGGTAAAGAAAAGGAATCTGCAGCTCACGCTACGGAAGCGTATGATATCTGGAAAAAAATTCTGAGATTCAAAGCCAATTATTCACCTTCCACCCAGCCGGAACCGGCTCCTGAACCCACAAGTACAGTCGACAGTCCAACGGGCCTTTCAGAACTGCCAATCGAGAATCCAAAGACAGTCCCTGATCCGATCTCATGCTACCTACGAATCATGAGAGCCACCAAATCGGACTATGAGCCACCACATGTGGACGCGCGCTTCGATGGTCTACGCCCATACCTTGGCCGACAGTAAGTCTTGAACGTCTGATCATTCTAGATGTTTGCCGGTTAGCTGCCGCGTTTAGCGACCAAATTACATGCTAAAACAAAATGGCGGGTAGACCCACCATTTTGTTTTCTCTCTTGGATAAAATCCAAACTTAGCGCGCAGCTTTGGAAACAGTTTGTTTACTTTTCAGCTTGATCAGCCTTCAGTTCCGGTTTGAATACGGAACCAAAAAACAGGAGAAATCCAGTCTTGCTATCTCTAATGGCGAAAATAAAGGGGCGATCGACGATCATGTTAAACGTGCGCGTCGGAGTCACTCGCATTGAGGAAGTAAACATTGTGATTGCAGTGGCAGCAGTGGCGACCGTTCCTTTCTCATCAACATCCAGGGTTGTCTTATGAATTACATCACCGACCTTCAGACCAGGCGGAGGTGTATGGATGGGTGAAAAGTCCGCACCATTTGAGTACATTTCGGCGAAACCTAACTGCTTTAGCGTGTCATTTAAAGAACTCTTGTAATCGACGTGGAAGCGTGGCAAGAACAAGTGACTGTCGGTCCAAGTTTCAAAGCCACCAGTCCATTTGTTCCAATTTTCAGAAGTCATTCTCTTTTGGAACTCGGACAATTTCACTGAGGGTGATGGCAAAAAAACGTAAGCTTCATAGCGCGAGGCACCGTAAGGCAGCATCACTGCTTGAAATTCCTTACCTTCTAAATAACTAAACTTGCCAGATCTATTCATGAAGGACACTTTCTTAGTGCCACCATTTTCCAGGTGAAAATCGCCATCTTTGGTGGATTCGGGTAAAAATGGCGTAGTCCACGTGCCTTTAAAATAAATCGCATTCAGTAGCACGGCTACCGCATCCGGTGCGAGCTGAGACAAAATGGTTGGAATGTGATTTTTGGTTTTTTCAGCCACCCAGGCGTTGATCTTTTTCAACGTTTGGGCGTTGGAGAAATCTTCGTTTTTAATTTCCGATTGAAAATTATTCTTGGCGCCAAGTGCAAAAGAAGCATTTAGTTTGAATTTGTCATCCACAAAAATTGCATTGGCGATATTCAATTCAACCTTGTTGTCACTTGAGATCAACGCGTCCAACAGTTCATGAAAAGCACTTGTAGTATCAGTTTCAGGATTCGCCAACCTTAGTCCCTTGGCCATAGCCTGTCGCGTACTTCCTGCGGCTCCCGACATTGCAAAATTAAGGGCAATCGCCACACTCGCGGGCGAAATGAAGCAGTTCTCTTCTTTCTTTTCAACGCTCAATTTTTGGAACAAGTCGAGTCCAAATCTTTCTGTTGAATCGACAACTTCGTTGACTGTGCTTTTTACGAGTGGCATCTTCTTTCCTTGTTCTTCGTTCTTGACTGAATCTTTGACACCATTTGTAGAAATAGCAGGCAAACAAGCGACGCAGAGAGAAATAGTCGCTGCGATCCAATTATGCTTTCGAAATTTCATCAATACACCATCTGTTTGAGACAAAAAACACTGCCGCCAGATTTCATGAATTCGCTAGTATCCACTTCGACGGGCTCGAACCCCAACTGGCGAAGACTGGCGCAGGTTCGAATAGAACCTCTTTGTAGAACGACGTAGCGATTTAGTGATAGCGCGTTACAAGCGAAATTATTGGCATCACTTTCATCCACTTCAATAACGTTTTTGAAGTAGTGACGGATCAACGCTAAACCCGCTTCGTCGAAAGCGGGCGGATAAATTATCACCGACTCTTCGTTCAAGGCACAGAAAGCGGTATCAAGATGATAGAACTTCGAGCTGATCAGTTTTAGTTTGATCACTGGGACATCGAGCAACCGCCCGATTACCTCGCAGGACAGTTCGTCAGTTCGCAACCCGAAACCGACCCACAGTAGCTTTCGATGAGGATGCCAGATGGCATCACCTTGACCTTCAAAGCGCCCACAATCGGACGGAAGCTCCAAAACCACGTAACCCTTTTTCCGAAACCATTTCTCAAAATGCTGAATTTCAACCTGGCGAGCTTCATGAGCCATGTGGCTTAAAACTACGAGGGGCTGCTCGTTGTCATCCAACGTCGGCAACACCTGATTCGCAGTGAAAACCATATCTTCTAAGCCCTGACCAGGCTCAATTAGCTCGACTGGAAAGCCGCAGCGTTCGAACGTTGCTTTCAATTCTTCCCATTGTCGTTGAGCTTTGGCTTTGTCAATGCTGCCGATATTCTTTGACATGAACTCATTTTTGGCATCTCTTACTTCAAAAAATGCAGGAGGGCACATGAGGATTTTGTCGGGCACCGCTAGTGGTGCCAAATCGCCGAAAGCGACCGCGTCTTCGACAGACGCGATCGCTTTAAATTGAATCTGACTAGTCATATTTTAGTTCGCATATTTAACTGAACAGCCATAAGATTTAGTCGTGGCGACGCTAACCGATTTACCCTGGAGAGCCTCGTCGAGAGCTTCACGAACATAGTTTTTTGATTTGGCTATCTCAGCAGTATCGGTTCCTGGGGTATCATCGATTGCGCCTGCATAGACGAGTTTGCCTTTCTTATCGACTACATACATGTCTGGCGTCGTTTTTGCACCATACAATTTGCCAACCTTTCCATCGTGATCTAACAATAAAGCTGTTGGCTCAGCTTTCCAATCGCTGAGGATTTTGTTATATTCAGCTGGCGTGTGGTTACCTTGCTTACCGGAGGCAGAGGAATTGATCGAATACCAAACCACGCCTTTTGCGATATAGTCCTTCTGCAATTTCTGCATGTTGTTAGAGTTGTAATGCTTTTTGACAAATGGGCAACCTTCGTTAAACCATTCGAGCACCACAAACTTTCCTCTCAATGTTGATAGCTCATGCGTTTTTCCATTTGTATCTTGCAAAGTAAAATCCGGCGCTGGCTTGCCTACGGTTGCAACATTATCGTCTGCCGCAAACGCAGGTCCGGACAATGAACCGATGGTCAAGGAAGTGACTGCAAATAGCGCGAGTCGGTTTAGAGATAGATGTTTTAGCATTGCGACACCATTAGTGTGAGAAGTACAAACGCCAATTCTAGCCCCGATTGCATCACGAGTACATATATAGACGACTTCCGTAAAGCACCGATTAAGCTTTGGACGACGGAGCCTAGCTGCTCATGCCAAGAGGACGCCCTTCAGCCGAATCGCGAAATCCTTATATAGGGAACGCTAGATCCGTGCGCGCTGCACCGTTTATAATTGTTCAAGACGACTAGGGGATATAGCTCAGTTGGTAGAGCGCACGGATCGCACCCGTGAGGCCAGGGGTTCGAATCCCCTTATCTCCAATTCTATTTTTTGAACAGAATATTCCAGCCGCCAGGGTTTGCCAGCCACACCAAAGTGTCAGCGCTCTTTACGTCCAGGCGCGCAGAAAATGTCTTTATTGTGAAGAACCTCACTGCAACAGTCGCCAAGATTAGCCGGGGATGATACTATTTCCGTATTGCGGGCTATTAGCTCAGGTGGTTAGAGCGCACCCCTGATAAGGGTGAGG
>PLXC01000035.1 GCA_003151275.1 Candidatus Melainabacteria bacterium
CATTCTAATATCTCCGCGGCAATTAAACGCTATCCAACCCTCAATGAAAAGTATGAAGGTGGTGCAACGCTTTCGCAACCACGCTCTTTAAATGAGTGATCGCGCGCTTAAATTGAGCTGTTCTCGGTCGATTAGATCGAACGAGATCAATGAGCAACATCGGAGAAACATCTACCTTCATTGCGCTATCACACCTTGTGTTGTGTGCTCAACTGGAGCTTGCACACATTTTGTTCAGGGTTTCCCATAGTGCTTCGATAGTCCTGACGTTATGAGGATCAGCTTGCAAGGACTTGCGAAACAGTACTACTGCATCTGCGTTAGCGTTAATTAGCAAGAGTGTGCACGCACGGTTAAAACTAGAAACTGACAAATCACGATAACTCTCGCATTTAGCAGACCTTTTCGACCTCGACTGATCAGTTTCAAATTCTGATTTGTTCTCGTTTTGCTTCGGAAATACGACTGTCGCAGGATTCAAAAATGGACTAAAAATGCTCTTGTCAAGAAAAGTTCGAACTGCCAATGGTTCAGTAAAATGAGGAGGCTTTACACACCGAGCCGCAACATATTCCGCAAAGAGTTCACGAGCATTTTGCAGAGCAATCGGAGTTGGAACTCCCTCTGAAATACAGACGTCATAGCCTGGACGTTTCCACCTGTCTTTATCAGAAATCCCTTTTAGTTTAAGGGATTGGTTAGTCCGTTCAGAGATTTCTCTGGCTATAGTACGCCATTCGAGAGAGTCATCTAGTCGATGATCAGTATCAGCAAGATGACCGAGTTCGTGACTAATAATCCAATTGCGATAATTAAGCCCAAGGTCGTTCACATCTGGAACTTTAAAAAACTCATCTGCTATGTAGAGTTCTTGTCGTCCTCTTTCCTCAGAATAAACTCGATAAGACTTAGAAAAGGTTCCAATGGAAGTTAAATGACCGTTCAAAATAATTCTTTCAACGCGAAAAATGCGAATTGGTTCAGAAATAACAGCTCGCAAAAACACTTTCGGAATTTTGTCAATAGTATCCTTCAAGCATGAAGTGACAATTGCCTTTTCAGCGGGCAACCAAGCCTTTGTACCTTCTGATTCAGGACTATTGTTTGCAGTGTCACTAAACTCAGTGCTCAAATCAATAAGCTTACCGACCTCGCTGGACGGCGCCGATAAAGCACCTAAGGGCCTTGTCCATAGGATGCCATGCGTTATTACGGTGGTCAAACCTAAGGCCAAAAGCAACAAGCAGCGAAATCGAAGACTCGATTGTTTAATGTGTTGCACCTGTACTGTTCTGGCTATCTTAGTACTGGCTATCTTAGTATGAATCGTGTTTGCATGTTTTACGATGCGAACAACAACCGCCTCTAAGTCCAGCACATTTAGCACTAGATCCGGCAACACGATCGGTTATGTTTCATCCAGTTGGCTGTTCATCGAGAGTCAGGGACGATCTGAACAAACCCCAACGCCACTTTACTAATGGAGAGAAGTTAGCTAATGCGCTGGCGATTCGCAGATCGAAATCACGAAGAGGAAATGGCTCATCGCCGAACAACCTCTCTGGCAGGTGGAGCCTGAACTCTTAGAAAAATCAGGCGCGCGGTTGGAATTCACGCAACAGGACACTCGGCGTGTCACGTGCTCGACCGTCATGCCCCAAGTTATCCTCGGATCCATGCCGCCCCCAAGATGCTTTACCTCAGAACGGTTTTCACGCTGTGGTGAGACGTTCTGTTACTTGAAGATAGACGAATCGGCGACACAAATTGCCGAGACGTCACTTGATCGCGGTGAGTTGGAGGAGACCTTCGACGCAGCCCTAAGAAAAGCTTCTGTAGGATGCGTCATCGGTGGTGGCTGGGGCCCGGTATTTAACTTCATCGATTTTGCGCTCGCCGACGTGGAAGCAGCTATACCTGTGCTTCGCGAGGTGTCAGCGCAAGTCTCGCTTCCGAGGCCTACATGGCTTCGCTTCCTCGATACAAAACTGGAGCATGAGTGGGTTGGAATGTATGCCGACACTCCTCAACCTGATATGTCACCAGGCTGGTGAGTGTGCATCTTCGAGCGTCACCACATTCGGTGCCGCGTTTTTGTTGACTTCAATTTGATCTGAATTCTCAATTGTTTCGCACTTTATATGGTGCTTATTGAATTGCCGCTTGAATTAAAGGGGAGCGGCTTGGCTGCAAACTTTCCTCCACCGACAGTACGAATATTTTGTAAATGCTTGCGTGAGATCGCGCCAATCATATTTGCGCTAAGCCGGTCTTTGAAATAGAAATGTTGTCGGCAATACAATTTCTCGGTGCCGAAGTTCAAGACGCATTTGAGCGACCGGGAATCGCGATGTTTCATTTTCGTACCAGACTTTTTCATTCTGAAGCACGAGCGCTAAGGTCTGGAAATTTCTTTGATTTCGCCGCTTCATACAAGTCCAGTACGGTAATTGGCACCATCGTGCTTCTAATCTGATCTCTTTGAAATAGCAGGCACCAACACCAAGTAAACAGGTCGAACAAGCCCGGTGGGCACTCTGGTCCGAAGTGTCTGTCAAATACGAAATTTGATATGTCTACGCAGAACTCATCGCGAAATGCTTTCAGCAACTCCTCCCCATCTAAGCCTGTGCAGCCTAAATCATGGTAAAGCCGTGATTCTGGACGAAGATTCTTTTTGTTGTAATTAAGCTCAGTTGCCACCAATTGAACAACTCGTTCATATAAGACTTGGTCGATTTCTGAATTCATCTGAGAGTCCTATAAGGTTCTTTATGTTGCATTTCATCCGAGACTTCTGGACTCGTTCAGAAGACGGACCAACCTGCAAAACCATCAGGCATCTGTCCGTCAGGCGTCTGCCACTTTCCATCTTCCCTCGGTCCTCGCAGATCTAGTGGCATCATTTGTGGAGACTCTTGTCTGGGAATGAAAGAGCCAAAGGACCGCCACTGTATTCGCCTGCCACTGCCACTGCCATAAGCTGCTTTGCAGGTGCTTCTTCCGAATTCTTGCTTTGCCTTGGTCGCTTCTCCAGCAGCCTCGTATGCGGTGCCCAAGTACCAATGCACGGCAGGTTCTTTGTCGTCAATCTTGATCGCTGCCAGATAGTCAGCGATGGCTCCAGGCAAATCATTCTTGACCTGCTTGTGAATTGCTGAACTGAACAGTTTTTCTGCTATGTTGCGCTGCCTCTCCGCTGGGGCGCCACCAATCTTGATGCGTTGATGACGACCGTATTCATTTGAGCGAAAATCGAAATATTGGAACGTCTCGCCCGCACTGGCACCAGTGGCTAAGCACAGGACGCCGGCGATCACAAAAATGACGTAGTTGAAGGTGCTCATTTCCGTCCGAGTGTCTGATACCTATGATTATGTCGCATTTTTGCGGGACTTCAACATGTCGCAAACCCAGACACCTGCAATGGCAAGCGCCGCGAAAACAGATGCGTATTGAGCCCAATTCTCCATGATCACATTCCATGTTCCAAGCAGCTCTGCCTTATTTATGAGTTCGCGGGCTTGCGTCCAAAGTGGCTGTGGTCCGCCACCACAGAGAAACTGCTGGAAACGAGCAGTTCCAAAAGGCTCCAATCCCTTTGCTCCGAGAATAGCTTTCCATCCCAGAACAAACAAACCGAGGGAAGCCCCAACCAAAGGTACACTAAAGCATCGCACGCGAGGATTTGCCCAGATTCGTCGTCGCGTCAAAATGTCACAGAGAACAGCCGGGAAGGTAGCAAGATAGGCGCCGCTAATACTGAAATACGCTCCCATCAGGTCAGCGTGTTGCTGCGCCCAAGGAACCCAGCCAATCTGCGTGGACAAATAGCCTATCGGCGCACAAATTGCGAAACCTATTCCAGCGTGTATCAGATAATGCTTCATCTTGACCGTGAGTATGGATTATTAGGTCCGATAAGAATCATCATGTTTCAAACGTACCATCGGAATAAGCCTTCGCAAAGCCTTCTGTCCAATTGTCCTATCTAAAACATAATCATCGATCAAGAAATTGTCTGGATAGCGATTGAACCTAGGCAATAATTTGCTGCGTTCCAATGCAAGCGAGCGCTCTGGTCGAGTACACTCCTATCAACTTGTCGTTACCTGTATCGTTGTCTACCTCATAAGAATGCCGCACTAGGTAAACGACCGATTTGCTCAAATCATCCTCTGACATTTCCGCTGCCTTTCGCCTGCATTGCCGCTCAGATTACATGGTCTTATGGTTATGTCAAGAGCACAAATTGCACCGGCCGAACTTGCACATGTAAAATTGAGGTGCTCAGAACGTACACATATCAGATACATCAACTGCATCATGGGAGAAGTAAGTTTGACGGCCGAACTAACCGTGTGCGTGTCGTTGCTGCTTTTTGCAGTCTGCTTCGCAATCTTGCGCAGCAATCTCACCTTTAAGGCATTGTCAGCCATTCAGCGTGGCGATATCGAGGGCGCAAAACTGCTGTACCAACAATGCATCGAGAAGAAACCCGATTCTTACATCGGGCATCTTGGGCTGGCGTATTGCTATGTCCAGCTGGCAGATCCGGAACAAGCCATCTTGGAGTGCGGTAGCGCGCTTGATTGTTCCAATCCCTCTCCCCAGATCTATTGTGCCCGAGCCGCAGCATTATTCGATTGTCATCGATACGAAGAGTCAAAGGCCGACTGTGACAAATTGATTTCGATCAACTGTAGGAAGGATTTGGCTTATATCAACAGATCGCTGGCGAACTTCGGGATGAAAAAACTCGACGACGCGTTAGCTGATTGCAATGAGGCGCTTACTCTCAGCAGAGGTGGAGACATAGCCAAATGTTTGACCAACAGATCCATCGTCCTGGCATATGGCGGGAATCTCGAAGAAGCAATCAAAGACTGCACGAAGGCAATCAAGATTGATCCGAAAAGTGTGCTCGCCCGTATTTTTCGAGGGTATTATTACGCGATCAAAAGGCAATTTGATCACGCGCATGCCGATCTGGACCTAACACGTTCGTTGCCATGTCCGCCGCGTGAAACCGCCTACTTACTCTGCGCCAGAGCTGAGCTTGAGTTGCTCGAAGGAGATCTGGAGTCCGCTCTGAGTTTCGCAAATCAGGCGTTGGACATCAAGCCCAATTGGCCTCGTTCTCTAGTGGCACTTGCATTGGTGTTAATCCACAAGGGAGATGCTGACACCGCGCTCGCTGAATTAGATCAAGCGATCAGCCGCGATCCATTTCACGCCGAAGCGTATTGGGCTCGATGCAAAGCATACGAAGTCCTTTCGTGCGGTGAGAAAGCCGATCAAGACAAGCAAGCTTATGAGCGCCTTGGATACCGACCGCACATGTAGTTCCCGTTGGCTATGGTGCGATCCGGATCGCTGCCTCCGAGCTTTGGATTTTCTTGAATCCATCACACCACAATATCTCTTCTTGTAAAAAGAATGATTTATTTGCCAGCAAGAGTTTGGGTGTCATTGCTAATGAGGTGCACGAGGCAGATTCTAATTTCGCACGGTGGTATTCCGGTGAATGGTAAATGATTCAGCTTGACTCTGGGTCCCTGGTCGCCTGCTATTCAGGCATCCGGGCAGCGCCGTGCGCGAGTTCAAGGCGGATCCAAATTGCGCAGCGGGCTGCCTGGCAGAGAGCCTAGCACGCGACCCCCAGCGTCAAGCTTGCACTAAGCCGTTTCTTAATACATGACTTTTGCTCCTAAGATGTCTTCTTCAAGAAGGATGCAAGAGCTTTTGCATAGCGATCGCTCGGATTTTTGCGTACGCACTTTTCAGCGCGATTTAACGCTCGTTTGTTTTTTGGATCCGCCGAAAGCGGCGAATAAAGCATTTCCGTCTCTATGGAAGAGTCAATTGTACTTTTAGGTATTACAATCATAAAGTTGCTGTTCGTAGTCGAGAACCTTATGCTTCCTAAACATCCCGTACCCATGCAAGCTCTATTTCTTGACTGCTTTCTTGTGAATTTTGGAGTGAAGCCTGAAGCGGTCGCTTCTTATTTGCCCAAGGGCCTCGTTCCTGAGCTACACCACGGAGAAGCATACATTTCGGTTGTTATAGCGAAGTTGGAAAAGATGCGACCTGCTTTTCTTCCTAAGTTTTTCGGTATCACCTACAACCAGGTTGTCTATCGTCTCGTGGTAAACAAGGACGGCGAGCGAGGAGTTTATTTTTTACGCAGCGATGCGGACAATACCTTGATGTGTTTCTTAGGGAATATGTTCTCCTATTTTAAGTTCCATCGGGCCAATATTGATATCGTCAACTCTCAAAATCGTTTGGAGTTTTTGCTAAAGGGGATTGATTCTGACGATGCGAACATACACGCAAATTTTGACATCGCTGGTGCGAGTCTAGAATTGCCGGCTACATCGAAATTTCAATCCCTTGATGAGGCGAAAATTTTTTTAGTAGAGTTATTTACTGCTTTCGGCTGCGTGCCGAACGGCAAAAGAACTAATCGAGTCAGCATTAAACGAGGCGAATGGCAAGTTTCGCTAGTTGCAGACCACTGTGCCGAGTACAACTATTTACAGTCTGGATTATTTTTTCCTGCAGGCAATTGCCGTCTTGACTCCGTTTTTTACGTACAATCGATCCCATATTATTGGAACAAGTTGGAACATTGAGAAGAGTCTGGTAACAGCAGTGATACCGTGTTCTTTAGAAACACGAAAGAAGTGCTCAAAGTGTCTTCTTTTCTCCGCAAGCTTTTTCATCTTTATTCATCGTCTAATTGATCTAGATATTGTTTCAGATATGCGCGGAGTGTTTTTACATATTGTCGAGCTTCTTCTGTAGCCGCTTCACGTTTCTCCACCACTTTCTCTGCTTTCGCAATCATGTCCCGCACTTGTGCCTTTGTTGTTGTCCTTTTTGATGGATGCTTGTATTCAGTTTGCTCGCTAAGTATTCTGTTTCGAAGAGAGTTTGCTAAACTCTCTTCAGTGACACTTAGATCTTTTAGTAGTTCAAAACCAGCCCCCTTGCCACATTGGACTATTCCAATAAGAAGATCTGGCGTACCAACGTTTTCCGAATCCCTCTTGTCTGCGCAAGCGCAAGACCGCTGGAAGATATCTTTTGCAGTGGCGGTATAAATTACCTTTCCTGCGGCAAAATCAATCGTACCAATCTTATTCTTCAGATCCCTGACTGCTTCTTGGATGTCAATTCCCAGGTCGCACAGAACCCAGGTGCCATCGCAGATGGTACCAAGTATTCCCAGCATAATCTGCGCAGAATCCACTGAATGGTGCCCGAGTTCGCGAGCTTCCTTTTCTGCCAGTATGATTGCATTTACTGCGGCATCGGTGAACCGTTCAATCATGGAGCGAGTCCTGAATAATCTATTACTAGGTTACCAGCCTTCGGAACTACATGTGGTGTCCACCGTGAATTGAAGTCGATCATGGAGAATAAGCGTGCCATCGTCTAGCAGAGCGAGCCAATGCGATTTATTACCTAAAATGTGGTCATTTGATATGCCAAAGCTATTTCAGTTTTTCCAGAGACACAACAGCTGGTGCCAGCTCTATGCCTGATCGTTTTAGATGCAATGTTCAACATTGTAGTCTTATCGAGTTTGATCTAAGTTCGCGGAAATTTCTGCAGAAGGGGCCAATCAGGGGCCAATAGCAATTTCAAACCACCCCAATAAAAAATCGGCACATCTTCGAAGAAGGCCGATTGATCATGTTTTAAATTGGCGTGCCTGGAGAGATTCGAACTCCCGACCTCATGGTTCGTAGCAATCAGACCGCAAAGACAATTTGATGCGGATGTATCAGCTTACATGCCTTTTGAATTCCTAGGGGGCCCAAAAGGGGCCCGAAGAGATTGCTAAAAGTCCTGAAAAGCTTAGCCGACGAGGGGAATTGAACCCCTGACCTACGGTTTACGAAGCTGCCGAGTGCAAGTTTTCAGCAGATCCAGCTAGACTAGAGTTCCGAAACGGATTGAACATTCTTCTTTTTCCGCGATAGCGAGTTGACACTTGACCCTTTTTGTCTACTGAACTACTTGTGCACCGTATTTGGTGTCAACGACATCAGAAGTGAACAAACCGACTTTTGCTTTTCGATTTTTCTAGTAAATAGGTCGACCAAGTAACGGAATGCCTCTCCTGGATTAAGATGAAGAGCCTGAGTGTAATCCCCGATAGCGGCGCAAGTAGCTCCAATTTTGATTCGCATGTCTCCACGACTACAGTAAGCCCACCAGCGATCTCTCGAGTCAATCCTGATAACTTTGTCGAAGTCTGCCATAGCGCCAGCGATGTCATCAATGTCGGAGCGAATGAGGCCGCGAGTTAAATAATGCGGTCCATAGGTTGGTTTGAGCCTTATGGCCTGGCTGAAATCGTCGATAGCACCTTTCTTGTCTCGGAGGGCATACCGCTCATACCCACGCTCGCGATAAAGTGGTGCAAATGTCGGATCAACCAGGATGCCTCGACTAAAATCGTCGATGGCAGCCTTCTTGTTTAATCTTGCATTTCCAAGACTGTAATAGGCCCACATGTACTTCGGATCAATTTGGATTGCCTTTTCAAAATCGTCGATCGCGCTCCTTCGGTCTCCAATTGCTATCTTTGCATCACCACGCCTGCAGTATGTGTAGGCATCTTTGCGGTTGATTTGAATTGCACGGTTAAAATCGTCAATGGCACCAAAGTTGTCTCCCTTTCTTAAGCGCTCTACGCCACGACCGGAGTAAGCCCACGCATATTTCGGACTCAGACTGATAGCTTCGTTATAGTCCTGAATAGCGTCTTTCTTGAATCCAAGATCTGATCGAGCAGAAGCACGGCCGGCATACGACCAGGAATCTCTTGGATCAAGTCTAATCGCTTCGTTATAGTCTTCGATAGCATGCTTCGTATCTCCAAGATCTTGTCGAACATATCCGCGCCCGACGTAAGCTCGAGCATAAGTTGGATCGAACTTAATGGCTTGGTTGAAATCTTTCAGCGCGCCTTCATTGTCTCCAAGCTGGTGGCGAGCATTCCCGCGATTGTCGAAGAAGACCTTGTTAGGAGAAAGTATGATGGCTTCAGAATAACTCTCGATTGCAGCCTCGAGATTTCCACCAATGTCTATTAGAGTCCCTAGATTGTTGTGTGGTGAACCAAATCTCGGATTGAGCTTAATGGCCATTTTGTAATCGCTTATGGCTCCCGCCTTGTCTCCGAGTGCGTAACGAGCGTTTCCTCGACTATCGTATGCCGAAGCATACCTAGGATTAAGCTTGAGAGCTTGATTGAAATCATTAATAGCACTCTTCGCATCACCTCGTTTGAGGCTTCCAGCACCGTGTTTTAAATAAGCGCATGCTTCTTTAGATAACCCAATCGAGCGATTAAAATTGTCTATTGACGGTTCAACACCAGGATCATTCTTAAGTCCGCCCGAAGGAACCTCATTAACCGTGCTATTTCGCAGACTAATGCTCTCGCGGTGGACACAGAGATTCGTCGTAAGCAACGGACTGAACTGCGGCACAGTGCCACCAAATCCAAGTATGGCGGTAATGGAAACAATCATCAGAGAGGTTCTCACATTTACGAGCATACATCTAAGGACCTTTCTATGAAAGCGCAATTACCGATCAGCCGGCCCTATTACTGGTTTTTTGGCTTAGTGCTCTCTTTTTCTTCTATTGGTTTATCCATTGCGGTATTTGGGTTGCGTTGGTGACGTGCTATGGATTATTTGTAGATTATCGTTAGTTGCAGCTCCGTGCATCGGACCTACTTTTATCGTGCTAGCACTAATTGGGCGAATCTGCAGTTGTCCGTTGCGCTGTGGATTTTCTGCAAGGAAAAGAAACTGATAAGTCAAATCAACAATCAGAAACCTGGACTATGGAAACAACATGACTGCAACGACGTCGAATTTATCAGGACGAATTTTGCGCTCGCGAATTCAGTCGAGTTCAAGCCAATTAACAATCCCTATCTATTGCGACTAAGACCAGAGTAAATCGTGGTATCGCGAGAATAGGTAGCGCCTTTGAAATTGTAATGATATCAATTGATGCCACCAGTCACAAATCGGACTCGCTGAAAGTACATCAGCGTCGTGTCCTGAAAGACAGTCGACCAATTGAGCACAAAATCAGTGAAGGAAAAAATTAAAATGGAGAAGCTATTTACGGAAAAACAACTAGTTGAGTACGGCTATGGCAGCAGATCAAAACTGTCTGATGACCGAATGAAAGGGCGCGGTATTCCCTTTGTATATGTCGGAACATCGGTTCGTTATAGGGAATCTGACATACAGAAGTGGCTCGACGCCAACCGAGTAACACACGCGCTGCAAATTCCACAACGAAAAAATACAGGAATCGCTTCTGCGAAGAAACGTTCCGCCTGCAACTGAACAGTTTTAGAAATTGAAAGCTTCGTCACTCTGGCTGAATGCAGCGATACCGCTGATTCATTTACTTTGGCTGCTCCCGTTTGACAGCTTATTTACAGCATCTTGCTTGTGTTTAGGCGCCAAGTGTGCGTATCGAAGTGTCATTTTGTAATCGCTATGACCGAGCAATTCTCTAACGGTGTTCAAATCAGCGCCTGCCATCACCAATTTACTGGCAAAATCGTGCCGAAGATCGTGCCAACGGAAGTCACTAATCTGGGCTTCATGCAATACGCCTTCCCATGAAGTTCGCATATTGCCGAAGGACTGTCCATCGGTGTCAGCGAATACGTAAGTAAGGCTTTTGACACCGGGTTGGTCTTTCCATTTCTTAAGTTCTATGAGAGCTTCGTCGTTCAATGGAATGTGACGAGTCTGGCCGCTCTTAGACCCTTCGCCTCTTACGGTAAGATTTTTGAGGTCGAGATCGATATCTGACCATTTGAGTTTCAGTAATTCTCCCTGCCTAAGTCCCGTGTTCAAAGACAATAGAACGGCAGGCTTGATATGATTGGCAAACGCCTGTCTGACACTTAATGCGTTCCTCAGACGGACTTCTTCGTCTGGACTAAGATAACGAACTTTTGCACTGGTGTCGACTTTGATGCGTTCTACTTTATCCAGCGGATTGCTTTCAAGAGCGCCCCATTTAACGGCTCTGTTTAGACAAGCACGCAAGTCATTCATCTGACGGTTAATCCGAGCGGTTGAAATGCCCTCGTTATGGCGCCGCTGTCGCCATTTTTCAATTATTAGCGGGGTTATGTCGGTAAGGTGCAGTCCATCCAACTCTCTAAAACCCCTTTTAAGGCTCGCTATAGTTTCCGTGACGTTCTCCGAGTTGTTCACACCCATTCTCAAATTCGCGGACAAATAAGGCTTATAAACATCATCCAGAAATTGTGTGTATAACCCAGCTTGCAGTCGTTTTCTTTTTTCAATTGGATCTTCACCTTTACGATATTCGTGCTCGACGTCTCTAGCAATGTCTCGAGCTTGCTCTGGGGAAAGCGCATCAGCCGGTCCAACCATCAACCGCTTTCCTCGCCGATATTCATAGTAGTAAGTCATAACGCCGGACGGCTGTACTCTCAATATGAGCCCTTTCAAACTAGCGTCCCTTATTTCATAAGGCTTCGCTCTAGGCTTCACTTTACTGACAATAATGTTGGTAAGGTTTTTTCCCATTCGTACTCACACCTTGTTTGCTCGCGCAGTTTTTCCACTGCAATTGCCGCACCAAATATGGGAACATTTATGCGGTGTAGTTCCGTTCGAAACCATAATAAGGATTTTCTGTGGTCCACATTAGCTCAATCCGCCCAAAAACCGTAAGTGCATTGTAAGTGCAAATAGATCGGACGGTCAAGAGCGGAGACAAGCAAGCAAAGACAATTCGACGCCCCGAAACCCTCAGTAGCAAATGGATACGAGTTTATCATTATTTCTCACCGTTCGTGACTCTTATCCATAAAATCGCCGTCCTAAGGCGGGTGTCGGGGGTTCGAATCCCTCCGAGGGTAATATTTTAATCAAGAAGTCCGGTATGGGAGGTGGTTCTTGGTCGCCTGCCAAGACGAACGCCTACTCAGAAGGTAGAGTATGAAAAGCACAGTCAGGAGTGAATTGCCGCCACGTGTCTTGGGTAGGTTACTTCTCACGGGCTCTGTATTTTTCGCTACGGTGCAAGGATGCAGCGCTCAGAGTGAAATTACAAACTGGGGCGATGGTGTAGAACGCGACCCAAAGTACAACATTCAGCTTGATGGAGAAGGCAAAATTCGAACGCTGGGAGAATACCAGCAAT
This sequence comes from Candidatus Melainabacteria bacterium, assembly GCA_003151275.1. The sequence continues at coordinate 12,241 of PLXC01000035.1, forward strand.
TGATAATGGACCCTGCCAAGGAAAAAACGCTCGACCCCAAGTCGGCGGCGAAGGCTTACAACAATCGCGGCTGGATATTTCGCAGTACTGATCGGAAAAGGGCCCTGGCCGATCTCGACAAGGCGATTCAGTTAGATCCAACGTATGTCAAGGCTTACTATAATCGAGTGCTGACTTATACAGATCTCGGCAAGTGGAAAAATGTCGTGGACGACTGTACAAGTATGATAAAGCTTGATCCCCAATGTATCGTTGTTTACTATCATCGCGCAGTAGCTTACGGTGGACTTGAAGAATGGCAGAAAGCGGTTGATGACTGCTCGACTGCAATCGAGCGAAATCCCAAGTTTGCAGCGGCATATAGTTACCGCGGCCTTGCTTATGAGAAGCTGGGCAAGAATGACCTAGCGAAGCAGGACAGGGAGAAGGGCACTTTGTTAGGACGCGCTGAGCAGTAAGCCGGATCTGTTTAGTCAAGTCTGCTTGTTTTAAGTTAGTGATGAAAGATCAGCTGCATCGCGATTCCGCTGTTTAAAATGGTTACCTTCTATAACGCATTTTGGCAAAAATTAGTGTACTTAGGATGTACGGAATTATCGGTGTGAGCAAGAGCGGTCAGGCACCACATATAGTTCTATGGAAAAGCGCCTATTCAATGCACCAGCACCACGCGCGATGTTAAAAACTCACTGACGGCAAGTCTAAGCAATAGCAAATCGGACGGTGTTGACGTGGTGCCGCCTGGAATCAATCTCTTCCAATTGGGACATTCAAACAAAAAGGAAAAAGGGAAAAGCCTATCCCCAAGCCTTTCCCTTATTTCTTTTCTGGACAAAACCGTGTGTGTGGTGGGAGGAAAATTATTGCGTTGCCAATAGCAAAGACTTTTCTAGGCGCTCTCGTCCGTACCCACGATGGAGCACGGAGAGAGAGCAGTGGCCCTTTCTAGTAGGGTCGTTTTGTTCGCCCGGTTGAGCAAGCCGGTCGGCAAGACGCCCCTACAGAGCCAATTTTGTGACGTCAGGCGGTCTGCGTTTTTCTGCTGGTAGCCACCAAATTTGAGGCTGGAGTCGCAGCTTTAGCAGTGTCAGCAGACCTTGACGTCGTCATCACGGAAGGACTCATCATCACGGTCGCTGCCGCTTTGATGTCAGTCACATTGCGGTCCTTATCCGCATTTTCATCCGCAAACTCTTGTTCAACTCGGGGAGCAGACGCATACTCATCGGCAGATCTAGCTCGCCCAGGAAAGGCGATTTGTTCTGCCCTAATAGTTGGAGTAATGCGCTCGCGCCCTTCCTTATCAGTCCATTTATCCATCATTAACCGCCCGGAAGCGGTTACCTGATTTCCTTTTGACAGGAAAGTGAGAGCCAAATCTCCCAACTTACCCCAGGCTTCGACTCTGTAGAAGTCAGCACTATCAGGACCTTTTTCAAATCGACTTCTAATATTTACAGCAACTACAAAAGTTGTTTTGGTCTTACCGCTTGCAAACGATGTTTGCTCAGGCGGTCGTGTAAGATTTCCCACAATAGATACGGTTGCAAGACTCATAGTTTTACCTCCGGGCGGACCCAGGTGAAATTTGGTATCAATTGGGGAGTTGCTGTTAATATACATACCATACGAATGTATGTCAACACTTTTTTCTTCTAATTTTTGCGAGTGTTTTAATCCGCCACACGCTGGTCCCAAGCGCGACCAGTAGCAGTCGCCCAGCACTTGGACCTCGGACCATCCGTGAACCAGCGAATTAAGGCAAGCGTCTGATAGGACGCAAAGTAAGCATGGAGGAGGAAGAAGGACGAAACCGACAGAGTTTGGATCCGAAGATGCAGCGAGCGGAGCACGGCATGCACGTGCGCAGCAAGCGGGTTAGCACGGAGGAGGCGAGGGAACCGAAGCCGACGGAGTGCATAAATGTAGAATGGACAGGGTATGAAATGTTGTGCAAATGAAGCTACCACGGATATATACAGCGATTTTTAGAATGCGGATGGGGAAGCTTCATAGTGGCCGAAAACACTGACGACTGGTTTCAGCGCTACAGGTTCTGCCAGCCATTAGGTCAGGGCGGCATGGGCATCATTTACCTGGCCGAAGATCGCACAGCTGGTAATTCGCCTTGCGTTGTCAAGCAATTAATCAGCAAGCATTCGGATCCAGACGAACACGAAGAAGCAATTCGCTTATTCAAACGCGAAGCCAATCTTCTTAGACGATTCGATCATCCAGGCATCGTTAGATTCTTCGACGATCACACCACCAGTGATGGCAAGTATTTCCTTGTCATGGATTACGTGCCCGGCAAAAATCTAGAATCGATTGTCACTACGTACGGACCGTTCAATTCGGAAGCAACGGTTGAGATTGCTATTCAATGTTGCGAGGTGCTCGAATATTTGCACGAGCAAGATCCACCAATCATCTATCGAGATCTGAAACCCAGCAACCTGATGCTCACTCCAGACGGTCAGGTCGTCTTCATCGATTTTGGTATCGCGCGATCATTTGCACCAAAACAATCCGCAACACGGGTGGTGACTGCAGGTTATTCTCCACCGGAACAATATTTCGGTAAACCTGAAACACGCAGCGACCTTTATGCACTTGGTGCAACGCTGGGGCATTTATTGACCGGTCAGCGCCCCAAGCCGCTTTCGGTAAGCGCGCCGAGGCACATCAACAAGCTGGTGCTTCTCACTTTAGACGATCTGGTGCGCAGATTGACCGCGCATAACCCAACAGATAGACCATTCTCCGCACGAGATGTGCGCTATGAGCTCTATCGTATTTATCATGAGATTCACCCAGACTTTGAAATTCCAGAAGAGGCACAATTACAACAGATGCAGTATGCCTCTGGTTCTTTTCCTAGCTTGCGACGCGGAGTGATGATGGACAGTGCCAATTGGCCGGACAGCTGGAAAGAACAGCAGCGCCCCTCAAGCGAGGAAATGCAGCGAAAAACAAGAGAGCAAGTGCACAAGTTTGTCGATGATGTTCGTTTAAAAAACGCCACCAAAAATCCAACTCTATTAAATAAGCTGCGCACATGGTGGCAAGACAAATTCAAGAGCTAATCAGAAACTGTGGAAACAATAAGAGCCAATAAGCGCGAACGAACCTCCGTACACCAATCTAGGTGTGCCTGTCCTAACGCTATTCCTTTTATCCACCAAAAATTCCCAATAGGGAAGAACACACTCAAAGCCTGTGTTCTTCACGGCGTCTGTTTCAGCGCCAAGTGGGAAGCATAGAGTCCCATAGCAATATCTTTCCACTTTCGCAAAGCCCTGGCAATGCCTTAGCGCTGCAATTTATCTAAAATCTGCGGAATCTACTTAAACAGTGCTTTAAAGCCTATCTCACGCGACAGCGACGATCTGCGATGACTTCTGCTTTCCGCACGTTCGATGATGTGACTGAGCATGTCAGTATAAAAAATCGGCGGATGCGAATTCATCCATAAATAGAAGGCAAGCGACCCAGGTAATGTGTTGATCTCATTGAAATAGAGTTGTCCATCAGACAAATCGACCATGAAATCAATTCTTGCCACACCTGCACAGCCGAGGGCTTTGAAAGCCCTCCTGGCGTAATCCTGAGCGGCGTTCTTCAATTCCGGTGCCATATCCTGTGGATCGATTACACGCGTCAAACCAGCCATTCCCTGGGATGCTGGGGCATTTTTCTTGCTGCCACCACCGCGCATGTATTTATCTTCGTAAGTCAATTCGTCGCCAGATGATGACACTGGAATTTCTAACACTGAAGCGATCGGTTCTATATCGTCTAAAACCGACACGTTGATCTCCATCTTGTTATCCAGGCAAGGTTCAACAATGGCACTGTAATCGTACTTGAACACTTGCATCAAGGCAGCATCTAATCCAGCCTGGTCCTTGGCTTTTGAGATACCGATGCTCGAGCCCAGGTTGACAGGTTTGACAAAGAGCGGGAATTTTTCCAATCCCGGGCTGCTCATAATCTGCTCTCTCACAGCAGCTAGATTGTTGCCGAGATTCATTTCAACAGACTCGCGATTTACCACTATGCCAGGCAGAACCGGGATGCCGTGGCTCTCCAGCAATTTCTTACAATGATACTTACTCATTCCGACGGCAGCAGACAAGACACCACATCCGGTGTATGGAACTTCGGCCATTTCCAACACACCTTGTATGCATCCGTCTTCACCAAACGTGCCGTGAAAAGAAACAAAGAAAACATCCACTGGCAGAACATTCTCAGCGGTAACAGGCAAGGTCGCATAGCCGCTCTTGCGCTTTGGACGCAGAACTGTCAGCCCGCCAACATTCGGCTGCGGCAGCAAAGTTACTTGATCGACTTCGGTCAGTGATGCTGGCATGCGACGATAAAATTCTCGATTCAGAAGTGCGTCTCCTGCATACCACTTTCCGGACGGCGCAATGTAGACAGGCAGAGGGTTGTATTTCACAACGTCAATGGCTTTGATCAACTGCAGTCCTGTAATGATCGAGATCTCGTGTTCAACGGATCTGCCTCCAAACATGACAGCTATTGTCTTTCTTCTCTGATCGCCGTTTTTCATAGTTCTCTCTAAAATATTGGTACAGACTCGTACAAGTCTGGCAAATCATTCTCAATCAGCACTACATCACCATCGACACAATAATCTTCAGCCAAATAATTTAAGGCTTCGCGCATGGTATCAACCTGCTTGAGCTTTTCCCCATCAAATCCGCCTTCGGCCAAACCCTCGCGCAACGCTTGCTCATTGGTCGAGCCAACTACAATGACCAGGTCACAAAAAGAAGCGGCGTTTTTGGCACAATTTTTATTCTCCTCGAACTGCCGATCACCAAGCTCGATCATTCCAGGGGTTACCAAAATTTTCCTGCTGCCCGCCACGCTACTTAGCACTTCGAGGGCCCCTTTGAACCCTTGCGGATTGGAGTTGTAGGCATCGTTCAAACGCAGGATGCTACCCTCCCGCGGCGGCTTGCCATTGCGAATTGCCTGCATCGAAGCAATTGCAGCGCGCTGTGGCTCAAGTCGATTCGACTCTGTTTTGACATTCTTAATCACGGCAAGCACGAGTTCGGGGTTTAATCCCAAAACGCATGCCATTGTAAACGTCGCAAGAGCATTCGACAGCATTGGACGGCCGAGCAATGACGTTGCACCCGAATAGTCCTTGCCTTGCCACCTTATTGAGAAAGTGGTGCCTTTATCGTCAGGCACTATGTCAAACATCAAGGCGTCCACAGGTCCAGCCGCTTGATCGAGTCCATAAATATAGACTCGCTTGTCTTTGTGATTTTCAGCCATTTTGCGACAATATTCATAGTCGCCGTTGATGACAAGAATTCCGTCTTTGGGAAGCGCTTCGGCCAACTCCGATTTTGCCTTAAATACGTTTTCTTGCGAGCCAAATCGTTCGAGATGCATTTCACCAATAGCAGTTACGATCGCCGCCGTCGGCGGCGTTAAACTGCACATGCGCCTGATGGAGCCTGTGTAATAGGCTCCCATTTCAATGACCGCATATTTGTGCTGGGGTTTCATGCGTTCACGGATCTCGCGCGTCACACCCATGTAACTGTTAATGCTGCGCGGCGTCGTGAAGGTGGGACTGACGCTATTGAGAACATCAGTAAGGATAACTTTGGTGCTGGTCTTGCCGTAACTGCCCGTGATGCCGATTACGAGCGGATGGACTTTGCGCAGAATTTCTCTAGCTTGGTTGGCATACTGCTCCTGCAATTTTAATTCATACGGATTCAAAATTGCATTCGCCAACATAAGAATGAAAGGTTCGGCTTGGAACAACACAATCTGTATCAACCAGAAGGCGATCATCGTCGAGGTCATAGGATATACGCCTGAAAAATCACGCACGAAGAGCTTCGAGAGCAAGGTCGCCGCCACCAAGTAGATCACACATGCTAGATAGAAAATGCGCTTTGCACGATCCGTCATCTTCAAAGCGAGCTTGCCGCTGGTGCGCGGATCATCTTCTAGGCGCCCAAGATAAAAGAAACAACCGGCGATAATTACATTTAGACCAACTTTAAAGGGCACCGGAATTGGCATCAAAAAGTTGAGGAGGATCGCAGTAAGTCCTACCAAACTGCCACGTCTATCGAATGCCTTTCGCTCTATCAACCAATGGAAGAAGCGACCCGACTCATAGTCTTCCTGCTGCAAGAATTGGAGATAACGCAGCCCTCTGCGATAAAAAAATCGCATAGAGCCAAATATGCAGACGATTACCAGAATTGTGCCAAAGTGTTGGCCCACCTAACTCTCCTTTTCCTGAACCATATCTGGTGCCGGTTGATCAAGGCTACGAAAAAACCGCAAGATGTAGCTCGCACACAAGTGAGCACCCTCATCCATGAACGGGAAGTGGTCCTTACCGGGCATGACCACAAGCTGAGAGTTCTTGATCAATTTTTTGAATTGCTCACCAAACTCAACCGGTGTTTCGTCGTCCTTTTCTCCCCAAAGCATGAAGGTAGGCGCTTGCACTTTTGCTGCGTCGGGTGAGACATCCTCAGTCACCGCTTTAACAAGAATTGTTCTCATTTCACCAGCGTTCAAATAGTCTGTCGAAGCGTACCTAGGCGTATACCATGTCTGAAAGGTGTTTGTGCCCTTTACCTTGTCAATCAACCTGCAAGTCCTTGCCAGCAATTTTGATCGCATTGACTTGAACTTTCGTTTTCCAGTCAACTTGCGTTGCAAGCCGCCCGAATTGATCAGAACAACGCTTTTCACTTTCTCCGGAAAGTGGCTTGCCAAACGAATCGCTACGCGACCCCCGAATGAATGTCCAACGAGATGCACAGGCGATATCTGCTGCTCGTCAATATACTTAGCCATGCGTTCTGCATATTGAATGGTATCCCAGTCGGCATCAGGTTTAGGTGTCTTGCCAAAGCCTGGCAGATCAACAATGATCACTCGATTCCATTTTCCCAGAAGTTCGCCTAAAAGGCGCATTGAATCCAGACTTAGACCCCATCCATGCAACATCAGAACGAAATCGCCTGACTCTCCGATGCGAACCGAGTTGATAGGCACTAACTCAACGCCTGATTGTGTCTCGCTTTGCGTCATCGTGACCACTATAGTAACTCACACTTTGAAACGGATATGCGCTCCTCGGACAGCTTATCCTAGGATAACAAATCATAGCGTGAAGCCGATCAGTTGCCGCATTTTCTCCTGCTAAGACTCAAACACTTGGCGTTCCGAATCGGTGAAGTCACCGACAATTTTCCACTCAGGATGCAGTCTAACGTCGAAACTATTGAAAACACAGTCTTGCATCCGCTTCAGCAGACTCGTCACTTCTTCTGAAGTTGCCCCACCCATATTGATCACGAAATTAGCGTGCACGGCCGAAACAGCTGCTGCTCCTTCCTTCAACTGCTTGGCACCTGATTGATCTAAAAGAAGCCCTGCACCACGCGTCGGTTCAGGATTTTTGAAGGTGCTGCCGGCGTTGGGCCAGCCGAGTGGCTGAGTTTTCCATCGATATTCTTCGTTATGCTTGATGTTCGCGTCGATGATCTCAGGGCGTTCATCTTTCAGTCTAAATCGAGCGGAAAGCACCACATGTCGCGCCGGATCCAGATTGCACTTCCTGTAAACAAAACCCAACTCTTCATTACGCAGAGTGACAATCTCTGATTTTTTCATATCGAATATGGTGACCGTTTCCACAAGATTCGACATAGAGCTTCCGTGTGCTCCGGCGTTCATGATCACGCCTCCACCAACGGTGCCGGGGATGCCCACTGAAAATTCGAAACCAGACAGTCCCTTTGAAGCAGCAAAGCGAGCTAAATGCGGCAAGCGGGCACCAGCATCGGCTTCGATAATGTTAGGTTCCGGACTTTCCATGCGCTTCATCTGAGCGGTGCGAATAACCGTACCTTTGACACCGGCAGAAGAAACTAGCAGGTTCGATCCACCACCTAGAACAAACCAGGGCTGGTCCTGCTTCTTCAGAGCCTCCATCAAAGCAACCAATTCATCAATTGATTCAGGCTGACAAAAAGTTCCCGCCTGGCCACCAATCTTCAGGGTCGTATAGCGCCAAAGAGCAATGTTACTTTGTGCTTCCATGGGAATGCCCTTGCTTCAGGTGCGTAACGAGCTCAGGACCCATGTTTGTGATATCGCCGGCGCCGATAGTGATGACAAGATCGCCGGGAAGTAAATGAGAGGCAACCTGCTCGCTCAATGTGCCAGTCGCACCTTTGAGATAGAAAGCATTTGAGTGCTTAACTTCCTTGGTAAATCGCTCTGAATTGATGTTCTCAATTCCGCCACCGCGAGCAACATAGACGTCGGTGACAAAAAGCAGATCGGCAACTATAAAAGCATCACGAAATTCGTTCCACAAATCGCGCAATCGACCAGGTTGATGTGGCTGAAAAACAGCGACTATACGTTGAAGATCTTTTCCATGAATGTACTGGCGAGCCGCCTGCAATGTCGCCACCACTTCGGTTGGATGGTGAGCGTAATCGTCGACAACGGTAATTCCGTTGTGATCACCAATTATTTGAAATCGTCTGTCGACCCCTCTGAATCTCGACATCGACTGTGCGACGTTGTCGAAACTCAATCCAAGTTCAAGGGCAACCACCATCGCTGCAAGTCCGTTGGATTTGTTGTGTTCGCCTGGCACAGACAATTCCACGGTGCCAAGCAACAAGTCTTTTTTGTAGACGCGCATGCCAAAACCAGGCAATCCCTCGTACGAATAGTCGTAACTGTTGGCTGCGCTTTTCTTGCCGTAAGTAATTTTTCGTTTGTCGATTGACTGCATAACAGCTCGGCAGCCATCATCATCAGCGCAAATAATCACCGCGAACGAACTGTTATTGGCAAATGATGTCATCACGTCGCGAATCTGTTTCAGACCACCTGGATAATTTTCCAAATGATCGGCTTCGATATTGGTCAAAACCGAAATATAGGAAGTCACTTGGGCGTGTGTTCTGTCGCTCTCATCTGCCTCAGCGACAAAATATTCCCCTTTTCCAGAATGCGCGTTTGAACCAATACGATCGAAAATGCCACCAACGACAATCGACGGATCGAGTCCGCAATCCAATAAAATTTGAGCGATCATGCCGGTTGTGGTTGTCTTGCCGTGAGTGCCGGAGACTGCAATCATCTTTGAAGACTGGCTCAGCATCGAGAGTAAGTCTGAGCGATGACAAATCGGCAGATTGTGTTCTTGAGCATAGACATACTCAGGATTGGTAGGTGTAATTGCCGTTGAGACAACCAGTGCCGCCGCGTCTTTCATGTTAGCAGCCTGATGCCCAATGAAGATTTTGGCGCCGAGTTCTTGCAATTCATTGGTAATTGGTGATTCAGCTTGGTCAGAACCTGATACAGACCGTCCCTTCGCCAATAGCAATCGGGCGATGGCAGACATGCCGATGCCGCCGATGCCGACGAAGTGGATTGCACCATCTATGTTTTCAAGATCAAATTTCGTCGAAGTCTGCCCAACAGATTGTTCGTGCTGCGTTTGAGCGCAGGATGCCGCATCTAGTTCCAAGTTAAGCCTCTCAGCACAACAAAACCCGCAAGAAAGATCTACTACGATCTGACAAATCGGCCCAAGGTCAAAATGCCTGGACGACTGGGGATTCTAAGCTGACTTGCTGCTAAGTTTGAGTACTTGCGCTGCCATTCTCGATTTTTTGCGAGCTGCCGAGTTTTTGTGCAGAACGCCCTTGGTCACAGCCTTATCAATAATTTGATAGGCCTTGTGAAGCGCGGTTGACGCTTTCTTTGGATCGCCTGTTTTGACTTGCTCTGCCAGTTCATTGCGAACTGTGCGCACAGCTGATTTCCAGGATTTGTTGCGCACACGATTGCGTTCTGCGACTTCGACACGTTTGATGGCTGATTTGATATTAGGCACGATAAATTTCCGACTTATGGATGACGTCAACGGCTGTGTAGTTTAACATACACAGCCCCAAAGGTTGCCCAGCCGGGCGTTTAACCCTATTTCAAAAAGACATAAAAATTCAAAAACCCGCTTCAGAAGCAGGTTTCGGGAAGAACAAATTGTTAAGCTAACGAGCTTATTCTTGCAGCTTCAGCGTCTTGGCAATCAAATCGTTGAACCGCTTGGCCGCATTTGGTCCGTTTTCATCGGGTCCCAGACAGAAGTCCAACTCGACTTGCTTGTTCGACTTTTTTTGCTTAATGAAATTATCAGACGCAGCCGACTGAAAGAGTCCACCATCTTCATCGCCAGATTTAAACTGTTGGCTCGGATCCATTATGCGGATTTGAGCACTGCATGAACTGCATTATTGAAAGCAACATTTCCGGGATTTCTTTCGTTGTGGAAAGCAATCGTGTCGTTAATAGCTTCTGAATAATGTTTATATACAGGCTGGTACTGCGCGTAATCAGCAGGATTTAGCTTAGGTGTAATACCGCCATCACCGCCGTTAAAAGCTAGTTGTTCACTGCGACCAGCTGTGCTGTCAGTAGTTTTCGCAGTGATCGGGATAAATTTAACGTCTTTCTGTAATTGTTGATTCGCACCATCTCCAACGATCTGGTCTGGATCTGGCTGCTTCTCTCGTTCTGGAATTATGTCCGCCATCGTATTTCGTGGTTACTCCTAGTCCAGACAGGGGATTTCTGGGTTGCGGTCTTGTTTTTAGTAACTGGCGGCGTACCGTCAATTCTTTCAGGGCTTGCCGGTTCTTCAACCTTCGAGCTTGATACCAATATAACGGCCCGGGCAGGGGACCGTCTATGTGGTTAATACGTAGTGCTGTATTAAAGCGATCACACTTAGACCAGAGGCTCAGGGCTGGGATTAGCTGCACTCCAGTCTAAAAAATTTCAACCGATATCGGTTGAAATCCTAGTGGGTAACCCGCCAGTCAAACTGGTACCGGATTTGAACAGATTTGGGTGCACCTTTGGGCAACGGATCGAGTGGCGAGGCATCGTGAAGCGCATCTAATGCTGACTTGTCAATGCTTTCGACTCCGCTTGAATCCACAACACTACCTTCTGAGATCGAACCGTCTCTGTTAATAGTGAAAATGACAACCACTTTCCTTTGCTCAATACCTTTAGGAGGTTTCCACTTGGCTTGGACGTCCTTTTTCATTTTGGTCATATAGCCGGAAAAATCTAGATCTTGGACCGAATCGTCGTCTTCCTCGGGATCTTCTTTTTTGGCAATATTCTTGGCGCCTTCGACAGCTCTGGAAGTGACCGATGCTCTCGGTGCGTGAGGCATCAAGTCGGGACGAGTTAATGCCAACTGGTCTAATGGATGCCCGAAAGCAACTCGGCTTTGGCTGTTAAGGTTGCTTTTTATTGGAACCCCGATCGCGACGGTTCCAAATTCTTTGTTTTCAGGCAAGAGCACAAACTGGGGACGCTGCTGCTTCTGCAATTGGCTCTTCGCATCCGCTTCTGTGCTCTGGCAAACATATTGAGCCACGTCATTGATACTCATGGCACCACCGCCAGCTTGCAGCCCATCCGCAAAATAGCGGGTAAACAGTGTGCTGCCCATCGTGTTCGACTGATAAGACGGCTGCCCGGGCGCGCTTGCGGCAAGGATAGTTACTTTTGCAGCGTTTGCGATGTTTTGCCATAGCCCTGCTGGGTCTGTGGTGCTTTCCGACAGGGGAGAAAGATCAGAAATACAAATGATGTTCTTGCTTTGCGTTCGCCTGTGAATTTCTGCCAGCAGTGCTTTCAGGGACAATCCAGTTGAGCTGGGTGAGTTCGCGACCGACTCATATGTACAGAGAATCGCATCATCATCTGTAAACGAGGCGCGGCCGCAAACATAAAGAAGAATCAAATCATTCGGCAACGCCTTTTTGATCAGCCAACCTTCCGTCAGCAGATACTCGGCGTATTTTTTTGTTGCCTGGACATCAAACAGTGTCGTGATGTGATCATCAACAAAGCGTCCACCGTTAGGATCCTTCAGCACCTTAGTAAGAAGGGCTAAATTCGCGGTCGTATGTTTGAGCGGTGCAATTTTGCCGTCTTGATACTTTGTCAATCCAATCAGCACAGCCCATTTGTCACGAATCACTATTGGAGGAGGAAGTTTTTCTTTCCCTAGGGACTTCAGCAATTTGTCCTTGGTCATCGGAAAAGCAAACACCGCCGCACTTTCGAAAAAGTTAGCGACACACACGGTCGAAAGAACCAAAAAAATGAAGATGAATCGAGGGCGATTTCCTGGAAGGTCCGAAATACATGCCGGCGTTAAACGACCGGCCTTAGCGGTGCAGGCGCTCAAGCGATCATGCTGTCTCATGAATGACATACAACCTCTTCAGTAGCAGCTAAATTTTGCAAAGAAAGTATCTCTTTTGCCGTCGGCAGTACGACCTGATTATCGCTAAGTTTCCCACAGCCACGCTCGATTTGTTTCACTACCTCTTCATCTAAGCCGTACATGTCGTAAACAAGTTTATCTATCGCGTTTTGGATGCGCTTCTGGATGTCGCACTGAGACGACTTTTCCAGCGTTCTAAAAAGGCATGTCAAAGCAGAAATTTGCTCTTCAACGGTTACATTTCGGTTCGGCAACGGCATCGATTCGAGCGTTTCAATGTCAACCTGTGCCAATGCTCGCCCTTGCTCCCTGGTTTTAAGTCGATACAGGTATAACCAAAAGCTTGAATTCAGCAAGCCGTCGATAAAGTGCAAACTGTGATTTGAAGCAAGTCGCGGGCTAAGACTATGGACATTATTCAAGTGATACAACCCGGAATCGTCATAGGCGGAAATCAGTCGATCGCCGGTTTGTCTAATTAGCAGCTTGGGATTTTCAATCACCTGCGAGTCAAATCCACCTTTGTACAAAAGGCTGCCATCAACGTGAAGCCATACACCATTCCATGTCACCACATGCGGTTGCACCGATGAACCTGACTTAATCCCTCGTCGCCAGTTGACTCCCAGAGGTTCACTGGCAACGATCGAGCTTTGTCCACTCAGAGCTCGGATGCCGGTGCGTCCTTGAAACTCTGTCGAAAGTGGACTGAGACTGTCGATTAGTCCACACAATTTTTCATCGATGGAATTGAACACCAATCGAAAGCGACTCTGATCACGAGAAACCAAAGCTGATTTAGGAAGGCTGTAAAGCAGCGATTCGCCTTCAAGATGAGAATAGAGTTTCACTGAATAGTCGATTTCGTTAACGGCGGTCCGCTTGTAACTCGCAACACACCACCTTCCCACGACGGCACCGGGCACGGTATCGGACGGAAGCTCGGCAAATGAATGTAAGCGAGATTTGGCTAACAGCATTTGCCTCAACTTCTTGTAGTATCCGCCAGTTAAGAAACCGTCAGGTATGAGCAGGGTTGCTGTTCCTTCAATGCTTGCAAAACGCAAGGCGATTTCCTGAAAGATTGAGTGAATGCGGATCTTGTATTCTGCCGAGTTCGGATATTTTCGACGAAAGTAAGCGGTGGCACTATCAATAAGCTTAGGTTGATTCCTTGCACCGAAACTGAGATAGGGTGGATTGGTAATCACGAGCATGAATTGCGTGGGTCTAGAAAACCATTCATCTGCGTTCGAATCCGATTCCTCTGGTGCTGCATACAACGTGTCAACGTTTTTAATATGCAAACGCAAGTTATCCAACAGCCGCAGCATGTGCGACTTTCGCGCAGCAGCCTCCAGCTCCAACCAACTATCCACCAATGCCAGCATGATACTTACCCGGGCTAACGATGCCGCCCGTCCGTCTATCTCTAGTCCATATAAACATGCACCGATCGTACTAATCAGCAGCTTGTGATTGCCGCTCAAGCTGTGCCTTCGGATCAATCTAATGGCTCCTAGCAAAAAATTACCGGTGCCGCAAGAAGGGTCCAGAATATTAAGGGAAACTGAAGGGAGTCCGTTCTCCAGCTCTGCGAGCGGATCCCCATGATGTTGTGCAAAGGATTTAAGGGCAATAATGAACTTATCTTCTTCTGCTCCGACCGCCCGCTCAAAACAATAATCAACTATCTGGGGAGGCGTATAAAACTGCCCTGCTAGACGTCGTTTATCCTTCTGCTGTATATGAGTTGGAATATCAAAATTTCCTTCAACATCTATGTAAAGCGGAAATTTATGAATATGCTCGTATAAAGAACCTAAGAGTTCGATTTGCGGAAGACAACCATCCAGCAGCGCCAGAGTGCTCTCGTAGAAACCTTTGAAGGTCTGATCGGGGAGATCATTGGCGAAAGGATATTCGCCTGATGTCGTAAGCGCTTCAGACAAGTTGTTTGCAACGCATTCCAAATCCGACTGAATAGACGCGCTGTATGCAGACGAACCATATGTGGTGACAAGCCACAAACAAATGGCGCGGAAAGCATATTCTTCTGATAGTTCGCAGACATGATCCGCATGACGAATATCTTCTCGCAGGCACGATCGATTGCTGCCGTAACAAAGTATTACATCAGTCGCAGTCAGCCTCAGCTGCCTGAAGATACTGGAAAGTTTTTTTTCAGGGCCTTGGCGCGCGGTTGAGCTTTTCACTCTGATCATTATTCCATGTAGCGCAAGGCCGCAGCTTTACGGGCATTCAACTTTTTGGAAAGCTCACAGCAAACCATTGCAACATCAGCATTGAACCATTTGAGTTCAGAATACAAGTTGGTGCCGTTAAACTGCGGTATTAAATTATCTACAGCTGTAGAAAAGCCTGTAGATAACATATGTCAGTTCAGCCGAAACTCTAAATCCATTTGCTAGCTTAAACGGTGAAATCGTATATATTTGGTGTTTTGAAAGGCAGTCATGATGATGACAACGGACGGATAGATGTCAGGAACCCTGTTCATAGTTGCTACTCCAATTGGCAACCTCGATGACTTAACAATAAGAACGCGCAGTGCAATCGAAAGCTCCAAATTCGTACTGGCTGAAGACACACGTGTCACGATCAAACTGCTTAATCATCTTGGTCTAAAAAAACAGATGATTAGTTGCCACGAGCACAACGAAGGCGACCGGTTAGAAGCGCTGGGACAGGCGGCAGTGGAAGGACATTCAATTGCGCTGATTTCCGATGCCGGCACGCCTTTGATATCTGATCCAGGTTATCAAATTGTGCGTGAAGCTATCGCTTTGGGAATGACCGTGATACCACTTCCCGGCCCCAGCGCGTTCCTATTGGCACTGGTTGGCAGTGGATTGCCATGCGATAAATTCGTTTTTGAGGGATTCTTGCCAGACAAACTGTCAGCACAGAAAGCTCGTCTAGAAGACTTGAGAACGGAAAGTCGCACTCTTGTATTTTATGTATCGCCGCACAAACTCGTAAAAAATTTGACAGCGTTGTCGGAAGTTTTTGGAGACCGCCAAATTTGCCTGGCAAGAGAACTTACTAAATTGCATGAAGAGTTTGTGCGTGGCACAATTTCCTTCATGCTCAAGAAATATGCAACTGAGGAAATCCGAGGCGAGTTCGTTTTAGTGGTGGCGGGACTGCCAACTAACGACGAATCTGTACAAGTGACTGAAGATGAAGTGCGAGTAGCAATTCGCGCCGAGTTCAATGCGGGACGATCAGTAAAGGACGTATCCGCTCTTCTCGCAGATCAATTTCGCTGGAAGAAATCTGATGTTTATCGATTGGCGTTGGACGAGCAAGAAAAAGAATCCGTTCGCGCTGAGAATCAAATTACTTCCTGAGGAACGTTCCGCGCACATCTAGGTCCGCCCCAAATCTACTTGGCGCAGAGCTAGGTGGTTTAGTAGTTCGGTAAATGAATTTACCCGGAGAGGTGTGGGCATCAATCGAGAGTGCTTCCGGGGTGGCGACGAGTTCTTCAGGAGGCTGCTCTTTCTTTGGAGTGCCGGTTGGATCTCCATACTGTCGCGTGTACAACGATGTTCCGGAGGCTTGAAGAACTGGAGTGCCCGGCAGCGACTTGGTGCTAGTGAATTGATAAATCAAGTCATGAGCGTCATTTTGAAAGAGACGCTGCCGCTCTGACTGACGTTTTTCGTACAGTCCGCTACTGAAGCGATTCTGAGCCGCGGCACCACTGGCGGTGCTGCTGTTTTGTTCAGCGATATCACTCTGAGTCTGGATTCTCTTAAAGGTTTCTTTTAAAGCTGGATTCGCGGCGGAAGCTTTCTGCATCGCTCGATTCCTTTGGGCGTCGAAGTAAGCATGAGCTTGAGCGGCAAAGGGGTTATCAGAAGTGTCACCAGTTTGCTTTTCGATATGCTCAAAAGTGCTCAACATCGGCACGGCTACCTCTGTTGGCTTCGTAAATTCTGGCCACGTGTTCTCCATCCTTTCAAGAGCCACCAAGCAGTATGTATGCAGCTGACCCTCAGGTGCTAATTCAAACCCTTTTTTAAACTCCGCATAGGCCGCGGTGGTTTGCTTGAGCTGCAAAAAAGTGTGTCCGAGATAGTAATGAGCTAGCGCACCGTTCGGCGAGGTATTAACTTCAATTTTCAAATTCGCTGCCGCGACGGGATAATTTCCGCTGTTGTAAGCAGCGATGCCGTTCTGAAGATAACTTGAAGAGGAAAGGGCAAAACATCCTGATGCCTGCGTAAGCGTCAAAGCAAGTATTGCAGACTGCAGGATGTATTTTAAGTGGATCCGATTTAGTGTTGGCGACATAATTTCCATCAACAACTTTGGGCAGCTTTTTTGCAGCTTGCTCCTGAACTGTGATCTTAGGCCTTAGGTAGACAGTTGTCCCTGCTTTCTTGAAAGCGTCTAAGTGCCGCCTATCACTCTAACTGTATCATTCTGACTAGCAATCCATCCATTCGCTTAACATGTGGACGACCAGATTTGCAAAGTGTTCCAGGACAAATATCTAACGTCGATAAGATCAAAACAAGCTTTCTCTAGAGTACTTTTGGACATTTCCGGAGCTATGTGAAGGCAACAGGAATGACACTATCGCAAAACATCCCACTTATGTTTTCAATGCATGCTGTCGATTTATTAAACGGCGACAATCACAGGCATGACCCAGCCATGCAGAATGGACAACACAAATGACACCAGGCTACTCGGATTCAGTTGCTTCGGAATTGGCACTGCGTTGTGGTGCGTTCGCAACGATGATTTCATCGATAAGAGTTTGAATAGTGGTGCGTAATTGATCGGCAAGAAGATGACGAACAGGATGAGGGTTTGCGCGAAACTCAGCGACATATTTTGCTAAATCTATCGGTTCCCCGATACGCACAAAAACATTCCGAGCCGCGACCTGGCGTGGACGTTTGATGCCAAAGATTTCGCGTTCAAGTTTTTTCACGACTTCCGCCAGGCGTTCCGATGAAGGATCGAGATCGACGTAATCGGGTTGCCAACTTACCATGTGAGCAACTTCGTTCAAGGAAGCTAGATCTTTGCGAAGCTCGGATTGTTGTTCAGCAGCGTGACCTTTTATCTTTCCTCGCAACTCAGACTCGAGCTTCCAGGCTCGATCAATGGTCCTAGCTTGACTCGCTTTAGAGTCACGGACAACATCAGTGGAATATTTGTGCTCCACCTCTTCAAGTAAGGCGTGTCGCACAAAAGTCATTTTCTCTTTCAACTGAAGAAGACGATCGGTGTCAGATTGCAAATCGTGCGCAACTGCTTCACGCTGCACCACTTCTGAAAGAAGATGATTTAAACGTTTGCGCAAAGTAGCCCCAGACATATCTTGCTTGAGTCGTTGCTCCATCTTTTGCACACGTTTTTCTAAGACTTCCCTGACTGGTTTGCGGTATTTGTATTTAATCGCCATCGGAACAATATAAGCATTCCATTCGGCTTCTCCCTTATCGATAATTGCCTGAATTCCAATATCGATGGCACCACTGTGGAATGGCTGCACAGAATCGTTCAAGTAATAAATCTCTCCCTCTGGAAAGATAACGAGCACGTCTTTTCCATTCTCAACTACATCCTCGGCATATTTTTTCGCCGCCACATCATGACCACCACGCTCAACTGAAAATACGTTGATACGTTGCAAGATCCAGCCTGCCAATCCTAAGTATTCATCGAACGCTTCACGATTGCCCATGAAAATAAATCGTCGCCCGCACAATCGGGAAAGTTCAATGCAAATCCTCGGATCAACTTCGTCGGCGTGATTCGGTGTGAGAATAATTCCCATTCCTACAGGCAAGTTACGAAGAATATCGAGATCGCGATCGTCTATTCGCAGTTGATTTCTAAAACCAAGCGTAAGCTTCTGGAACGTTTGGACAAGCCAAAGAAACCAACGAGATCGGATAGCTGGTAGGAACACGTGTGTTTTTTCAGACGTAGTCATTAGCCCGTTTCCAATGCGATTATTTTTTCCAGTTTTTGTTCAATCTATATGCCGGCACAGGATGCCGGCGCTCCCAAGTTTCAAGCAGGTTTCAAGCTCTTGTTCAATTCTATATGGAGATCAAAGAAAGCTGGTCCCAGGTTCTCAAAGACGCGGGATAAAGCGCATCAGATTAAGCCCAGTGTTGATAGTGCTGCTCCAATGAATATTGGGTAAAGTCCTGGATGGAGCCGCTGTAGGCGCAGGAGCAGGAGCAGGCGCTGTGTCAGGAGCTGAAGTCGAATCTACTTGAGCCGTCGATTGCAAAGGCGGATCGAGCACCACAAAAACGTCAAAATCTGGAGGTGAGCCGGCAGGAGGTTGTTGAAATGGTGCCGCGCTCTTGGCTGCTTCCACCGCGGCATTGTCGGCGGTGGCAACACCCGCGTTGTTAACCCTTACATCAGTGATCTGACCGCTGCGATGCAACTTAAACAAAACCACGATGGATGGGTAGATCCCTGATGGCGCTTGCCAATGTTGCCGAATGCTTGATTGAAGGTCAGCCACATACTGGGTGTAGTCGATATTCGGCGCCCACTCATCAAACGCTGAGACAGAATCGGCGATTGAATTGAGCTTAAGAAGTGCTTCGTCAGCCTCGCGATATTGCTTAAGATTACGGTAAGCGGCGGCTTGAATGGTGTACGCCTCGCGCAATTTTGGTTTGAGTTCTGTCGCTAAAGCAGCATCAACAATCGCATCGTGATAATGACCGGTTGAATTTAAAATTGCTGCACGAGTGCAAAACGCCTCAGCATAATCTGGGTTTAACTTTATTGCGTATCTAACATCCTCAAGAGCCTCATCATTTTTCTCTAACTGCCACTCTACTCGAGCGCGGCGGTTATACGGCTCAGGATTCTTCGGGTCGGCGTCGGCTGCGCGAGTGAAAAAATTCAGTGCATCGCTGTACGCACCATGACGTGAGAAATACTTACCGCGATCTAGCGCAGAACTTGTCCCGGTTGGCTTGCTGGCTGTATTAGGTGCACTCGGTCCGCGTTTAATTCGAAGCGTTTGATCGGCTTGAGGACTGGAAAGTGTGGAGTCGGTTGAGCCCTGCTTGCGAGCAGGTCGAGTTTGCGAGTTGGCATCGCCTGAAGGTTTGCTTTGAGCCGTTGCCGAATGAGCCGATAAAGTCGGCAACAACAAGAGAACAAAGAGCATTTTGATTGGATAGGCTATTCGCATGGCTGTGATCATATACTCCAAACAATTTGAAAGTATGAAAAAAAGCTCCGAGAACTGCCATTCACCAGGTTATTTTACTAAAGTCTCCCGATCTCCGTGGATAGTTTTGGAATCGAAAGCAGCGGTGATTGCGGGAATTTCTTGAATATGCGCGGTCTCATAATCATTTTGTTTCCTATGCGTACCACGAGGAAACTCCAAATCCGAATTGCCATTGAGCGAAGAGTACGCCTCTAAAATCGCATCGTTAAACCTTGGATTGTTGCCTTCAACTAATCTTGCTTCGATGCGGTGATTGGCCCAAACGGTGATATGAATCCGATTCCTACCGGCTGGATTGCCGTGATTAGGCATCGTCTTGGCAAGCTCCGTGCATACCAAGTCATTTACATGTTGATACCACCTGTCCCAAAGCAAAGACTCGTCAATGGGGTCCGATAATTGAGGCTTAAGTTGCGGCTGAGGTGGACGTTTAGAGGCGAATTCAAAATCAATTTTTTTGATGCGCTTTTTCTTATCCAGCAACACTTGAGATCTATTCGGGATTTTACGACTATCGACGAGCGGTATTTCTTGAATTCTGTCTAGAGTATGAGAATTGTCGGGCAATGGTTGGGTCAACGCACTTGCTGCACTTGCTGCTTCAGGTGCGGGGTGGATTAAAACACGCTCAGGATGGGATTGAACTGGTATTGCGCGAGAGACCTCAATAAATTGTCTGCGTGGACGGTCATCCGAATCGGCTGTTAATCGCACCGGAGGTTGATCGCTGGCAAGGTCTGGTCGTTTAGGCGCGACAATTTCGGCTCGCTGAGGCAAAGCACCATCAGATCGCTGAGGTCGTCCGCTCTGATCGACAAGTCGTGGTTTCTGATCACTTAAATCTTCGCGCAACGGACGGCGATCGCTTTCCTTTGCCGTTCTTAATGGCATTCGCTCCAAGCTGACGTCGTCGCGAAATCGGGCACCGTTAATTTCTGCTTGTGATAAAGGTGACGCCACAGAAGGCGTTATTTCATTCTGCTTGTATTGAACTATGCGCATTATTGCGGAATAGTTTGGAATAGCCGCACGCATATTGCTTTGAGGAGGGGTTGCCGCACCGTCGCCGTGTCCATGCGGCGGCGGATTTCTCGAATCTTGAACACCACTGTGAAGCGGTGCAGTCAATGATGACCTCTGCACACCACCTTGAAGCGGTGCGCTCAACGTTCGGTCAACCGCACCCCGCAATGGGCTGTTCGGCGAAGAGTCTTGGATTTTCCCTTCGAGCGTTTCGGCCAAACAAGCTGTAGTGCCTACAAACATAGTGGCAAGGAGGATGAGGAATTTGAGGCGCAGCTTAACTATCATTCGGACCGGGTCCATTTCGCAACGGAAAGAGACTAAGCTGACAGTTGGAGCGCCCTTTGTCAAGGACGAAGCGAGTTAGGACCTGGCTTCGTATCATTGGCGGGCAGGATGCCCGCGCTCCATGCCCGCGCTCCATTTCGTCCGTGAATCTCTAGACTGAGCTCCCTATTAGTTATGACTGTGATCGTGTCTGTGGTTGTGATCGCTTCCGGTTGAGGATGAGCCACCAGATCTAGGGTCAAGAAGAATCTTCGTTACATGTTCCTTTTTCTTGGACCAGATGTCGTAGCCGTGCGGTGCATCTTCCATTTTTAGGCGGTGCGACACAATCGCCGTTGGATCAACTTCGCCTCTCTCAATAGCTTCCACCAAACGAGGAAGATACTTGGGTACGTGCGTTTGCCCCATCTTAAATGTAAGCCCTTTTGCGAAGGCGACGCCCAGAGGAAAGTTATCCAAAATACCAACGTAGACACCCGGCATCGAGATGGTGCCTCCTTTGCGACAAGCTTTGATGGCTTGTCTCAAAGCATGGGATCGATCTGTTTCCAACATGGTTTTTTGCAAAGCTTCGTCCATCCAAGCATCGATTGAATGACCGTGCGCTTCCATTCCCACAGCATCGATACA
Source organism: Candidatus Melainabacteria bacterium (assembly GCA_003151275.1). The sequence goes on from PLXC01000035.1 coordinate 33,804, forward strand.
TGCGTCGGGACCGCGGCCGCCTGTCATAAACTTCAAGGCTTCGATGACGTCAACTTCTTCGTAGTTGATGATTTCTGCACCTTGAACACGCGCAGCCAATTCCAATCTCTCAGGAAATCTGTCGATTGCGATCACGCGATCTGCTCCTAACATGAAAGCGCTTCTGATCGCGAATTGGCCAACGGGTCCACATCCCCAAACGGCAATCGTGTCACCAGGGGTGATACCGCAGTTTTCAGCGGCCATATAACCGGTTGGAAACACATCAGCAAGTAATGCACCTTGTTCATCGGTAACAGAATCCGGCAGTTTGAAGGGACCGATATCGGCAAAAGGAACACGCACATACTGAGCCTGACCGCCCGGATAACCGCCATAAAGATGCGTGTAGCCAAACAAGCCAGCCGTGCCATAGCCAGTTTCTTTGGCTAACAAATGTCCGTTCGGATTACTGTTATCGCATAGCGAATATTCTTGCCTTCCACAGTGAAAGCAATTTCCGCATTGAATCGTGAACGGAACGGTAACACGGTCACCAACCTTTAGATTTTTGACCCCTTTGCCAACTTCAACAACATTGCCTGCAAATTCGTGACCGACAATGTCGCCCTTCTTCATTCCCATCACGAGTCCATGATAGAAGTGAAGGTCCGAACCGCAGATGGCTGTGGAAGTCACTTCGACGATAGCATCGCGAGGGTTAATCATCTTTGGATCCGGAACGTTTTCCACACGCACATCTTTTTTTCCGTACCATCTAACAGCCTTCATAACACTCTCCTTAATTAGTTCGATTGCTAGCGATTTCACCAGCCTCTAATAACTGCTTCAACGCGGCAAGATCTATTTCGAGTTGTTGGGCGGGATCTTTTCCTAATAGATGGAAGATTGGAGCAACAACGCCAAGATTGGGGCGGAAATATTCAAGCTCTACCTGGAGCACAGTTGCCGCATCTACATTACGAGCAATGTGTACTGGTTGCATAGCGAAACGAATCGTGCCACCAAATGCAGAGTCAGGAACCGATGAAATAACAATTTCCTTTCCTGTGTCATTTTTGCTCACCGCAGTCTCCCACGACATTTCACTGCGAGCGAGATTGTTAACGGTCCAAAGCCATTTATCATTTGCGCCGGTTTCGACTTTGTTGACGTTCTGCATGAATCGAGGAAAATTCTCGGCCTCGCTCAAGAACTCATAAACTTCTTCAATGGGTTTCGCGATCGTCACCGCTCTCTTACATTTCATTTTCTTGCTGTGGTTTTCACCCAGCCGAGGCAATGGCACTCGCTCAAGAGAAGTGACCGCAGCCCAAGTGCCTGCAGTTTTCTTAGCCGCGGTGGAAGCGATCATTCCAGCACCACCAGCGGTGCATAACAAACCGACCAAGTCGCGTCTGAACAAACCATAGACCATAAGAGCGCCTCCAGTCAGCATCGACGCGGTGCCCTTCTCATCTACTGTGTGGATCTTCTCTTCTTCATCGACCGTTTGAATGGTGGTTGACATTCTAATCACCTTTTTGTCTGTCAGGTAATCCAAACGCCCAACTGAGCGCTTGTCTCCCTATGAATGGCGCAGACTATAAGTTACAATCCCTAGACTGTCAATATGACAAAAGCAACAAACTCGAACTTAATCTACGATCTTATGAAAACGCTGTCCTGTGTGAACAGATCCCTCCAAGAGGTGCCGATAAACGCTTAGAACAGTGCAATAATTACGAGACGTCGGAAGCGATGCAAAGTGTCACTTCGCCGCCAAAACGTAACGTCAAGGAAAGATCCCATGTTCGAAGCTGGCAAGGTTTATAAAGTCAAGGTGGAGGCTGCCCCAGGAGAAGTGGGATTCGGACGTGCCACCATCCTCGAGAAAGCCAACAATCAGCTCTGTATTCAGATTCGGACAAGTAAAGAGACGAATAAGGTATTGCCGAAAGGCACAAGAATTTGGTTCGTCAGTGACTCGACCGACAATGCTTTTAATGGTCTTTGGTCTTCTTCAGTGATCGGCGCCCAGCATTCTGGCGGAAAGACGAGCATGGTCTGCTCAACCCCCAAGCTTGACCCAGTTGTGCCCGTTGTGCAACGTCGGCGGCAGCCTCGCGTTGTTGTCGATGCGCCTGTACGTATGTCCAATTCGGAAGGCCACCGGCTGGGCTCAGAAATACGCACAAAAGACATATCACGCTCGGGCGTCGCTTTGGAAACACTGCAAGCTCTGCCAGACGACATTGGCAACAGCGTCGACATCGTAGTCGAGTCATCCGTTGGCGAAATTCCTGTTACTAGCCGCGTCATTCGCGTTGAGCGCAACTGGTTAGCAAACAAAACAGTTATCGGCTTAGAATTCACCGAGATAAAACCAGAAGCTGTGGCGACGCTAGATAAGCTGCTTCTGCTGCTCGGCGGAAAAACTCGCAATGCTGACGCAGGTGCTGATGAGTCTGATGAAGAAAAATCAAAACGGGCCAAACAAGGTCTGTCCAGCTGGATTCAAGGAACCAAGGGCTCCGCACCAGCTTCTGACAAAAGATTCATCGGCAGCGCAGTGAGTGAGGAAGAGAATTTAGGACATTCGACGGACGAGGAAACTGATGACGGATAACCCAATGTCCCTTTTGGAAGCCGTGGTGCTCGGGATAGTTCAAGGTTTGAGTGAATTCCTTCCCATCAGCAGTTCAGCCCATCTGCGTGTTGTGCCTGCGCTGGCTGGATGGGGCGATCCCGGTGCTTCCTACTCGGCAGTAATTCAGCTGGGCTCTGTGCTGGCAGTGCTCACTTATTTCCGCAACGATATTGCCCGCATCGCATTAGGAGCCTTCAAGGCCCTAAAGGAAAAAAACTACAGCGATCAGGATTTTCGCACCGCAGGTGCCATCGCCGTCGGCACCTTACCTATCTGTATTCTGGGCCTACTACTTAAAAAGACAATTGAAAATCCCGATGGTCCTTTTAGATCATTATTGGTGATTGGCGTTGCCTCAATTGTGATGGGATGCTTGTTGCTTCTGGCCGAAAAGATGGCAAAACACACTCGCGGAATCGAAACTATCAGCGGACGCGACGGATTTTTAGTCGGTTTAGGACAAGCAATGGCGCTCATCCCAGGCTGCTCGCGCAGCGGGTCGACGCTAACAGTGGCGATGTTTTTAAATCTGAAACGGGAGGATGCGGCAAGATTTAGTTTTTTGCTGGGCATTCCGGCAATTGTTCTAAGTGGCTTGCTTGAGTTGAAGGACATGATGTCAGCTGGACTTAGCAACACTGCCACCACAGATCTTGTCGTCGGTTTACTGGTCTCGACGGCGGTCAGTTATGCGGCAATCGCCTGGTTTCTAAAGTACTTGCGCAACCACTCCACCTTAGTTTTTGTGGGCTATCGAATTATTTTCGGAATCGCTGTAATCTTTATGGCTTTAAAACATTAGATGAAGATGGAGCGTGCGCTCCATTTCGGACTGCACCATATATAGTGCCTCTAGTTTAAACCGCGTTTACCGCTGTCTTCTTCGAGAGGCGCTAATCCTTCAGGGTCAGTCAACGAAGCTTCATCCATTTCTTTGAAGGCAACGGCTTTGGACTTTTCAGGTACGGGCACTGGAATCGGTGGTTGTCTTTGGGCAATGGATTGAGACTGCTGATCAGTTGGTGGAACAAGAGCGGGAGGCTGAGAAGCTGTGTCATCCTGGGTTTGATAGGCGCGGATTTTTTCAAGAGCGCGATTCTTTTCGGTCAGTCTCTTGATCTGGTCATCTTTTTGCTGCAGAATCTTATCGCCGATCTGTGATTGTTTGACTATAGAAGAATCTTTTGGACTCCCCATTTTGGATATCAGAAAGTTGCCTAAACCCAGCACCATCAAGCTTCCTACGACAACAACAGCTGCCTGAACAAGCTTCAACGGCTGTTTTTGTTTCGGCACATATTCGAGTTCTTGCTGCATCTCAGGTGCATTTTGATATCGCAGCCAAACGTCTTGCGCAGTAGCTCGCTGAACGATTTCATCGGTATGGTCCGAAATCTTTGGATTGATCCTCTTCGGTGAACTGACCTGAAGCGCCAGCGGCTCCTGCCCGGTGAGCAAGAAATGCATTGTCGCCCCGAGGGCGTAGATATCCGACCGTGGGTCAGCCGCGCCCCAGTACTGTTCCGGTGGCGAGTATCCAGCTGAGACAACGTGGGTATTATCAGAATCTTCGGCATACGGTCTGGCGATACCGAAATCCACCAGTTTGACTCGGTCTTTGGTGTCGATCATCACGTTGCTTGGTTTCAAGTCACGGTAGATCACTTTTGGGTCGTTGCTGTGCAAAAAGTGCAGCACATCGGCGATTTGCACAGCCCACTGGAGAACCTGCTCTTCGGGAAAAGGCTCACCGCGCTTGTTGAGCATCTGGTGTAGATTCTCGCCCTCGACGTATTCCATGACGAGGTAATAGTTTTCATCTTCTTGGAAAGAGTCCAGGATGCTGACAATATTTGGGTGTTTAAGGGGGCTGAGCACATCAGCCTCGCGTTTGAAAAACTCAAGCGCCTTTTGCTTGTCTTCTTCTCTGAAGAAGTCGTCTCTTAGTTTCTTGACGACACAATGACGATTGGCAAGGCGCAAGTCTCTTGCCATGTAGACCGTGCCCATGCCACCTTGTCCAAGGTGACTAACCACTTCGTAGCGCTTCTGCAGCACGAAATGAACTTCACGAGGCGCAGACTGACTGGACCGATTTGGTCCGTCGTCAAATGAACCTGAATTTTTGGGTCCAACCATTTACGTTAAAAACCGCTTCTAAAATGAACACTCCTAAGTATAACAACGTTTAACGTTTGCCAAACAGCAATGATTGACATCCCACCGGCCTAACGAAGAGAGATCGACGCCCTCGCAAGCGCACCAAACTTCACGGTCTGTTGTTGTATTTTTCCAGTTCGCGGTGAGTGCGGTCATAGGTTTTATCCAGATCGCCTTGTAGCTGCTGAATATGCGGTGAAATCGTAGCCGCAGTCGACATCGCTTCAAATAGCTTGACGCCGGCCGCGATCAAAGCAGTGACCACAGTCAAAATCAGGGTTACCCTTTTTACTTTCAAAGTCCAGTCCTGATTGTCCGCATCCTTTGCTGGAGGCGTAGTTCCGGGGTGTTTGCCGCTTTGCATAGTAATCGAGTCCTCAAATTTAAATTCGCTGGACTCCGGGCCAGATATGCCCAGAGCTCAGCGGGGCTAAACGAAATGAGCACGATCCTGAACCGACCAAGTGGTGCAATGGACAAAAATTGGTGCGCCTTTAGCGCGGCTGTGTACTAAAACTGCCGGGATTGTGATCGCTTTCAGAATATTTAGAGACGAGACTTTGTTCTGCATCGTGGGCAAGAACAGCTGGCGCCGGCACTCTCTCACCGCCTAATCGCTCATATGAACGCCACCATAATTCGCTTCCATCGAGAAGCGCCTCATGGATCCACATCACTTTATAGCGAGGATCCTGTTTAACATATTCCGTGTCATGAGCGGGGTCGCTCCACCACTGGGTTGCGAACTCTCGACGTTTCGAATATGGCACGTAGCTATCCCATTTAACTTCCATTCGTTGACCAGAATCCGCAATCATTTTTGCGTAGTCCATCGCAAACGCAGCTTTCTCTTCAGGCGTAGTTTTTCGATAGGCGCTTTTGAACAGCCTTGGTTCCTCCCCAAAAAACCAACCATCGATAACCGTTTGATCGACTTGATGCGCTTGATTGGTAATCGACTTTCTTAACTCTTCGTCTGGAACTTTCGGCATCACTGGCAGCTTTGCATCTTTTTCAGCACATCCCGCAATTACAAAAATGCAAAGGCAAAATAGAACGAGTTTACGCAGATGTAAGCCGAGCGGCTTGCGGAGTCGGGCAGCTTGCGGAGTCGGGCAGCTTGCTGCATAGACCCCACTAGTGTGCATAGACCCCACTAGTGCGCAGCAGCCGGGCAGCTTGCTGCATAGGCGCTCCTCGGACAGGCTATCCAAGGATAAGTTCATGAGAGTGACTTGAGTTGAAAAGTTTGTACTTGTGACAAAGATCACGATAGAGCTCAAGCCCCTTTTGATGAGCGGGACCAAATTCGAAGTTGAGTTCTTCTTTAAAATATTTTTGCAACCGAATGCGAGATAACGGAAGACGTTCCATCGACTGCTCGATCACTTCATCCAAATCAATGGAAAGCCCTTCTTTAGCAGCCAATACAAGTGCCGCACTCAATTCTGCGAACAATTCAGGATTTGCGTCAGCCCATTTTGTTTTCGCAGCCCACACACCAAATGTCATCGGCAAGTGATAATTTTCGAACCACCACGCACCCATATCCAGCCTGAGGAACTTGGCTGACCAAGCAGGATCTACGAGCAAGGCGCGATCTCCAATTACGAGGGCACCATCCAAATCATCGCGTTCCAAATCAGGAGATGCAGCGTTCACCAAAATCGGTTGAACTCCGAACTGTTCGAGCAAAAGAACTCTCAATAAATTGATTGAAGTAGCAGACGACATTGGCACTGCTACTCTGCAATTAGTCAGCTCGCGCGGATCCTTTTTACTGAAGAACAAAACGCTACCAACGGGTCCAACACTAGAAATCGAAAGCCCCTGAACCAGCTGCATATCGTTGCTTTGCAAGTAGAAAAACGAACTCATGGCGCCGAGATCAAGTTTGTTCTCTGCGTACTGCCGGTTAAGTTCGGCGGGCGTAGCTAAAACAATCTGTGCCTTGAGGTTATCGCAGTGCCGCATCATTGGCACGATCACAGGCAACGAATTGATGAAGTTAATCTGACCAAGCCGAGCCGGCGCTCTGGTGCCTTTTTCTTCTTTGACGTTTGGAAGAGTCTGCATCTGATTCCTTCGTCCGGGTCCTGGTATGCCCGAGCAAAGAAAGGATAACACCTGCAAGCAAAGTGTTTTAGGTCATGGCGTTAAGGACGCCAATTCTTCACAGAATATTCCCAATAAAAAGGGGAGGAGACCGATAAGACTTCATAGTATGCTTCGTGGGTCTCGCTCCCTATTCACCATTATCCAGATCTTGACCAAGTCGTCAAGAGGCAGCCTGGGTGGGGGCTCCGACAGACTCAGCCGAAACCAAGAATTGGAGACAAATTTAGTGAGAATGGTAGATCTCATCCTGGCCAAGCGCTCTGGACGAGAACACACACAACCCGAGATCGATTTCTTGATTAAAGGCGTCACAGACGCATCGATTCCCGATTATCAACTTTCAGCGTGGCTAATGGCTGTTTGCTGGCGGGGGATGAACGCCGATGAGACGGCATGGTTGACCGATGCCATGAGCAAATCCGGGTCGGTTCTGGATCTATCATCGATCGGACCACTTGTCGCCGATAAGCACAGTACCGGCGGAGTCGGAGACAAAACCACTCTCGTGTTCGTGCCTTTGTTGGCAGCCGCAGGCATCCCAATGGCAAAGCTCTCTGGTCGCGGTCTCGGTCATACCGGCGGGACCATTGACAAGCTAGATGCCATTCCTGGTTTTAAAAGCGATCTTTCAATCGACCATTTCATAAGCCAGGTCAAAAAGATAGGAATGGCGATCGGCGGCCAAACTCAAGAACTTGCACCTGCCGACGGCAAAATTTATGCGATGCGCGATGTCACGGGCACGGTTGAATCCATTCCATTGATTGCCGCATCGGTGATGTCCAAAAAAATCGCAGCCGGCGCTAACTTGATCATTCTCGATGTTAAGTGCGGTCGTGGTGCCTTCATGGAAACAGAGGAAAAAGCTACAGAATTAGCCCGAACAATGGTCGAAGTCGGTCATCGTTTGAAACGCCCAGTCACTGCGGTCGTAACTGATATGGAGCAACCTCTGGGATTGGCCGTTGGTCATACTTTAGAAGTGATCGAGGCGATTGAAACGTTGAAAGGTGGCGGACCATCTGATTTGCAAGAACTCTGCATGGAGTTAGGTTCACTTGCATTAATCACCGCCGGCAAATGTAAGGATTCGGCATCTGCGCATAAGATACTCAGAGACTTGATGGAAAGTGGAAAGGCGCTCGAGAGTTTCCGAACGCTGATCAAAGCTCAAGGTGGTGACGCCAGCATCATCGAAAATCACGCTTTGATGCCAACGGCAAAACAAAAATATGAATTTCTTGTTCCTGGAAAAGGCACCAAATGGGTCAAGCATCTTGACGGTCGCAAAGTTGCAGAGGCTTGCAAGCTGATGGGTGCAGGACGCACCAAAAAAGGAGAGCCGATCAATTTAGCAGTCGGTGTGGTGCTTCGAGACAAAGTTGGTGCAAAAGTTGAAGGCGGTCAACCTATTGCCGACATCTACGCAGATACGAAACAAGAATACGAAGCTGCTCGCGCTAAACTCGAAGAAGCATTTACTTACAGCGACACTGCGGTAAAAGCTCCACCGATAATTAAAGCCAGCGTCTCCTAAACCGCATGGACTGGCGCCTCATAACCTACGGCGAATGCGACCCTGCTTTCAACATGGCAGCTGACGAAGCGATCTTGGAAGCTCACCTGGCTGGTCAGGTGCCACCAACTTTGCGTTTGTATGGATGGAAGCCTGCTGCAATTTCAATTGGTTATTCCCAAAAGATTTCTCCCAAAGAAATCCAGTCGATCAAAGATGCCGGGTTAGATGTCGTTCGCAGACCAACAGGCGGGCGGGCTGTTCTACACCTTGGCGATTTGACATACTCTTTTGTCGGCACCAGTATTGGTGACAAGGATAAGGACAGAGCAGCCAACGAACATCAATCAAATCAAAATTCTGTTTCGATGTTGCCGACATCAACTGATCGGTCGTCACCATCCTCGGTATCGTCACCGAATATAGTGCAAGAAGGTCTGCAGCTGCAGCAAGGGTTTCTTAGCACAAGCGTGGCAACTGCTTATAAACAAATTTGTCAGGGATTGATAGAAGCGATAAAAGAATTTGGTATCATTCTAGAACTCGGCACCTCCAACTCTGACTACCGCACCAATTATGACTGCTTCAGAGCCACTACCAATGCGGATCTCCAGTACGGCGGCAAAAAGATGATCGGTAGCGCTCAATTGCGTCGCAAGAATGCAGTGCTTCAACATGGATCCATCCTTTTAAACCAGGATCAGAACAAGATGGCAGAAGTTTTCGGAGCTGCGCAAGAAGGCGATAGCAATAGACACGCTAATTTGTTTGAGATCCTCACACACGATGTCTCAATGTCTGAGCTTGAAGGGGCAGTACAACATGGCTTCGAAGCGGCCTTCGCGGTAAAGTTGATTCCATCGCAACTATCTAATTACGAAGTTGAGCTCATTCAAAACATTGTTCCGAAATATCAAATTTTGTCCACTATTTAGTCGCAGAGGCTACTTGTTGGAAGGAGCCGACCATATTACTTGCTTTGAGTTGCTCGGCTTTATTATCTCGACATGTGGACTAGCCTTTTCAATACTTTCCGCCAGGTCGGGAGCATCATCCGCTAACTTACGGTTGAGTATGACAGCGGTGATTGTCGGCTTATCGTCACGAAGCATCAGTTTTAACATATAGTTTTTCTTCGTGCCCGACGCCGTTTCAAATATTCTGTAAATTGCAAAGCCGTTCCACTTGCCGTTTTCGCGCAACTCAAGGCATGATGTTTCTTTGCCACGTTCTTTGAAATCACTGAAGAAGGGAATCAGCTCATTGGTCAACACGTCCTCTACCGACGCATCTTTGATATATTCGAGTTTTCCTGCCATCAACTCCATTGCACCTTCGGAATCTCCAGCGACAAGTTTATCGACGAACAAATTTCCTCGTTCAAGAAATTCTCCCATTCTCCCCTGAAATTTAAAAAATTCGGCCCTTATTCTTTTGACGGTGGGGCTTTGTTCATCCTGGGGTACCCACCTCACAATGTTTGTGTGAGTTGGATCTGGTGTCACTATCATGTTCACTTTCAGATAAGCATCATCAGAAAATCTGACAAAAACATTTCCTTCATCTTGCCACAGATCTGGATGCGCCTGAAAAGAAGCTTGTCGAATCACCTTAAGAGCAGTTTGGTCAATATTGTTCAAGCCAGAGCTGTCCTTGATCTTTAGATTTGCAACGGCACCACTTTTTTCCAAAATAAATGTGCATGCGACACTTGAATATTGAGCGTGGCTTTTGATGTCCTTAAACCTTTCTGCGTTCCACAGGACTTCTATACGATGCCGGCAATCGAGTAGGTAATCAGCAATCTTTTTTTGCTCTGGCGATTGGAAGTATAAGACCACACGTCTTGCTTTGTCAGACTTCTCGAGCTTGCTTTTCCCAATGTTCTCAGTCCATGCCGGGGTTGCCATAAGGAAACTAGCCAGGAGAAACAAGACGCCGCCGTATATGTGTTTCATAATGACTCCTCTGCTGAATACAGCATAGCCCCTTGAGGGCAATCCCAATTTCACTGCGGACGTCTTCAACCTAGAAGTTAGTTTTTTTCGCGTGCGGCGTGCCTTAGTAGGGAACTCCTTCAGGATTTCGGTGCGCGGGCGCCACGCTTTACGAATAATGCCTCCTGTAGTACACTGTACTACAGGAGTTTTTTGTGACACCTGATGATCCTGACTACTCTGAAGAGGATCCATGTTTTGCTCCGGAAGCCTTCAAATAGAGAATAACGCAGGAAGAAATTGAGGAGGTTTTACTTTATGGAAAACCTATCCCAATGAAGAAAAGCCAGCGTGGCAACGAGTGTACGATGGTGGTGGGTCACTGCTCAACGCGAGTGGAACTACTCGAAGTGGCTGTAGAATTGCGAAACAAAATTTGGAACGAAGATTACTTGTGGGTATTTCATGCCCGACAGGCAAGCTCCCTGTCGCAGGCTCATTTTGAAAAGAGAAGAGAATGATGAAAGGTGATTATGACGATCAAATTGAAGATGGCGAAGTGTCTGGACGGACAAAGAAAGCGTTAGAAAAAGGACGACGAAAACTAAGACAGCGAGTGATTGAACGCGGCATAGTGCAGTTTCGAGCTGATGCGCAATTTATGGAGCGACTTCTGGATACCGCTGAATTACGAAAAGTTCCTCCAGGCGTTCTATGTCGAGAATGGGTTTGGGAACGCCTGCAGCTTGGTGCACCAGCTAAGCCACAACCTTACTTTTCGCCGTCAGAGCAAGGTCATAGCGAAGTCAGAGAGGATGCACCATATACGGCACCGGTATCTGCCGATAACAGCCACCAAATATCTTCGAAGGATGTAGACATTCTGCTAGACGAAATGAAAGCACTGCATCAACATTTTGCAAGACTAGAATCGAGGCTTCGACAGCTTCGAAAAGCACAAAACTAACTAAGTCTCTTTCTCAGTATTTCAGTTGGGTGGTGCAGGGTGTTTTTGGCAAATTAAAAGTATGCCGAGTGGCAATCCAAAATGGGACCACCTTCCGGAAAAAATAGCAGTCCCTATTGGTATGCAGATGAAACGCGTTTATGAATGATTTCAAAAGGTTGGTGAAATGGTCTGGAAAAGATCATTCTTCATTCTCTAAGGACTAAGGCGCATCCATTGGAATTTTGCGGACTTAGACGTTAACATGGTCTAGTCGATTTTAGGGAGAACTCATGACTGAAGACTTCAAGGGCTTAGTAGACGACGAGTTATTGGCGAAACTGTTGCCATTCAATCCCAAACCTTGTCTAGTACTGAAACGAGACCTCATGGACGACGACAAGATCCCTGTGGGCTCATCCAAGTTGGGCGGGCAGCCAGACCTCCCCCAAGACACCGATCTGTCTATTGACGATGATTACGAGTGAACTTTTGTCGGTCAGATCAATTTCGCAGAGACAAGCAAAACCAGATTTGCTTCGATACTGCCAAACCAGGGACTGCTATCAGTGTTCCTTTTGACGAGCGATACCGAAGAACCGGACGTTGAGTGTATCTATACTCCGGAGACAGCTGCTTTGATCAGGCAGCAATTGCCCGAGGCGGCGACGACATCGAGTCCGGTGCGATTATCGTTTCATGACTGGCTTACAATCCCGACCTTCTTCCCGCTGGAATTACCTGATGATACTGACGAAGAGGAAGAACTGGCGGTTCAGGAAGAGGACCGCTATACAGATCTAACTAATAGACTGAGAAGCGAGTTTAATAGCCGCTTTTACCCTGAGCCTCCCAACGTTGATCCTGAGGTCGCGGATATTCCTGACAATTACAATCCCCCTTTGCACCAGATGTTTGGGTACCACTACGATATGAATGGCACACCAAGGTCGCCATCGGAAAAGTGGTTGTTGCTGCTGCAAATTTTCTCAGACTTTGCAACCGAGTCATCGTTTTTTGATCACGGAGACCTCTATCTGTGGATACGAGAGAAGGACCTCCGTCTGCGCCACTTCGACAAAATTGATTTGGAGATTCAGACCTAAATGTAGGCACATGTGAGAAACAACGAAAGGGATCAAGTCAACTTGATCCCTTTTCATTCAGTTATTGAATCACCGATGGCGATGTTAATTGCAATTTCCCAAGATCGAGCTAAAACTCATCAGAGAAATAGTAGGCAATTATTTTGCAAGGCTTTTCACCGGATGGGGAGTGCCTATGTAGGGGAACTCCTTCAGAATATCGGTGTGCGGTGCAAGTCCATCGGGCGGGATATCCCCCTTGGAGAGGAATGAGAGTCGCGCGTTTATTACGTCGTCGGTGAAGACGCGGCCGTTAGGATATGTCGCGGGCTTCGAGGGGTCGTAATTTAGCATGTCAGGGAGAATGCCAGCTTCGTTGATTGCTGCTATCGCTTCTTCCCTCGTGTAATTGCCTGTATGTCCCATCAAGTGTACAAACAGCTCGAGCCAACGCTTGTAATCGTTTACCGGCTCGCTGGCATTGTATTCCTCTTTGGTTTCGTCGGTGTTGAAGAAACTGCTGACCGAAGGGTGACCGGCGCGATCCACGTGGAGCAATGTGCCGTCGCGTCGCACACTGCATCGCCCCCAGATTCGGATCGCAGGATTGGCGCCGAGCTCGCTAGTCGGCAACTCGATTACGATCGAAAATACATTGGCTTCGGTATTCGAGTCCTTGCCAGTCCACGGAGACTTGCCGCCTTCCATGTGAGGTGCGGTGAAGTTTCGTCCACCTGAAGTATCGAAGAGATTCTTGATTCCGTCGTAGTCAAAGAAGAACGCATCACTGCGAGCGCCCGCGAAAAATGTGTAGTCACCAGACTTAACAATATTCGGTGTGGCACCGAACGAGACCTCAGCGTCGGAGATGATCTTTTTCCCGACAGCTTCAACCGACCGTGCCTCCTCACCCTTTGCCACGAAGACATTGACTGTCTGTTTACCGTTTTGAGGCGCAGAGAACACATAACTGAATGCGATGTCGTTCAGTAAATCTCCGTTGTTGTCGATAGCCAACCGATAGATGGCGTCGGGATGAAGTGCATCCGCCGACGGATTCGCATTGAGGATTATTACCGTCCTCGCCGGGTCGCTTGGGGACTGGAACGCGTAGAGATCGCAGAGGTCGAGTCTCTGGTCACCAAGAGGCGGCCCAAGGTTGAGACCAGTAAAATGATTCGACATTATTATCTCCTGTAGGATCGGGAGTGCTAAGGCAATAAGGCAAACCCTGGCGTAACAGCCGAAAAATGCCGGCTGCAGATTCCAGAGTCGTCATAGTCTATCAGGCTTGCTCTTCCCTTAAATCTGAGAATTTACATTCTGTGTGTTCGTTGATGTTTTTTTGATAGCACGAACTGATGAAAGATCAAATACCAGCCGAACCATCGAAAATCAGATGGTAACAACGAACTTTTGATCCTTCTGGAAACGGTGGGAATTTGCCTACCGTTAGTAGTATTTGCCGGAGATTTACCATAGTTCTCTCATTAATGGCATGTCCTTGATTGCCACGTTCAGCGCCAGTGTAAGGACTGACGTCGTAAATGGAACCGTTCGGATTTACGGTCCACTGCGGACCGAAGCTTGGGCTTACCTCTTCGCTTGAAAGAATGTCCCACCATCTTACCGGAACTTGAAATGCAGGATCAAAAGCTGCCGGGCAGTGCCCAGCTTCGATTGCAATGTTAGGCTCAGAACTTCGGTTACGCTGAGCCACAGACGCGACAGGAATGTATGAGCTGGCAACTGATCCGACAACGGTTCCGAGTACAGAGAACGCTCCACCCAAATGTGCTTTGAGCCCCCTGTGCTGACCGTTGCTAGCACTGTCGGTAGTGGCACCGTATCGATCTTGTAGTTTCGCTGGCAGATTTTTATTTTGCCAGTCGAAGATTGCGTTTTGGTAAGACGGATTTGGCTGCTCTTCCAAGTTGAGCGTGGCATTCGCCTTAAGCGTGGTACTTGGAATAGACTCACCATAGGTGGTTTTAACCGTCAGTGTGCCTGTTGTTGCTGCTGCTGCGGGTCTGCCTACTCTAAAATTCTCTTGCGCTCGAACGGCGTTAGCAGTCACAAGTTGCAACGACAGTAGGAAACAATAACCAATCGTCTTCGCGAACTTGTTTCGTCTCATGAGTTGACCCTGGTAGTACGTCGACTGTATCTGCTCGACGTGCATGATTCGTGAATTGTCATGAGGGATTCACCGCTAGCATATTGCAAGCTGTGGTGTGTAGCTCTATATGGCAAGAATGTGTTGCCCCCGATTGAAACAAAAGGCCTCCTAGCTCAATAACATATCGTTGGGCAATCCAGACAACAGAATTGCGCTGTCCATTGTCCAAGGTCATAGAAGGACGAGTACAATGAAAGCATCTGCACTGGGGGAACTGTGCTACCTGCTTCGCCACCGCCAGAAAAAGAAACTATCAGTAGCACTTCTGACGCGCCAAACATCGCGAACAACCTCGTCGCGCTTGCGTTGATAATGGCTGCTTATGCAGGTTGCATGTTTTTCAACATCAAGCTTACGAATTCTGATCTCGCCACATTTATGGGATATGCGATGCTGTTCTTACCAATCGGTGCAATTACGCTTGCGATGTCAAGCAAAATGCGTTTAGGCAAAAAACTATTAAGCAGCTTGGGGTTTGTGTGTCTTTCATTATTGATATTGATATCAGTAGGCTTTCACCTCGGCAATAGCTCACCTTTCGTTAGTGAGCTAATTGATAAACGCAACCGCATTGCTGCCTACAGCTATAGCCCACCCTCTTTGTTTTCTGGAGGCGACTTCGATGTCGGTCGAGCACGGTGCGTACAAGTTGTTCAAGAACTACAAATTTTTCCCGGTATCGCGCGCCAGTTTTTATTACTAGACGAGTGTGCACGTGATGCAGTTCAAATCAAATCGCTTGGTAACGGCGAAATCTCATGCTTCTTTCCGCCTTGTTATTACATCGGCCACGACAGTCCAAATAATTCATTGCCACTTACCCGTATTGTGCGCTTGAAAGATTAAGCATCAATGACGACCATCGCCGTATACGCTGGTATCATCCCCGCCTCATTCACATAAAGCCAATCAAAATCCGCTGAGCACCACAGCAAGTAAAGATCTTGCAATCCAATGAAATTACCGAACCGTGATGAGATTGTCGGCTGCAGAACATAGGACATCCTATCGACGCGCCGTTCAGCGGCTGTCAAAAAGCGCTTCCGGATGCTTAGAGAGATCTTTCAAAATAAACGCAGCGTCAACGTTGTGCGTGTCGCCGTCCACAGCAATCTCTGCATAGTCTTTCGTTGGCTTGAATCCTTTGGGAATTGCAAATAGCGTGTTCGACGTTTGAATTTTTTTTGTCCCAACCGTGTCCAGCCACCGATACTCCTGCTGACGACGGCCGTCGCTATCGTAGTGGCGTGACGGCATCGGCAGAAGTGAGTTTCCTGAACCGGTATAGAAAAACCGAAGTGGGATACCGTTCCCCGGAGAAGGAATTCCATAACATGTGTCCATAATTTCTGCGCATTGCGGCGCAAAGCGAGGCTCAGAAAGAGTCCAACATTTAATGCGACCCTTGTCAGTGCTATCGCTGCACCACTGCTCGCTGGCACAGCCGGCAATTACTTCGGCTGGCGCTTTGCGCCATTTGGATGAGCTAGACTCTGCGATCGTGCTGAATGGCGCCCTGGCTGACCGTAGAAGCTTCAGACAAGCTTTGTAGTCAGATTGAAAATAGATTTTCTTGTTCGGCTTCAAAACAGTGACAGACCATTTTGGAGCCTGTGCAAAAATGACCAAACTGGGACTATCGATGCGCACATTGTTTTTGCTCAAATAAACAGTATAGGTGCCTCCGATCGCCGTGCACTTCTGTGTCAGCACAGTTGTCTCAGCTGCAGGCGCAGCATTCGCAATCGGGCTAGTGCACCAGAGAAAGACGGCGAGGCCGACTAGCCAATTACATTTACTCTGAATCATTTTGAATACTCATCGACTTCCACCATCGCCCCATCGCCCTATCTCGCTATAGTATCGCAGGACCAGCCAGTTGATTATCAAGTATAGCTGTTACACCCCAAAGAGCAGCAGTTCAAATGCATACGCCGTCACCTCTTAATCGACGCCCGAATGTTTTTAGCTTGCAAAAGAACCGCGTCTGCCTTCGTGAGCTGTCCAGCCCTCGTGAGATAAGCGCCGTAAGCCTCCAGAACATAAGCAGTTTGTGGGTGAGCAATACCAAAATAGCCTTGCTTTGCTTCCAGCGCCTGCCTGAATAAGTTGTCGGCCAAAGCATTATCCTGATTAGCTTCGGCCAACATTGCCATTGCTGACGTCACATCAGCCACCTCGTCACGTGAAAGTATAGAAAATTGTCGTCCCAGATTCAGAGCCTTTTCGAGATAGTCTGTGGACACGCTCAGTTCGCCATCATTGAGTGCCACCACGCCCAATACGTAATTCAACTTGGTTAAAAACAATACGCCGTATACCGATTCAATCGCTCTCTCCTGAGAGACTCCTCTGGCAATTGCGGCAGCTTTATCGACCATTTGTGCTTTGCAATACATTATTGCTAACTCAATCGTAATCTCCGCAGTTAATTGATCAATGATTTGCCGTTCGAATTTACTGCTGGCTTCGATCTCTAGTGCGTGCAAAGTTCGTGTGTAGTGCTGCACCGCTAGCGCATATTGTCCTCGGTTGAAACAAAGCGCAGCCCAGCGCATGAAGATATTGTTAGGTAATCCAGATAAGAGAATTGTTCCGTCAAAGTCCGGGTTCTCCGCGCAGTTTTTAAGGCGCTCTTCAGCTTCATCGAAACGTCCCCGTTGTATGCAGCAATCCACCAAATACATTTGCATTCTTAGCCATGCGTCGCTGCCACTACAAGAGTCTTTTTCTATTTGATTGATGGCCTCACGCAAGAGTTTATCCGCTTCATCGAAACGACCCATCGCAAGCAACACATGGAAGATCCACCGATAAATACGGTTGTGGCCCAATCAGGCATTTTCAAATGAACAGTGTTGAACAATGCCTGTGTGAATTGATGTGGAGATTGCGACGCAAGGATCAGATTGGTCCCAATAGAAGCGAATCCACACATCGTCAAACCAATGCCCAGCATATAAATCAATAAGGCGATGGTGATTGGGGATATCAGGCAATAGGCAAGTACAAATACAGCGGAGATCAATTCGTCAAACTGGCTTCTGGTAGAGAAGAGTGAGCCAAACAAAGCAAACCCACCAGAGAGCCATAGCGCCAATAAAAAGACTGCGACTACGATCATCTTCGGACCAAACTTCGAGGTCTGCCGTGGCCATTCTTTGCCCTTTTGGGTACCAGAATTCATAGCAGACTACCTAATCGCGGCCTAGTTCTTCCAATATTTCAAAAAAGACATACGTTACCTATTGCACTTCTTAACTGTGACACAACAAACGAAATTGGACAAACTAACCGGAGCAGCTATTCCGAAACTCGACAAATGATATTAGATTAGATTCAAAAAAAACAGTCACCATGGGCAGTGGCAAAGTTCTGTGCACCACCAACCTCAATTGCCACTGCCGCAGGCCGTATGCAGTCAGCGGTGATCGGACAAGTCACCAGTGGACAATGCACCAATCCATTTCACTTCCGCCGCTCCTTCCCTATCAGGCTTCACAAGTTGCGAAACTTCCTTTAAGACGGCTTTAGCATCAGCGTCGCGCCCCTGGCTACGATACATCTTCGCCATGGCTTGACTGGCGACTTTGATATCATGCTGCCGTGCTCGTTGCTCCAAAACAAATGATTGGGCATTGAAAGACACCTCGTTGAGTTTTAGCGCCTTTTTCAACAATGGCTCGGACTCCGCATATCGCTTGTTATCCGCATACAATTCACCAAGAGCGATCATTACCGGACCATTGTATGCTGCGGTGTCGGGAATGTATTGCCACTTCTCATTATCAAAAATCTTGCACTGCCTCCTATTTTCGAGAACCACCTTGAACTTCGCTTCGGCCTCTGCATCACGTCCTAATCGATGGAGAACTCGTCCGGCATTGAGAGCGACATCGTTAAAATCTCCGCCGTTCGCTTTGAGCGCGTCCTCAAATAACGACAGTGCATCTCCATCGCGCCCCTGATAAAGGTAGAGCATGGCGAGTTCATTGAGTGTGTACGGAGTTGAAAAATCCCCCGCACGATGCGCCCTGCAAGCACGAATCGCATCCTTTAAAAGTGCTTCTCCTTCAGAGTATCTTTTCTGCGATTCAAATAAATGCGCCAGCGCGTAAGTGGTCTGACGCACATACCAGTTATCTTCCCCATACTTTTCTTTCAAAGCCATCAAATTCTTTTTGTACTCGATCTCGGATTCTTGTTGACGCCCCTGCGAGAAATACAGACTAGCTAGTTCCAATTGAACTTCGGAGCCATCAGCATTTCCCCGAACGTTCTTAATAATGCGCATGGCGTCTTTATAAAGCATCTCGGTTTCGCTGGACATAGGAAGCTGGCAACAGATTGACTGCCAATGAAGTAGTTTGGCGAGTCTTGTTTCGGCAGCGGCGTAATAGAGATCATAATTCAGATCGCCATGATGCGACATTAGTTCATCACGCCAAATCCTTTCCCCGTCGGAATAGTCATGGCGGACCGCAGTAGCGGCGAATTCCTTGCTACAGCAAGCTAAGAAACGTTCGTTGTCGAGCTTACGTTCTTTTTCCACTGATTGTGCACAGACCTGCATACTCAGAATGATGATAAGAGAGGTAATTAATACCCATTGTGAGCACGCAGTCACTGATGGAACGATTAGACCATCCATGGTTACCCTAAGTCGTCGAAAGAAACAACAAGCGCATACTGCTAACGTATCACCACCTACGCGTTAACACAAATGCGAATTGGTCAATGTTTAGGCATCATCAGTCGTACGCTAATTAAGGTCCAGGGTCGAAACTCTCGGTCAAATTCACAATGCAAAATACGACTTGTTTGTGTCTGGTTTGCCGATTTACTGCGGTTGCAGCGACGAAGGTAGTTCCATCTTTTCTAATAAGGGTGCGCTTCATGCCTGAATAAGCGCTACTTATGAAGTCTGAAGCATTGCGATCAGTCTCGTCTTGTTCGTAAAGTACGTTTATTTTGTTGCCAATCAACTCGAATGAAGAATAACCAGTCATAGTCAGAAACCGTCTGTTTACAGATTTGATAATTCCAGATTGAGTCAAAACTACTATGCCGGCTGGGATAGATTCAAGCAAATATGCCTCTGCTGGTGGATTTTTTCCCGAAGTTTCAAATTCCCCAACTACGCGGAGGTGGCTATCCAATCCACTCTTATCACGTGGGCGTGCTTGTGAATTCACCGCTTCGTGTAGCATTACCGCCAACAAGTCACGCTCGGATTCCCGCATCTTCAGTTGTTGTGTGATCTCGACGAGGGCCTGTCGAACCACGGCAAGCTGCTCTTCAAGATCCTCGCGACTTGTTTCGTCAGTAGTCATCTCGACATCCGGTCAATGTTGATCTCCAAGTTGCAGTAACATTCTTATGTCCCAAGAAAAAGTCTTTTGCATAATCATAGCCTGGGTATCGCGATAAACATCGTAAGCCCATAAAATGGAAGAAGCTAACCCTGATTCCGAATTGTGGTACCGCAGAAAATGAAATCCAAAACGTTCCTTCTAATTCTTGCAACATGGTCAGGTTTAGGAACTACTCAATTGCGTTGTGAAGCCGCAAAAGGAAGCGCCCCAAGTGAAGCGGTTACCGCAAGAGCAAAAGCATCATATAACCAGGGACTAAATCTGGAGAATCGCGCAGAGTGGAGAGCAGCGTTAAATGCATTTCTAACGACGGTTACCGTACAACCCAAACTCGCTTCCGCCTGGGCGGAGTTGGGGAAATGCTACGCTAATCTTCACGATTATAAGCATGCAGAACATTGTTTCAGATTTGCATTGACGATGGCGTTGGACAAGGAGGATCTCAATTCGTGCCTAAGTGGATTGATGCACTGTGAATGGAAGAATGGAGAACTCGAAGAAGTTCAACAAACTCGCAGAGAGTATGTTGCCAAATTTCCGAAGGCGCCCGACGTAAAGAGGGTCATGGATGAAATCAAATATTACGATCAGGATTTCGCCACAACTCGTGAAACTGAGAAGGGTAGTTATCCAAGACACTATTTATTCAGGTCATGGATAAATTCTGGCATGCCCAAAATGCCTATTACAGTCTCGATCTCGGCGAGCAAGTTGAGTCGGATAAATAAGTCGTATAAAAAAGCTATATCAACCCGATATCAGGATTTGGCTAAAAGAGCGTTCTTATTATGGTCATCCGCGACTGGCGGAACGCTTGTGTTCGATTTCATAGCCAATCCCGCTGACGCTCAAATTAACTGTGAATGGACTAACAATCTCAAGGAACGCGGGAACAGTTTTGAAGCTGGGCACTGTGATACGATTCGCAGCGGCTCACTTCGAACTGAAAAACAACGTCCTCTTATATTTGTGGGATCAAATCTTACCGAAACTGATACCAGTTTCTACAACATATGCGTTCATGAAATTGGGCATGCTCTTGGTCTAATGCATTCATCGAATCCCCAAGACGTCATGTACTCCATGGGAGGTCCTCAGGATGCTCATCAATTTGCTGTGCTGTCAAAGCAAGATATTAATCGCGTAAGAACTATTTATACTAACCCGGGTCGGGCTGCGCAGCTAGCTCTCAACTTTGGGACCGCAGCGTTCTTGGAACACGACTATGAAACAGCGTATTCATTGCTCAGCGAAACTGAGAAAAAGAACCTATCAATGGAACAGTTTGAACGAGAGCTAGAGAAACAGGATGTCGGTCCGAGACCGGATTCAATAGTGATCGATTGCCTTCAAGGTGATTTGCATTACAATCGCACAAACTTCATTGTGTTGGGCAGAAATCAGAAAAACGAAAGGAGCTACTACCTCATTCAAACTGTCCAGTTACCCGATGGCTCATTCAAGATAAATAAAGCAAGCCGCGATCCCTACTAGGATGCGCATATTACCGGCAGAGCGTAGCATGAATTTAGCCTTCTGCTCCTTGCCATATCTTCGGCACCGTTAGTGGTGGCGCAAGCAAAATGATGATTCCTGAGATTAGGCTGAATGTCACTATGATCAGGGCGAAGACCAAAGTGTGATGGCTTGGCGCGAAAGTGGTTCAGCCGAGAGAGCCTGGATTGTCAAAGGAACGATCCAGCAACAATAGCCTGTGCCTATGCTCCGATGAAATCCTGAACGGCGTCGGGCAGAGGCATGAGTATGTCTCTCGCAAAGCTCTCAGCTTACCGTCCATCCAACGATAGCGGCCACCCGTGGAGAAAGCGTGAGGTCTATGTTAACTCGAAAGACCAAGTGTGCACGACTTGATCTTCGACAAGCAGTTTGACTTGCACTTCTTTGGATTTCTGCGAAAAATCAACGTCTCCGCTATAGAACAATTTTGTGACCTTGTCGCCAACGTTTTCGAGATCCACCCATCGTCCAACAGTTCTCGAACCAACTCCGCCACCAATGTCGAGTTTAAAATAAACTTTTGGTCCAGCGCTGACCTTCGTAAAATGTCCTTCGAGCGAGAAAACTTCGGTTCGCCCAACGTTTCTTTTTATTTGTTCATCTTGTCCGGGATTGCCATTGCTGACCTTACTCAGAGCAACTTCGTAATTACTGACTGTGACGGTGTCCATGGTCGAAACCTTCCTATAGTGTCGTGGGCAGCGGATATGACATCCTGGTGCCCTATTTCGTCGGCAAGCAATATGCAGTATGGCAGATTATACAAAGAGAAATTCAGGATCTTTTGGATCCTGAATCATCTTCAGTAGAGACTAAAACTCGTCTGTTGAGACTAAAATAAAGAGTCGTCGATAGTTGGAACTTTGTCGTCAGTTTTCTTGTAGGTGCCATCGGTGTGCACGTTCATGCCACCAAATCCCTCACCACTCTCACTGACGAAAACCGATTTGCCGCCATAATCGAAGCCAAGTTGAAAGCCTTCGCCCTTGTAAGTTGCCTTATTATTTACGAGGTCCACTATTCCACTAGCACCACCAGTATTGGCACCATGTGCGGCTGTCAAAGCAAACTTAATTTTGTTACCTTTGAGTTTGACGATCTGGAGGGTGCCACCATCCCACTGTGACTCGCGGTGATATGTACCAACTGGCGACGCGAAACTGATGGGTCTTTTGGTCGCAGCTTTTGCGTTGGTTTTGGCTTTCGACTGTGTTACAGCCACAGATGCAATCGTTGATTTGTTTGGCGGCTGAAACTTCAAGTTCACAGTAACATTCGTTTTTCTTGATTGCAGATCAGCGACGTATTCCTTCATTGGCTTCGTCAATTCGGCGTTATTCGCCGCACCCCAGATATTTAAGTTATTGTCGTCTAGAATCGCCACCTGAGCACGATTGGTCTTCGTATTGAAATCTATCGCAGATTCCTGAATTGTGTACAAACCCTCAACACCACCTTGAGAAAAAATTTCGTCCCCTTTCACCTGCACTGATTCTAATTGTTGTGTGCGTTCTTTAAACAAAGGATATTCGTTGCCCATAACATCTTTCATGCTCTGCTTTACGGATGCATTCTCCAAGATAGACCAGATATCATCAGACTTGATCAACAACGCAAGAGATGCTGGTGCTTTCGTCTTCTGCGTCAATTTATTCGGCGCGTGACTGACGGAATTTGCAAACCCGACTTGAGCGAAATTTGAAAGAACGAAACCTGACAAAAGTGAAATTTGAAATGATGTTTTTAAAATGCTCATGACGACCCTCGGTTTTGGCTACAACAATCTAACGCGAAGTCAGACAGAAATAGAAGCTATTTCCGCAATCTGAACAGACAGTTCACAGCCTGTTTACATGCAGCGATCAAATGAAATGGCATTATGCTGTCCATCCCAATGGGTAGAGGCGCAAACAAAATCGACGAGCCGCTTGTCGAAGACGTCGCCATGAAAGTCGCCCCTTTGCGATTATCGCCTTAACAATGTCGTTAGGATTTGCGATTGAGCACCGATTCGCGATTGAGTTGCTGGCGCGGTGACGAACACTCCTATCTGGACCGTTATCTGATTGTTATACTCGTGACGCATCCTGGATTCAATCGAATTTTCACGGTGATAAAAGATGATTTTAGAATTTGCACAAAAGGTCGATAGCGAACACGACGGAGATCAGAAGAAGAAGACTCATACCGAAGCTTGGCACAAGATGCATGATGAAGCTTGTTCCGCTCTAGGCGAAATTGACCACGGCGTACACAAAGTGCATTTGAACCATACCCTTCACAGAGCCGAAAAGGGAGCTAAGGGATTGGCGGGCTCGGCGAAGCACGAGATAAAAGGCACTGTCACTAACGAAGACAAACAAAGGTATGAGGCCTTAGCAAAAGCTGTCGCAGATTCGTTTTTGCCTCAT
Organism: Candidatus Melainabacteria bacterium; assembly: GCA_003151275.1. Next base: position 57,678 of record PLXC01000035.1, read on the forward strand.
CTAGAGATCGGCAGAGTGGATCCGTAACAGCCTGTTCTTCCCTTGCGTGTTTGCAGGCAATTAATTCTGGAAGTTACGTCAGCAAAAAATCCTTACTAGTTCAATCAGATCGTCCTCAAAATCTTCCAGTAATCATAGGTTGGATGCGAACCGCTTCACTACTGAGTTCATCGCACGATGATCAGCACCTGGACCGTTATGTGATTGTTATCTTTATGATGCATCCTGGATTCAATCAGATTTTCAAGGTGACACAACATGGTTTTAGAATTTCCACAAATGGGCAATGGTGACCACGATAGAGATCATCACAAGAAGACTCATAGCGAAGCTGGGCATAAGATGCATGATGAAGTTCATGGCATTCTAAACAAAATACACCACGGCATACACCAGGTGCATTTGGACCACGTTGTCCATGGTGTTGAGCACGAAGCTAAAGGATTGGCGGGCTCTGCCAAGCGTGAAATCAATGGAACAGCAACACACGCAGACAAGAAAAAACTTGAGACTGTAGGAAAGGTCGCAGCGACCGTCCTATTACCCCACGTTGTCATCGGTGGTGCGATCGTCAAAGCGGGTATCGGGATTATTAAAGAGCAATCTAAGCACCATACGCAAAACGTTCATGTGGAGCATCACACTTCTATTAACCATGGCGACAGCAAACAATAAATCATCTGTGCAACCGAAGATCTAATAAGTGCAAAACGAAGGTTCACTTACATGGACTAAGGCGGATTTAAGGCTGAGGCGACCTAAGGTCTACTGTTCCCGCGTCCTTGCTTAACTCCCAGCCGCACGCGAACAAGCAAGTCATTAAGCGCCGGTTTCGCTGTTGGTCGTTCAGGCAAGTTGCTACTCGCTGCAGCTTCTTGGAGCTGTGCCATCAGGCGATGAAACTCCGATTCGTAAAATTCCAAATCAGTCGAAATCAGCTTAGCTTGCTCTTTAGATGCCTGTTTGCAGGCGATGAGTTCTGGCAGATAGCTTAGCGAAAGACCCTCATTGAGTTTGATCAGATTAGCCTCAATCTCGCCAGTTTTCATAAGATGGATACCAGTGAGAATAACTCTAAAAACATATAGAAGAGGCTTGACTCTAGGCTGCGCTTCTTTCGAGAAGAGTCGCCACTGTGAATGAGCGAATCCAAGATAATGGTCGCAGTGCCTGCGCGTAATACAACTACGAGCCAAGACTTTCAGCTCTTCATGTTCTGGCGTTGTGTGCACCACTAAAGGCGAATACAATTGCTCCAACACGTAACCATTCGGTCTGAGCAGGAGGAGAATAAATTTCTTCACATCGTGCGTCACTAGATCTAGCTCGATACCTTCTTTAAAGGCTGTGAATTCGATTGTCTCATCAGGAGCATCGAGCCCAATCAACTCATCGACCGGAAAAATGTGTACGCCTCGCAAGTCATAATCAGAATCGGGTGACGGAAATCCATAAAGATGTGCACCACTAATCGTCGCGAACAGCAACGGATATTTGTGTTCAGAAACAGCTGTATGTAAAGCGTCTGGAAAAATCATTAACACATTGTATCCCCATGTCACTGGAATACCTACTCGGTTAGGACACCGCCTCGCAGGGAAAGCTTAGATTGCGTGGTGAGTAGTGCGCAGAAGCGAGGAAGAAATAATGGTTATGCCAACCGGTCCTGCCGCACACTTCGAAGGTTTGATGCCTTTCAAAAATGAATTTCGCACAAAACTTCGTGAACACTTCGGAAAAGACCCATCCAATTTAACGATCGTGAGCGAATCATTCGCAAAATACAATCACGCCAATGTTTTTCTCGCCATCGAAGATTACTCAAAAGCGGCAGGACGAAGCGCAACAATCGTCGGCGTACAAAACGGCTTTATGGGCTTTAAATCCACGACCCTCTCGGAACTCGTTGCGCCCGGCACCGCAGCCAGCATGGTCGGTATCGGCGGTCCTAAAGAAGGTCCAGTCCTCTACACGAACATCGAATTGGCTGACGGTCGAAAACTTGCTTGCATTCAAATGGGCCTGTACTTAATCCGGAATCAAAATGAACGCTTGGCGATCCTGCTGAGACCAGACGAGTTTATGTCCGGAATGGGCGGTGGTAAGTGCATTGTTGAAGTCATGGCGCAAGAAAAGCAGGACGCAGAGCGTTTTTTAGTTGACGTACAAGCTGCTCTGAGTCGACGCAGTATTTACAGAGGCAAGGTTATTTCGCTTGGTACTTCAACTGAAGGGATGTCTCATGGTCAACTAGAAATCGCGTTCCACAAGCTGCCTGACATAACCCGCGAGAAGATCATCCTGCCCGAAGGATTGTTGAAACGGATCGAACGACAATCACTCGATGCGACCAAGTATAAAGATGCTCTTCTCGCCGCGAATCGGCGGTTGAAGCGGGGACTCCTTCTCCACGGAGCGCCAGGAACGGGTAAAACCTTGACTGCGATGTATCTTGCATCACAACTGAAAGAACGCACCGTGATCATTCTGACGGGACGCGGAATGGCTTTAATAGCCAATTGTTGCGCTATGGCTCGAGGTCTGCAACCGGCGATGATCATCATCGAAGACGTGGATTTAATTGCAGAAGAACGAACCTCGCCAGGCAATTGCAACACCTCTATTTTGTTTGAGCTGCTAAATCAAATGGATGGACTCGCTGATGACGCGGACATCTTATTTCTGCTCACAACCAACCGCCCTGATATTTTGGAACCCGCACTCGCAGCCAGACCCGGACGGATCGATCAAGCTTTCGAAGTGCCGCTGCCAGATGCTGAATGCCGCAGAAGACTATTCGATTTATACAGCACAGGCATGGCAGTTAAAATCGATGATATGCAACCGTTTATCAAGCGAACAGAAGGCGCAAGTGCTGCATTCATTAACGAGTTAATGCGTAAAGCCGCACTGTTTGCGGCGCCTGATGGAGTGCCGATAGTTGTTGAAGCCCGTCATCTCGACGAAGCTCTGCACGAACTCGTCGTCGAAGGTGGAACACTTACAAGAAGTCTGCTCGGTTTTCAAAAAATTGGTTTCAAAAGCGAACGAAGCGAGTCGATATAAAGGTGTCGGCTATCTTATTGGTTCTCTGACCTAATTGAACTCAGGATGTTTAGGCGTGAATTGAATCGACTCAAGCGCCTACCAACTTCCTCCACCGTCGCTACCGCCTCTATCTGAACTGAAACCACACAACGTGCCAAGCATTCAAGGACGTTTCTCATACACGGATGCAACGTTCTCGGGTCCGAATTCAACATGCTGTGATCCAGCCGAGAGATGAGTTTGCTCAAGTGGCGTTTCAACTGTCGCAATATACCGAGTGCGCGCACCACTTTCGGTGCTAGAAGAAATGCGCACTTTCACTATATCCTTCTTTGCTTCACTTTTAGGTCCATACACGTACAGGTCTACAGCTTGACCACGTTTTAGTGTTTCACGTTCTTTCTGCTTCGGGATTTTAAAACGCGGATGATAATGATCTTCTAGATGCACAGCATTCTGAATTCGAGGCTCCGGCATTGTTATCTGCTTCTCCTGCAACTGCTTGAAAGATTCAGGATCCTTGATTCTCGGAGTGACTCCCCAATGGTTTCCAGCATCTGGGTTGGCTCCAGAATCAATGAGAAGTTTGATGATTGCTTGATTTCGTTCTTGCACTGCAAGATGCAGTGCAGTCTCACCGGTTCGAAAATAGCGCAAGCTAGTATCCGCACCACCGCGCAAGAGTTCCTCTACACCTTCCAACCACTTCGATGAAACGGCCAAACTGAGAGCAGTCATGCCATGTTCATCTTGTGAGTTAAGCAGCCCCGACTTGATGCCATCTTTTAGCAAAATAAGATCGTGAGCCGGGCTAAATCCACCGCAATTTTCAAACCAACTGTTCATATGCATCCTCGTTAAGAGATTTCACCACTCGGAACTTGCTATATTACATGACAATTCACAACGAGGCACCATCAGTGAGCGAGGAAGAATCACGAGAGTTACTCTCCAAGGAATTAAGTGGATTCGAAGCTTGCAGTCATTCCGAATTGCAGAAGCGCATCGGTGAAATCTATACGAATGAGGTCACCGGAAAGTCTGGGCAACAGTACCAAATCGAAATCGGGGTGCGCGGGGAAGAGACCGCAGACCAACGGGCTATTCTGATAGTGGGATCGATCAGCGATGGCCGACTTCTATCTCTTAAAAGCTATATCCCAACAACAATGAGTTTGATAAAGAGCCCTTAGACCTAAACGAGTGTCCACTTCAACCAGGTCACCGCTCCTCAATAGGCTTGCCAGCTGAGCCCGTGTGATTTTTTGGTCAAAAGTGGCATAAAGCCTTTAGCAGTCTCTTGTTACGAGCAAAGAGTGGATAACAATCAACGCGAGCTGATCATTGCGCAAAACCAGCAGCCTGATTCGATAAACGAAGGTCAGCAGCATCTTAGTCAGGCTCTAAGTACGCATCACAGGCAGCCGCAACAGCGAGCGGCGGCGGCTTCAGATAAGCAAGAAGACTCTTTAGTTCTGGAGAAATATGGTGTTGCTCGCACCGTCGACCACGGGCTCGTGCAGTACAAAATGGCGGGTTCGACCGAGAACAAAATTTTGTTTGAAACATCTGCTGGATCCACAGAATTCGAGCAATCCAAACACAAGCTAGACGCCATCACTCAAGAGAAAATCAACGACTTAAAATCCAAATACCATGTTTCGTTCAGCTTGGACAATGAGAACGCTGTACGCCCCTGGGTGCAAAGCAAAACGCACGCGGATAAGCTCGTACCAGGCGCCATGCTCAAGGCGCGAGCCCCGCGGTTAAGTGAATTGATGGGAGTCGAAGCAGCGCTCCAGTCATCGCAACCGAGTCAGCTTCTGAACGGCAAGCAGACTGGTCTTAAATTTTACTTTTTGAAAACGCCTACTTTCGGCAAGAACACCTACGATGCTGGGCTTTACGCAGCAGATGAAAAAGGAAAACCTTCCGTATTTTTTGAACCGGACACGCAGCCTGACAGACCAATTACTGCTGCCGACGCGTTTCAAAAGCACGAGGATGTTAAAACCAGCATAGAGGCTCTCGCGACGCATGAAATAGCCCACAATGCTGAGTGGAATATGGGCTTATGGGATCCGGAGAAACTGAAGCCAATAGCAGAGAAACTTGGCTGGACTACTTCGAGCGACTCGTCATATTGGCTTTTGAAGGGAAACAGCGGAGAGTTCTTCAGGCTCACAAACGACGGACTCAGTAGTGACAAGGGTTGGATACGCTGCGATGAGAAAGGCGCTGCCTTGGATAATGATGGCAAGCCCGTCGCCGATACGAACGCTGCCCCTCATCTAACCAATACAGAAGTGCGTGACAGGGCTCTTGTTCGTCCTCCCACCGACTACTTCACAGCGCCCGATGAAATGCTTGCTGATTCACTGATGCTTCTTAGAGTCGGTGAGACCGGTCGCAAGGAACTGGCCAAAAGTGGCAGCGACCTTTATAACGTAGTCAAAGATTTCGACCAGTCTGAAATCGACTCTCGATTTGGTAAGGCGCCGGATGCTAGCTCCAAGAAAGTGCGCTTGCCAAACGGAAATCTCGTCGACAACAACGAAGATTCGCGCCAAGTCATTTCCAGTTTTAATCAATCACTGACTTAAATTGTTGTTGCTTTCGGCATGTGGAGTGTTCAGCCCAGCAAACAAAACTTGCCTGCGGAGCATGAGCACTAATTGTCCGAATCCCATTGACTGCCACTGAGGTTCGGCAGGCTGAGCACTATCTCCGTCGATCTAGTACCGGGGAATGGACGCTTTGGCACGCGCGACGGATGGTTGTCTGGGGCATCGGGATCGTCGTTATCGTCTTCGAAAATATCTTTTTCTTCGTCTCCAATGATAGCGTCAGCTAACAACCTAGTGATGAGTTTAATAGATCTTCTAGAGTCATCATTGGCTGGTATCACATAATCAATTCCGTCTGGATTACAGTTGGTATCAACTATTCCCAATGTGGTGCAACGTACTTTTGAAGCTTCAGAAACTGCGATGGATTCTCGCGTTTGATCAATGATGATCAAAACATCTGGACGTCCGCGCATATTCTTTATTCCGCCGAGCGATTGCTCAAGCTTGAATAATTCGCGATTTAGCTTTGCAAGTTCTTTCTTAGGACGACGATAAAATTCGCCAGATTCACGCATCGATTCGAGTTCATTCAACCGAAGCATTCTGAGGCGAATAGTCTCGAAGTTTGTTAACGTGCCACCGAGCCAACGGCGATTGACAAAGAATGCCCTGCAGCGCCTAGCCTCTTCTTCTACAATCTCCACAGCTTGTTTCTTTGTACCGACAAAGACAATGTTCTTTTTATCGCGAACTGCTGTGCGCAAATAATCGCAAGCATTTTGAATCCCACTCTGTGTTTGCAAAAGATCGATAACATGAATCCCATTTCGAGAATCATAAATAAACCGCCGCATCTTTGGATTCCATTCTCGAGTTCGATGTCCAAAGTGGACACCGGCTTCTAGTAACTGTTTCAATGATGCTGACAAATCGTTTCCTCTAAGGACGAGAACCTGATAGTCGACTTATTCCCTTTGGAAACAACTTGATCACTGAATGTGCTGGCCTTCGGAAATTTCCAAGTAGCCCCGCCACATCTCAAAGCCAACTTGAACTTGCATTCCGATCCACAAGCTAACGTTCGACCTAGTGGTTGTCCCAATTTTCCGGAGTGAAGATATGTAGCTCCGCAGGCTCAGGAAGACGCTCGATAGTCGTACCATCATCTTTGTAGATCTTGAGTTCACTCATAAGTCCCAAATTTGTATGCAACAAAATATGCACGTGCACTTGACTCAATGCTTCGTAGGGCGCGGTGTCACTATAAGTTGCTTCCACAGGCACAGGATATTTGAATATCGTTCGCACCTGATTAGCGACCTTCAATTCGAGCGAAGCCTCACCATCAATCTCACGTACCTCAAGGTTTGGCAGTTGTTTCCTAAGAACTTCAGCACCAGGAAAATCTGCTGCGAGCATTCTTTCCAAAATGCCTAGTTCGATTACAGAAACCGGACGCCATTTACTGTGCATGGAGGAATATTTTCTCCGCAAAACAAAGTGACCTTCAACCAGTAAAACCTCACTTCCCTGTCGTAAGCACAACTCGAAATTTCGCCGAACCGCTCATCATTCTTTCGTAGGCTTCGGTGGCGCGTTCGAGTGGGAACTCTTCGTTCATCGAGCGCACATCGGTAAGCACGCTGAACTTGAGAGTGTCTTCTGAGTCGATGGCGGTTCCCGAGGCCCAGCCTTTTATCGCGAGACGAGGTCCAATTAACTGTAAACTTGAAAACGAAAATGGCTCCCCTGCTGCACCTAGGATGATAAGCGTACCGTCCACATCTAGTCCACCAATGGTGGCAGCCATGGCATCACTATTGGTGACAGTCGCTAAAACGACTTTTGCACCGCCTAATTTTTTGAGTTCATCGGCGACGTTGCTAGCTTTGCTGTCATTGATGCGCACCAAGTTTTTTAGCCAGTTCTTCTTTTTCTTTGCCTCGCGCGATCGCTACGGTTTTGAAGCCCATCCGCTTAGCGTACTGCACTCCAAGATGACCAAGTCCGCCAATCCCAAGAATGGCAACAACATCGCCGCTGCGCGCCGCACTATTGCGTAGCGCGTTGAACGTTGTGATTCCGGCGCAAAGAAGCGGACCAGCTTCAACCGCCTTCAATTCATCCGGGATGAGCGCCAGAGCTTGGGTCGGCGCAATCATGTAATCCGCGTATCCGCCGTCATATGAAATGCCGACTATCAGTCCCTTTTGGCATGTGAGGAAATCGCCGCGTCGGCAAGACTTGCATTCTCCGCAATGTCCGCCATACCAGCCAACGCCAACTCTTTGTCCAACTTTCCAATCCGTTACTCCGGGTCCAACGGCGTCGATGACTCCCGCCACTTCGTGACCAGGCACTCTTGGATATTGCACGCCAGGCCAATGACCCTCTTTTATCATTGAATCGCTGTGGCAGATGCCGCACGCTTGCACTTTGATCAACACGTGCCCAGCGATAGGTTGCGGAATATCTCTCTCAACTAGTTCGAAGGCTCCGCCCGCCTTTGCCACCTGAACTGCTCGCATTTTTGCCATCTGTTGTTCCTCACGATAATCGGGTCGCCATGTTTGTCTGCACTTGCCAACAAAGGATTGCCTGCAAGGCATATGGTATAACTCTTGCTGCTTCAGATTGTGAAAATGTGCAGTTGCATGACAGTAATTCTCCCCGCTCACGAATTTTTAGATCGCCTGGGTATTTCGTATAAAAGGCTTTCTTTTCCGCCAACTACCGAAAAGGGCGCTGCCAATGTCGCACAGGCGCTCGGTTTTACCGAACGCCAAATGGTCAAGACACTGATCTTTGAAACTGACAAGCCCGAGCATGCTTTAGTAATGGTCGGTGCGGATCAGAATGTGGTATCAGGTCACCTCAAGAAAGTTCTTGGATCCAGAAACATAAAAATGGCGGCACCAGATGTGGTGATTGAAGTAACTGGATATGCCATAGGCTCCATTCCGCCTTTTCACTGGCAGCCGAAAGGATTTCGAACTGTCTTGGACGAATCTCTTGCTCGCCTGGAAGTTCTGGGAGTGGGTGCTGGACAGTGGGGTGAAGAAATCATCATCACTCCGCACGACTTAGTTCAAGCGACCAACGCAATAGTTGCCAATCTCACCGACAAAGATTCACCAGTGAACATGGTGACGGATTTGAAGAACCTCTTCTGTTAAATTAGGCGCATTCTTATTGGCACGAGCACTTCATCCAACCGCCGGTCGTTCGAGAGCCCTCAAGTTGGCAAGTTAAGATAGAAAAAAAATGAAAACAATTGCACTTGGAATGACACTCGTTTTAGCGCTGCAGGTCACATTCGTTTTTCAAGCAAATGCACAAAGTAAACCTATCGTTGTTTTAGATCCCGGTCACAGCGGCAAAGCAGTCAGAAGCGTGGATGCAAAAACGGGTTTGAATGATTACGATTACCCAAACCATCCAGAAATGGAAGAAACATATAGAGTCGCAAAAGATGTTGGAGCGCGGTTGGAAAAAGCTGGCTACAAAGTAATTTACACAAAGCAAAAAATAGATGACACGGTTTCTTTGCGCGAACGTGCCACCATCGCTCAAAATGCACATGCAGCAATTGGTGTCAGCATTCACAACGATCATGGTAAAACATATAAATCGTTTGGTCAGGTTTATGCGCAGAGCGTCGGACTTTGGCGCGGTGGCAGCCTTTCCAAACCAAAAGCAGTCTTCCAAAATAAACAAGTAGCTGGGACTAGCGAAGCATATGCAAAAACGTTTGCCAAAGAACGGACAAAAGTAGAAGAGCACGTAGTGTCTGTGACGCCGATCAGTTTCAACAATCGATCGGGAATTGAACCCGGCAACATTCCGCAAGTGATGCTGTTCGCGGGCACGGGCCCGCACGAGGTGCCATGGATATACAACGAAGTCGGTGGCATAGGCATTGGACGAAAGCAGGAAACGCTTTATGCAGAAGGATTATCAAATGCGATACAGAAATGTGTTCCAATTTCGCGCGAAGCATTAAAAAAAGACGTTGCGAAATGAATAAATCGATAAAGTTTCTGTCTACCATTTGAAACATCAATGTACTATTTAAATCGGTATCAAAGGAGATTTCAGTGCGCACACTTATTTTAGGCGCAGGAGCCACTGGTGGTTACTTCGGAGCGAGACTTTTAGAAAGCGGGGCAGACGTTACCTTTCTTGTCAGACCACGTAGAGCGCAACAACTGCGAGAGCAGGGACTGATAATCAAAAGCATAAGCGGTGATGTAAACATCAAGGATGTCTCGATCATCGAAGCGGCGAAGGAAGCCTACGACCTCGTAATACTTTCTTGCAAAGCGTTTGATTTGGCTAGTGCGATTGAAACAATTAGGCCTTCGGTTGGTGCAAATACAACAATTTTGCCGCTGTTGAATGGACTCAGACACCTCGAGCATTTGCAGCGAGACTTCGATCCTCAGCGCGTCATCGGTGGGATGTGCATCATCTCAGCGACCGTTGATGAGCAAGGACAAATTATGCATCTAAATGATCAACACACGCTGAAGTTTGGAGAACTCAACGGAGAAATGACCCCACGGATACAAGCGATAAAAGAGTTGACCGATCCGACAAAAAACAAATCCATTGCAAGTACACACATCCAACAAGACATGTGGGAAAAGTGGGTGATGCTCGCGACCCTTGCCGCGATGAATTGTTTGATGAGAGCCAACATCGGCGAAATCGCACGCTCGCCGGGAGGAAAACAAATAACAGAGCAGTTATTCAATGAGTGCTTATCTGTATTCAAAGCGCATGGATTTGAGCCTCGCGAGCAGTTCGTCGCAGACACTTTGGCAAGATCAATAGACGAAAAGTCCACGCTTGTCGCATCGATGCTCCGAGATCTTGAACGCGGCAACAATGTCGAAGGAGATCAAATTATCGGCGATTTAATCGCGCGTGCGGAAGCGAAAAACATCCCAGCTCCGGTGCTGAAAATCGCTTACTGTCATGTCAAAGCTTATGAGCAAAGACGCGGTCGAAGTTAATCGAAGCACGCAAGATGCATGCGCTCCATTTCGGTCTAGTTGGTGATTAAACACTCTCGAAGCACGCAAGATGCGTGCGCTCCATTTCGTCTAGTTCAGTGATTGAACAATCTCGAAGCCACGCAAGATGCGTGCTATCCATATCGGGTCAGTTCTTGTGCTAATGTTAGTGCAGAACTCAACGGGCGCTGAAAATGTTCCTTGCATTAGTAGTTTGTTTTGGATGGATTTTCGCTCTGTGCGTGCACGAATTTTGCCACGCACTTGTGGCCTACGCTGGCGGCGACAAATCTGTCAAAGACAAAGGCTACTTGAGTCTCAATCCAATTAAATACGCCGATCCTGGACTGACACTAGTCGTGCCGATTGTGATGCTGATGATAGGCGGCATTGCTCTGCCTGGCGCCGCTGTTTACATAAACAGAAACGCTCTGCGCAATCGATTTTGGCACTCAGCCGTATCAGCGGCGGGACCGTTCGGCAGCGCGATCATGATTTTTGTCTATGCGCTGCCGTTCATGCTCAACTTAGTGCCACCCAATACCGACAATTGGATTTATCCGGCGCTGGCTTTCTTGGTTCTACTACAAATCCTGGCGTTTATCCTAAACTCACTACCCATTCCGCCTCTCGACGGTTACGGAGTAATCGAGCCTCTGCTACCACGACCTGTGCGGGCTGCTATGGATCAGTTCGGTCGATACGGAATTTGGATTGTTTTCGGTCTTTTGTGGTTCGTGCAGCCATTGAACGCCTTATTGTGGGACACGGCACTGACTTTAGCAATGCTTCTTCAAGTCCCACAAGAGATGATTGCAGTTGGATATAAATTGTTTTCACAGCAAAAGTTTTACCTTGTGCTCGTTCTGATTGGAATCATGATGCTCAGCCGTCTCGGCAAGAAAGATAAGCCACAGCGGTTATACACGGATGAGCCTCCAGCTCCCATCAGAGCAAGCGCTCCGCACCGAGAAGAACAGCCTTAAATCGTGGAACCATTACTGATACCACACCGTCCGAAACGGTAGCATTTCACTGTGCCTTTGTTGATCGTCACGCAACAGTCACAACACATCAGTAAATTGATTCTATTGAACGCAAGAGGGACATCCAATGAACGACTACAACTCGATCGTCAAAACGCTTAAAATCATCCGTGTTTTCTCATGCAACATCGACATGAAGTCTTGCTTTGAAGCATTCAACGACGAAAGTAAAGAGAACCAAAACAAAGAAGCTTCATCTCAGAAGGCTGCATAGATACATCCGAGCTTGCCGCCGAACTGCCGCCCCGAACTCGACTGCGCCTTTGCCGGTCCCTGCGACTAATTCGCCAACCTCTTGCTTGCTATTTCTTTTGAATTAATTGCGGAACTTCGATAGCTCTGCACTTCGATAGCTCTTCGTTTCCCGCAGTATCATTTAGCAAAGTTCAAGTTAACCGTTGCTTTCCGACTTTTCTTAACCGTGATGGCTACATCATTGCCGACTTCTTCAAACTTGAAGTCGTCGAACCAGACTGTGCCCTTTCCGTTCAATAGAACACCGAAAGCTATTTCGGTTGCTTTGCCAGGAACATCAAGCACCACGTCATACCTTTTCCAGTCATTGGTGCCTTTGATCTGCCGATTAAACATATTGTCGAATGCGAGTGGCTTGCCGGGTTCTGGTCCATCAACACGCATCCACATTCCAGCCCAATCGGCACTTTCTGATTTTACAAAACCAGTCAGACGCACTCTCTTGTCTAAATATTTCTCTGCCGAAAAGGTCTGCATCAACGTGCCACCCCCCTCGGGCTCTGTTTCTCCAGTGAACTTCACGCAACCGCACTTGTCACTATTGTTGTGATGAACGTCTTCATCGACGCCCATATCGTACTGTTCAGGATTGGAACCCGTCTTTATCCAGCCTTCTGGTAATTTCATTTTCTCATCCTTAAGCTCATCCTTGAGCGAACCTTTGCAGATGCAAATGCGGCGGTGCTAGGTATCAATGATACAAGCACCGCCGACATTCTGAGAAGCACATGAAGACATCTACTAGCTCGCCTTTTCAGGGACAGAACCTTCTAACGCTGGGCCGGCGCCGGATATATCCGCGCTGGTAATCTGTACCGAAACATCTCTCTGGATTTTGACGTCGTATTGTTGGGCTTTCAATTTGATTAATTCGATGATTAGAATCAAAATGGACTTTCTGCTCGCTGGAATGGAAGTGCGGCTATCCGAATCAGATAACCCAATTTTTTGCCAGAAATGCACTGCATCACATCATAAGGAAAGGTCAAATAATTCAGAATGATTCCCTTGTTAACCCACGTCGAACACAGGCCGTTTCCACTGCCTACCAGTCCGTGGGTACTGAGTCAAACTTGGACTAAATTGCTTTTTGCACACTGGCCAATTAAGCCTGCAGTAATGCGAGATTTAGTGCCAAGCTCGCTTGAGCTCGACTTATATGACGGCTCAGCATGGCTCGGCATAGTGCCGTTTGTGATGAATGACGTGTTCCCCCGATTCACAACAACAGTGCCGGGGCTATCGAATTTTCTCGAACTCAATGTGCGCACTTACGTGGTGAAAGATGGAATTCCTGGCGTCTACTTCTTCAGCCTTGATTGTTCAAACCCTGTCGCAGTCTTAGCCGCTCGCACTTTTTATCACTTGCCTTACTATCTCGCTAAGATGTCGATTGAGAAGAAGAAGGACGGCGTCGTCAGTTATACGAGTGAGCGAGCCGGTTCAAAAGCTGCATTGATCATGTCGTACATACCTACCGGAGGGCTGCTCAATGCAGATGCAGCATCCATCGACAAATTCTTGACCGAACGCTACTGCCTCTATGCGATTGATCCTAAAGGAAGACTCCATCGAGGTGTCATTCATCATGAGCTTTGGCCATTGCAACCAGCGGAAGCCGAATTCGAGCTGAATTCAATGACGCTTCCGTTAGATCTTGAGCTGCCTGACACCAAGCCTCTTCTTCACTATTCAGAACGGTTGGAGACTATCGAATGGCCTCTTAAGTTGATATCTTCCAAAGAATAAGTGCCTCAGAATCCATGCTGCTCAAATCGGGTCAGAGACTGGATATCATTTATCGCAAGAATGATAAAGAACTATGGGAGATGCTCGAAGTTCAAAGTGGGAGATGAGTTGATCATTACATCGCCTAATTCGAAATGGAGCGCGGGACTCTAGTCCCGCCTCGATTGCGTGTTATGGGCGACTGCGGACAGTCGCGCTCCATTTCGCCGAGCGTTCAAAAATTTGGACACGCTGCTGTTTTTAAAACTTTATTTGTAATCGAAGTGCCATTGACTGAGAAGTTATCCAACTTTGCACTGCAGTCACCACTATATTCCGAAACGTAGATCACGAGCTGATTTATTGTGCTGCCCGCCGGCACACCAAAGTCTTTCATGATGTAGTTCAACTGTTTGCCTTGCTTCGAAAGCGAACTAAATGAGGTGTAACCCAGACTGACTGTGGATTGGGCCCCATTGTAGTTGTACTTTAAAAGCGGATAAACGGTACCCGTAGCGCTGACCGGAGTGATGAAATAGCTCAAACTGCCTGTCGGTTTTCCTGAAACACCCTGCGGAAAAAGCGCACCAGCTTGGTTATTTGGATTCGTGATCGTCACCACCAGCGGAAATTTGCCCTTGCCCTCATGAACAAACATGGCGGTCGCACCACCTGGATCCTCAACGTCACAAACGAAACCTTCGACTTGCATTGTGGCCGCCAAAGACGCAGTTGTTGACCACACTATTGTGGAGACAACAGCACCAAGAACTCTCAAGTTTCTAAACATGATGATATGCCCACTAATTGGTGAAGGGGTGTATGGTCGCCTTTCGCATATTAGGTGGATAAGCCACCGACTGCAAGACGTTATTTATGGAATCATCCGCCCTCATTAGTAAAAATCACATGGTTGTAGCCCATGTGATTTTCAATTAAAGCGTTCTCGATCAATTCAAGACGTTTTTGATTTCAATTCAATACGTTGCCTAATGGGCTAGCATTCCACTAGCTACTGCAGAATCATGTTCGGCGGTGCTCTTTAGATTGGCCATGATTATCGGCATCGAGTTGCGAATCTCTCTATTTACAATGAATCGAGGAGCAAACATGCCACCATCAATAAACTTCGCATAGGTGACGAGGGTCGAACGCCCGCCGTTGGCTGGCTCAAACTTCCAAAATCCTTCATTAGCTTTGAAGGCACCACTCAAACGTTTCCATTCAATCCTTCCTGGAGTAGATTTGATCTCCAAGACGTAATCACAGTTCATCAGGCTACCGAGCGTCTTGACTGTGAAAGCAACTTGCTTTACTTCTCCCAGCTCTTTCAAAACAGCGCATTTGGTTACGTTGTCAAACACCTTGGCAGTATGTTCGTAATCAGTGATGATATCTTGAACCTGGTTGGGTGCCGCGTTAACAACGACCCGGCTGACTTGATAGATTCTTGGTCCGATTTGCTCTTCGCTTGCATTGTACGAGTCTATGGTCGCTTGCGGTTCAGCGGCAAAAGCCGGCTGAGGCAAGCTAGCTGTGCTTGACATAAAAATAGCGAGCACACCACATACAGTGATTAATGGTCGAATCATAAGGTTGAAGGCTCCATTTCCGATAAGGAATGTCGTTGAAGACTGGTGCATCATCTCGGCACCCATTCAAAGTTCGCAAAGAACTCCTCAGGGTCTGGCTTCGCGCATCAGAACCTTCAATGAGTTCTAAGACGCTTTGTGGCAGATGCATGTTCCGAGAAAGGAAATCTAAATTTGAACTGTGCAGTATGATTGATGATCTGTGACAAGTCGAGCAGCTTTGCTGGCTGTATAGCCTGTCGTAGGACACGTCTCAGGGAGAGTGGTATGTACAACAAAGGTCTCCGCAAGGTGATTCATCTCATAGCCGCATGGTTAGGTCTTTTATCTTGCCTTCCGAACGCATCAGCGACCGACAACGTTCAAAACGGCCACTTCAGCGTTCCAGGTTCGTGGCCGCAAGTCGCTCCTACTTGGGATCCTGCCCAAACTTTTCCGTCGGATACCACAAGTGATACCACCAATCCGATTAATTGGCTCAACCCGGCTTCTACAGCCGGCGCCGGTTACGCCCCCTATCCGCAGTCACCACTTTCATTTGCCGGTTCCCAAGCTTTCGGCGGATCGAACTACATTGGCGGAATCCCGTATGGAGGCTCATTTGGGTCGCCGCTCGGCGGCATTCCTTATGTAGGATCATTCGGTGCGAGTTCAGGAATTCCTTATGCAGGCTCCTTCGGCTCTGCGCTAAGAATTCCTTACGTTGGTTCGTTCGCTTCACCGCTCTCGCGAATTCCATACGTCGGCTCGCTCGGGTTGCCATTCTTGGGAGGCAGTCCGTTCTCACGCGGTTGGAGTGGAGGTGGATGGGGTGGAGGCATCCCATCAATAGGAGGCTGGTCTCCAAACTATTCCAGCATCTACGGCGGTTATGGTGCTTATGGTTCCGGGTTCGGATTTGGTGGCATTGGCAATCCCGCATCGTATATGGCTGGCTACGGCAATTCAGGTGCCCATCAGGGAACAGTACCCAATCGCATCATCCAAACCGGACCCAGCCCAGCTTCTGGCAACTATTATCAGCCTTCCACAGCCAATCCAACAGCCTCAGGCGGCTATTATGCATCAGACACGCCTGTGGTCACTCCAGTGGCACAACCCAAATCTCAGCCCAAAAGCTACTGGGGCTCCTCTAGTTCAGACAACTGGGGAGCATCTGGCAACCCGTTCCCAAAAGACCTAAATAGCGTTCCGTGGGCCAAATAACTGATTAAACCTGTAAAAGGATTACATATTATTCGTCACGCTGCTTAATCTACGCTGGGAACAGTGTTTCGGGAATTGTATAATCTTCATTAATTTCAGAAGGTATTCCTTCTTTCTTCAGCGCGCATGGAAGTGCAAATGTCCCAGCCGATAGAACAGAGGCTGTTCGAAATTCTGACCCGTCAACAAAGACGGGCTGAAGATATTGCCTTTGTTCGGCGCGCCTATGAATTCGCCTTCAAAGCCCACGATGGGCAGTACAGAAAATCAGAAGAGCCGTACATCATTCACCCGGTCGAAGTCGCCTGCATTCTCGCTGAGCTAAATAGCGATACGCAGACAATCAGCGCCGGGCTTTTGCATGATGTTCTCGAAGATTGCGACGTCAAGCCTAAAGAGATGGAAGAAGCCTTTGGCAAAGACGTGCGACAGATTGTCGAGGGCGTCACCAAGCTTGGGAAGTTCAGCTTCAGCTCTAAAGAAGAACGGCAAGCAGAAAACTTCCGCAAATTGATTGTGGCCATTGCCGAAGACGTTCGCGTTGTGCTCGTCAAGCTCGCCGATAGATTGCACAACATGCGCACTTTGGATCACATGCTGGCGCGCAAGCAAGCCGACATTGCCAAAGAGACGCTGGAGATTTACGCTCCATTAGCCAACCGCTTCGGTCTTGGACAAATGAAGTGGGAACTGGAAGACCTCGGTCTGAAATATTTGCATCCGGAAGAGTATGCAGAGATTTTGCAACTTGTTGCCGATAGCCGCTCAGAGCGCGAATATCTGATTACCCAAGTGGTCGAAAAATTGCGCGGCGAGTTAGAAAGCCGCAACATCGAAGCTGAACTAGTCGGTCGTCCAAAGCACTTGTTTGGCATTTGGAAGAAGATGAAGCGTCAACAAAAGACTTTCGAAGAGCTTTACGACGTGCTGGCAATTCGCGTCGTAATTGAAAGCAACGGCGATAAAAATTTCTGTGAACTAAACGCTGACCCCGACACGCAAAAATGCTATGAAGTTATGGGCCTTGTGCATGCGCTGTTCCGACCGATTCCAGGTCGATTTAAAGACTACATTGCCATGCCGAAATTCAACAGCTATCAGTCTTTGCACACAGCTATCGTGGGGCCGAAGGGTCGACCGGTAGAAATGCAAATTCGAACACGCAAGATGCACCACATCGCAGAATATGGTATCGCCGCGCATTGGAAATATAAAGAATCAGGCGATTCTGCTCAAGCGAACACCGATGTTGACCGAAAACTTTCATGGCTGCGTCAACTCGTTGATTGGCAGCAAGACCTAGTCGACGCCCAAGAATATCTCGACACAGTGAAGATGGATTTGTTCGAGGACGAAGTTTTCGTCTTCAGTCCGCGCGGCGACGTTTTCGACTTGCCAACCGGCTCCACTCCAATCGATTTCGCCTATCGTGTGCACACAGATATAGGCCATCGTTGCGTGGGCGCTCGCATCAACGATCGTATCGTGCCGTTGAACACTGCGATGAAAAATGGCGACATAGTAGAAATCATCACAAGCAAAAATGCCCATCCAACAATGGATTGGTTGAACTTTGCCAAAACACACGGTGCAAAAAATCGTATTCGCCAATGGTTTAAGAAGCATCACCGTGAAGAGCATATTCAGCAAGGCAAGCAAATGCTGGAAGCTGAGTTGGGGCGCTCCAACTTGGAAGAGTTCTTAAAGTCACCACAACTAAAAGAAGTTGGTCGAAAACTCAACATAACTGATCCAAACGATATTCTCGCCGCCGTTGGTTATGGCGACCTTTCTGTTTCTCAAGTCGTGAACAAAATTCGCGACCAAGAACAACAAGAGAATATTGCCAAGAAAGGTTACGCACCATCAGTCGCGCCGCAACCAAGTAAACCAAGCCATATCGGCAGTCTCGGTGGTCTAATGCATCACCTGGCAAAATGTTGCCAGCCAGTTCCGGGCGAAGACATCCTTGGCGTTGTCACCCGCGGATCTGGCATAGCAGTGCACAGAAATGATTGCAATAATTTGCTAAAGGTAGACGCTGAACGAAGGATGGCAGTTGACTGGTCGCAAGAACGAAGCAGCGCTTATCCAGCAGCTCTTCAAGTAGAATGCCTGGATCGTGTTGGTATCGCAGGCGATATCCTAAAGAAAGTATCTGACAACAAAATCAATCTGCGCGATTTGCGAGTTGAAACACACCGCGATAAAAAAACTGCCACCATCAACATCATTTTAGATGTGCTCGATGTCGATCAACTTACCAAGGTATCGCAATCAATTAGCCAGATTAGCGACGTTTTGCGCGTGCAGCGCCGTGACCATCGCAAGAGAACTAGTCAACCTGCCGCGCAAAAACCAGCTACTCCACCTACTGGTAGCAACGTCACGCCGTTGAAACCGACTGGGAAAAAAAAGAACGCAAATATAAACCCGGCCAAGAAACGAACCCAAACGGCAGAATGAATTTAGTCCTGGCGACAAAAAATCCTAGCAAACTGAGAGAACTGAAGAAACTTGCCGGCGATTGCGATTGGCTCAACCTAGAACTAGCGCCAGATGAATTTGATCCGGAAGAAACCGGCTCTACCTTTATAGAGAATGCGATTATCAAGGCATCTGCGGCGGCCAATATGACCGGGAAGATGTCCCTGGCGGATGATTCCGGCATAACTGTAGTGGCTCTCAACGGTGAGCCAGGCATTCGTTCGGCCCGATATTGCCTAGGGTCTGACGTGGATCGCCGCCGAAAGCTATTGAAGGAGTTGGATTCGGTCCCTGACGGTCAAAGACAAGGCGCTTTTGTCTGCGCTATGGCGCTGTGTGCACCGGACGGAGCCGTGTTACATACAACGCTGGCGGAGTGGACTGGGATTATTGCTAGAGATGAGCGCGGAGAGAATGGATTTGGATATGACCCAATTTTTCACCTTCCCGATCTTGGTCTTACTTCAGCTGAAATCAGCCCGGAGCAAAAGAACCAGCGATCTCATCGGGGCCAGGCTTGGGCGGCAATGCTGAATTTCCTGAAATCCCTACACCAAAATAGCCCCAAATGAGCACCTTTCTAATTGAAACAGAAGCGTATATCCCGCCCGGGTGCCAGCAGATGGGGATTACGGCTCAATAAAAAAACTTCATCCCAGCATGAGACAAGCCACATATACAAACCCAGTTCACAAGGGATAAGCTTGTCCTCCGAACCCCAGCCCGTATGTGCTGTATCTCATTTAGAGACACAACAGAAAGCGAGAACTCAGTGACAGATCCATTCGTAGTGAGAAGCAACAGCTTCTACGCGGGACCGGTAAAGCCAACCCCGTTGCACAGCGAAGACTTAGCCAAAACCAACATGGTCTCGGCTGCAGTCAACAACCTCTCTTTGACCAATACTTTGGACGTGAAAGAAAGCCTTGAATGGCTCTTGGGTCCAGAAGAAGACGCCACGCTTCAATGTGAAGACAAGCTGGCCGTACGCGAACGGCGTTTCGACCTTTTGCTTTGGCTTTTGAATTTGGAACCGCGCCTCGGTAACTACGGCGGCGGCGATCCTCAGCCCGGCTAACGTGCTCAGCGACAAAGAAAAAACAGATTTATTGCAGGCCGCCTCGGAAATTTCCGACCGGGCTTATGCTCAATATTCGAATCAAAAGCGTGGCGCCGCCATCCTTACTGCCTCCGGAGATGTTTACAGAGGCTGCAATGTTGAAATCGCAAGTTATGGCGGTTCAATGTGCGCGGAAATGTCAGCGGTATCGGCAGCGGTGGCAGCGAATCACAGAAAGTTCAAGGCAATTGCTTTAAGTCCGGCAAGTTACCCATGCGGAATGTGCAGGCAAATGCTGGTCGAATTCGGAATTGATATTGATATTGTGATTGACGGAAATGGCTCACCTAAAGCGATTCCGCTAAGGGAAATTTTGCCTTTCCATTTTGGTCCAGATAATTTAGCCTGATTTGCTTATCTTGAAAAGCGTCCGTGCCACTGTCTATAGTGCCGACAGTGCACTGCCTGTAGTAGCATACAGCAGCCGTTATATATCCTGTTTATGGATCCACTAAAAACCGCAAGAAGCGCTATGCGAAGTGAGATCGAATGGCACGGACTGTCCATTCACGACGAGACTATAAATCATCTCTTTGTGCTTAACACTACTGTCTGGGTCGGCACAAAATAAATCACAATCAACACCGATCAATGTTGAGCCTGGCGGAATCATATCATCGCAGTCACAGACTGAGTTCGTTGTAATTAGCATGTGGGTCAGCCCATTTGGCAAGACATCAACGATGTTTTTTGCACAATTGTAGCCATGGTCGAGAACAACAGTGGTGCCTGGTTTTATAAACTTGATGCGCACGATCAGGCTGGCCGGAACCAAGCTTGCAAAACAGTCTCCTTTGAACAGAACAGAAACAGTCTGAAACTTAGTGTTGATAAAACTGGAAGCGCCTTTGGCAGTCGCCATGCCGGTACCCACTAGTTGCAAGGCAGTTGCGTGCAAAGTGGTGTCATTGACGAAGCGCGAGCTCGCGGAATCACCCGCCGCCGAGCAAATCGTTATCAACTGATTAACCACCGAAAATTTTGGATGCGACCAAGCCGAAGGTTGCGAAATTACGACCAGAACGAAAGCACCGATCAAAGCCAGTTGTGGACGAATATTATGCAACATGGAATGTCCTCAGTCAGTTCTTCTATTTACGGAAACTCGAAGTATACTTTAAAACGACGACGGCTTGGCAACTAATTCTTTCAGATCTAAACATTTGCCACAGAAGTGCTCATCCTTTATCACTTCTGTCATTCAAGTGACATACTTTCTTAGAGAATTAGCTTTAAAAGAATAAGAAAATGTCATTTACCGACCTGCGCGCTTTCATATCTGCCCTCGATCAAGCTGGCGAATTGTTGCGCATTGATGTGCCAGTCTCCACAGAACTAGAAATTGCCGAGATCACAGATCGTGCAAGTAAGAATGGCGATGGTGCAAATAAAGCCTTGCTCTTCACCAACGTCGAAGGTTATGGCATGCCGGTTTTGATCAATGCTTTCGGCAGTTACAAGCGAACATGCATGGCGCTTGAAGTAGACAATTTAGATCAAATCGCAGCTCGGATTCGCCAACTGATCAAACCGAAAGTGCCTGAAAGTTTTATGGACAAACTTGCGCTGCTACCGACTTTACTCGAAGTAGGCAAATTTCCACCAAAGCTAACAAGCCAACCAGCTCCTTGCCAGGAAGTAGTGATCACAGATCCTACTCAGCCGATGTTGGACAAGCTTCCGATCATCAAGTGTTGGCCCGAAGACGCAGCGCCATTCATCACTATGGGCGTGGTCATCACACGCGATCCGAAAACAGGAATTCGCAACCTCGGCATGTATCGTTTGCAAAAATATAGCAATTCATCCACCGGAATGCATTGGCACAAACATCATGGTGGCGCTCAACATTTCGAAGACAACAGAAGAGAAAATCACAAATTCAACAACACATCGCAGAGTGATGTTGAGCCACCAAATTACGGAACAGTGTTTGCGCCAACTGAGGCCAAGCCTGATGATCGGCGCGTCGAAGTGGCGATCGCGTTGGGATGCGATCCAGCGATCACCTACGCGGCCACAGCACCACTTCCGCCAGATATCGATGAACTCTTGTTCGCAGGATTTTTAAAACAAAATCCGGTCAAGTTAGTTAAATGCAAAACGGTCGACCTTGAAGTGCCGGCGACAGCGGAGATTGTGATCGAAGGCTACGTCAATCAATCAGAGCTGAGAGAAGAGGGGCCTTTCGGCGATCACACAGGCTTCTACAGCCTGGCTGGTATGTTTCCCGTGCTGCATGTGACAGCGGTAACGCACAGACGCGATCCGATCTACCAGACAATTATAGTAGGGAAGCCGCCTCAGGAAGACTGTTACCTGGGCAAAGCGACCGAGCGGATATTCCTGCCGATGGTACAGATGCTGGTGCCGGAGATTGTAGACATGAACCTGCCCTGGGAGGGTGTCTTCCACAATTGTGCGATTATCTCCATCGACAAACGTTACCCCGGGCACGCACGTAAAGTAATGAGCGCGGTCTGGGGGCTTGGCCAGCTCATGTTCACTAAATTCGTGATTGTGGTGGATAAGGACGTCGATGTGCAGAACGTATCGGAAGTTGCGCTGCACATGTTCGGCAACACCGATCCCAAACGCGACATGATGTTCGTCGAAGGGCCGCTCGATATCTTGGACCACAGCTGTCCGATCCTCGGATATGGCTCGAAGGTCGGTGTGGATGCCACTCGTAAGTGGCGCTCGGAAGGCTTCACGAGAGATTGGCCTCAACCACTAACTATGACTCAAGATATACAAGATCTTGTAAGCACTAAATGGGCTACTTATGGCTTCTCTAATAGCGCTAAAGAAATGGTGGTAGCGGCCAATAGAAAAAAGTAGATGTCAAGCGTTACTATTTAATCTAGCGATGTTGAAACTCAGTTTTGGCGGGAATAAAAGAAATACGAACCCAAACTTTTCCGGTTGAATTTTGAAAAGCCGCCAAAAGAGCGGGTCGTCTAATTACCTATAATCACTGAGTGTGCCCCATGAAACGACTGAAGCGCATCGGCTCATTAGTTTTGGCTTTTTTTGTATGTTCTTCCATGATGTATCAGCCTGCGCAAGGTCACCGTTCGCAGCCCCAAGAAGTCTATCACCGCGCCTGGCAGCTAGTGCGCGATAACTACTACGAATCAAGTTTCCACAATCAAAACTGGAATGAACTCGAGCACAAGTTCGACACTCAGATCAAAAGCACCGCTGATGCCCACAAGTACATCAAGGTCATGCTCGAAACGCTCAACGACCCTTATACTCGCTTCCTTGATCCCCGCGCATTCCAAGACGAAAACGATGCAATCGACGCACGCATCGTAGGAATCGGCATCAACTTGCAGCAGTCGAAAGACCAACGCAAACTAATCGTCACCAGAACAATTGAAGATGGACCGGCTGAAACAGCTGGTGTTCGCTCCGGTGATGAAATCATCGCTATCGACAACATCTCAGCGATCGGCATGACTCCTGAACAAGCAGCTGAACATATCAGAGGCAAAGCAGGCAGCATTGTTCAAATCGGTGTACGTCACGGTGATAATCAAAAGTCTGTCACGATCACACGCCAGGAAATCACTATCCATGCCGTTTCCTCCAAGGTTCTCGATAACGGCATCGGTTACATTCAACTCTCGACCTTCATCTCTAATGATGCTTCCAGAGAATTCCGAGCAGCATTGCAAAAGTTGTCCACCACTGACGGCATCATTCTTGACCTTAGAGACAACCCAGGCGGACTGCTCTCGAACGCCCTCGAAATCGCCGACATGTTGCTCGAAAGCGGCGCCATCGTCAGCACGATCAGCAGACACGGACGCCACACCGACCTCGCTTCAGGCGACCCGGTCACACACCAACCAATCGTAGTTCTAGTTGATGACGAAAGCGCCAGCGCCAGCGAAATTCTCGCAGCCGCTCTGCAAGACAATGGCCGCGGAACCTTAGTGGGCACACACACCTACGGCAAAGGTTTGGTTCAAGAAATCAATCGCCTACCCGGTGGAGCGGCAGTGCACATCACAGTCTCACGCTATCTAACACCAGGCGGCTCTGACATCAATAAAGTCGGCGTGATCCCAGACATCAACGTAACCAACAAAGAAGAACAAGTGAAAACAGCAGTCAGTTTCCTCAAAGAGAAGATTGCAAGTTTGAAACCAAGCCGGGTGTCGCAAAAACCAATCCGCACTAGCAGCCTCAATCAGGCGGCAATCGCGGGAAGATAAACGACGAAATTTAGAAGAGGGCGCAGCGAAAGCGGCGCCTTTTTCAATTTGAGCCTATTTTCTTGAGAATTTAGTTGCTTGAAAACCGGCTCCGGCCCCATAATGTAAAAAACACACTTCATGGAGAGTATAGATGGAACGTTTTCCAAAGATGGAATCGTTGTTTAGCCGTCTTTCGCTCGCCCTGGTAGCGGTGGCAGCTAGCACACAAGTGGCTTTGGCTGATTCACTAGCGCCGCCGGGTTCACAAATTTTGCCCGGGGTCTATCAAAACACCCCGCTAGTTGCTCAGCAGAGTGGTTGGCCGAATACTCCACCTGCATGGCAATCAAACCCCGGCAACACTTCAACCCTGCCGGCGCCACCACCGCAACAAACTTACCAACAGCCAAGCGCATATCCTTCTAATCCTCAACAACAGACCCAAAATCAGGGTCAGTCTTTCGGTGCGCCACCGGCTCAGCAAGCGCCTATGCAACAGGCTTACGCTCAATATCAGCAACAACCGCAACCGCAGCAAGGATACGGCACACCACAAATCCAACCTGGGCAATTGCAAGGATATCCGGTCAGCCAACAGGCGCCAGGACAACTGCCTCCTCAAGCTTACGGTGCGCCGCAAGGCTATCCACAGCAAGGTCAATATCCTCCGCAAGGCTACCCGCAGCAAGGCCAATATCAGCAACAAGCTCAATATCCTCAGCAGTCGCCGCAACAATATGGACAAGCGCAGACGCAGGGAGCGCCACAATATCCGCCACAAGATCAACAAGCAGCGGCTCCCGCTTCACCAGCAGGATGGACAGCTGATTACCCGAGCGTGAACGACGTTAATAACAGCGCTCAACCAACAGCTCAAAATGTCCCCGTCGATACAGCGCAGCCAGCCAAAGCCGGAATTGGTAGCATGATTGGTAAGGCGCTTAGTGGAGTTGCCACCATGGCCGGACCGATGGCTGCCATGCGCATGCGCGGGATGGGCATGGGCGGCATGGGTATGGGTGGCATGCCGATGGGCGGCATGGGTATGGGTGGTATGGGTGGCATGGGCATGGGCGGTATGGGCATGGGCGGTATGGGCATGGGTGGAATGGGCATGGGTGGCATGGGCATGCCGATGGGTGGAATGGGCATGGGTGGAATGGGTATGGGCGGCATGGGTATGCCGATGGGTGGAATGGGCATGGGCGGAATGGGCAACAATATGATGATGAACAATATGCTCAATCAAGGTTTACGGATGCTGCAGCGTTAAGGGTTACGATGATGATGTTCACTTACCAGAAAAAACTCACCACTGTATTTTGCGGATTGCTGACACTTTCAAATGTATGTTTGCCAGTGTTTTCGCAATCACAAGCTATAGATGGATTAACGCCACTGGAGTTGCCTCCTGCAAGAGGTGGTCCCGGACAACCTGATTGGAAATCGGCTCCGCCTGGATCCTTTTTACCGGCGAAACCAGCCGCCGCTGCTAAACCGAAGGCTGCAGCCGTGCCGGCCAAACCAGCCGCGAAACCGGTTGCCGCAGCTAAACCAGCCAGCACTCCCGCAAAGGCTGCACCGGCAAAAGCCGCCGCCGCAAAACCTGGCGCTCCCGTTTTGCAATCACAAACTCCAATGACATATCCTGCATACGCCGGCCAATGGCCTGCTCAAACACCGCAAGCACAGCCTCAGCAGCCGCAAGCGCAAAATTGGCAGCAACAACAACAACCGCAGCAATCGCAATGGCAGCAGCCGCAGCAAGGGCAATCAAACTGGCAGGGAGCACCACAAGGACAAACTGCACAAACAGGTCAATCAAATTGGCAACAACCAGCTGCAACTACAAGTCCGACACAATCCGGCTGGCAACAACCATCGACCACGACCTCCGCTCCAACTCAATCTGGATGGCAGCAACCAGCCGCCGCCTCAACCGGCATTACCCAATCTGAATGGCAAACACCAGCTAGCACTGGTGGTGGCATAACTCAATCGGATTGGCAAAAACCTAACATCGATACGAGCAATATTGCGACAGATTCAAATAAGAAATCTAAAGCAAACAAACATGGAAAGAATGTCAGCTCGAGCTCCGGACCGATCGGCAATGTTGGCAATTGGTCCGCATTGCAATCGCCGAAGGTCAACAATAGTGGTGGCATAACACAATCAGATTGGCAGACTCCAAATACAAGTGCCTCCACTCCGGCGCCGACTCAATCTGACTGGCAAACTCCTGCTACTACCTCTGCGCCTTCGCAATCGAATTGGCAACAACCGGCTGCCACTTCCACTGGACAATCAAATTGGCAGCAGCCAGCTACCAGTAGCTCGCCAACCCAATCGAACTGGCAGCAACCCGCCAACAACAGTTCACCAACTCAATCCAGTTGGCAGCAACCAGCTGCCAACACTACTGGACAGTCAGATTGGCAGCAGCCGGCTAGCACCAGCAGTGGTTCCACACCTCTTCTTGGTGAAGTGCTTCAGCAAGAAAAAATTGGTGGCGCACAGCCACCACCAGCAAACACCATGCAACCAATAGGAATGCCATCCACGCCGATGTCACCTGCTAGTGTACTTGGTGGCGCCCTTGGTGCCGGAACAGGCGGCGCACCAATTCAATTGCCTGGCTTGCCACCAATTGATCCAATGCAAGCCGCAGGAGCACTGCAGTTCCTCATGCAAATTATGCCCTCCGGGGGTTCCGGTGGCGGTGGACTTGGTGGCTTTAAAGGTGGCTTCAAGACTCCTCAAAATAGTGGTGGTGGACAAGTGTTCATGAATCGAGGAGGCGGAAACGGACCTAACGTTGTTTCGAGAACAGCTAAGTACGCCGGAAACGTAACTGAAAAAGCTACCCGGCGTGCCATCAATGTCGGTATCAACGGCGCCGTTAATCGCACCCTCTATCAAGGACTGAGCAAGATCCGCTTTTAGTCTATCGAGCGCATCCACAGAGCCCATGGCTGGACACAAGGAGTTACTGGATCACATCATGCTCAAGTGGCTATAAATGGAACTCTAGTTCTGCTACCAGCAGGAGGACTGATCAAGGACTTGAAGAAAAAGATTACTGCATGGTGTCGGCGATGGGGAACCTGGACCATCGTAATAGGTTCGGTATCGTTACCGGCATATGGTGATCAGAAATCATCCTCTTCAACAACAGGTTCGCCCAAACTTGAGATGGGTGGCGCCGTGAACAAAGCACATGTCAAATTTGGAGAGGGACTACTCCTGAAAATGTCTGGCTCTTCTGTCGATGTTGACATAGAGGATGATAAACCAAACAAATTAAACCCCTTACAGGCCGACTGGAGGGGAAAGTCGTTTGAAGAAGCTGACTGTAAGTGGCTTGGACGACAGACAACCTTTCGCTCTTTGCGGCTCGGCGGAAGCAATTTGAAAGATGACTGTTTCACCCACCTCAAAAATATGCATAGTCTAATTCAAATTGATATTTCGCATACGCAAGTCACGTACAAAGTCCTCGATGTCTTCAAAGCTTTTCCGCACCTGGAAGTATTGAATGTCGATTCGATAGATCTTTCCAAATCTGATTGTCAGCCCTTTCGCGAACTAAAAGAGTTGAGAGATCTGGACATCTCGGAGACAAGGATCACAGACAAGGGCATCGATCTGCTCACAGAACTTCCAAAATTGGAAAGATTGCGGATGACCGTCTTAGAACTTCCAGAGTCGGCTTGTAAAACACTGGGCAAGATGAAGCACGTAAAAAACCTGGATTTATGGCGGTCCAAAATTGGCGATCGAGATGTCGCATTTGTGGCTCATTTGACCGGCTTGAAAGAGCTGCACCTTGCAAACACCTTTATCACCGATCGGGCTCTGCCAAACGTGGCTCACTGTCAGGGACTGGAGAATCTGGACCTATCCTATAACCCGCAGATCACCGATGCTGGAATGTTGAATTTACGAGAGCTGAAGCATCTGCGCTGCCTAAATTTGGGGGGCACCGGCATTACGAAGAAGACGCTAAAAATTTTGAGCAACTTTTCTGACCTCGAGGAGCTTAGGCTACAAAATACGGCCATAGATGACTCTCGGCTGGCTGAGCTTCAGAAGCTCAAACACTTACGGTATGTCCTATTAAAAGGCAGCATGGTCACACTAAAAGGTGCTGATCAACTCAAACAATGGCTGCCTGATGTGAAAGTCCGTTTAAATTAGCCCGGTCCCGTGCTTAATGCGACTGTTGAGTGAGAGCGGGAGTGGTGCTGCCAATTACTGGAATACTTTGAAAACCCTTGGTCAATAACTGATTGATTACTTCAATTTGCTATTTGCCTTCCAGCACGATTCCAGATCTTGGTTGGATTACGTATTCATGAGCCAGTGGCGTAGCGCTTGTGCTGCCGACGATGTCTTGCCCAGTGGGTAGATTCGTGTCAACGAGACGCGACCATTCACCCGGCGGCAATTGAATTTTGAGTGGCTCCCAAAACGCATTGAATGCTGAATAAAGTGGTCTGACACCTGGCTTAGACGGTGTCATCTGCCATGCAATAAATCGCGAACCATCTGAGAAGTCTGGCTTGAAAGGCTCTGTGCCATGCCAACTGATATCGGAAGGTTTGCTGCGACCGATTTCATGAGTCTTGCGAAGATCGATCATCATCTTGGTGAAGCGGAACATGTCGGCATTCTTCTCAAGCTCAGCCCAATTCATTTCGTTCAAACGTAGTTGATTGTATGCGTTGTTATTTCCACCTTGAGTGCGTCGAACCTCATCTCCGAAAAGCATCATCGGTGTTCCGCGAGACAAGAACATCAGAGAAAGCATATTCTTCATCTGCCTGTCGCGCAGTTGTTCTATCTGAGCCTTTTGCCATTCAGGAAGATCAGACTTGGCGAGATCACCTTCGAAACCAGAATTCCAACTCTTGTTGTCGTTACTGCCGTCACGATTCTGTTCGCCGTTTGCTTCATTGTGCTTCTGGTCGTAAGAAACCAAATCTCTCAACGTGAAGCCATCATGCGCAGTAGCAAAATTGATCGAGTTGCGTCCGGCCAATTCGTTGAACCAGCCTGGAGAGCCAGCAATCCGATCTGCCAGTGTTCCAGTTTGACCGGATTCACCTCTCACAAAACTGCGCGTCGTGTCACGGAAATTACCATTCCACTCGGCCCACATGCGATCAGAGAAATGACCAAGTCGATAGTTCATGATGTCCCAAGGTTCAGCAATGAACTTCACTTTGGCAAACTCCGGATCGCTCTCAATCGCCTGCATGATTGGAGTCTTCTCTTGGAATTTACCATTGGCATCAAAATTGAAGGCTGTCGCTAAGTCAAAGCGGAAGCCGTCAATGTGATAATCCTGTTGCCAATATCGCAAAGTATCGAGAATGAATTTCTGCACTTTGGGATTATTCGCATTGATTGTGTTACCACATCCGGTGGCATCAAAATACAAGTCCGGACGATTAGGCAGCAGTAAATAATACTGATTATTATCCAGTCCTCTGAAGCTAAACGTAGGACCGGTCGGGTTGCCTTCGGCTGTGTGATTGAAGACCACATCCATGATTACTTCAAGGTTGTTATCGTGGAATGCTTTAACTAACGACTTAAATTCGTTTACTTGTTGACCGTTTGAACCATCAGCGGCGAAACGTCCTTCTGGTGCTTGGAACGCCATGGTGTTGTAGCCCCAAGCATTCTTAAGCACTTCTCCGTTCTCTGGATTTGTGCGAACAGAATCTTCGGCGTGGAACTTCATGATCGGCATCAGCTCGACTGCAGTGATACCCAAATCCTTCAAGTAAGGGATTTTTTCAATCAGACCACGGTAAGTGCCGCGCAAGTGGGGAGCCATACTGGTATCAGATGCGGTGAATCCTCTCAAGTTGAGTTCATAGATAACGGTATCCGTCATCGGAATCGCGGGAGGCTTATCGTTTTCCCAATTGAAACTCTTTGTGTCGACGACAACGTTCTTCGGCATGATTGCAACGTTATCAATTGTGCTTGGTCTCAAATCCCGACTTGGATCATTGGGATCTGAGTTGTCGTATCCTAGCTCTTCGCCCTTTCCAGTTGGATGGACGTCACCTGTGACTGCTTTACCGTAGGGATCGAGCATTGCTTTGTTCGAATTAAATCGTGCACCGTCTTGGGCGGGAGTGTAATCGCCGTGGGCCTTGAGCAAGTAGAAATCGCCCGCCTGTCCGCCTGGGACCTCGCGATGCCAAACATCGCCAGTTTTGAACATAGGCACGACTTGACTTGGCTCAGTGGCATCAGCTGTCTTGAACAGCAGCAAATCCATGCCGCTAGCGCCGTGGGAGTCAACCGCAAAATTAACACCTTTATCGGTGATTGTGGCACCCAAATGTTCAGGTGATCCAAGAATAGCCTTATCGAGTGGAACTAGTTGACCACGTGTTGGATCTTCAAGATCTACTTTCGGTTTCTCTACTGCAGGCTTTTCAGCCTTCGCCAGTGCTGCTGCATCTTCCGGAACCGATGTGCCGGAATATTCTCTGGCTGGTCTAAAGGTCGGATCCGCTTGGAAGCGACTGAATTCATCTTTCCAAATTTCGTTATAAGTCTTGCCATTTGATGCGACTTGCTGTGCAAGCTGTCTTACGTCTGTCACCACATCCGGTGCAGTTCCGTTCATTCTGGTCTGAACACGCACTTCAGACTGTCGTGATTGCGATTCCATCTCGGCGCGAATCTGCATAAACTGCTGTTCCGCCTTAGCCGGATCAGATTTCATGTTGCCAGCAAGTAGCCTGAAACCAGGTTCGTATTGATTGGCGAGTCTGAGATGAGTCAGTTCATGCGCCAATTTGCCGATGCCCTGGGACGCGTCGAACATAACGATGTTATTGCGAACATCCGCGCTGGAACCAGATTCCTTTCCAGTTAACTCTTTAACCCGTGCCAATCGGTTTTCGTAAGAAAGCTTGTTCAGTTCCGGATCATTGAGCCCTTCATTTTGGAGATATCGCTCGACCGGAACGCCACTGCCAAAAGAACGTCCATTAACCGCTAAGTCCGCAGCTTTAGTGATCCCTTTTTGAACAACAGGCAAAGCTACGTTAATGAAGCCGCCGTTTGCCATTGCGGACAAGCGTCCTTCCATCGTTGCATGATTTGCCTGTCCGGTTACTAGACTGGTGGCTAAGTTGGATGAGTCGTACGATACCAGACCACCCGCCGCACCGACGCCGAATCGTCCAATCCCTGTGAGCGCCATTCTAGACAGTCCCGTCGTTGCTGCCAGGGGAACGGCTTTGCTCAACCAGTGGTTGCCGCCTTCGAAAACCGCGAATCCCGCCATCGTGCCTAATGCATTTCCAGCTCTGGTCTCACCAGCATTTGGAGCTTTAATAAAGTCGTAGGCGCCAGCGCCAAAAATCTGGGCGGCGCTTCCGCTGGCCATGAATCGACCTGCCCCGCCTTGCAGACCAAGCTCACCACCCAGTGCTTTCATGCCTGAGCCCATGACTTTGCCGGCCACAACATAGGGAATTATGGCGCCTGCCACGCCAGCCAGACTTTGCACAGCCCAATCGGCAGTGAACGTCTTCGCTTCGTGCGTCTGGGGAAGGGCAATTTTGTCCTTATCCGAAGCGAAAGTGTTGTAAACCTGAACTACACCGGTTCCGTGAATAAATGGGTCAAGCACATTGTTAGCAAACCAGCTGCTTGAGTCGTGCTGCGAGGCAGCCTCTGGAGGATTTTTGGTTTCGGTTAAGTTTGACCGTTCGCCAACCAACTCGTGATCCTCCACGTCTCCGTCAGTGATGGAGACTCGTCTTGTACTTAGGTGCGATGCCGATGTTATGTATTCTATGGTTCAGGGGTGGCGCTTTAAATGGGGAAATTACGCCCCCAAAGGTCAGATTTTCTTAAATCTCCAAGAGGAACTCCAGGCTCAAAACTCTGATTTAATACTAGTTTGTCGCTCGAACAACACTTACCGGGTTGACTCGGTTCCGTCACTTCGGCAGAACCGAAAGAGCGTTCCGAAATCCTTCTTCAGTATGGCACTATATATGGTGCCCAAGAGAATACAAGCAATAAAAGAAAACATGGAACAAAATCTTACCCCTGAAGCTGCTGCGAAAGAAATTTTTGCCGAAAGGTTTCCAAATGCTCAGGCGATGTTTCTTGCTGGATCTTTGATTCGAGGAGAAGGTACGCGCTTTTCCGATTTAGATCTTGTGGTTGTATTCGATCATGTCGATCAGGCAAGTCGAGAGTCTTTTTATTATCGCGGTTGGCCTGTCGAAGCATTCATTCATGACGAAAGCACATTGAAATATTTTTTCAGTGAGCTGGACGCCAAATCAGGATTCCCTGCGCTTCCGCAAATGGTCATCGAAGGAGTTGTAATCACCGAAGCTAATGAACTTTCGGCGCAATTGAAAGTTTTAGCACAATCTGTTTTCGACATTGGCCCTCCAGCTTTGAATCAAATTGATCTGGACAAGAGAAGGTATGCGATTACAGATCTGATTGACGACATCCGCGAACCTCGATCAAGAGCAGAGTTGATGGGTTCAGGAGCGAAATTACTCGAGAGTATGGCTGACTTTTATTTTCGCGCCAATGGAATGTGGTCATGTACCGGTAAATCGATTTTTCGAAAACTCGGAGCTGCAGATCCAAAAATGCTCGCACAGTTTGAATTTGCGTTCGCAGAGTTATTTTCTGAAGCAAATCCTGCACCATGTGTCGAACTAGCCGAAAAATTACTCAAAGACAAAGGAGGTTTCCTGTTTGATGGATACAAACTTGATGCGCCACCAGACTGGAGAGTCGGATAAAACAACGCCGTATTCAGTCTCTAAAGACTAAGTCAAACGATGTGAATCGCTTGTGAGTAGATCCAGAAAATCGGTCAATTAATGAATAAATTTCACGCTATCTTTTCTTCCATAATTTGCACAACACTTTTTCCATTTGCATGTTGTGCTGAATACAATGCATTGCAGCAACAGGCTAAGACGGAGGAGCACGAATTAGCTAAATGCAATCAGCAGGTTAGCAAGTCTCCTAAGTCTCCCAGAGCTTATTTCGATAGAGCCAAATGTTACCTAATGATGTGTGAAGACGACAAAGGGCTGGCGGATCTAAATCGAGCAATCGAACTTGAGCCCAAATTCAGGTTCGCTTACGAAGAGCGAATCAATGTGTTGGGTCTTAAGAAACGTCAGCCAGAAGCGCTCCAAGACTGCAATACATTGATCAAGTTGTTTCCCAAAGAAACGATTGGCCTGGAACATAGAATAGTCGTGCTCCAAAGCCTTGGTCGGTTAAAGGAAGGCTTAGCTGACTGCGATAAAGCACTGCAAATAAATCCTAAGTCAGTTGGAGCTTGGCAGTACAAAGCTTCGATATACATCGAACAAAAGGATGATGCTAACGCGATGAAGTGTCTAACTAAATTGACCGAGCTTGCACCGGGCAATGCCGTCAACTTTCATGTCCTCTCAAACTACTATTTGAAACAGGGCAAGTACGATCTGGCGATTCAAAATCTAAATCACACAATTAAAATAAATAGTGAAGACGCAGATCCATACATCATCCGCGGAGAAGTTTTCCGCACCATGAAAAAATATCCCGAAGCCATCGCCGACTATTCCAAAGCAATTAAAATTGATGAACCTCGATGCGGCCAGGCATTGTACGGTCGTTCTCTATGCGAAAGAGCATTAGGTCGCAACCAAGACGCCGACCGGGATCTGAAGCGCAGTCAATACTTCGACTACGAGCCAACCGCCAAGAAACCTGAGCCCAAATTATCGACCAAGTAATCTACTCCGCGATGGCTAAAAAAACTTTTGCTCAGAACAATATGCGTATTGAATTGAGAAAGCATAGCCTGTGATATCTGTCTAGCATGTTAGACACTTTGTGGAGATGTGCCGCTTGACTGCTTCCGCGGCCAAGATAACTTGCCTTTCTTCATAGTCCACGGATGACAAGATGGTTTGGTCGGTAATAGGAAGGGAACAAACCACCTGGACCCAAGTTGTTTGGAATTTAAATGGTCAATCCACAGCAGGTTATCGATGAATCACGTCCGATGCTGGAGGAATTTCTAAGTGATATCGGCATTCACCAACCAGGTCAGCCAATTGCTAATACAGCATTGCTCGACTCATTCAGCGATTGGTTAGATGCTCAGGAAATTCCAGAAGAGGATTTCTGGTACGTATCGTCTCGTGTTGCCGCCTTCATCTGTGAGTACCTAATTGAAGGCTTCTCTGCTGTACGCTACATCCAGGGGCAAGGTATATTTCTGCGGCTTCCAATCGATACAACTCAACAGGTTTACCGAGACTTCGACCCTCATTCCGTAGCCGTGAGCCTAGTCCGCGAGAGGAAGAGTCTCAAGCAGTTTTTGCACATCCTCACCGCTTAACGCTCGCTGTCCTCTTTTCCGCTGAGCTGATTGATAGAAATTTGCGGGCTATCAAGTTTCTCGTGGGACATTTTGTCCACGAATCGCAGCCGCCTATCAGGCTGGCTGCTCGTAAATTTGTGGGTGTGGAGACACTGTTGACCAGTTCGGATCCCGAAGCTGCGAAATTTATGTGCCGCATCGATGCACGTAGGCCATTCCCCATCGTTAATTCAGGCGCATGTTCCACATAATCACTTAGGACACATAATCGCTGTTATGTGCCGCGCCACATAACTCAGATTTTGTTCCCAAACTGAATATGTGCCCCCGTTGCCGACAAGGCAGACTGCGGCTGGCGGAGCCCGTGCACTGCGACACATAATTCTCAAAGTGAGTCGAGCCATTTCAGCAGAGCCGCGTCATCTCGCCATCGAGCATCAACGTGACATGTTTCGTTTGATGTCGGTGGCAAGCATGCATTTAGAGCTTCCTTCTTCATTCGCATGTTGATTTCTGCATAGCGATTTGTTGTATCAAGACTGACATGACCAAGCCATCCGCGAATCACATTCAGTTCAACGCCGGATTCAAGCAAATGAATGGCCGTTGAATGCCGGATCGTATGCGGCGATACTGGCTTAGCAGAACCGTCCGAACGCTTCTTGCTAATCCGTTCAGTGTGCTTGCGAACAAGTTTGTATATTCCGAATCGCGTAAGCTGCTTGCCGGTGTTGGACAGAAAAACCGGATCACTCTTAGTCCGTGGCTGCTCGCCGAGCAGCTTTTGTAAGGCTGCGGTAGTTTCTTTCCAAAGTGGGCATGCCCTCCACTTGCCACCTTTACCGTACAGCTGAACGCGCAATCCATCTAGATCAAGTTGCTCTACTCGAAGCTCTGTTACCTCCTGAACTCTTGCACCAGTGTTGTACATGAACAAGAGAATCACTCTGTCTCTAAATGCCAGCTTGCCCTTCTTACCCAAAGAAGCGCATACTTTTGAAGAAACTACGCAAAAACCTTAACACTCATGCATCTGCTGACCCGAACGCATGACCTCGACGAGTAATCCCGCTGTAAAAACCTTGTTTTGAGAGTTCGCGCACTCGATTTTGAAAAATTGATTAACGATTTTTGGGGAGCGGATAACTTTTGCTATTAGTATTTATTGGAAGGTTCGATTAGCAGTGGCCGATACCGCAACGGGTAGCACTATTAGTCAACAGCGAACGTTCTAAGCCACTGAAATTTCTTCTTGTTGAGTAGTGTGAAACATATTCGATAGGAGGTGACCACTTATGACATTGACTAACTTGATTCCTTGGGGACGTAAACCGATCCCTATTCGACGCTCAGATGAAAACGGCATGGAACCGACTCTGTGGGTTGATTTAGATAGTCCATTGAGAGAGATGGAACGATTGTTCGATCGCTTCATTGGATTCGATAATTCGCCGTTTGCCGGACTGAGCACCATCAATAGTCAATTCGTGCCATCGCTTGATGTGCACGAGTCTGACAAAGAATTTCAAATCAAGATCGAACTGCCCGGCATGGATGAAAAGGATATCGATGTCTCCATGTCGAGGAACATGCTCACGATAAGCGGCGAAAAGAAGCTAGAAAAAGAGGAGAACGCGAAAGGTATCTATCGCATG
Organism: Candidatus Melainabacteria bacterium; assembly: GCA_003151275.1. The sequence continues at coordinate 94,010 of PLXC01000035.1, forward strand.
GAACGGCAATATGGCTCGTTCCGCAGGTCCATTCCATTGCCTGAAAACGGCGTAGACACTGAAAAGGCGGAAGCCTCCTATAAGAGTGGCGTACTCACTGTTCGCCTGCCTAAAACGGCTGATTACAAGGCCTCCGCAAGAAAGATACCTGTGGTGGCGAATAAGGTAGAAGAGCCACAGACAAGCAACGGCCAATCGTCCTGAAATAATGGGCTGGGATGGACCCGTCCATCGACCCCAGCTGCTCGATTCCGAATCCCCTGGCGCTCTTGCGCCGGGGAACCATACCCCTCTTTCACTATCAGGAGGTGCAATATGAAAAGCCTGAAAGCTAAAGCTGCGCTGGCCATAAGCCTTTCTCTCCTGTTGGGATTCGCGGCCGGTTTTGGCAGCAAGGATCTATTTGATAAACAAAACAGCGCTAAAGCCAGTGCTGTGAATGTTCCTGTGCACAAACTCAATGGTCTTGAACCTTGGCGTGTCAATCTTGATCCATTCTGGGTGCCAGTTGACTTATCAATTGAACCCTTAGCGTTGCCGGATTTCGTCAGTTTGCCGCTTGATGTGCCGCAAATAAAAACCATTGACGGCGTTCACGAAATCCAGGTAATTGCACAAGTGCCTGGAGTAACCGAAGGAGATGTTGACGTTGAGGTAGGTAAGGATATCCTCACCATCAAGGGACACAAAAAAGAAGAGTCAGGCGAGAAGAACAAGCACTTCTCCACGATTGAAGAGTCCTTTGTGCGGACGGTTCAGTTACCTTGCAAGGTCGACGGAGACAAGGTGAAGGCAACACTGAAAAATGGAATGTTGACAGTCTCTTTGCCTAAAGCTTAATGGCATGCTCAATTCGGAACTGATTCAGGAGGCCGGTGGGGCACCGCTGGGAGTGCCCCACCGGTGGCAGCCGAAAGGCTGAGATAAGTGATTTCCAGAGACTACCATGCAGGAGGTGAGCAATATGGCAGTTCTCCGCAGACATTGGTTATCGATGTACATCATGGCTGGTAGCCCAAATGCTTCAAGTGAGCAGCTGAGAAAGTTAGCGTCTACTTCACTCGATAAAATCCGCTTACGGGTGGCTGAGAATCAAAATGCACCTATTGACATACTGGAGACACTGTCCAGTGATCCTAGTCATGATGTGCGGGTTGCCGTCGCTACCAATCCATCAACACCCAGGCAGCTTGTAGAAAAGCTCGCTCAAGACAACGACATTGTTGTCCGTCACGGTCTGGCTCAGGATATCGGTACACCAATTGCCGTCCTCAATCAATTGAGCCAAGACGAGAACGGCTGGGTGAACGGCGAAGCAAGGAAAACCTTGCACATTCTCGCTACCTGGTCAGAAAAGCAGCTATCGGATAAGCGAGAGGCTATGCGCATCCGCAAACGATCTATTCAACGGCGGTTTGAAAGAAAGCTGCGACAGAAAGATGAAGTCAGTCAATTCTTCTCTGCGACGCCTCTCTCCCGGCACGCTGGAACGAGCTAACGATTCATATTATGTGCCTCCAAAAAATGGATTCATGTCTCCTTCTGACTGCCTCATGAATTCGGGGCACATATTCAGTTTGGGAACAAAATCGCTGTAATGCTTGAGCGGCTCTACAAACTTGCTTAAATCCTCCGGTCCATTAATCGCCACTCTTGCACCTGGCTCCTTAACCAGGACCAAACACATTTGCGGCACAGCCAAGAAAGTCCACAAGTTATTCGACCCAGAGCCAAAGCCTCTAAAAACAGTATTGAAAACCAAGTAGCCACCCTGGCAGTGGGTGGCTACTTCGTCTTCGCTCGCTGGTAAAAACTGATTAGGCTTTTGGTGCGTCGTCGAACCAGGAGTTCATCATTGCGGCGTTGTTGCTGTCCGCTGGAGCTTTTGGTGCTGATTGAGCGCTTGAGTTAACTGGAACCAAATCGGCGAGCGATTTCTTGTAAGCGTTCTTAACCAGTGCCAGAGCTATGCTCGTGGTCTTGTTATTGTTCGTTTGCGAAGCGTCAAACCCTTCTAGGATTGTATTCATCTTAGTGAGCAGACCCTGAGCTTGTTGAACTTTGTGCAGAACTTGTTCTTGTGAGAATTCTGCTTCAACTTGCGGCATCGATTGAGGTCCGTGCTGCACGCCTTGCGAAGAAGCTGGAGCAAAGTTAACAGGTGTTGATTCAGCATTTTCGAGTTGGCGGTAAGAAGCAACTGTGGTGTAAGCATCGTTAGTTGAACGTGAGTAGACAACTTCCGACCCTTCTACCGAGTTGACGCCATCAAGAGTTGTTACATGAGCGGAGATTACATCAGCATTTGCCAGATAGTATTCAATAGGATTGGCAAAGTCTTGCACAGAAGCAGCATTATTCTCTTGTTGCTCTTGATACTCAGCCCAGGACTCTTTCAACAGATCTTTCTGTTGTTTTTTCTTAGCGTCATCTGATTGATAGCCACCTTGTTTAGCAGCGACGTCCATTGGTCCTTTTCTTGTAGTTGCTGCTTCCGACGGCACTTCCTGCTTTGCTTGCGGTTGTTTTACTTGTGGCTGATTTTGCGACGCTTGCGGCTTGGCTTGCACTTGTTGTGATTGTGGCTTTGGCTGCAGTTGTTGCGCTGGTGGCTTCGGCTGCGCTGACCCACGCCCTCCCAGTACAATAGGAAGAATCGTACCGAGCTTGTTCGAATCACTTGGTTGGATCTGTGGTGCGCGGTAGATAGGTTGTTCGTTCTGATAAACGGACGACTCGTTGTAGTGAGTGCCACTTTGTTGCTGATACGTGATTTCTGGTGCGGATGCCCGTGCGTGTTCGATTGGCGCGCTCGAAGTTACTATCTCTTCCTGCAACGAGGTAGTGCCTTGTTGTGGTTGAAGAACCTGTTGAGGAGCATCCCAACTTCCGACACCAGAACCGGTGCTGTTGAACACTAATTGCGGTGCTTCTTGCTGGTATTGAGCCGGTTGGGCTATTGAGGTTGAAGAATACTCAGGTGCTAAACCAGTTGATGCCACCATCGATGCGGCAGGAGTTGCTTGCGCTGAATAGTACTCAACATTGCCTGCCGATTGGCTTCCAGCCATCGTTCCTTGAGCTGGTGCAATGGAATCCACTGTGGAAGAAGGCAGTACTGAAGCAAAAACTGGAGTGCCTTGTGCCTGTGAAGAATACTCCGAATACGATGAACCACTTTGGACAGTCATTGCGGCGGGAGTTGGTTGCGCCGAGTAATACTCAACGTTGCCTGTCGATTGGCTTCCCGATAAACCACTTTGTGGCACCATCGATCCGGCAGGAGTTGTTTGCGAATATTCAACATTGCCTGCCGATTGGACTCCAGAGGTACTACCTAGGGCCACCAATAATCCTGCAGCAGGTGTAGCTTGCGTTGAGTTATATTCAACGTTGCCTCCCGAAGAACCGTAAACCGTCGATGCGGCAGGAGTTGCTTGCGCTGAGTAGTATTCAACGTTTCCTGCAGATCGTACGTCCGAAGCTGTTTGAGCTGGTGCCGTGTAGTCCACAGGCGTGGAAGAAGGCAGTACCGAAGCAAAAACTGGAGTGCCCTGTCCCTGAATCTCTTGAGTTGCCGGCGAACCGTTCATCGAACTGACAGAAGTAGGTGCGGAGTAGTCTACCGAGTACGAGCTGGATTGCACAGATGCAACACTTCCCGAAGCGGCTGGAGCAGCGTAGTAGTCGATCGAAGCAGGTTGACCTTGAGCGCCATGAGCACCAGTTGGAATGGTGTTGAAGTTTTCAACTGCTGCAACTACAGGATTGGTTGATACTGATGGAGATGCGTATGTATCGGATGAATTAGATACAAACGTCCCAGATGGAGCCACAAACGTTCCAGATGAAGCTGCGTTAGTTTCAGATAGGAATGCATTGGTTCCAGCAGAGACAAACGTTCCAGCAGGTACAGCATTGTAGTTCTCTACAGAGGCAACTACTGGATTGGTTCCGACCGACAAAGCTGAATAAAATGCGCTTGAGTTCAAGTCACTTCCAACTAACGCTGGCACCGCAGAACCGTTGGTTACTAGTGGTGCGACAAATGTGTCAGAGCCAGTGAGAGCATTTACGTTAGTCAGCGCACGTTCTATGTTGGCGTTGGATATATTGGCGACACCACCAAGGTTAACAGCGTCATACTGAGCAACATTTCCTACGGCAGGAGCGGACAAGGAAGCAGGTGCAGGTACAGAGTAATCCTCGAATTGGGAAACTGGAGCCAAAGTAGTGTCGACCGAAGCGACGGGACCTAGGGCGTCAATATCACCAGCGGTGAATTCTTCTCTTGCAAAATCGTTAAAGGTAGCTGAGTCGTTTGAGAACCAACCGCCTGAGATATTCGCATTGCTGCTGGCGACTGTCAGCGAGTCGGTTGAATAATCACTGTCAATTGAAGTCAAATCTGTATCTGTACTGAAATCATAACCAGCACGCAGGTAGTCTGCATCAAAAGACTGAACACTGGAGGAGTTCAAAGAGTTCAAAGAACTCGAGGAATTCAAAGAGTTCGAGGAATTGAATGCTACCGAACCTTCGCTCAAGTTATGGTTGTTGATGCCTACAGCAGCGAGTGCACGCTCAACAGCTGCGTTATGAGCAAGTTCTTTAGCCTCATCTGCTTTAGCCGGATTGGTTTCGGCTAAGCGTGCTTCTGCAGATTCTTTATTAAGTTCGCGTAGTTCAGCTGCTGCAGCTTCGCTCTTACCTTGTTCGATAGCAAGTTTTTCAGGGGAAGCTACTAATGAGTCGCCGCCTTGTGCGACCAATCCGGTTAACGAAGGAGCTGTAGAATCATCCACCGGCAAACCAGTGGTTGGGTCAATTACAGCATCGAGATCAGTCGCGTTGATATCCATCGCAGTCAGATATTCGGCATCAAGGGATATTTCAGAAGGTGGCAGAACCGCACCGAATGCAGCAGTTACTGGCGCATTGGTGTCGGCTACACCGACATTGGAATCGAAGCGACTGCTAGTTTCTGAAGGAGGGAGAGGACAAGCAACTAGTTTGTCAGAGTCATTATTAGTGTCACCGTTTAGACCCCGTAAACCATCTTGACGCAAGTTCGCTGCCAGTCCACGTTCAGTCACTCTTCCATTGTCACCGCTAGGATTAGAACTACCAATCGGACTAGCTGCACTGTGGCTCAATGCACCGACACTGGATGCAGTACCACCTGGTGACGCTGAAGCGGTTGAAAGAGCGCCGATACCACCGGCAGTAGCAGCACCTTGCTGTCCACCACCACTAGCACCCTTGGAAGCGCCGCACGAGCCACCGCCGCCACCACCACCGCCTCCGCCGCCACCGCTGCTCTTCATCGCCTTTTCAGCCATGTTTGCAGCTTCTTGTCCAGCAGCGCGAACTAATCCCGCGAAGTCAAAAGCATGTTTAACCGATGCTGTTGCAAGGAAATGAAGAGCGGTAATTAGAACGCATCCAGTTTCTCCAACGCCTTTGAAGCAAGCGATCAGAAGAATTGCAGTATTCCAGAACAAACTCCAGAAAGCCAACGTGATCACACCTTCAACCCAGCTTGGCAAAGCGCCGCGCAGTTGCTTCATTGGCCAAACCCAGAGTCCCGCAGCAATTGGTCCAACAAACCACAAGTAATACAGATAAGCCATTTGGAATGCGCACAAGATGTTCCATGAAGCTGTCAGTGCTGCGTTGCTGCCATTCAAGCCAAGGCGCGCTGCAATACTGCTGGAAGCCATAGCTTCGTCGGCTCTGGCTCCCGGCGCCTGATAGATACCTGAACAGGGATCTTCAATTTTGTTTTCCATCATGCCTTCGAACTTAGCAAACAAGCCGCTTGGATTTACCAGAGGTGTCATCGGAGGCACCGGCAAATCGAGAGCATTACGATTCTCTTGCTCACCGCGTACTGGAAAAGCGCGAATTTCCGCACAGATAGCGTCTTTGTACATGTCCGAACCAAAGAGTCGGAAATACTCACTGTTAATAGTAAAGGTGATCGAGTTGGACAAATCGATACTGTAGTTGACTACAAGGTAAGTCGCTGGAATTAAGAAAATGGCGATTACCGATCGTTGAATGCCTTCTAATGGATTAACGTTGCCCATGACTGGATTGCCGGCTGCCATAATCGCGCGGATTTGGGTCAGCAGTGCGCCCGGAAGCAGCAACAAAATTCCCATTGGCACGAAAATATTGTTACGCAAAACGTTCCACTTGTTGCCACCATCACTGGTGAAATTAACCAGGTAATGAGCACAAAAATCAATGGCGCTGGAAGCCTGATCTCTTGAAACTTCAGCTGCCGCATTACCTGCGTTTGTAGCTTGAGCTTGGGCGGCTGCCTGAGCGGGTTTTACCCATCGCTGTGGATCGCTCAATTTGCCAACCAGTTGTTTACTGTTGATGGCTCTGTTGATTCTGTCAGATTCTGCAGTCGTTCGTTCCTTGGCATTTTCTCCTTTCCATGGGTTATCTTTGACTGCCAATTCCATGTCACCTTTATCCATGGTGACTTTCACATCAGTGGCCTTAATTATGTTGGACACCTGTGGTGTGCCGGTCGCGGCCAAGCGATTTCCAAACTCAGTGCTTGTTTCAGCCTTCTGATCCTGTATCTTCTTGTCCCCACCCAGTTCTTGATCGTGATCAGCAGCATTGGCGGTATCAGTATCCGCGAAGCTCCTCTCATAACTGTCCCCGCCGTTGACGCTACTAGGCTCGCCATAAGCAGCAATCCCGGCAAACATAAAGCTCGCCAGGACCAACATCAAAGTCAGCCAGATTGTTTTTAAGGGGTGCATTCTGAATCCTGCCTTTTGCTTAGAATCTAGAGTTCAGGCTGCTTCGCAACGCATTGAGAAGTAAGCAACGAGGTATCGTTGCTGGTGCCTTTGAACTTTGGTAAGGGACTTGAACTCGGTACTTCTTTCAGGGAATGTTGGAAGTCTTTCTCCGAGTGAATTCAGTCTAATGAAAGATTGTGACCAATTTGTACCTGCACAGGGGTGGCGCCCTTAAAATTATCCGCTTTATTCAAATTGGTCAGAATCTACTCCAACGTCTAAGCCCTTCAGGCGTTTTGCAGTTCTGGTTGACTCATTGGCGGTGGAGGCACTATCGCAACTTTCGCTTCATCTCCGCTTGGAGCTGAGGCAGCGGCATAATATTTTCGCTCCATCCCCGGCGGTCCGTCATCATCTTTGCTCTCGGACTTTCCGCCGCTCTTCTCGGAGGGAGGGTCGGAAGTTTTCGGAGAAACATCATCTCCGCCGCCTGATGAGTTGCCGCCCCCAGTTTCTGCACCACCGCCACCACCACTTGCAGGCGCACCGCCGCCAGGGCCTTCTCCACCGCCACCGCCGCCTCCACCGCCGCCTCCGCCGCCGCCACCTGCGCCTTGTTGTGCTTGAGACGCTTTTTCAAGCACCTTTGCCACCATTTCACCAGGCTTGTAGTCAAAAGGCATGAAAGGCACATAAGTCAGAATGACCATGAATGCCGTAAAGACGAGCATCTCCCACTGAGCGTTAGGGTTGAATCCGCCCATCTCAGAAAGCCAAGAAATCCGGGTGCACATACATAGAAGAACAACACACCACCAGAATCTCCAGAGGGCGAGATTGGTCACAGCATCAACCCAGTTAGCGAACACTTTGCTGAACAAACTTCCCATGTTTGTGGGCCACGCGAACAAGGCTGCGGCGATTGGACCCATGAGCATCAAATAACACATCATCACGGTTTGAAACGCCAGCAAAATTGTCATGCCAAAACCGAGCGCCATGTTCATCATGTTGAATCCCATCTGCATCATGTTAGTGGCAGACGATTGATCCTCAACGCCGGAAACCTTCTCAGAAACATCGGTCATTTTTCCAGCTTTCATCTGCTGGGTTGCCTGACCCAGGCTGTTCTTTTCGTTACCAGGAGGTGGATTGAATGTTTGCTCCTTGGCCCAATTCAAAATTTCAGCTGGCACAATGTACTTTTGCACTTCGAAAGTCATCGAATTTCCGATATCGATTGCAAAACTGACGATCAGCTGAGTGGCGGGAATCAAAAAGATAGCGATAACTGTTCTGAGAATCCCAGTAAAAGGACTCATTGTGTCTTCGTCTTCAAGACCAATCATTCCGGATGCAGCTACACATTTAACCTGCGTTAGCACTGCGCCTGGTAGCACAAGCAAGATCGCCATTGGAATATAAACGTGTTTCAACATCTGTTGAACCATCCACACAGCCTGGGACAATAGACGTATTGGCGCGTAGGTGGTCGTTGGTACAGCAGCACCTTCATTTGCTACGTTAATCAAGGTCGCCCGCATTTCTATAATATCGGAGTCCATGGCGCCCTCGGCCGCTTCAGCAGACGCGCCGGAAGCCTGCTGTTCCTGCGCTTCTTGCACTGCCTTGGCGGTTTGTATAAAATTTGAAGGTGCGGTCAGTTGATCGGCTAATTTCGCAGTTTCGAGCGCTCCATTTATGTAGTTGCTCTCAACGCTTTCGATACTGCCACCCGTTCCGCTGTAGTCGGCCGTGCCTGCATTTACAGAAGAATCCTCCTGCTCACTGCCCATTTTCACATTCACATTTTTAGGCGGATGATACGTGGAACCGGGCGGATCGCCGGCTAAGGGACCAGGATGATCTTTTCCCAAATACATTGGCACTTCGGTATAACCCGGTTTCATGACTTGATCGACTTGGTTCCCCTTGCTGGAAGGTTTTTCCTTCTGTGACTGCGGCGCCCCAGGTTGGGTGCTAACTTGATGATTCCCAGAACCACCCTCGGTGCCTCCTTGCGTTGAGCCACCTAGCTGCGCAGCGGCGCCTTTTTCGTTAGCGGGTTGTAGGGAAGTAGCCTTATTCTTAGCATCTTCGCCCGTTTGGACCTCGGCAAAAGTCTTTTGGAAAGTCTGTAAGTTTGGCGTCACTTGATTGGCACGAACTGCCGACATCAAACCGACTGCCAATAAAATCGCGGTGATGGATGAAACGAGAGGGGTGTTTTTTTTCATCGCATTCAGAAGCAACAGCGATCATCTCGCTGCCCTTGCTGCCTTTATAAGTGGTAAGGGATTTGGCGCTCGAGCTCTGTGGGATTTGCAAAGCTTATTCGAGTGAAATCAGTCTAATCAAACATTGTGACCAATTTGTACCCGCAGCCCTACTATGGTCTACAGCGAAGAAATTGTTTTTGCCAAGAGTCAAAGCAATCAGTAAAAAGTTGCTAGGTATACCTACAACGGGGGTGTTTTGGCGCTGCAAGTTCGAATACTATTCATTCGTCGATGGGGACAAAGCGATCCCAAGCACATCAAAGACACTAGTGGAGACTTCCAATGACTATTTCGATGACTAGCCTGGTTAACACCTTCAAACAGCTCGTCAATGCGCCAGAACCAAATGTCGAGCCAACAGTCCGTAAGATGGGCTCCCTGCAGGAACAGCTGTTGTCCGTAAGTCGACATGCAGTCGTTGATAACGCCAACGCAATCACTGAACTTAGCGTTGGACCACCTCCTATGTATAGAAAGGATCCATCGACTAACGTGATTTCGCTTCCAAAACGCCAAGGATCTCGCGTCATATTTTGGAGCCATGTCGAATCTTCGACTCAAGCAGCTTAAATTTAATCCAAAAAGTTTTTCTCCCCAAAATTGGATTGCACGGTGAGCATCACTCGATCATCAAAAGCTCGGAGAAATCTGCAGACTTCTGTTGGCACCATATACGGTGCTAGATACGTGATTACGAAAGGATACAACTGGTTCCAAAAACCACGCCACAATGGTATAAATGACAAACCTTGGAAAACTCAATCCTACACATCCGAACCGCTCGGTGAACTTCATGGTCAAAAACGCCGTCAAATCTATGCGCTCAGAAACAGCTGAGTTGAAAGATAATGACCAAATAACGATTACGTTTTTCTCCGAAAACGAGCGCGGTTGTTCGCATGGTGATGCGACATTGAGTCCCGAAGATGCGAACTATATGCCTTGCAAAGATCGATTCGGATTGGCCAAAGCTGGCGATGCGAAGACAATCGACAGTGAGTGGCAAGATGGCCAGTGGGTTGACCTGTCTTCCAACTAGTTGAAAATCGCTCCGCCCAATAGGGTGCTCTACAGGCCGCTTTACCCTCAACAGCTGCTAAACTCGAAGGCAATCGCGAGATAGAGCACTGCCATCATGAGCAATTGCGGTTGGGATACCTCGGTTCAGGCTAACCCCCGGAAGAAAATAAGTCTCAGTCCCAGCATACTGGCACGACAACAATGTCCACCTCCCAAGATGATGACGTCACAATCATCTCCAGGACCACCGCCGGAGAGCAGAGTTTTGCCCGCCTGCAAACGCGCAGCTGTCCAAAATGCGGTCTCGTAGTAACCGACAAGACGATGGTCTGTCCCGTAGACGGTACCGCAATTTTTGAAGCGCCCGGAAAAATCCTTGCTGACTCGTACGATTTCATGTCAGTGACTGGTTGGGGCGGCATGAGCGTCATTTACAAAGCGCGCCAACGCGGAACAGGGCTGGTTGTGGCAATCAAGATGTTGCACTCACTTCTGATGACAGATCAATCGCTGCGGCGCTTTCAGCAAGAAGCGAAGGCGATCATGAGCCTGCGCCATCCAAACATCATAACCGTGCACGACTTTGGTGTTTCCGAGCATGGGCAACCATACATGGTGATGGATTTCATCGAGGGCAAAACACTTGCCGATGTAATCAAAGACAAGGGGACATTGTCGCTTGAAGAAAGTCTGCACCGGTTCATTCAGCTTACCGACGCCCTCGACCATGCGCATCAAGTCGGAGTACTGCACAGAGATCTAAAACCAAGCAACATCATGATTTCGAATAAAGATGGAAATTTCGAAGATGCGCGTATTGTAGATTTCGGAATAGCAAAGCTGTTAGACAAAGAAGGCGACAGCGATGATGGACACTTGACGCAGACTGGAGAGTTGTTCGGAAGCCCGCTCTACATGAGCCCTGAGCAGTGCCGCGGCAGTCAGGTTGATGCGCGCACGGATATTTACTCGATGGGTTGCGTTATGTACGAAACGTTGACGGGGCAACCACCTTTCAAGGGTGCCACCATAGTTGACACGCTTATGTTACAAATGAGCGCACCCGCGAAGTCGCTGGCCGAAGCTTGTCCTGAGCGGCGATTCCCGCACCAATTAGAAAATGTAATTGCTAAAGCGCTCCAGAAAGATCCTAGTGATCGATATCCGACAATGAAACACATGGAATTGGCTTTGATGGAAATCCAGCCAAATCAAAAGCTCTCTGGTGCGCCAATTTGGCGGAATAGGCAGAAGAAGCTGGCGACGATACCAGTTTTTGTATATTGCACTGGTGTAGCATTCTTGATGCTGACGATCGGCGCAGCATTATGGTGGAAGTGGACTTATGCGCCTCCTGTATGGAATTCAAACTCGACGAAAAATGAGGTGCTGAAACCGTCATTGACTGGGGACAATAATTCCGTTGCAAATATCACAGATTCTGGACGAGTCAAAATCGCTGACAGTATCGTAACTTTGCTCACAGCGCCCCGAGGAAAAATCACTGCGGCGACGTTGCAAAAATGCCTTAATACAGATTTAGGGCTTACAGAGCTGAATCTGAAGGACGCACATATCGGAGACACGGGAACCGAATATTTCACAAACCAACGATCCTTAAAATCGCTCTTGCTGGACGAGACAAATGTTGGTGACCTCACTTTGTCCCGTCTAACGTCGCTGCCCAACATGGAAAAGCTCAGCCTGCGCGAAACGAAAATTACTGACCGCGGACTCGGCTTTTTGCTGAATCTACAAAACATGACCGCCATCTACTTAAGCGAAACCCAGGTCACGGACCAAGGCATGCACCGGATTGCCCAATTTTCCAAGTTGAAAGAACTATCGGCAAGTTCGACCGGCATAACCGACGCTGGCTTAGAAAGTTTGCGTCGTCTCTCATTGACTAAACTGCATGCATCTGACACCAAAATCGGTGACTTAGGCGCAGCTTCGCTTTCGGATATGGTCTCACTTGAGGAACTGCATTTGCGCCATACCAAAGTCGGTGACAAAGGTATCGCACAACTAAAAAAATTGCAAAACCTTAAAGAACTGAATGTGGCAGAGACATCTGTCACGGATAAAGGCATGCAGTACCTTTCGCAATTCCCCAATCTAAACAGCTTCTGCATTGCTGAAAATCCAATCACCGACGCAGGCACCACAGTCTTTCAGAAAATGCTCAAACTCGAACGGTTAGACTTAGAGTCGACTAAGATCACTGACAAAACCATCTTAAACTTAGTCGAACTACCGCATCTGAAAGAATTGAATGTGAAGGACGACAACATTGGTGACGCGGGATTAGTGGCACTGAGCCATATGCCGCACCTGGCCGTCCTCAATCTGGCGGGCACCAATGTAACGGATAAAGGCTTGAAAAAGTTTCAGAGCGGTAAGGCGCTTACAACGCTGATCTTGACTGACTGCGACGAACTTTCGTTATCGGCAATTAGAGAGTTCAAGAAACAAACGCCGAACCTTTCCGTTTATGTCATGTCGGATGCAAGGACTTACTAATTTCGGACGGTCGGTGCTTCAGATCGCTAACTATCCATCTAATGATTTTCCAAATAGACAAGTAGCACATTTGCTTGATCACGAAGAACCTGTGTTTGTCCTGATGCGCGAAGATTTCTCAACTCAGCTATTGCTTTGCTCCTCACTTCGCTTAAGACATACTTCACGCGCTCCTCGTATTTCATATGATCAACGCTCCGACAATCCGCCGGCACGTCAGCTAAGCACTTATGCAACGCAGCCATCCACAACGATGTTCTAAGTGGCGCCTTCTCACATGCCTCCAGAAAATCATCAGCACTTGTGCCAAGCAATTTCTCTCCCAAGACTGCCCACTGTTCACTGTCGCCCCGCGCCGCATAAGGACGTGGATTCCATTGCGATTCGAGCTGAACGGCATCGTGAAACTGCTGTCTTACAGGATCATCCCAAAATTTGTAGCGCAATTCATGACTCCATTCATGCATGACGTCGCGGCGAAGATAGCTAGTCAAATTCGTCTTGTAAAAAAACAAGACGCCTTCAGTCATCGCTGTTGCCGAAACAAATCCTTTTGGATAGTAAATTTGAGTCACCCAATCGTCTTCGGGATTAGCTTTATCAGAGATAAAAATGCGTTTGAAGTATCGTGGGTCTGGCATCTGTTCGATCAATTGAGGGATGTCTTGGGCCGTGACGCGATTATGCAAATTATCCAGCGGACGCGCCACCGCCTCGTCAGCACTATGCGCGACCGCAGACTCTCCATCACCCTGCTGAACCGCCGACTTTCCTTTACTCCTCTCTAATCGTTTTGCGCATTCCTCAGTCAAAACAATGTGAACATCCGGTAAATCCGCCATTCCGTAGGTCCACACTGTAGTAGGAATTTTTGACAGACCGCGAGTTTGATAATCCTTATAGTCTTCAAATGGACCGACATTCTGGCTGCGTTCCACAAGTTTTTCTGTAGAAACCTTAAAATCGATTAGCCGGTCAGGTTGCGGTTTGAAGGGAATATTCTGAATCTCAAAGATGGACCTCGCCATCGCGGGTTTTAAATCTTCAACCGTGCTTGCGAATGTCTTTAGATCGCCACCATTGGTAGTGGCGGATACTCCTGACTGGGCGATTGTTGAACTTGGTTTTATTGATTTAAAATTGTTTGCTTCACTGCCATAACAGCTGAAACTTAACGAGACAAAGATAGCTATATATAAAAGAACTTTAGTCATTGGTTCAGTGTACAGCCTGGCTAACGGATGCCAAAGGGCAAAAATCGGTTATAGAACGATAAGAACCCTTGCAAGCTCAGCCAATCCCAGTATTATGGGAAGTAAGGCTGGGCAAAGCCATGGGAAATCTTACAGGGGAATTGCTGGCGGCATGTTCAACCAGTATCAATTGAACGGCATCTTCGATGAAATGTTCGAAGCCAAAGATGTGCCGAGAGCTCACTATGAGTCAGTGTTTGGACAGCTCGCCGAGCTAAGCAGCTCAGCATTTCAGCGTCGTCGTCGCATGGCTGATCTCTCTTTCCGCAACCAGGGCATTACTTTCACTGTTTACAACGACGATACCGGCGTTGAGAGAATTTTTCCATTTGACCTTGTGCCACGCATAGTGCCTGCTTCCGAATGGCAAATTATTGAGCGCGGATTGGAGCAACGCATAACTGCTCTCAATATGTTCTGCCATGACGTTTATCACGACCAACGCATTTTGCGGGAGGGCATCGTGCCGCCTGAGCTCATTTATTCTGCTCAGATGTTCAGGCGTGAAATGGTTCACGTAAATGTGCCAAATGACGTCTATATTCACGTTTGCGGCACCGACTTGATCCGCGATAAACAAGGCAACTATCTTGTACTCGAAGACAACGGCCGCACACCAAGCGGCGTTAGCTACGTCCTCGAAAATCGCGCCATTATGAAACGAGTGTTTCCAGCTTTATTTGCCAGCTACCGCGTCAGATCAATCGAAGACTATCCGTATAATTTGCTCACATGCCTGAAAGAGCTGGCACAGTTCCGCGTTGACGACCCAACAATCGTCGTGCTCACACCAGGTATTTTCAATTCCGCATACTATGAACACAGTTTCCTTGCCAGACAAATGGGCGTGGAACTTGTCGAGGGCAAAGACCTCATCGTCGACAACAATTTCGTCTACATGCGCACCACAGCTGGATTGCGCCGGGTGGACGTAATTTATCGCAGACTCGATGATGACTTCCTTGATCCACTATGTTTCAGAGGCGACAGTATTTTAGGCGTTCCTGGCCTGATGACGGTCTATCGATGCGGTAACGTGGCACTGGCGAATGCTGTTGGCACGGGAGTTTGCGATGACAAAGCTGTCTATCCGTATGTGCCGGCGATGATCAAATTCTATTTATCGCAAGACCCGATTTTGAACAATGTGCAGACATACAACTGCCAAGACAAAGATGACTGCGCATTCGTCCTTGAGCACCTGAACGAGCTCGTCGTCAAAAACACGAATGGTTCTGGTGGTTACGGAATGTTGATGGGGCATGTGTCTACGAAAGAAGAGCGCGCTGAATTCGCCGTCAAAATCAAAGCCGACCCGCGCAATTTTATTGCTCAACCAATCGTGGAATTGAGTCAGCATCCAAGTCTCGTCGCGGACCATTTTGAGGGGCGACGAATAGACTTGCGACCGTACATTCTTTACGGCAAGAGGCCTGTTGTCATGCAAGGGGGATTGACCCGTGTAGCATTAGAAGAGGGCAGTTTGGTGGTAAATAGTTCTCAAGGCGGCGGCAGTAAAGATACTTGGGTTGTGGAGGACGTGCGCTGACTACTCAATCTGAAATTGAAAGCGAAGAAGAAAAGCAGCCACCGCAGCCAGCCGCAGTCGGCCGGGCGAGTAAGCGGGTAGGCGAGCGTATCGTACAGAGTTCGCTTGTGCAGCCGGCCGCTGGACGCAGCAGACCAATGCTATCGCGCGTCGCTGAAGCAATGTATTGGATGAGCCGATACGTTGAGCGCGCTGAACACATCGCTCGCATCGTGCTCGTAAATTCTCACATGCTCATCGATCTTGGTGAACTTGCTCAAGATATGCAAGAGAAACAGTGGTTGGGCGTGTTGCGAATCTTGCGTTTAGATCAGCGTGCCGAAGTGCAGGAAACCCTGCTGGCAGGCAAGCCTTTGATCGGTCAACATGTCTCCAGCTTTATGGCGAGCGAGAGTAATCGTAGCCTCATATCCGCACTAACCAAGGCGCGTGAAAACGCTCGCAGTATTCGTGAAAACATATCAACAGAAATGTGGGAAACACTGAACACACTCTACTGGTCGTTGCTCGGTGATGACGTAAAACAGCGATTTGAAGAATGTCCGGAAGAGGTCTTCCACTCAGTGATAATGGGCTCCTTGTTATTTCAAGGCGTCTCAGATCAAACGCTACCTCATTCCCAAAGTTGGCAATTTATTCAGTTGGCAAAGTATCTCGAACGCGCTGATATGATCTGCCGCATTGTTGATACCAACTTTGACATTCTCCAATCGTCCGGGGATTTTTGCGAAACTCCATTGCGAAACATACAGTGGATGGGGGTTCTGAGAAGTTGCTGTTCAATCGAGGCGTACCGACGCAAGTATCTGGGAGACTTAGACCCGATAAATCTTGCGGCATTTTTATTGCTTGACGCAGAGTCACCGAGAAACGTTCGCTACTCAATCAAGGCTGCCCAAGAAGCAATCGCCGGTATCGCTTCTGCTGTTCACCCACAAGAAATTGACGCAGCAGAGCGTATCTTAGGACGCCTTTGCGCGCGACTAGAATATGCAGAGATGAGTGAACTTTCCGGAGCGTCTCTAAAAACTTTTCTCAGCAAAATTCAAACCAGCATTTCTGAGGCGTCAAGCGCAATTGAGAATGCTTACTTTCTTCATTAGTGCTCACTTAAACCACCCAGTTCAAGGTCCTGTTCACCTCCTACTCCTCAACAGCCATTTTGTTCAACTCTCTACAATTAGGCTATCAAGCCACTTTCAACTAAGCCCCTAGCCAACTCTCCCACGAACAAATCATCATGCTTCTATCAATAACTCACACAACAGACTTGCATTATTCCGATTACATCAACGAATCGGTCATGGAACTTCGCATGGCACCACTGCAAGAGCAGTTCCAACATCGCCTTTCATTTGGACTCGACATTGGTCCTGCAACCACTGTGAAAAGCTACTTCGATTGGCTGGGCAACACAATTCATGCATTTTCGATAAATGCGATGCACAACCAGATCCAGATCATTGCCACGAGCATCGTGCAAACTGATCCACGTCATAATCGATTGGAACACTTTCCTGACATTTGGATTCGTGACGCAAATTTTGACTATACCTTGTGCGACTTTCTTCTTTTCGGTGGAAAAATAGTTGACTCCCCTCAACTGAGAGGTCTCGCTGCCTCGGCTATTCCGCAATCAAACGGACGGAATTCTCAAGTCAAATTAGGCACCCTTGTTACGTCCCTCTTGAGACTAATTGACGAAAAATTCGTCTATCAAAAAAGCGTTACGGATGCCTCAAGCTCAATCACCGAAATCTTGGAACATGGACGAGGCGTTTGCCAGGACTTCACACATTTGATGATCGGCATGGCCCGCGCTTTAAACATCCCAGCCCGCTATGTGAGCGGCTATCTGCATCCAGACAGACAACGATTGCGCGGTTACACACAAACGCACGCTTGGGTGGAAATCTTTTTTCCATCAATGGGTTGGGTTGGAGTAGACCCAACTAACAATTGCATCGCTGGCGAAAATTTCGTCAAAGTTGCAATCGGCAGACATTATCAAGACGTGCCACCAAACAAAGGTGTCTACAAAGGCAAAGGCGAAGAAAATATGGAAGTCGCCGTCCATTCCGAAGAGTTGCTCTCCATCCCGCTTGAACTCGCAGCCGAAAGAACTGGAGCGCTGAACTTGCCATGTTACGCCGGCACCAGACTCGACACCAAAGAGCAACAAGCCGAGCAAGAGCAACAAGAACAACAAGAGCAACAGCAACAGTAGTAACAAACGCAATACAGCGGCAACTTGAGCCAATCGCAATGCAAATGCGATCAATGTTAACATCGCCCTATATGACTCCAACACATAGTCCCAATGAATCTGTTTACAAGTACTGTTGCTGTAAGACTAGGGATTCGGCTCTGTTTAAGTAAACATACTTGCAGGTTGACATGAAATCTACCCTTCACACAGTATAATTTCCAGGCTCCGCTTGTTTGCAAACTTATATTTGGCGGCACCGGATACGGTGAATAGCGAGCATGAACACGCCAATCGCACTCGTTTTCGTCAAACCGACAATGCTTTGCAAAACTTGCTTGACCCAGCTCCGGTTGAGAGTCCGTTTGCGCGACTTACACTTGTTTCACAAGCCCAGCAGGGAAAAATCACGTATAAAATTACGGGGAAACGCCAAAAATAATTGGCGTCATTAGTGATTTCACTATCCTCGCCAGCTCAAATATTCAATCCAGTATTCACTCAATTTTGTTTCGTCGGTTAAAATCTACGAACTGCGACGGTGTTTAACATCGACGAAGTAATTAGGCGATACGAACGAGCCGGTGACCTGGCCAAGGCAGGAAAGACCGAGGAAGCCATAGCCGAATACAAGGCTGAACTTTCAACTTTGGAGAAGTCGAGTTCCCCGGATCGCGCATCACGGATAGGCTATTTCGCGACTAAATTGGCTTACTTGCTTTACAATGTCGGACGCTATAACGAGGCTCGCACTTACTTTGAAATGATGGGACAAGAGATGCCCAAACCACCGGTAGTCGCTCAAACGCTGACCAAAGCGGTAAAGGCGGCGAAGAAGGTGGGGCTGCTAGGCGAACTCTCGAAACAGGAGATGGAAGCAATTCTCGATGATATAGGCATGGATGCCGAATCTGCCGAGGAAGAACTTGGGTTAATTGAGATTCTGCAAAGCTACTATGCTTCAGAAACAACAGCACTCTCTCCACGTGCCGTTAAAGATGGATTTTTGCATCATGATTGGCGCTATGGTCAAGAAACAGACGACGTAATCGCCGAAATATGTCAGCTGATTGGTAGTCCGATCTACCGTCAGATTTCCTACACCACCAAAGCTCACACCGATTGTGTGGGCGAGATAACAACTCTCAATCTTGAATCGGACAGTAACAAGCCCGTCTCATTTACTGTCGACAACGGACTAGAAGACATTATCGCTTTCATGAATGTTGCGTTAGAAAAACGTGGTGACAAAAGACGGTTCGTTTCTATTGATACGCAAGCTGACTGGTTTGCATATTATTTGCTTGAACCAGCTGCTTACAAAGAACTCTTTATTGGAAAGTATCCAGCTCTCCCGGAAGACAATATTCCAGGAGTAGACGGCAAAAAGTGGGCCGGTATCTAACCGCCAACCTGAGGCGTTAGACTCTAAATGATAAGGGTGATCGTTCGGCTAACTTAAATAAGAGGTATCAGTGCAATTTATACATTCTGGCATTAAAACACGAAGAGGTGCGACTTGGTTGTTACCGGTTGCGTTCTTGGCGTTGGTCCAAATGAACGGACCGGCGATAAAAGCCGCAGAACCTCCGGGTTCAACGGCTCCATCGTCTTCCTTTACCGAAATCTACAACGCCACGAAAACGGTCAGCAATGGGCAAGAAGTCGAACTTCAACATCAAGCCGATAACGCTGCAAAAGAAAAAAGATATGTTGAGGCATCCGCAAAATATCTGGCAGCTGCTGCACATCCATTTGTGTCAGGCAATTTCGAAAGAGCAAGACCGGCTTTGGACAAAGCATTTCTAATGGCAGCGCAAACTTCTATCGACGAGCAAAATCAGATGCTACAGACACTGAGTAGAATCGTAGCCGATAGTCGAGACTTACGTGACAATGACGTTTATAAATACCTGGCACAACAGCGACTCAAGCTTCTGCAAAAAAGACAAGGTACCACTGCAGTGGATCGCTATCGCGAAATCCAAACACTCGCGTTTAGCTGCTCTCAACACAAACGTTATAAAGAAGCAGAAACTCTACTTCTCGAAACGTTGGCGGATCTTCAGTCAATCAAGCCCGCTCCCGATAGCCTAGGAGACTGTGAATCAATGCTCGCTCGCGTGTATGAAGCCAGCGGACAAATAGAGCTGGCTAAACAATACTATGAGCGTGCCATCAGTTTTGTGAAACAGAATCGGGGACGACGAAACATAGACAATGTTTTGCATACCTATCTATGGTTTCTTCTAAAGAATAAGATGTTCAAAGAAGCCGTGCCTGCAGCAGACGAATACTACAATGAAACCACATCGCCAGAGTATGCGAGATGGCGCAATCGTGTTTCATTTGCAATGATTGCTCGAGAATTCGCTGATGTGAATATGGATGAAGCCAATAAATATTACAGGGCTCAATTCGAAAATCAAATGGAAGGCACCAAAACCGCGATGAACATGGGCTACGGAAACACCGTGGCTGAGTGGGCGGCAATGCTACAAAAATATGGTAAGACTTCGGAAGCAATCGCAGTATTGAAGGAAGGAATGGCATTCTGCAGGACGGCACAATGGCCCGACGCGTTTGATCGCTATATGCCAGAGATGTTTGACCCATGCGAGAAGTACCTGCGCCTTAGCAATCGAAACACCGAGGCAGACAATCTTCGTGCCTCATACGAAAAAGAGAAAGTCGCGAGAAAAGAGAATGCAGGAGCAGCACATGACCGGAAGATTGCTGAAGATTCAAGCAACCCAAACGCGAGAGCTGCGGATCAAGTGCATGCACTCACAGAACTTGCTTACCGCGCCTACGATGGACAAAAGTGCGCTGAAGGCCGGAAGTTGCTAGATCAGGCTGTAGCTGTATACGAAAAAAATGCAAACAATAAAGACAACCCGCTCATCTACAGTTACTTTCAGGACGTTAGCAGTCGTTTTGCTAAATGCGGTCATCAAAATGAAAGTAAGCAAGTTCTTTTGCGAATTATAAAAGTTCGGATGGTAGCTGGTTTTCAAGATCCAGACGGACCTCGAATGTACATATGTGGGATCGGAAGACGACCAACCGAAGCTTTGGAGGATTATTGTGGCCCTTCTTCTAGTAGGACAACGGAAGCCTCGTTGAACGAACTACTAATCGAGGCCAAGGCGTCCAATAAGCCCTCAAACATGGTCTTCATATTGAGCCGGCTCGATCAGTTTAATCATACGAACAAGGAAAAAGTTACCGCACTTGAAGAGCTAGAACTATGGAAAGCAAAGGAAAATGATCCATCGCTGCTGTTCTCCAGCATGATACGTACAGCCGAGATGTACGTTCAGATGAAGCAATTTGAAAAAGCTACGATCAAGTGGAAAGCAGCAGTTTCGCAAGCCGAGAGCACAAATTTATCCGCTAAAGGAATGTCATTTCCTGTTTCGGGCTATCTAGACCGTTTAGGCGGGGAGTTTATGCACGACGGCCAGTTGGCCGGCGCCAGAGAACTGTACATTGCTGCATACAAGCAAGCCTTGCACGAGCCTAGAGACTTAAATACTCAGAGGCTAGTCATGGGTATCGAATCGCTAGCGGCGAAGTATCGAGATTCAGGTGATATTGCATCTGGTGCAGCGCTTATGGACCAAATACTTCAACTCAGCACAATAGAACGGGGAGCGGACAGCTTGCTGGAACGGGAGTGGCTGCTCAAACTTGCTGACTATTACGCGACAAGTGGACAAAAGGATAAGGCGAAAAAAGCTTGCGCAGAATTTCTCGCATCGATCAACAAGCCAGGTATGACCGTAAGTAAGGTAACGAAGGACGAGATGGTGGAGCATGCTCGAATTTTGAACGAAAATGGTTATACATCAGAAGCTGCACTCATCGATAAGAAATTGAAAGAACTCGAAGGACAACAGTGCACAGTTATGGAATCAGCAAGCGCTAAGCACTCCAAGTCGAAGTCGACCAAATAGCTTCCCGTCAATATTGCTTGGGTCGATTTTGAGGAGTCTGATTGTATTCGAACCAAAGAGACCGCAAAGCTTTTTCCGATATCGGTTCCGAGCCGTTCATGAGATATTTATTTGCGCCTCTGGCTGATTCAACACAATTGCTCAAATGATAGAGCCTCAGTGCATGTAATTGCCCGACCATATCTGTCGCATCTGATTCATCGACTGACTCTTGCTGGTCAGTTTCTGCAGATGAGCGCTTTGCGAAGGATCTAAGAGTGACGATACAATTATGTACTGCACATACAAGTCGTTTCATTGGTTCTATCTCCACCACAACCATACGCCCACGCCAATGCGGACAGTGCGTGCCCGGCACCATGCCAACTCTCTTGCGAACGTATCTATTTCCTTTAACGTCTTTTCTGCAAATTTAGTTCAATTACTAACATTAATTCCTGGGCACTAGGATCCGACCAACAATGTATTCCTAGTAATCAATTGTTATTGCCAGTTGTTACTAGTCTGTTCCTGGTTTCCTAGTCGTTCTTAGCGTCCTCTTGGAGTCGACGAGCGATGTATGGCGCGGTGCGGCTGCCATGGACTTTAGCCACTTCGCGCGGCGGCCCGGTGGCAACAACTCGGCCGCCGTCACTACCAGCTCCAGGACCTAAGTCGATCACCCAGTCGGCCGAGGCTACAACATCCATGTCATGCTCAACGACAATGACCGTATTGCCGGCATCGACAAGTGCATGCAACTGCATCATGAGTTTCGCGACGTCGTCCGGGTGCAATCCAGTAGTTGGCTCGTCGAGGAGATAAAGAGTGGTGCCGTGTTGTTCGCGCTGGAGTTCGGTGGCAAGTTTCACGCGTTGGGCTTCTCCTCCGGAAAGCTCCGTGGCAGGCTGTCCAAGTCTTAGATAGCCAAGACCCACATCTCGAAGTGCCTTTAGTGCCCGTGTCACCGCAGGAAGTTCGGTAAAGAATTCACTGGCAGCATTCACGGTCAGGTCCAATACTTGAGCGATAGTGAGTCCTCTGTAAGTCACCTCTAAAGTCTCAGAGTTGTATCGAGCGCCGTGGCAGCTCGAGCAGGGCGCATAGACGCTTGGCAGAAAGAGAAGCTCAATTGAGACGAAACCTTCGCCTTCACAGGTGGTGCATCTACCGCCGGCGACATTGAAGGAAAATCGCCCGGCGTTATAGCCCCGAGCCTTGGCTTCAGGGGTGGTGGCATAGCGCTTCCTGATGAAATCAAATAATCCGGTGTAAGTAGCCAGGTTGGAGCGCGGCGTTCTTCCAATCGGCTTCTGATCAACGCACACGAGCCGCCGGATTGTCTCTATGCCGTCCACTGACGCGAGTTGTTTACTGTCTTGTTCGACGTCTTCAGCGTCTTCGTCTGTTTCCTCTTCCACATTATCAGTTGCCATTCCCAACCTTTCGATCAGCGTATCGGCAAGAACACCGCTCACTAGCGTTGATTTACCAGAGCCAGACACGCCGGTCACAACGGTCAAAACACCGAGCGGAAAATCCGCACTTACGTCCTTTAGATTATGTCTGTTTATATTTCGCATTCGCATCCAAGCAGTCGGAATGCGTGTAGTACGAGACTTATCTCCACTTGATGATGGATTTGGATCGAACAAGTAACGGCGCGTAATTGAATCTTCAATGGCAGCCAGACCGGGCACCAGTCCACTGTAAAGTAACGTTCCACCGGCATCACCGGCGCCCGGTCCAATGTCAACGATCCAATCAGCTTTTCGCACCAGATCCATTTCATGCTCGACAACAAAGAGCGAATTGCCTGACTCCTTCAATTGCATCAGCACTTTGAGAAGTGCTTCCGTGTCTGCGGGATGCAGGCCGGCTGAAGGTTCATCCAGCACATAGATAACTCCAAGCAGTCCCGACCGAAGTAAGGTTGTGATACGCAGGCGCTGTAGCTCTCCTGCAGATAAAGTCGAAACAGGACGATCCATCGAGAGATAATCCAATCCAAGTTGATTGACAAGATCAATGCGATCAATTAAATCGCCGACAATCAGCGTCGCTGCTTCGGATTTGCTGGTTGGCTTCGGCGACGAAACCGACTTGATCGGATTCACTTCAGTAGCCAAGCCGAGAGCCGTGCGCAGCCCGGCCAATGGCATTTGCGCAAGTTCGGCAATATCGTAACCGGAAAATTTCACAGCCAGAGATTGAGATTTGAGACGCTTACCATTGCAGTCAAAACAATTTTTTGTGTCCATAAATCGCGCCACACGCTTACGTAGGGTGGTACTGTCCGTGGTAGCAAAAGTATGCATCACATAAACAGCAGCGCTCATATAGGTGCCCTGATATGGGCGCTGAATTCTATGCGCCTCTCGCTCTGCATGAACCGTAACCACGGGCTTTTCTTTCGTGAACAGAATCCAGTCTCGGTCCTTCTGCGAGAGTTCATTCCATGCCTTGTCAACATCGTAATCAAGCACAGCCAGTATGTCGCGATAGTTCTTCCCCTGCCATGCGCCGGGCCACGCGGCAACAGCACCCTGTCGAATGCTCAGCGAATCATTTGGCACGAGCGAAGTTTCACTTACGCTGTGAATCACTCCAATGCCATGGCAAGCTGAGCACGCTCCTGCTTGTGTATTGGCAGAGAAAGCATCTGAGTCCAGAAATTCTGTGGTGCCCTCAGGATAGTTTCCCGCGCGAGAAAACAGCATGCGCAAAGAGTTTGAGAGAGTAGTGAGTGTACCGACCGAAGACCTCGAAGTTGGTTCGCCTCGTCGCTGCTGCATAGCCACTGCCGGTGGTAATCCGCGAATCTCGCCCACATGCGGAGCAGGCAACTGAGCAATTAAACGTCGAGCATATGGCGCGATTGTCTCGAAATAACGGCGCTGCGCCTCCGCATAGATAGTTCCAAATGCAAGCGACGACTTGCCTGAGCCGGAAACACCAGTGAATGCCACGAAAGCATCGCGTGGAATGTCGACGTCGACATTGCGAAGATTATTCTGCTGCGCACCACGCACTTCAACGAAGCGGTTGGTTTGCTTAAAGGGAGACTCCATTTTTTTCCTTGCCACAAACGAGAACATCATACTTCATGTTAGGCATCCTTCTAGAACTTAAACCGATATCGGTTTAGCGATCGCGCCCTCTAACAGCGAACTCGGTCACACACAGTTGTTTTGACCACTCAATCCGCACTTTAGTCGAAAGAACAGCAGGTTAGGAGCCATCGCAACCAATTTTTAATCGTGGAAGTTCTGCGAATTACGGTATCGCCAGTAACATCACTTCGATGTAGTTTGATGATGCCAGCCAGGTCATTTGAATCAACCGCGTCAATTGAAAAACCACGTGATTCAAGATACAAAATGCTGTCTCGCAGAACTGGGCGAGTCAACATTCTCCGCAGTAGCCATTGTACGCGACCTAGGCGGGATTTCTCCTGCGCGAGTACTATGCCGTCGGCAGTTATTGCTCTTTTACCAGCTAGACAACCCAAGTATTTTGCTGCGTCTCCGTAGTAGTAAGCTTGTCGTTCGACAACTCCCAATGTTTCTGTAATTTCTGACAGATCTGTTACGCCTTGTTCAATTAAGCACACGACGTCGATTACCTTGTTGAGATCATTGGCTTGGGGCAACGGGATATCGATGGGCTCAATCTCCAGTTGCACTGAGCGAATCAGGCGCTCAAGATTCACATTTGCCACTGATGGCTCGTTGATGACAAAATAATTTTGCCGTATCATTTCCAGCTCACCAAAATGCTCACCAATTTTAAATTCGGATAATTGATACTGTCCATTCGAATAGGCGAGAAGAATTGGCACGACGCGTTTCTTCGATAAAGCGGATAAGTATAAGAATGGATATTGGAGTTGACGTACATTAAAATCAGATCTGAAGCCGGTCTTCGCTTCGATCAACGGAATCGCCGATTGAGCTTCGTAAGCTGAGTCAATTTCGATTTGTGCGTTTTTAATCCGCACCATTTGATCGAGGTCAGGCAACCAAAGATCAAACTCACCCGAACTCATTCTGCCTCTAGTCGTAAGTTCCAACTCTCCCTCACCACAGAAGGTGCTCAATAAACCAGACAAATGAGCAACGTCGATTGCCTGAAACTCAGAATAGGCTGCTGTCTTTGGAATTGAATCAAAGGAGTCTAGTTCCAACCGCGAGATATGACGCTCCGGCGGTGATGTCTGAACTTGAGATGGAAGAGAAAAGTAACTGCGGTTGGTTGGATCTTTAAAGACGATGTAAGTGCCGCGTTCAGATGGCAGAATGTTTAAATCGTGTTCCTCAAATACCTTCGGACGATCCGATAAACAGTCAATCTTAGCCATAAGCCTTGGTTCACGCTGGCCGATCGACTTGAGCGATTTGGCGGTGACATATGAATGTCCACGCTCAGCTACGTCCGACAATAATTGTGTATGCTCGCAAATTTTTCGCCAGGCAGAATCATTTAAACTAGTGTCAGGCACGGCAACTCAATATCAGTAATAGACAGCTGTTAAAGAGTACACGAATAGGCGCTTCTTTTGAAGGTAGGCAGCTTCGCCGCTACTACTTGTGAAGCGGCGGAGGTCATGGGCGGACAGGCGGACAGGCGGACAGGCGGATTACTACTCACTTCAGGTGGTACCACCCAGAAGTTAGCAAATTAGTTGTGACACTATTTTTTGAAGATTCCCGTTTGGAACTTAGCGCTAGGACCATAGCTCTTGAATCTTTGCAGTTGGAACTTGCGTTTGGAAGTTAGCGCTTCGCACCCGCGAAACGTCCACCCGAGAAGTCTTTCAAGGCCTGCGCAATTTCCTCTTGAGTATTCATCACAAATGGACCATAACCAACTACTGGTTCATTAATTGGTTCACCATTAAAAACGATCAGTCGTGCATCTTCGCTGGCAAATATGCTGATTTCCGAACCTTCTCGTTCGAAGACAACAAGAGTTGAATCGCCGACTTCTTGCACACCATTTATGGTGACTTTTCCTTCCATAACGAATACAGCGGTCGTGTATCCCTCTTTGACTGTCAAGGGAATTTCTCCCGAACTCAGTTGCACATCCCATAAATTGATTGGAGTGAATGTATCAGCTGGTCCTTTAGTGTCGCCAAAAGCTCCGGAGATAACTCTAACTTTTGCAGACTCCCCGACTTCAACAACAGGAATTTGAGTATTTTCCAGCGTTTGATATTTGGGCGCACTCATCTTCAACGCTGCGGGCAAGTTTACCCAAAGCTGCAGCATCTGCAGGGTTCCACCGGATTTTCTAAAAGCAGGCGCGTGTAACTCTTCGTGCAATACACCTGATCCTGCTGTCATCCATTGCACGTCGCCGGGTCCAATTTCGCCATGGTTTCCGGCTGTATCACGATGCTGCAATCGTCCCTGGAACGCTATTGTGACGGTCTCAAAGCCGCGATGTGGATGCATTCCGACGCCAAGAATTTCTTCGGTAGGCTTAAATTGTGACGGCATGCCATAGTCGAGCATCAAAAACGGACTCAGTTCATGCTTGCCTAGATCAGTATAAGAGAAAACATTACGTACGGGCAGACCATCTCCCACCATGTGAGGCGCACGAGCCCTGTGCACACTGGCGATATTCTTTTTCATAGCCCCTCCTCTTAAGGTTGCCGTTTATCAGTATAGCATATTACCTCTACGTCAAGTATCTTGATTTCAAGATACTTTCACATTTCAATGAGCTATATAACGTGCCATTTTCTGGCACAGCTTCAGCGGCGATTGGTACCTCAGAATCCCGGAAATATTGGACGCCCGCCATAGAAATACTTCAGCACATTGGGCCTCTAGGACACGAACATCTGAATTTGATCGGTCACTACAACTTCGACAGCATGCAGCAATTCTCGCTGCACAACCTGCTTCCACTACGTTCAACCGCCGATATCGAAATTGTCGATGAGGATGACATCGAAGCGTATGTTACTTTGTCTGGGCTCTTTTAGCAGCCTGCCAAGCAGCTTAGCGTAGTAAAATTGCCCGTTTCGGCGTTGTCAAATAGCTTAGCGTAGTTTTTCCCAAAAAAAATGTCGGGACATGGCTCAGTGGACACGGCTGAGCCTGGAAAGTTCCCTTTTTTCATTATCTGTGCCCGGTTAACAGTTAAGCAACAACTTTCTGGCAATCTAGTCTCACTTATCAATTCGAGGCAATTGCCATGACCCGTTATGAACATTTCGAGCCCAGCGCCAATGCAGCGTTGCCCTTTTACCAATTCGACGTCGACATGGCCAGTTCGCTTGATGGGAAAACACAAGGTGCTGTCGGGGCAGCTGGACGCGTGGGAAGCGAACATCTACCCAAAGTGGACGTAAGCGAGAAAAGCGGGAAGCAGTCAGCAAAAGTCGCTCAGTCAGACTGGATCAAGCGCGTCACCGAATCTGCCGACGGTCAGACCCGCTCGGTAACATTTGACGACGGCACCACCAGCATCTATTCCAACGGCGTCTTGACTGAGCGTACCAGAGCCAATGGTGGAACAGACCGTTATCGCTATGAAGGCGGTGTGCTTGTTGAAATGGATCACGCCGACGGCAAAGTTCTAAAACTGCAAGGCAACGCATACGTACTTTTTGATGCCAGCGGTAAGAGTCTTGGCAGATCAGAATTTACTGTGCTCACCAACGAGGGAAAAGGTTACACCGTAAAAAATCGCCCTGTTCGCGCAAATGAGTTGGGCGATCCATCCAAAGGTCGCACTGCCGAACTTGCAGATGGCGGCGACGAAATTGTTACCGTCAGCACAGCCGAACCATCCAAGCAAAAATCATTCGAACTTTTCAAAGCTCTGACTGAAAAAGACGAGAAAAAAGCAAAGGCTCTGCTGGCTGATTTCAAAAGTCAAAATATGAGCGACGAAGATGTTGCAGGCGCTTACCAGTCTTACATCGGCCACTCACTGAAAAAAGACATGGGCAACATCAACGGCGACTACGTCGATGCCACACCGGAAGCTGTAGCAGAGACTCAAAGCCGACTGCAGCGTGTTTTTGCTCAGGTAGATAAAGACGGCAATGGTGTTTTGTCTGACGCTGAAACCATAGCCGCTATGCGCAATGACAATTTTAAAGGAGAGGATGCAAAAATCGTCGCCGGCCTGAGAACCTCCTATAACAAAAACACTGGAATTTTAACGATGGTGCCGATTACCTCAGAAGGCATCGATGAACTCCGCAAAGGCCAGACAGCCGAAGCGATGTTGGCGGGATTCGATCTCATTGATACCAATCATGATGGCAAACTTCAGCAAAACGAGATCATCGATTCTGCCTCGGCTCAAGACCTGGTCTTGGGACGTGATGAAATCAGCCTGCTCAATACTTCGACCAACAAAGCATTTACCAGAAACGATCTAGAAGTGCTGGCAGCAAACGGAAAAAATCCTGTGGCAGATGCGAACATCAATTTCGGCGGAGAACCAGAGCAATCACTCTACGGAAATTTCACAAATGCTAAAGACGCAATCAGGTCGGAGAATTTTGGCCAAGGCGGCGTCGGTGACTGCCATATAATGAGTTCGCTTACGAGTATGGCCTCCACCGAAGAAGGTAGAAAAACAATCGAGAAAATGATCGTGGACAACAATGACGGAACCTACACAGTCACCTTCCCTGGTGCCCCCGATGAAAAACTAATGGTGAAGAAACCTACTGAAGCCGAGCAACTTATGTACGCTCGTACTTCCGTCGCCGGCAGTGGTTACTGGGCATCCGTCATCGAATCGGCTTACGGACAATACGTCAATAAATCGGTCACACGCCGAAATATTTTCAACCTAAGTGGTTCAGACGAGCCAAATGAAGCCGCCGGACAAGGTGCGTTCGCAATCTTCGGCGGTGACGCTGCAACCCTAAACTTACTAACAGGTAAAAGTAGCAACACAAAGACCGTAGCGGGTTTGAATGACGACCAATTGGAAAAGATAATGATGCAATCAAAATCCAATCAAACTCCGATTATTGTCGGCAAAAACGGTTCTATTTCAGAAAGTGTTGCTGGAGATGACGCCGACGTGGCGCCTCCAGGTAAACACTTTTATGGTGTCGTAGACTACGATCCAGCCACGAAAATGGTGACCATGCGGAATCCATGGAATGGCCACGACAAAAAATATGCCGGCAAATTCCAGATCACGCTCAAGGAATTTCGCGCTCAATTTTCGGAGATTGCCAGCAATGACAGCGAACAGTAAAAAATTGGTAAACCTCAAGGCTCTTTCGGTTTCCGTGACCGGAGATAAGCTGTATCTTTGCGTCAGTTAGTCCTTGCGCAAGTCAAAAACGTGAGCATTTGATGACGCAGCAGATGTGGATGAACCGCGCGCGTGAGGTCGGCCATTAATGACGCCTTAAATGCTGCCTAACTTTGAAACTGGCTCAGGTAGAACTGTTTCACAATCAGTTTCAAATTATTTCCCTATTTTGGCAACAGAGCCGCCACAAATAGCGGTAATTTTTCAGCATTGGCATCTGGCCAAAGTCTAGTAGTTGGTGATCAACAGCTCGCTGATTTTGCCTCTGCGATCAGTTTTGCAGTTCACCATGCGATTGGCACTTAGTGTCGTGATCCTGAAATGAGGATAGGTATCCTCGAAATATCGATCGTCTGGGTTGTTATTTTTCGGGTCGGAATTGCTGATCATCAAACGGCTCTGCCGCTTGTCCAACTCGAGGCAATGGGTAGCCAGGCGCTGCTGTTCCATCGCATCAAAATTTGTCGGAGAATAAGATGTAAAGTTGGCGGTGACGCTCAGGGGCCGATAAGGCGGATCCAAATATATAAATGAATCGCCACCAACCGACTGCAGGACATCACCAAAATCACAGAGACGGATTTCCGCCTTGCTGAGTACTTTTGAGCAAGCCTCTAGATTGTCTGCGTCGCAAATTGGCGGTTTGTCATATCGTCCAAAAGCCACGTTAAAGCCGCCGCTTGCATTGACCCGATAGAGACCATTGAAGCAGGTCTTATTCAGGAAAATAAGCTGCGCAGTTCGTTCGACACGGAATGCGACATCTTCGGATGCCTCAGTTCTCTTCGCATTGAAAGCGTCTCGCGTGGCGTAATACATCTTCGATCGATCTTCTGTGGACAAAGCCCAAAAGATTTCTTGAAAATCAGCCAAAGCGTCCACAACATAGTTAACGTTATTGCGAACTGTTTTATAGGCCCAGATAAGATCCTGATTGTTGTCAGAGATGATCAGTCGGTCAACTAGATATCTTTGCGCTATATGGAAGAAGACCGATCCTCCACCAAGGAAAGGCTCGAGATAAGTCTTTATCTCGCCAGCCTTGAGCAGCGCCGGCGCATTTGCGTCAATATGCGGAAGAAGCTGAGTCTTGCCACCAACCCACTTGAGGAACGGACGCGCGAACACCTGAACCGCAGACGGTGCGAAGGGACTAGCAAGATCAAGCTCTTGCTGCCCTACGAAAGTCAGGTCATTTTCTGTTTGTATATCCATGAAATATGTAAATCCGCACGTAGACAGCGTTTGCGCTGCATGTATTATGACGCATAAAAAATTTTCGGAAAGTACGGCCCTTGTGATGCACAGGGCATATACCGCCTAAAGCTCTATTCAGTTTTTCGAAGGTATTACTAGCTTACGAATAGGCACTGCGAAATACCTGCACTTACAGGTTGCAAATATTAAATCCGAAAACGCTTATCTCTCAGTCAGCAGAAGTGGCGCTCACCCGTACGAGCTGCTTCTACATTGGTTACTATCAAGTTTGGGTATTATTCGCGTCACTTCCTGACCAATCCAGTGCACCGCATTTAGTGGCGTGCAGGTTCAGATTCTAGTTAATCGCACGAATAACCGAAGAAGTGGACGCTAACCGGCTTCTTATTTTCATAGTTTATGTAGTAATATCCAGTGCCTCTTTCAATCTCGTCATAAAAATCGCCACCGTCATCTTCAAGATCGACGCCTTCAGGAAGCGCGGCAAGAGTGAAAAAATCTGGTACCGGCGCATCGGTAATGCTTATGCTGCTCCAATCAGGAGTGAGCGGAAGAATTTTCGCCTTGTGTTTCAAAAAAATCTCTTTAACACTATCGGCGTCATACGGTGCTGTGTATTCCCATAACTCGGCGCCCATCCGAATACCTCGCATTCAGTACTTTTCTTATGCCCTATTAAACGCCGCCATGACAAAAATCTTTCAATCAAGAGAAGATTTTAGACTTCTTTTAAAGACCGGCTTTCACCTCAGACAAGAACCTCAATTGGTTGTTCCGAACCATTATCGACTTTCCATTTTAAAAGCCTGTTCCTTTGGGAAAAATGAATTGAGACACATTAGGATCCGCAATGCCTGACGAATTTATGGATGACTTCATCACACGAATGGAAAACTTTCATTCGTGGTCCGATATGTATTTTGAAAGTTTGAAACTAATAAAGAATGACGATTTAGAGACAGCAATCGCCACCTTGAGGAAAGCCGAAAAGGCCGCGGAGAGCGAAAAACCGACAAGTGCCGCCCAAACTGCTGAACGCCTGGGTTATTGCTTGCATCAGAAAGGGTCTATCGACGAAGCTGAATCCTATTACCGAAAAGCTTTGGCATACTGTGCCATGGACCCGGTCAGCCCAATTACTCCTGAACAATACGAAGCTGCGGGTCCGATCAAAGGCGAGCTTGACAGGTTGCAAAAACTTGGCAATCAAGCCTTTGCTAAAGCAACGCGCGAAGTTCTAGAAAAATGTTTGGAGAATTACAGCAAACTGCTGAATGAGCAAGGACGTCACATAGACGCCAAGGATCTTAAACAACAGATCGCCGCTCAGGAGTCCAGCTTGACAGAATATGATTGAATTATTGTGGTGAAACGACTAGTCGCCGCCGATCCGCTGTCATTGTGCTAACATCTGTGTCGTATTAAAGGCGGCAATTGAAGTCCTATGCCCAATGTATCGCCAGCTCTAAAAGCTTTGCTGGATCGTTTTATCGACTACGCTGGAATATTTCCGCCGGCAAAACTTTCTCTTGATGCAGCGCTCGCAAACTTTAGTAGTTATCAAAATGGCGATTACGCTTGGATGTTGCACTGGCTAGTTGTTGGATCAGAGCAAGCGAAGCTTGTGTCAAAGCCCTTTGATGGTGTTATGTCTGTAATCGCTGAGAGCGACGATGCACGAGCGGCTTCCATTGAAACGAAAGCGGTTGTCATTGCGGCAAAGCCTGTGTATTGTGAGGTTGCCATTGGTGACACAGTGCAGCTCGATGCAATAAAACAGGCTGGCTGTTTCGCCAAAATACGCACAGGTGGACTAAAGCCGGACACAATTCCCGCCTCTTCCGACGTCGCAGCATTTATCGCTGCCTGCGCTGTCCGCAAGTTGCCCTTCAAAGCTACAGCCGGTTTGCATCACCCAATTCGCGCCATGCATCCTCTCACCTATGAAGCTAATGCACCGCAGGCGGTGATGCATGGATTTATCAATGTATTGCTTGCCTCCTGCTTCGCTTGGCACGGAGAGCGAGAATTAGAACCGATCATTGCAGAGACGAATGCGACCAATTTCTCATTCGATGAACGAGCGCACTGGCAAACCAAGTCACTAACTGTTTCAGAAATTCAAAATGCCAGGCTGAATTTCATACATTCTGTCGGCTCATGTTCTTTCGATGAACCGGTTCACGATCTGCAAACTTTGGGATTGCTCTAAACGTCATTGCGCGGCTTGTGCCGAGGTCCTACACGCTTTCTCACTGGCCTGTGCAGAACTCCAGCTTGGATTGAAGTTTCACAAGAGTCAAGCATCTCTGGAGTCAGTCCCAGCGGAAGATTTTCATCACCATAACCAAGAGACAACGAAGAAACTTCCGCGTCGTCGGCAGCGAATTTCACAAACAAAATAAGGGGAGGAAAATCATATTGATCTTCCGTGTCATCCGAATTGACCAACTGGTCCCGAAGCTTGCCGCTGAGCTTGCCTCGGATCACCTCTCGACTGTCTTGAGTCCGCATGTCACATGGCAAATTGCCCTTGTATGAATTAATGAATCCAGGATCCCTGGGCGTGCAAACATTCAAAAATGCTCGCACAAAGATTCTCTGAACGCAAATCAAAGAGAATCCGGACTCCGGAAAAAAATACAGAGTACGAGCGCTCATCGGCTCCTCTCCGAGATCATTGACAAATTGCCTGCACACCGGAGCATCGATTTCCTGACCGATCAGCTCTGCAATTCGCTTGAACAGGTCATCCATGCAGGTCAAATCTCTCGGCGCTGGGTTTAAGCCTGGCGGAATTAAATCCTCCGTGCTAATTATTGTTCACCGGAATCGGCTATGACAAACCCGTCAATCGTCCTCGTCGTCGCCAAAATCTGGATCGTCATCTTCCTCGCCATCATCTTCATCGTCATCGTCAGGAATAATTGCTGCTGCCGCAGATGGTCGTACGTATTCAGACTGAAAATTGAAAGTCGCTTTGCCGTTTCCAGCTTTTAAGAGCACGACTAGCTCTCTCATTAACGCTGCAAAATCAGCATCATTCAGCTCGACCAGCTCGTTCGGCGGATCCCAAAAGAGGTAGCGATTTATGTCAATATTAAATTGTGCACCATCCACGCCTTTGTCCACTGAGACCAGCGCAGTTTTACCGTCTCGCTGGCATTTCACACTTTTCGCATTAAGCAGTTTAAGGTTGAAGGAGGGCACTTCCTGAGATTCTTCGCCATCGTCAAAACTAACCTGGCGCCCTTCTCGTGCGTAATACATCAATAGGCTATGACGTAGCTCGCTCTGGTCATCTTCTGTAAAAATTGAAGATTCCGGCGGATCCCAACCACCGATCGCTGCCAGATCAACATAGACATGGTTATCGACGCTACCCTCAACCGGCACTTCCACCGACTTACCGTCCTCGCGAGTGCATTTGAGCGTGAAGCGATCTTGATGTTCAATCGTTTTGTACGTCATGTTCCACCTGCAGGAAGATCTTCAAGCATCTTTTTTATACCCGATAACTCACTTTCTTGCGGTGTCAATTTGAGAAACAACCGGCTAAGCAATTTTTTGGACAAAGGCGTAGGTGGTGCACCGCATCTGGTGCAAAAACAAGTCTCAGCTTATCTCCGGTCAAAATGGCAACTTTGCGACGCAAGTAAACAGGACCATCCTTCCAATTATCATCCAGCTCAAGTTATACCCCTAAATCACCTGGCCTGACGGACAAAGAGACGCTTATTCCCACGCTCCCTGGGCATATAGGACCTAGGTCCACATTACAGGGGTTAGTTTTTTGATTGGCAGACAAAAGTCAGCGCGCTTGGCGGCCGCTCCTGGCCAGGACAAATTAAAACAACTACTGGCAGCGGCTCTGAAAAACAGCTCGGCACAAGTGTCATGGGACCATGCCAATCATGAAATGATGTACACCCTAACAGTGACGTGCTCAACAATTAAAGAGCGGCGTGGCTGGGAACGGGGCAAGACCGGAGAGATGGTGGCCCCTGAATGGACTCTCTACCAAATCCGAGAAAACGGAAAAGACCGTGTTGATCACTGGCGTATGGCATCAGCGGATATTGCCATCATCCAAAACCTGCTGGATGAATCTCGCACATTAAATACATCGACTCAAGCTGCCCCCCCGCCGGAATCTGCACCTCCAGCAGCAAAAGATTCGTACGCCAAGCAATCTAGTACTTTTCAATCGAAAACTTTCGTAAACCTCTCGGAGCCCGATTCAACCTCCCAAACCACTCAAACGGATCGCACAAGCACAGGGGTAAATCTCTCTGGCCAACTTAACGAGGTAGATGTTGCCAGCATTCTGCAATCAATCAGCCTCTGCAAAATGACTGGACGTTTAAACGTGTATGACTCAAGTCAGCAAATAGAGATCTTCTTCAATCAAGGCGAATTGATACACGCTGTCTCCAGCCCATTGATGGATACTTCGAAAGGTACGCGTGGTGAAGCAGTTCTCTTGGAAGTTTTCACTTGGGACGATGGTTCGTTTCAATTTCAGCATGGATGGCAAACAGCGGAACGAACAGTGCAAAAACATCTTCAAAACTTGGTTTTGGAAGGTGCGACATTACGAGATTATAGAAATTCGCTTGAAAAAGCTGGGATTACACAAACAACTATTTTATTCCGCACTGAGGCCAATCTGACCGAAGCGCAGTTCGAGGCGAAGTTGGCAAACGGATTGCCAATGAATGTAGATTTCCAGAAGAAAGTCTTTCTAGTATTACGCGAGCCACACTCGCTAGCAGAAATACTAGAAGCAGTGCCCATGGATCGAGTCACTTGGATCCCTGTTATCTTTAGCTTGACTACGAGCAGGTTGATCGCCGCGCGCGGAACAGAGGGTGGTGAAGTCGATCAATGCATAGAAGCTTTCAACAACATCGGAGAATTGATCCGCACCGCAGACAAAGGATTGTTGCTGCCTGACACCGGTATGCTCAGCTATCCATTGTTTCTTAGTTTGGCGGAAAAAGAGCTCGCACGTCGCATGCCATTTTGCTTGGCTATGTTTGAGTTCAGCGTACCGGGTGCGGCTATAACCAACGAATCTTTGAAAGCGGTTTCGTCCACTTTCGACACAGTCAAAAGACAATACGAAATAATCACATTTTGGCAACCAAACCGTGTGCTCATGCTACTTCCACTGTCAAAGCCGGCAGAAAGCGCGCAACGCCTAAATACTTTTCTTGACTTGTTAGCAGAACAAAGTTCAATGGACGGAATTAGTTTAATTGGCGGGTTGGCCAGCGTGCCTACTGACGGGACGCAACTTCCAGATGTCCTGGCTTCGTCGTTTCGATTGCTCAAGAAAGCACAGCAATCTAATGTGCGAATATTGGCCACCGTTTGAAGTTTCCACGGACAACACCAAACTGGCATCCCAGTGCGGTTTATTCTAGTTTCAGGCAAAAATTATTTTCGTATATTGCGATCAAAACTTTCAAAGCGTATTGGCCAATCTTTATCGCCCTGGGGATTTTATGGTTTCCTTTTGATTGGTTGAGCCACATTAGCCCCGTCTTCGGCAAGTACTTTCACATGTTGTTTAAGAATGCCCACGATCATTTCGTTGGGCACGCGATTCTCTTTCTAACCGCCGGTTTGCTCATGCTTAGATATCTGCCACTTTTGCGACAAAGACCATTCTGGTATTTTCTCGCACTTATTATTGCGGCGCTTATCCAAGAGACAATTCAAGCTATCTTTCGTGGACATCTGCCCACATTTAACGATTTCAACGCGTTCAAGGGTGACGCTTTTGGCGGTCTAAGTGCATTTGCACTCTGTCTTGTTAAGAACATCAAAAAATCAAATTAATCGATTGATCACAGGGTATCGCCCGGGTCCATGGCGCTGTGATGCACCGAATCAGGAGATTCGGTCTGCGTCTGCATCAACTTCATCAGCATTTGCGTTTGCCGAATTAATTCCTTATCCTGCTCATCCAAGTGATTCATGATGTGTTCAAGATCTTGATAACTAGTCAATGTTGTTTTGTATTGCTCGTCGGCTCGCATTTCGGCATGCTTGGACAAAATGCTCTGTCCTACCATGATCAACGGCATCAGCAGCAGTTGTACGATATTGCCCAAGAACAAAAGAAAGGCATATGGATAGGGGTCAAATGCCTTCTCATGCATGAAAAACTGCCAAAGGCACCATGCCAGCATGAAAACAGCCATGAAGTAAAGCGCCCACATTGTTCCCATCGCGTTGGTAACGGACAAAGCGATTCGATCGTTAACAGCGAGCGATGCAGCATGTTTTTCGTTGACGTTTTCTGGCTTGTGCAGCCTTGGCACTCTGTGAAAAAGCGTCGCGGCAATGTCTGAAATTTTATGATGAGCGGTGCTCAATTGCGTTTCTCCCAAAATACCTTCCAAGAGCACCGTAGCACATCATCGTAGAGTTTTTGTGAAGGAGATTCGAATATTTTTTCATGCCACTAGTAACGGTGCCATAGCACCAATTCTCAATTTCGCATGCGAATGAAGGGTTCACCAGGTGTGTAACCACCTGAACGTGCACTTTCAAAATCCCGTTTTGCGAGGGCGTTTTTGCCCAACGCTTCGTATGATTTGCCTCTAAAATACAGGGCCTCGGTCATGCGCGGATCAAGATAAAGAGCTCGATTGCAATATGCTATTGATTGTTCGTATTTCGCTGATCGATAAGCGACTTCACCAAGGCCATCGTATGCAACGGCAGATCTTGGATTAAGCTGAATTGCTTTGGCGTAGTCTGGAATTGCATACTTAAGTTGGTTCATTGCAACATA
This sequence comes from Candidatus Melainabacteria bacterium, assembly GCA_003151275.1. Next base: position 131,878 of record PLXC01000035.1, read on the forward strand.
AACCGCGGCTCGGTTGCTATATGAGTCGTCACTCGGCTTGAGTCTGACTAGTTCATTAGCGTCTTTTAGTGCATGTGGCCAGTCCTTTATTTGCATATAGCAAATAAATCGATAATTGTAGGCTTCGACCATTGATGGATCGGCAGCAATGGCTAGCGTGCAATCCGAAATCGCATTCTGAAAATTTCGCAGTTGAAGGTTGATGCTTCCTCTACCACAGAGCAATTTAGCATCATTCGGATTGGACTGAATTTCTTCGTTAAGACGCGGAAGCATGCTGCGCATTTCTTCCAAAGATGGCATTGATTGCCCTATTGACCATTCAGTGCACATTATCAAGCAAAGACTGACCAGGAGAACTAAGACAAATTGTTTCAAGAGGTCACCACTTCGAGATCCTAGCCTGTGAGGTATCCTAATTTCTATATGCCCTGAGGAATAGTTTTGATAGCAAGAAGGCAAACCCTCGCTAGCAAACTATTCATGGAAGCAGGCAATACGAGAAATCGGTGGTTGCTCGGACACTGATCAGATCAAGAAACCTCAAAAAATCAAGCTAGCTACTAGAGTCAATAGACACCAAATACAGTGCTCAATATTGTTTGATTACCTGTCCGCGGACATTCAGATCAGGGCCAGGCGAAGGCGAACGCGCCGCAAAGGACGGGTCACGCACCACTCTGCTTATTGTCCTTCCTGGACGAGTATGATAGTCAAGCAGCAATCGCCCCGGCGTCGCCAGGAGTTCGTCAGGGATTTGGGGTTCTTTGCGCGCTTCGCTCGGAGAGGTGTTATACACTCTCGTGTACAAGTCGCTTCCAATTGCCTGTAAACCTGGTTGTCCGCGCATCTTATGCGCCTCAGCAAGTTGACTCTGCCACTCTTGCACATCTGATTGAAATTTTTCGCCGCGTTCCAAACTCTCCTGCTCATGTTGCTTGATCATTTCTGCGGCAAGGGTCTTGATATTCGCAATTTGTATGTCAGTATCGGTGCGCAGTCTTGTAATCGCTGCATCGGCAGCAGACGATGAGGATTTTCCTTTGCTGAACTGCGGACCATCTAAAAGTGCCTGTATGCGCGCGTCTCTGTCTCTTCCAAGTCGATCGATATCGGCAAGAGAGTGGTCCGCAATACTGCGCTCTTCGGCGGCACCATTTCTGCTGTTGATTTCGATCATTTCATTCGACTGTTCTTTCATCCGGTTGAGCGCTTTTGACAAATTCAAGTCTTGAAGCGCGCCAGTCTGTAGATAGCCGAAGGCTGATGGCTGAATATTGGTTGTGATGGTTTGGCCGGTAGTTCGATATTGTCTTGCGGTGTTGACTCTTTCGATTGCCTGACGGCAGTATGTACTCAATTGGGGAGATCTAGAAAGCTGAAGCGCACGCTCATACTCAGTTAAGGATGAGTCTTCATATCCAAGGCTCTGCAAAGCATTAGCAAGATAATAGCGAGCGACCGCATCATTAGGAACTGTGTGTAAATGCATTTGCAGATGACCAACCGCATCATGGAAGTCTTTGGAATTGTAACTCTGGATTCCATGCTGCAGATCGCTCTGAGACTCTGTTGCATGCACCGGTATCACATGAAATAGGCAAGCTAGAACAAGTGCTAGTGCTTGATGGTTATATCTATTGGTAAGGATTTTGTTTGATGCCATCATGAAATTCAAAGCCATGAAAAGGAGAAAGATTCAACGGTCTTTTGACGCCAGAACAATCGGCTACCAGTAATCAAGCATTTTGACGCGTGAGCAGATCGGTTACTATCGATCAAGCATTGCTGCCATATTCAATAGAAACAACCGAGCTGGTGTGTAAAGCAATTTCTTGAGACTTGCATACATACTAACGAAGAGACGTGAAGCTTTCGTGACTCCAGAGAGTATCGCTCCGATTAGATTTGCGGTGAAAAACCAGGCGATAGGTGGCATAAAGCAATTGACCAATGTATTACACGGTCCCAACATCACCTCACATAGAAGCAGTCAACACGAGGCGTCGATTAGTGCCACTCAAGAATTTCCACGGAATTGCCGGTCTCAGCATGCTGCTAACGCTGCAAGTGCAAAGCTGCGCGTCAGCCGAGAGCTTACTTGATGAAGGTACCAGATTTTACAGGGAATCCAACTTCGAGAAAGCCGGCAGGTGCTTTGAAGCCGAAATTAAAACAAATCCAAACAACGCTAAGGCCCATTATCTGTTGGGAAATATTTTTTTCGAACTTAACAGACACCAAGATGCTGCTCAAGAATATCGCAGGGCTATAAGTATAGATGCGCATGGTCCAGTCGCTCAATACAGCCAACAAGGATTGGCAGCGATCGAAAAGTTCAAAGCAGGTGGTAGCACCGAAGCCGCTCGGGGCACAGCGGCGTTGCAATCTCGACAAGAGAACAGTGAAACCAACGCTATCCAAAACTCCGCCAGAAGGATTTCCGCTCAAACGACTGAAACCGAGAACCACCTATCGGAAGAGTGCGAAGCCCGAATCCGCGATACCACCCATGATGCAGAGAAACGAATCGCTGATTTAGAAAAAGAGATGCAAGAAAAAATTGACTCCAATGGGGTAGCTTACCGAGGGAGAAGCGGCTCATATAACCCAGCGCCCCAAAATCAAGTGATCAGAGACGACTATCAACGGCTGATCTCGGCAGTAAAGGATGAGCAGAACAAGAAAATTGCTGCCATAAAGCTCTCATACAAGGAGAGACAAATGGCAGCGGAAGATTCTGCCATTACTCTAGATAAAGAATATGTAGATCGCAAGCCTGGCGGGAATGTAAAACTGGCTCCATCGGGAACCAACGTCTTCGTCAGAAGCTACGAAACTGGAGGCGAGGCGTCGGGGAATCCGGTGCCTATTGCCCTACCGCCTGCCAAAACGCTTCCCGGGCTGAACTCGAAGAAGTCTTCAGGGGTAAAACTCCACGAAAACTCCACGAAATCCCCCTGATGATCACGGACAATGATCCATTCAATGCTATGCGTTAATTTAACCACTATACATGCGTAGATCTGGTACCGATTATATAAATGAATATTTTAAGATTAGCCTTGATACCAAATATGATGCTGTACCTTTGCGTCTTTTTTTGCGGCTTGCCATGCTGTGCTGATAGCGTTCCCAAACCTAGTAGCACTAAAATTATTCACGGATCCGTGTCAGAGAGCGAGCTAATCGATAACCTTGAAAGATTAGGAATCAAATGTGTTTATCATCAAGCAGCAGCAAAAGGCTATTTGGCAATAGACGACGTCCGCATGGGCAGCACTGCTTTCTACAAAGGCGTGGCAGTAGGTGATAAGGTCAAGAATCTCACAGGCACAAATGATCTATTCACCTTAACTATCGAGAGAGAGGGTCAAACTTACCAGGTCGCACTCAAAGCGCTAACACCTTCCCTGGCATCAGCTTCACCACTCAAGAGTTCAGTAGCACACGATGACAAAGATCTACCAATTCCGGTGGTCAATGTGTCGCAACAAAATCATCCAATTCCGCTTGTCAGTGTTTCACAAGACAAAATTCCACTACTAGACGTGGCAGAAAAGAAGAAGAAGGAAGCAGAAAAGAAACTTGTCCAATACGATATCGAACTTATTATAGACATTACAGGATCAATGCAATACAAAGACGGCACCGGCGACCAGACCAAGTTTCAATGGTGTCACGAACAAGTCAGAAATTTTGCGCAACTTCTGAGTCAGTATCAAAAGACTTTTACAATCACCACATTCAATACCACATTCAATACGGAAAGACAGTGCAACGCTAATCGAGTCGAGCAAATCTACGCAACAATTGTGCCAGAAGGAGGTACAGATTTAGTAGATCCCTTGATGTCCAGATTAAACGATGCATTTGAAAACCGAAAACCTGGAAGAGCAACTTTGATCGCAGTAATAACCGATGGCATGCCAAATGTGCCTAAAGATCCGCGTGTTGTAAACCGCGCTCTGGTTGACTTTACAAAGAAATTGACCAAGGCTGACGATGTTGTAGTTACGTTCCTACAGATTGGTGACACTTTCGATGGAAAATCCTTTTGCATCGATTTGGACGACAACCTTGTGAACGAAGGAGCCAAATTCGACATCGTCGACACCAAAACGTTTGATGAATTGAAAAATGAAGGGTTGACCAGTGCGTTAGTGGATGCAATTACGGAAAAACGAAGTGTGCATCGTGTCACACATCATGCAGCTCCTTCGACCTTGTCTTCAGAGGACCAAGTGAAAGTGAAAAATGCTGACGCAAAACTTCGTGAAAAAATCGATGAAAGGCAAGCTCTGGAAAAAATATTGCACCTCGAGAAGCCTCAAAAATAAGAACCCGTGTAGAATTGTCTGGTATCTACGGGAAAGTCCGGGGGAAATGGCGTGAACATACTTCTAGCAATTGATAACTCGCCACATTCACGAGTAGCTGTCGACGTTCTAATGAGTCGAATGTGGCCCGACGATACTACGTTCAAAGTCTTTTGCGCTGTGGAACGGAGAGAGCCTGTATTTGCCGTTATGAAGCGCGAAGAAGCCGAGGCATTTTTGAACAAAGCACTACAGGCGGCTGAAGAATTCACACAAGAAATTGCCAACAAATTGGCACAGAAATTTCCTCACTGCAAAGCGCTCAACGAAGCGCAGTTCGGCGATAGCAAAGAGATGCTACTGGAAAAAACAGAATGGGCAGACCTGATTGTCGTTGGCTCACACGGAAGACATGGGTTGCCCAGATTATTCATGGGCAGCGTTTCCCAAACCCTCCTTTTGTATGGGCAATGCTCAACTTTAATAGCTAGATATCAACAAGCGCACTCGGGCGTGCCAGAATTTGATAACAACATACTTGTGGCAATCGATGATACTGAGCATTCAAAAAACGCTCTCGATTGGGTCTTGAAGCTGCCATGGCCTGACGACGCTCGGTTTACGCTGCTATCGGTGATTGCGCCTCCTGTTGATGTTCAGACGGCTGGAGTTGATGCTCTCTACACACGTGCTGATTCTTCCGAAAGAAAGCAAATGAGAGAATCGACAAATAAGATGCTTGAAGAGTGCGCCATTCGCCTGGAAGAGAAAGTAGGCATAGGTAAAGTGAATACTGAACTGAGGAAAGGCGACTCCGTTGACATTATCCTATCCATGGCAACCTCAATCCCTGCCGGCTTGATAGTTATGGGCTCAAGAACACGTGGACATGTGACGCGCTTTTTTATGGGCAGTGTTTCTCAGGAAGTGGTCTTGAAGGCACCCTGTCCAGTTGAAGTCGTCAAACGAGTCTCCATGTAGCGATATGTGTTCGCGCTGCTTTCGTGGCGCTGCTTTCTGGGTGTTCGCTCTCCTTGGAGGGCGTCAGGATAGGTCAATATCCCATAGCACCATATATGGTGACTAAGGTTTAGATGTTAACAAGACGAGGATCCACTACACGAGGGTCCACTAGGTCGCCGTTCGGCACTTCGTCAGCCCAAACCAAGAATTTGTCGAGGATATGCGGTCCAAACGAAGTCGTAATTGCGCAATCAGCCGCATCCCGACCAGTAGCCATTAGGATCCAACCAATGCGCCGAATGTTGTGCCTGGCGTCAAACGTGTGCCAGCGCCCGCCAAGATAGCACTGAAAGCACGCGCTGAAGTCCATAGCCGAATCCACGGGCACCCCGATGTCACCCAAATAGCCAGTGGCGTAGCGCGAAGGAATATTCAGGGCTCGACAAAGAGTCAAGGCTAGATGCGTGAAATCTCTGCAAACACCTTTCTTATCCTGATATACCTCGTATGCACCCTTTGTCGGGTCGGCATACTGATATCCGAACTCGACATGATTGAAGACCCAGTCACAGACTGCCTGCGCACGTGTCCAACCTGGTGGCAAATGTCCAAATTGGTTCCAAGCTACGTCTGTAAGTTTATCGACTTCACAGTATCTACTTGGAAGCAGAAACTGGAGAACCTCTGAGGGGAGATCTTCGACTGGGAGTTGAACCGCATCAGCGATGATCGGATCGGGTACGCCGCTGTCAACGACGATCGTGTCACTGGTAACACAGAGCTTCCCAGCCGGAGCCATTATTCGTGCACAACGATTACCAAACCAATCAGTAAATTCAGTGATCGGCACCGCCGGAGTTATGGTCAGCTGATCAGGATGCAAAAGGTCATGTGCACGTGACGGGAGAAGGTGCAACAAAAAAATCATAGCGGTAGGATTGGGAAAATCGAATATCAGTTCAAAGCCAACGCGAATAAACATAGGTTCTCCTGGTTCTGACAGATTAGACGCGCTGCCTATCGCCACAACATCGTAGCCTATCGTGCGAGGCGTGGCTACTTTTTTATTCTCTCGACTTTATATTTCCAAGAGTGTTTAGATGGACAGCCATTCTTAGAGAGCAGGTTTGTTTACGAACGGATTGTCTGGTCAGCGTCAGTGTTGTCATCTAGCCTTACTAGAACGGACCATATAGATGACAATCGAAATCACCATAACTATGGCAAGTGTAATCAAACTGTTGGCATCAATTGAATCAGCTGCACCAATAGAAACTTGTATACAACTACAGATGGCAAAGAAAAGTATGCCGGTAACTTCTAACTTCATGACAGAGAGAAATTTGCGAGCAAGCAAATACTGACTAGCCGCGTTTTTTTCGGTGATCGGATGCAGGTAGTTGAACGTCTGCGGAAAGCGTGCGATCACCGTCATAAGCACATAGTCAAAAATAGCAATGGCTATCAGAAATAACAGTGTGGATTTAGGACCCTGTCCATCCGACTTTCCAGCCAAATCAAAATGAACTGTTATTTGTTCTGGCAGACTGAACCAATAAAAGACAACAACGCCGACGGTAATGAAAATTACGAGAAACGTCATCACTTCTAGTGCCCATTCCACTTTTGACATGGGCAATTTCAGGACTGGTCGCTTAGGTTTCATCTTTCTTGTCGAACAACTTGTTGGCCATTTCGCCCACCTTCAAGAATGTGTCCAAAAAGTCGTTAACTTGAGTTGTGTGCTTGGCTCTCATCGTATCTGGTACCAGGCTAAGCGCGTCGCCAAATTTACCTTGAAATATGTAGCAGGTAAACAGCTCATTCAATAACCCCATTTCAAGCGTGCCATGATCTTTCTCGACATCATGTAACATGGCGAGCGAACGCTTGATGTATGGTTCAGCCTCTTTGAATTTGGCTCCACGCAAATAGGTTAATCCAAGTCCGGCCAGACTATTCATCAAATTATGCTTGTCACCGCCATCGGTGCGCTCGGAAATATCCAAAGCTCTCTTATAGAATTCCACGGCGTCATCGAATTTGCGCAGCGACAGACAAACACTTGCCAAATGATTTAGAGTCAAAACCAGACGGGGATGATTTTCAGGATATGTCTTCTCCTGGATAGCCAGAGCACGACGCCACAAGGGCTCAGCCTTGTCCGCCATACCTCGCTTCAAATATTGCACACCAAGGTTATGCAAGCTCTCAGCAACGACTGGGTGTTCGATGCCTAATTTGTTTTGTCGAATTTGTAAGGCGCGCTTGCACAACGGTTCGGCGAGCGCGTAGTTCTTCTTTTTCGAATGCAACACGGCAAGATTGTTTAAACTCTCGGCATAAAGCACGTCATCTTTTCCAAGTTCACGTTCCTGAATTCCTAGTGCTTGACTCAGCATCGGCTCTGCTTCTTTAAACTTATCTTGGTCTAAATTCAGTATCCCCAGCTCCGTCAAAGTTCTTGAAACCGTAAGTTCGTCTGCAGATAGACTCTTTTTTATGGCAAGAGCGTGCTTAAGCATTTCTTCTGCAAGTTCAAAGTTTTGCCTATCGGCATAAAACGCGCCAAAATTTGTCAGCAGTGCTGCTACTTCCAGTGTTTCAGGCTCTTCAGCTTGATCACCCTGGTATAGCTTCAGCGCCTTTTTAAAGGCTATCTCTGCTTCTTCATAGCGACCTTGCTTGTTGAGCGCCTCACCCAGCGCACCATATGTAGTAGCAAGGGACTCGCGCTCATCTGATTCTTCAATTTCAGCGATAGCATTCTGAAATGATCGAATTGACTCGTTATAGCGACCTTCTTTAAAAGCGGTTGCGCCTTCATTTTCGTGTTGCTGCCAGGTCATAATTGCTGCTCCCGCTTGCGCTATTTAATTACTTTGGCACGCTTTGCCTTTCCGTCGTTTTTAGCGTTGTTCTTAGTCTTGCTTTTATCACTGTCGCTTTTATCGCTCTTACTTTTATTGTTGCTGTTTTTACTGTCGTTCTTTTTAAGAAAGCGTTTTCCCATAGCCATCGCCGTGCTTGGCCATGTTTGAGCCGCTTTAATATAATTCTTTTGAGCCATATAACATGAAAACAAGCTGAGCCTCAAGCTATCAGTCGTCTCTTTATCCTCGATTCCGAGTTCTTTCATACGCTCCAAAGCACGTACTGTAAATTTCTCACAATCCTTTAGCTTTCGTTCGCGCAATCGAATCCAACTGCGTTGCCGCCAAGCCAGAAGCATGTCAGAAGTATGACCGGCGATTTCAGCGATGCCCTCAAGTTGACTATAAGATTCTTCAGCTTGGGCAAATTTGTTCTGACAGTAATAGCAAACACCAAGATTCTTGAGCACACTTAAAATGCCGGAGTGATTGGGCGGCAAGTAGCGTTCTCGAATCGTCAAAGCGCGTTTGTAAGCTGATTCTGCTTTAGCGAAATCGTGTTGCGCTAAGGCGATCATCGCCAAGACGTGCAAACTCATTGCCACATCCGGATGCTCAATTCCCAACGCGCCTTCCCGAATCGCAAGAGCTCTGCGCGCGTATTCCTCAGCCTGTCCATATTGCTTTTGGTTGAAGCAATGCACCGCTCGCAAACCGAGAGTCGGTGCCAGCCTTATGTCATCGCGCCCCATTAATTCTTCTTGCATGGCCAATGCTTGGCTCAACAACAAATCCGCCTCTTGCGTCTTTTTTTCTGTTTCGCACCAAGTGGCAACTGAAACCATGCTATCGGCAACATCAATGTGCTTTTCGCCCAGAAGCTTCTTTCGCATCTCCAGTCCGCGTCGCAAAAGAGGCTCTGCTTGGGAGAACTTTTGCTCGTTAAAATAGACAAGTCCGAGTTCATCAATCACGCGTGCAACTTCAGCATGTTCCAAACCGAGCACTTTGCCTCGAATTGCAAGTGCGCGAGTTAAAGACGCCTCGGCTTTCGGAAAATCCTGCAGATGAGCATAAACCTGGCCCAGGGAATACAAACTCGTGGCAACGTTAGCCTGATCCTGCCCAGCTTCCGAAACAGCCTTCTGTAAATATCTTTCCGCTTCTGAGTACTCGCCGCGCTCTAAAGCGTTTATACCTGACTGATGCAATTCGTTCCAAACCATTGCGCTTAACTCTTAAAGGCAAACCATATCCCGATAAAATAACACTTTTGCGCCCTAATTAGCCCGATTTACCCACGTTCCGATTAAAAATTCAAATGCCCCCCTAGCTTGAAGCCAGGGGTAGCGTAAAATTGAGCTGGGATGCGCGAGCCTTCGCACCGCATTCAACACCATGACTGTGTTTTGCAGTACCTAAGTTCGTTCCAAGCAACACGCTGTTCCTGCGGTGTTGATGGGATAAGAGTCAAATTTGTAAGTTTGTTCTTTCTGCTTTTTACGGGGTGCTACGACCGGCGCTCCTTAGCTAGAATCACTATAGCGCTCTGGGGCCACTGGATGTCAAATATTTAGCGTCCCTTAATAAGTGCGCGGAGTAGGTCGGATTGATATGGAGCGCGGCTGACCACAGCCGCCCATGAATACGGTTCGAGGCGGGTCTGGAGACCCGCGCCATTTCGTTCCGTAGACTTTACGAGATCACTGGCACCGTAGACTTTTCGAGGAAGTTTGGACTTCGTAGACTTTACAAGACGGCTAGGCGCTGAACTTTTGGCGCTTCGGACAGACTTCTTGGAGAACATCCTGGATGATTGTCAGCAAGCTACCCAAGCCGACTCGTTTGGTCGCGGAAATAATCACCGGTGAAGGAACCTGGGCGACCAGGAAGGTTAAATCCTCTTTGCGGACTAAATCAGCTTTATTGAGTACGGTAATGAGCGGTTTATCCACGGCTCCAAGCTCGCTCAGAACGTCGTAAACGCTGGCAATGTGCTCCGACACATTCGGGTGACTAGCGTCGACAACGTGTATCAGCACGTCGGCTACCGCTACTTCTTCCAAAGTGGCGCGAAAAGCTGCAACCAATGAAGTGGGCAATTTTTTGATGAAACCTACGGTGTCTGTGAGTAACACAGGACTGTGATCAGGCAGCGTTGTGCGCCTAGTCGTCGGATCCAAAGTTGCGAACAATTTGTCTTCAACAACAGCGTTTGATTTAGTTAGTGCATTCAAAAGCGTTGACTTGCCAGAGTTCGTATAACCGGTCAGGGCAACCACAGGCAGGTTGTCATCATTGCGCCGGCGCCTTTGCGTTTCGCGGTGAGAGCGGATGCGTTCCGTTTCTTTTTCGAGCGAATTTATCCGTTCGCGAATTCGACGTCGATCAATTTCGAGTTTAGTTTCACCGGGACCTCTGGTGGCTATACCGCCTCCCAGTCTGCTCAGGGCGAGCCCCTTGCCAATCAATCTGGGCAGTAAATATTTGAGCTGAGCAAGTTCGACTTGCAGCTTACCTTCTCGAGTCTGCGCTCGCTGCGCAAAAATATCGAGAATCAGTTCGGTGCGATCAATAACTTTACAGCCGACTACTTCTTCTAAGGTGCGCTGTTGATTCGCGGTCAGTTCCTGGTCAACGATAACCAAATTCGCGCCCATCTCTTGCACCATCAGGGCTAGTTCTTGCACTTTTCCTGAACCGAGAAAAAATCTTGGATCTGGCTGGGGACGAGTTTGGGTCAAGCGTTCGCATATAGTGGCGCCGGCGGTGCGACCCAGTTGTGCAAGTTCGTCAAGGTCATCTTCAACTTGCCAGGAATTTTCACCATCTGTAACCAGCCCCACCAAAACAGCACGCTCCTCACCTTCCGCCACAGGCAGTCCCGGTGCGACCTTACGGAATTCATCCTCAAGCGCAGTAATCAAAGCTTCAAAATCTTCTTCTTGTGCTCTTCTTGCAGTCTCAGGTTGAAGCAGTTTCCAAATTTTTCCTTCACTATCGCGACCAGGCAAAAGATGAGCTATATGAATAACGTCTGCCATCTTCGCTTGTTCACCGCGTGAGCGGCTGAACGTGCCTTCTGGATTGACTTCAATTTGAGCAAGCAGGTCTAGTCGATTTCGAGCCAGGCATTGCAAACTCTCTTTGTTGGGTCCATTTTTCGAGTCGCCAGAATTCCCCTTAGACAAGTGCGTGTGGATGATCCGGTGACCGCACAATCGCCCTGGACCGACGCGCACACCGCGCAGTTCAGGCATATTAACATCCGAAGGTTGACCAACAGTGACGTTGACGACATGCCCTCTGCGATTGACTACAAGAGAGACAGGTTGCCCGATAGAATTTGAGAGTTCCGCGACGGAGTCGGCTAATTCAATAGTGAGAATCTTATCCGCAGGAATACGCTGCGTCAGCAGTCGATTCAGTTGCCGTATTTCCGATTTTTTGAGTCCTTTAGATTTGGCGAGATCAACTTTGCCGTGCAATCAATGTCCTCCACGAGGGGCCCGACTGGTTTTCAGAAGTCAAAACGGACAAACGCAATTTTACTAAGTCTCACATCGGATCATACCCCTAAAGACCGATAAATCCACCGATAATTAATCTCGCTAATCAGGCGACAGCCCGTATATCCACAGTTAACCCGGACCATATGTTGGCGGCAGCAAAAACATAATAAGGATATCCATTAGAGACGGATTAGCAGCCTGATGTTAGCAATTTATGCCGCAACAATGGTCGCCCGCCAGACTCGCCACAGCTTTTGGGAGTTGGAATAACTTTGCCCGGATTGCAAATATTTTCTGGATCGAACGATTGTTTAACCCATCTCATCGATTCCAAGTCGTCCTCGCTGAAGACATTCGGCATCTCCAATATTTTCTCGATCCCAATGCCGTGCTCGCCCGAAAGTGTGCCGCCCAAACGCACGCACAGTTCCAGTATTTCTTTGCCTGCCTGAACGACGCGTTTCACCTCATCCTCATTGTCCTTGTGATAAAGCATGCATGGATGTAAGTTGCCATCGCCGGCATGATAAACATTGGCAATTGTGAGATTGTATTTTTGTCCGATTGTGGCAATTTCGCTTATCGCTGCCGCGAGTTTCGAGCGCGGGATGACGCCATCGAGCACATACCCGTGAGGCGCAATTCGTCCTAAGGCACCGAATGCACTTTTTCTCGCCTTCCAGATTTTTGCGCGTTCGTACGCATCGTTCGCCCATTGCACCGACAACGCGTTATTGGTACTAATAAACTTTTCCACTTTTTTCCGTTGAATTGTAATACCTGTGCGCGGACCATCCAGCTCCACAATAAGCAGCGCGCCAGCGTCTCGATCCAGTCCCATGCGCAGAGAATCTTCCACTGCATTTAGAGTCAACTGATCGATTAATTCCATCGCCGCTGGCACCACTCCTGCGGCAATCACATCCGAAACCGCTTGGCCGGCTGATTCCACAGTGTTGAAATAGGCGAGCATTGTTTCAACCGCTTGGGGTCGCGGAATCAATTTCAATATCGCTTCAGTGGCGATACCAAGAGTTCCTTCTGAGCCGACAAAAACACCAAGCAGATCTAGACCCTCTTTTGTGCGAGTGCGACCGCCTATGGTGACGATATCTCCGGTCGCCAAAACAACTTTTAGACCCATGACGTGATTAGTGGTCATACCATATTTGAGGGTGTGCGGACCACCTGAATTCTCGGCGATGTTGCCACCAATGGTGGAGGCACTCTGACTGGAAGGATCTGGTGCAAAATACAACGAATATTTTTGAGCAGCCTCGGACACCGAGACGTTTGTGACGCCGGTCTGCACCACGGCTACGCGATCGATGGGATCGACAGACAAGATCTTGTTCATGCGAGTTAAGACTAAACTGATACCGCCCAACACTGTTGTTGCGCCACCAGAAAGTCCAGTACCTGCTCCACGAGGTGAAACTGGAATTTTGTGCTGATAGGCCAGGGTAAGAATAGCAGCCACTTCCGCTGTCGAACTGGGCAACACGACTAAGTCCGGAACCGCGATGTCCAAAGTCTCAGCATCACATTCATATACGGACAAGTCTACGCGCGAAGAAAGAACGTATTTGTCACCTACGATTGTGCGAAGCTGTGTTTCAATAGTTTTGTCGATTGGCATGCTTGGAGCTATTGTATAGCAACAGGATGCGTGCGCTCCATCTTCCGAGAAGAAACCGGAGGCAGGATGCGTGCGCTATCGGCGCTGCATCTGCTGTTGGCGAATAGTCTCCTGGTCGCCCATCTGATACTTATAGCCTTGCTGAGGTCCATAATTCTGGGTGAAGGTTGCCGACTTATCAACGCTCATGCGTCGCGAGCCCTGCGGAAATTGAAGCACCGCCATATTACCGTTCAACGAATTTATAGCCGTCAAGATAATCGCATTATAAATAGGATTGCCATTTTTCTGAGTCAAATGCGAGTTGGCGATGCGCCCGTCACGGGTGACGACATAAGCTGCGGCAGCAGCCATCGGCGGACTTCTGTAGAATGCGGCGTTGGCAAGGCTCGAGTAGCGCTCATAAACTGCTGCAGCCACGCGGCGATGCCATTCGTTCCAAGCGATCTGCAACTCTGGTGAACTGTCCGGGTCATTTGGATTGAATTGTGGAGGCGGCGGTCCGCCAGTTTGTGCACCCAAATTATGCGGTTGCTGAGGCGCTTGTTCTTGTCCGGGCATGCCTTGCCCAAATTGACCCGCGAAGTCAGGTTGACCCTGTCCCTGAGCATTACCACGCAGCGGTTGTTGCAGGGGCGGAGGACCTTGAGGCGGCGCCAGGGTTGAAACCTGGAAACCGCCTGCGGGATCGAAGAATTGATCGCCTCCATTCTGAGGAGGAGGGTTGCCACCAAAAGGATCGCCGCCCATCTTATTGATATCTCTACGGTCCAGGGTCATGCCGCTGCCGCCAGGATTCAGTTGATCCGCTTTGTTAATGACGCCCTTGAGCAACTCTGCTTCTGCCTTAGATGCCATTGCCAGGCAAACAAGAAACGAACAAACGTATGGGATCGCTTTGAACGAAAGGTTGGGGGTTAACATCAGCGCTACACTACATGGGTGGTAGGGGTTGTTGTCATGAGCTTCTTTAATACTCTACTCCAAAAGTTAAAAAAGTAAATTCATAATTACCGCAAAAGCGGTCTGGCGGCGATTAATTCAGTTATCCGAGGATAGTCTATGCAGGCAAGCTGCTCGACTTATTTAGCTTAGCTTACTAAAGGGAAACCAATGGCTCAAACCACACTACCATCAAGTGGAACGATAATCGATAGCCATGCGCATGTCGTAAAAGAATATTTTGAAGATGATCAAAAGGAAGTAATTCAACGCGCTTTTGACTCTGGCATTGTTCAACTAATCAATCCCGGAGTGGTGTTGCAATCGATACCGGAATTGCTTGAACTGGCCGACCGTTATGAGCAAATCTACACTGCCGTGGGTCTGCACCCTCACGATGCTAAGGACTGGACAGCAGCTAGTTTTGAAGTAATTCGGAAAGCTTGTGAACACCCTAAAGTGGTGGCAATTGGGGAGTGCGGACTGGATTTCTTTTATAACAACAGCGATCACAATTCACAAGTTGAAGCGTTGAAGGCACAAATCCAAATTGCCTTGGAAACAAACAAACCAATCATCATCCATTGTCGGGATGCGTGGGATGAGACGATCGCTCTTTTGGAAGATGAAGGTAAGGGCAAAATACGCGGCGTTTTCCACTGTTTTACAGGTGGACCCGAACTCTTGCCGCGCATAGAAAAATTAGATTTTTATGTTTCTTTTTCGGGCATCGTCACTTTTCCAAAATCCAAGCCGATCCAGGAAGCCGCAGTGCTGGTGCAGGAAGATCGTATTCTCGTCGAGACCGACTGCCCTTTCCTTGCACCACAGAAGGTGCGCGGAAAGAAAAACGAACCGGCTTACGTTTGGTATACAGCAGAAAAATTATCCGAATTGCGAGGCAAATCACTCGGTGAGATCGCAGCGAAATGCCGTGACAATGCCAGAGAGCTGTTCAACTTGCCAGTTTTGTAATTTGGTTGAACACGTTAATGCCGCTTGAATTTACGCAGCAAATCAGCGGCTTCCGCATGGTGTTTCGATTGAGGCTGTACTTTTTGCAAAAGCTCGATGGCCTGCCCATATTGACGTTTGGCGCCAAACTTCACAGCGGCTTGAACATATGCCGAATTAAGCGACTCGGTACTGTCACTAGCAAGGTCACCTTGCTGTTTTAAGCGCTCGAGAATGCGCACGGCGTCTTCTGGTCGCCCTTGTGTAGTCAGCACTTGGGCCACCGTCACAGCATCTTTATAGCGGCTCATTTTCATGTAGACACTGCCCGCAATCAAAACCACGACAACACTGGCCACTTTCATCCACAATTTACCCTTCGACAGGGTACGCAGTTTTTTCCGACGTTCAGTTTTAGTTTCCCGCTCGACTCCTTCGATGTCAGGTTCGGGAAACTCCATGGAATCGGAGGCATCCCCCGGCAATCTCAAAAGTGACGGCTCGTTCCAAGAAACAAATGGAATCCAATCGACTGTTTGTGCACGTTTCTGCACGCGCTCCCCATGGCAAGCAGCATTGAACTCTTCCCATAACTCCTCGGCACTTTGTTGGCGATCCTTCGGCTCCTTGCTCAAGGCTTTGCGAATCACAGCCTCCAGTTCCGGGGTAAAAACTGGGTCGACTCGCACAGAGGAAAGTTTTGGTGCCGGCTCGTTCACGTGCAAAAACATCAGGGCCATCAAATCGTCCGCTACAAAGGGTCGCTTACCAGTCAGCGTCTCGAAAATGACGATCCCCAGCGAATAAATATCGCAGCGGTAATCTATCTCGGCACCGCGACAACCTTCTGGACTCATATAGGCGGGGCTGCCACAAACCTTGCCTTCCAAAGTCAAATCGGCAGAAGTGGCACCAGTGTCACCGAGCATTTTGGCAATGCCAAAATCGACAACCTTCACGAATCGACCGCCCTGGTCTTTTCCTTGCAATACAATATTTTCCGGCTTCAAGTCTCGGTGCACAATTTGATGTCGATGAGCTTCACCTACGGCGTCGCAAACTTGCTTAATTACCGCTCTAGCCTTGAGCGGGGCCATGTGACCGTGCTCTCTCAAAAATTGAGCCAGAGTCAAACCCTTTAAAAACTCGGTGACAATGTAGGGCTGCCCGTCGTCCATAAAACCAAAGTCAAACAAGGTGACAATGTTTGGGTGCTTGAGGCTGCTTGCCGTTTTGGCTTCTCTGCGAAATCGTTTAACGGAATCTTCTGAAGTCTGGTGAAAGTTGCGCAGCACCTTGAGCGCCATCTCGCGACCTGAATTCTCTTGCACGGCTTTATAAACGATGCCCATCGAACCGCTGCCGACGGCGCAAATTACTTTGTAACGGCCGCCAATGATTGTGCCAATAAGAGGATCGTCGCCGGTGGCAATAAGCCTCGCACCATCTTCAGGACACGCCTGAAGCTTGTCCAGATAGTGTGAATTACATCGCAGACAGACTTTCATTCGGACTTCAGGTTAACCTTGTTAGCTCGTCTATGCGCAGTTTGCTTGCAACAATGAACGCTCAGAAGTGGACCGGTCACTCCCTTGTTGTCCAGCTTACCACTTCTTTTCATAAGGGCTCCGTCGCGCCAACAAACCGCTCGGCACTGGCACAATTCCACTTGTTGCCAATACTACGGTTTATCTGGTCCAGGGATAGGCACAAACAGGAAAGCAGCTATAAGTATTATCAGCAACAGCATCACCAGCGCACCGATTATCACTTTGCGCCCAAGATCACTTGCAAACATAGAGGCGATAAAAGTTGTCTCGGTGGAATTGTGAACTTGAAGGTTTGGCTCGTCACCTGGCAAAGTTCTCTCTTCATCGCGCAGGGTTGCAGTCAGCCGTTGAGACTCAAGCTCTTCCTTGGTCAGGCGCATTGTTGAGCCAGGATCGTCTTCGGCGGGTTGCCCAAGAATTCGACCAACAACGTACCTGCGATCATCGGCTTCTCTGAATGCCTCAAGCGGCGTGAGTTTGTTGGCTTGCTCGGGCGACCTTTCGATAAATACCGACTCTTCCTTGAGATCCGCCACTTTGCTTTGAGCGTCACACGCTGCTTTAAATTCATGCCAAAACTGTTCAACGGATTCTGGACGGTTGATCGCTTTCTTAGATAAACATTGCTGGACAAGAGTCTCCAGCTCTTCGCAGAAATGCAAGTCTTTGCGAACTGACATCATGCGCGGTGGCACATCATTCATCTGCTGATGCATGGTGATCACGGAATTCTTACTAAAGAAGGGACGCGATCCAGTCAGAGTTTCAAACAATACGACGGCGAGAGAATAGATGTCACTGCGATTGTCCACTTCCATGGACTGGCACTGCTCCGGGCTCATGTAGGCAGGAGTGCCCCTGAGCATGCCCTCTTTGGTCACTTTGTCTTCAACAGCTAGAGGCGGGAGTTTGGCCAAACTGAAATCCAAAATTTTGACAACGAAGCCGCCATCACTGGGCACCAAAATAATGTTTGTTGGTTTTATATCTCGATGTATAAAACCATGGCTGTGTGCTTCAGCCAACCCTTCACAGACCTGCTGGATAATAGGTTCTGCGTCTGAAACAGTTAAACTGCCTCGTTCGGCAACTAAGGAAGCTAGAGTTTTACCATCCAAATATTCGGCCGCGAAATATGGTTCTCCCATCGGTGTTTGTCCGAAGTCGTACAACGTCACGATGTTTGGATGTTCAATAATGCTGAGCATCTGCGCTTCTCTTTTGAATCGTGCCAAAGCTTCAGCATCATTGCTCAAGTTTTCGCGCAGCACTTTGATCGCAACTGCACTATTGTCTAAGATCCGATGTGCTTTGTAGACCCGTCCGACTGATCCCTTACCAATCATTTCTTCAATGAAGTAACGATCCCCGATGATCGAGTTGATCAGATTGTCTTGACCGGCAGAAACTAGTCTCGCACCATCACGTTTGCAGACGGCAACGTCGTCGTCGTACTTTCCACTACAGAGCAAACAAAGTTTCATCAGGAAAGCACTACGGTCATTGTGAAACTACAAATCGCTCATCTTCTTCTTGTACTCGCGAATTTTAGCGGCAGCCGCCGGATACAAATCAGACTTGCGAGAAATTTGCTTCAAGTCTTTGACCGCATCCTGATAATTTTCGTCTTTGCCCTCTTTCAAACCCTGTTGATAGTAGACGCTGTTCAGCTTATCGACTTCAGCCTGTGTCAGCGTGGATGTCTTCCGTTTGGTTTCCAGAAGTTCACGAGCCTTGTCGAACTTGCCTTGTTTTATGTAACCATCGACGCTTAGTGGTGCTAGTTTGGGGGGTCCGATCGGTAGCCAGCCTCCATACCAAGCCGCGAAGCCGCCGATTATAATCGCAAAAATCACCGCTACCCAGAGCGGTGGACGAGGTGGTCCCTGGAAATTTTTGCGAACCCGAGCGCGACTCTGTTTGAGATTGTCGGCTCTCTCGGCTTGAATTTGCTTTGGATCATTTTTAAAACCAGAGTAGTAGTCTTGCGCTACCTCCGGAGTCTTGCTGGATTTGATGGCATTATTGATCAATTCAGCAGCGCGGCTCATACGATCAGACTGAGCACCGACATAATTCTGGAAAGCGCTGCCTTCAGGTGGCTTCTTGGTTGGATCTGGCGGCGCCGGACCGGCCGGTGCACGCGAAGAAGACTTGAATGTGCCGCTCGTCATCTGTTCTTGAGGTTGTGCTGCAGCGAATGGGTTGACCATTGCCGTGCTCGCGCCGGCATCAAATGGGTTCGAAGCCGGCGGAGTTGGCGCATTGCTTTGCGAATTGGTCGCAAGCGTGCTTGGCGGTGCCGGACTACTGTACGTGTCGGCGAATGGATTTGCTATTTGCGGCGCTACAGGAGCAGTCGTTGTCGTGGACTCTTGACGCTGAGCTGCTTCGAGCAAGCGGTTGACCGCATCAGACAATGAATTTGAATCATTTGGTCCTGGAACAAAAGGCGTCGGTGTCCCCGTAGGTGGTGGCGTCGCAGCAGGTGGCAAACCAGATGTAAGAGGTTTAGCCACGTCGGCGGCCTTGAGTGCCTCGATTTTCTTTTTGACCGCTTCGATTTTCTTATTCAGTACTTCAGGCTTAGCCGTGGGTTCAGGAGCACGCTTAGCAGCTTCGATTAATCGACTGACGGCATCATGCACCCGATCTTCTTCAGCGGTTGAGTCGAGTGCTTCAATTGCCGCATTGTCCGGAGGCTTGCCTACGGCAGCGGCAGTTTCACCAAGTTCGCTGCTGGTCGGCAAACTTCGTGGCTCGTGCTTGATTCGAGCCGAATCCAGCAGTCCATCAACTGCCTGGGCAAAAGGATTGAGCGATTCTTCAGATTTGTGTATTGGTTGTTCAAATCGATTCAGATCGATTGATGTTTGTGCCGGTGGTTCAGCGGATTTCTTCTCGGCGTCACTGGCACCCAACATCCTGCTACCAGCAGTGGTGCCTGAGATGAAACCCTTGTTTATTGGTTCCTCATATCTGGCATTATTCTGTGAGGCAGTTTGTTCCGCGGCGACGTCTTTCTTTACAGGCGCATCGTAGCGAGAGGGATCGAAAGAAGCTCTGTTGATTGGATGTTCAAATCGATCGGGATCCATCGGGTCTGGGATGCTGCCCTCAGCAGCCGGCGATTCCATTTTCTTCAACCGACTGGCAGATCTGCGCACGTCTTCGGTTGTCTTCGGCATGATGGCGGCATCGAGCAAGCCATCGATGGCTTGAGCGAAAGGATTAAGTGTCTCTTCTTGTCTGTTGACTGGATGGTCGAAACGGCTTGGATCTAGGGGAGATCTTTCGCTGCTAGCTGTTTCAAATTTGTTTTCACGAGCCGGCGGCGGCTGGTCAGGTGGCAGCGCATCATGAATCATTTTCTCTACTTGGGAGGCGAATTCATTTTGCGGCGAGAGGAAATTATTCTTTGGCGCGTCGGCACTGAACTCAGACTGGGCTGACTTTGGCACCGCGGGCGGGGCTACCGGGGCTGTCGGCTCTGCCACATTGCCGGAATCACCTTTCTTATTAAACAAGCGACTGGCAGATTCCACCACATCGTTTTTGACTTTTGGTGCGGCGTTCAAGTCAGCCGCTCTTGCTTGAGTGGCACTGGTTGCCGGCTGAGCAATTTCTCCGCTCGGTTTAAAGGTGGTGTTGGCAGCAGGTTGCTCTTCGTTTTGCTTTGCGTTTTCGCCAGTGATGCGCCTGGCAGCATCAGTAGCAGATTTAGCTTTCAGTAGTTCAATTGGTTTGACAACTTTTCCGCCTTGCCTGGTGGGCGTTGTTTGAGACTCCGATGACATGGCGCCTGCAAAATTGTTACGACCGACAGAAGTTGATTGCGGCACTGGTGGTGGTGGTGGTGGTGGAGAAGAAGTGGACGACGAAGATGGAACTGCGGCAGGAGTTTTAGCTATAGGAGGTGTTGAAACAAATGGTGCTGGAACAGGTGGTGGAGCAGGTGGCGTTGGAGCAGTAGCAGGTGTCGGAGGTGTTGAAGCCGAAGGTGTCTGTGCCGTCTTTGCCGGCAAAGGCAGTTCACCAGTGGTTGGTCGATTGAGAACTTTATGAGCCCAATTTGACACTTCAGGCCCGCTCATTTCTGAATTACTTTGATTGCCTGTTGCCTTGACAGGTTTCACTTCCGCAGCAGTCGGCTGAGCCTCAGTATTACCATCGGTGCGGGTCAAAACATCTCGCGCCCAAGAGCCTACGTCTTCTTTTTTAGCGGCTTCAGAGGCACGCTTGGCAGATTTCAAAAGACGGTTTACTGCAGCAGAAACATCAGGCGCATCAGACTTAGCCTGAACTGGTTGATGCGTCGCTGCCGGCTGAACGACCTCGCCTTCACTAGAGCCTGGCTCGTCCCAATCTTCTGGTCCAGGCAAGAAGTTGTGACCGCCTGTGGCCACCGCGGCGCCTGAGTCCATTAGTCGGTCAACTACAGGCACTGAGAATAAATCGACAGGTACGCTTTCGCGTTTGCCCGGAGCGCCCATGTCTGAGCTGTTGAAAGCATCTTCTAAATCTTTGTGAAATTCCTTGATCGACTGCTGCCTGTTATCAGGGTTTTTGGCCAATGCCTTCGCAACAGCCAATTCAACCTGCATGGGGAATCGCAAGTCCGAACGCATGCTGCTTAGAGTCGGCGGCGGTTGGCTAACGTGCATGTAGAAGAGCTTCATCACATCATCGGCAGCAAATGGCCGCAAACCAGTGAGCATCTCAAATATCACAATTGCCGTTGAATAAATGTCGCTGCGTTGGTCAAGTTCGAAGCCCTGGCATTGCTCTGGGCTCATGTAAGCGGGACTGCCAGCAGCTGTTTTTTGCTTGGGAGCCCCTGGCGTGCCTGCCGGTTGATCGGCAATGCCGAAATCAAGCACTTTGACGTAATCGTCAAAATTGTTGTCGCCCTCGTTCGTCTCAAGGACGATGTTTTCAGGCTTGATGTCTCTATGGATAATGTTTTGACGATGAGCTTCCGTCAACGCTTCACAAATTTGCGTAATAATCGGCATCGCTCGCCCGGCATGCAGGTAGCCCTTTTGCTTGACGAGATCGGCAAGCGTCATGCCTTCCAGGTAGTCCATAACAAAGTAAGGCTGAGCGTCATCTGTGACGCCAGACTCCCAAATGTTGATGATATGGGGATGACGAAGGCGGCTGGCGGCCCGAGCTTCTCTCAAAAAGCGGTCAAGCGCGCCTGGTTCAGCACCCAAATAACTGTGCAGAACTTTGACAGCCACCTCTCGCCCCATAAGGAGCCTGGTGGCTTTGTAGACGATTCCGCTCGAACCTTTTCCTATGACTGAATCAACTACGTAACGGTCGTTGATTAGCGCACCAATTAATGGATGCTCTCCCACCGATTCAAGGAGGGAAGTGTCTATAGGACAAAGCTCGATGCTATCCTCAAAATATTGGTTGCATCGCAGACAGAGCTTCATATCTGTTGAATTCCGATGACCTCACTGGAAAATATTTGACGCTCGCCTACGCTGCATCGACTTATTGCGAAGAAAAAGCTCCCCAACAATTAAGATACCCTGGAATTGAGCGCCTAGACGTCACTGTGCAAATTATGCACTTAATTCAGCAGGTTAAATCAGGTGAAACAGCCACAGCCGCTAAGCTTTAGACAAAAAATCACCATGCAATTACAATACAGCTTTCTGGGCTGGTTTTGCCACTTCGAAGACCGCTTGACTGGCCAAATCAGTATGTCAGTAGATCACAAAGTTACTTTTGCCGAATTTGCTTGATTATCCGACACTCGATCGCTTGCCACTGCGGTCGTCATGAGCGAGCGTCTGAGTGATGTAGTCAGCAAAGTTTATTTGCCCATGTAACTGGTCGTTTGTCTGGAATACCAATCGCCTGGAAGTCTCTCGACCATGCCCGCCAATTCCAACATTGTCAACGTTGCTGAAAGTTCGCCAGATTGCAAACCAGACCTTTCGATTAAATGGTCAAAATGCACTGGCTCAGAGCTGATCAGCTCAAATACATCTTTTTCTTTACCATAAAGTTCGACCATCATCGGCACCTGTCCGCTGGAAGGCGCACTTGCCCAGCGCAGCTCATTCAAAATATCTTCGTGGCTGGTCAGTACATGGGCAGTATGAGACCCAATCAGCTTGTTCGTGCCGCGCGACATTGGATTATCGACTCGACCAGGCAATGCAAACACCTCGCGATTTTGTTCGAAAGCCAATTTCGCCGTAATCAAAGAGCCAGAAGTCTCGCCGGCTTCAATCACAGCCAAACCTTTGGACAATCCGCTAATGATGCGGTTTCTTGCCGGAAATCTCCACGGTTCTGGTTTCGTGCCTGGGAAAAACTCCGACACGACCGCCCCATGCTCACCACTGGTCAAAGCTTTGAAAAGCGGACGATTTGACGATGGATAACAAACGTCCGGGCCGCAGCCGAGCACCGCCACCGTTTTGCCACCACCTTCGATGGCACCCCAGTGAGCAAGCGAATCAACGCCAACGGCCATTCCACTTACGACTGTGGCACCAGCCATAGCAAGATTTTTGGAAATCTCTTTGGAGAACTTCTGCCCATAGCTGCTGGGGCGCCTCGTACCGACCACTCCGACTGCGTAAAGCATGTCATCAGGAGTGAGGCGTCCATTGATATACAAAATAATAGGCGGATCGTGTATCTCTCTCAACCTCATTGGATATAGAGGATGATAGAGCGGATATGCCTGCACATTCTCTTTGCGCACTTGTGCCAAAAGCGCGGCTGGATCGATGGACTTGCGTTTCTCGATAAAAGCATCGATCACATCAAGATTGATAATCCCCAAAGACCGTAACTGGTCGCGACTAGCAGTCCAAGCCGCAGTCAGGGTCAACATACGGTCGTACAAAAGTTTGACGCGTTGAACGCCAAGACCGGGGCCGGATAGCTGGTCAAACGCCAACCAGTGCGCCTGCTCCTCATCCGTCCACAAATCATCCGAGTTTGTTCCGCAAGGGCTCATCACAAACCTCAAGCACCTACATTGAATAAGACTGCAAATCTGTTAAAAAAGTTCATCCAAATCCAAGTATACGTTAGCAGCTTCCAGAACGCCCACGTGAGGCGCCTGGACGTGATGGGCGTGGACCGGGACGGATGATCAAGTTCCTGAGAGTGTTCTAAGCCGCCTTGATACGTAGTTTCACCAGTTACAGAAGCCGTGGTCATTCATATAGTGGTGCGATATCAACGGGGATTGTCATGAATTTACGTCGCCAATTTTTATACGTCGCACTCGCTGCAGGCCTGGTCACATTTGCCCAGAGTAAAGCCAGTGCAGATGAAACCAAAGAGTTATATAAGCTGAAGGCGATGACCACCAATCAATCTCGACTCAGTCGCACCGAGCTCGACCCGAGCGCGCTGGGAGCGTTGGCACCGCAGCAATCGCCGCCCAAAATGGCTTTCGCTGCCGCAGCGCAGGCGAGTCCAGTCGCTCTTCCAGCTGATAATCCGGAGCCGGTCGACAAAAGTTATTTAGAAGAATATGCAGTGGACTGGTCGGGATGGATCGCCCGGCTGGCCGACCGATGGTATTACGTTCTGCGCATGAACGAAGAGGTGGTCGGATCGGCATTTGTCACTGAACGTCCAGCGCTAATCCAATTTACCTGCTACAGCAACGGTCAAGTTGGCAACCTGTTCTTAAAGCAAACTTCTGGTGACCCTGCATACGATCGGTTGCAGATGGTAGCATTAATGCAGGCAGCCCCACTTCCGGCGTTTCCTCAGGGCACTCATCGCTCGTCGATCACTTTAGTGCAAGGTTGGGAATCGCATGTGAAGCAAGCAGGAGAGCAAGACTTCATTCCGGGCAGCTTTGGTAAAGGCTTTCCGATGGAGAAAGTCAAGCAATGGATCAAGGGAAAATAAAGGCGACGATATTATCTATCGCCATTATATTCGGTGCAGTCGGACCGGCTTGGGCTAAAGGCGCCGAGACCGGCGATAAGGCACTGCTTGCCACTCTCGAACAGAAACTCTTCTTCAAATCATATCCAGATGAAGACGTCGAGGCGCGGCTTGCCAGAATTGAAAAGCGCGTTTTTGGCGATGCTATGCAAGGCGATTTCGCCCAACGTTTGGAAAAAGTAAAGGGAGCCGTTGCTCCACAAGTAAATCCCGATGGCACCATATCTGGTGGCGGCGAACCTGCCACCGTCAGCGTAGCACCACCAGTCCAGCAACAAAAAAGACAGCCGGAAAATCCCCAATCAGACATGGAACGGGCTCGCATCGCCGTCATGGCCGCGAAGGAAGAAGAAGTCGCCAAGCTGCTTGCCGAGGGCGTTGAGATGTGGCGTCAAAAACGGGGACCGCAAGCGATTGAACGCTTCGAACAAGTGCTTCGATTAGATCAACACAATTCAGAAGCGCTCTTCAATTTAGGCGTCGTTTATGAATCAGCGAACAGTTTGATTGAAGCGTCAACTAATTATCACAGAGCTGCGGAAGAAAATCCCAATAATAAGGATTATCGAGACGCTGTAAACGCCGTCGAAAAGAAGTTAGCAGCCCGCAAGAAAACCGACGACAAGCAAGGTGAAATTCGAGTGCTGGCGGAAGATGCAGCAGCAGCGTACAAGCGTCAAGAATATTTTTCGGCGCTCGATTTGTACAAACAATTGGATGCGAAAGCACCAAATAAGGCGCTAGTAAAATACAACATCGGCACACTTTATTTCGTCACCAAAAACTATGTAGACGCCCTTGTTTATTACAAGATGGCGCTTAAACTCGAGCCCAAAGAACCTCGCTACCAAACAGCCGTGCAACAGTTATCAGCCAATTTGCAGCAAGGTCAGGAACAACAAAAACAAGTAGACCAGAAATGGGCGGAATACCAAGCTGCAACAGGTGGACCGGCGCCCAACGGCAAGCCGGCCAAGCAGAAAAAACCGAAAGATAGTGCGCCACCGAAACAACAGCAGCAACAGCCGCCGCAGCAACAGCCGCCGCAGCAACAGCCGCCGCAACAACAACAACAACCGATGAGCGCTGTTAATCCGGCACAAACTCAAGATTACATGGCCAGCATTGGCATCATCGCCAAGGCCACACATGAAGGGCTTTCCATTGTCACGATTGGAATCGCCTCACGGGCCTCTCACGTCGGCTTGCTGCAAGGCGATCTGATCAAAGCTGTAGACGGGAATATCGTCAAAAGTGTCGCCGAAATGAACCAGATCCTGTCGCGCAAGCAACCAGGAGCGCCAGTTCAGCTCATGATTCAGCGAGCCAATCAGATGGGTCAGTTTAGTTTATAAGTCGAGCAGCTTGCGGAGTCGGGCAGCTTGCTGCATAGACCCCACTAGTGTGCCCAGACTATCCTAGGATAAAGCTCGGAAGTTTTTGGGACGCTAATCGTCGGCTAAATTGCCGCCAATTGAGAAATTATCGTTTAGCCACATTGCTATTACCGCAGACACGAACACGACTGTAAGGCCGCTAACGATCGTCATAAAAACTCCTACACAGGGGATAACTTTTGATATCAGTCTTGGTTGAGACGTATATCAATTGTCGTTGTTTCCAGTTTAAGGTGAGGTTAAGAGAACAGATTTATTTAGAATGCGCTAATGCCGCAACGCGCTCTGATAATGGGGTAACCACTTGACCGGTCAAATCGGCAACCCGTCTGATGTTATAGACAGTGTCTCGTTCGACAGGTGTGTAACCGGCACTAGATATCAAGAACTCCATTTTATCTTTAGCTAGTTGCAAAGGGGTTTTTGCACCGGCAGCATGGGTGATTTTCTCTTCGCCGATTGTGCCGTCCATATCATCTGCACCAAAGGACAAAGCAATCTGAGCAAGTTTCTCACCAAGCTGAATCCAGTAAGCCTTGATGTGGTCAAAGTTGTCTAAAACTAAGCGGGAAATCGCCACATCACGCAGCAATTCTTCCGCTGTGGGCTCTTCAACTTCGTCCGCGATCGTGGTGCCTTCGTAGTAGCACTTCAACGGAATAAAGCACTGGAATCCGCCAGTCAAATCTTGCTGGTCGCGCAGTAAAAGAATGTGATCTACTTTGTTTTCGCGACTCTCTCCAATACCTGTAAGCATCGTAGCGTTAGTCTTTAAGCCAAGTTTGTGAGCGATGCCGTGTATTTCCAGCCAAACATCAGCTGGTGTCTTTTTGACGTGCATGGCTCGGCGCACTTCCTCGTCAAATATTTCAGCCCCACCGCCCGGCATAGAGCCCAGCCCGGCAGCGACAAGACGCTTAAGAGTGTCTTCGTAGGAGATGTGTTCGAGATTGGCCATATATTCAATTTCCACAGCAGTCATCGCTTTCATGTGGATATGGGGAAACTTAGCCTTAACGGCGCGCAGTACTTCCTCGTAATAGCTTATGTCGCAGGCTGGGTTCAATCCACCAACCATATGAATCTCGTTAATGCCAAGCTCAGCGCCCTTTCTGGCTTCTTCAAGAACTTGGTCGACCGACCAGGTGTAAGCCTTCCCCTTGCCTTCAGGATTGGCATACGAGCAAAATCTGCACGTCTCGACGCAAAAGTTAGTTGGGTTGAGATGCATGTTATGGATGTAATAAACATACTTTTCTCTGCCCGGACCTGCCTTGCGTTTTCGGGCAAATTCGCCCATCGCTCCGACCGCCAACAGGTCGTCTGCTTCGTAGAGTCGAAGGGCGTCCTCGCGAGAGATACGCTTGCCATCTTGCACTTTCTGGGCAATATCAGCCAGGGGATGAGAAGCAGGAAGCATTTGGTCGAGAACTGCTGACACGGGGAACTCCTTTAATTGAGGTAGCACTATCTATCCTCAGGGCAGATCCTAACATGTCAAGTCTGGTTGTTTTGACTGTGCAAACTCTCATTGCGCCGATTTTCCATAGTTGTTACAGCTCGACAACCGGGCGCAATGATGCGGAAGCACAGCAATTCGTCTTTAAATCAATTTGCGGCGCTACTATAGTATGGTGTGAATTCTCAATTTTCATGGCACTGAATATAGTGTCATTGGTGAAAATTGGAACGCTGTTCAAATTTCACAAACCGAAATTCTGACTTTGGAACGTTACGCGGGTTCCGTTTAAGGGCAGATAGGTGGGGGTGTTTGGATAGGCGAAACAAGATGCCGGACGGACAAAATCCCGACTACAACGATGATGAAGACGAGATGAACAGCCAGTTTCCTGGCCAATCGCAGTTCAACTCTCAGTCAAATCCGACCTTGCCTCCTAGCAGTGGTCAAATGCCACGTAAGGCGATACCAAGAAAATCGACGGCGAAACCAGTAAGCTTCTCGGATGACCCGGAAAGCGCGCAGGACTTAGACTATGGCGTCCACGAAGAGAAAGGAGAAGGGGACTATCAAAAGTATGCTCCCACCCCCTCTAGGAACTCGCTAAGAAAACGGCAATCGTCGGAGTCAGCGCCATCTTCAGGCGGAGGAGGTGGGGGTACCAATCCACTTCAGGAAGTTCTCTTTCAGATCGCCAGTTTGATGCCAGGCATGAGCATGCGCATGGAAGATCGCTCGAAGACGAAAACGTTTGAGACTGATAATAGTTTTCGGGCGCCTGAATTTAAACCAGGTTCTGGAGCAAGACCAAAAGCGCAGGACGACAACAGTCCCGGAGCCCTGCACCGCAAAAGTGCATTAAACGATATTGCCGGACGCGAAGAATATGGTGGCGGCGGAGATTCGCGCCGCAGTATGCGAGATTCCGGAGGCGGTAAGCCGTCAGCGTTGGCAAGCTTTATGGATAAACTGTTCAGCGGCTCGGGGGATGCGGCTCCCGTTCAAGAAGTGGAGGCACCAGAGACGAAACGCAAAAAGGCACTGATCCGCTTTGGGATTATGACTGCCTGCGTTGTTGTTCTTTTGCTTGTCTACAATGTTATGCCGCGGAAAACGCAAGCTTATGATTCGTTGCCTCGCGAATTCCAATCAGCAGAACACGAAAAATCATTTAAAATCGTAGACGCATCGACCGCGGTGTACGCTATCGGTCCAGACACGGTAAGAGCACCGATCAAGTTTTTCATGAATGACTGGCGGGACTTTGTAGACGTAGTCCTTGCCAGCCCTTTTCAGAAACAAGTATGGCTTCTTAAAACAGATCAAGGCATTAAGGACCTGACCTCCAACTTTGAATTGTTTGAGCAAAGATCTCCTGAAAGTGTATTGGCAGGTGAGACCACGAGGGAAGCAGAGCGCGTCACGGCCTACTTCGACAGGAATCATTCATACCCGGCCACAGCAGAAGCAATAGGAAAGTACTTAAATCCATTCACCGAAAAGGAAGAACTTCCTCAGTTGCACCAAATAACTGAAGGCAACACCAAATCTGGTGATGACGTCGATCAGAAAAAACTGGAGCTATATAAAGATCTAGTTTTTGCCAAGGCAAAAATCGAATCGAAAGCGGCTCCAGGCACTATTAGCTGCTGGAACGTCAAATTTGTTTCTGCCCATCAAAACCTAAACGTTTTTGTAATCAAGCCTTACGGAAAAGAAGGGAAAGCAATCTATGGCGGACATCCTGAAGCACAATTCTTGATTGCACTGGAGAATGGGAAACCCAAAGAGCTCATATCGAGCAAGCCCTTATTTGAATGGATTGGTAAGAGCGGTATACGACCAGTGACCACAGTTTTGTTCGCTGCCCCCATCGATCCGATTTTATTGTTCGCGCTAAAACATTGTGCAAAACTGATTTTCACAATTCTCGCTTTCGGATCGCTCGGATTTTTGCTCAGCCTGCCTAAGGGAGAATCGCCCTTGTTTTGGAGCATTATCCTAATCCTTACAGGCGTACCCGCGATCCTCGCCGACCTGTCGAACTGGATCCCGTAGCACCGGATCCCTGAGCACCGAAAACCAATTTTGCGCCGAAATGGAGCGCGGCTATTCTAGCCGCCCATATCACATAGGGGTTGAAAACCAGCTTCATTTTCGCGGTAAAACTTTTATTCGTCGAATAGTTCAATGCTCGGGAGCTGCGACACACCCCAGAAGCTATCGATTGCGCCGATGATATCTTTTGCGGTCACCGATCGATTTGAGTACATGGTGCTTCTTGCCAGAGAAGGCGCATCCGCATTAGTCATCAAAACACCTTCATCGGCATTGAGCACGGAGCAGAGATCCGAAACAGCCTTGGTATCATCAATCACCGAATCGACAACTGGTGACGGTGTCACATTGTTCGTAGTCACATTGTTTGCAGGCGCATTGCTTGCGGGCGGCAAAAGACTTTCAGAGAATGGTACCGACATCGCGATCAGGGATGTGTAAGAACGTTTGACATTCGAGCGTGGCTTCAGTAACGGCGGAGGCGCGCTAAATACTGGCACCGCATGTGATGCCTGAGCGATCATCGGCGGCGGCTGCACGGCAGCGCGTTTAGCCTGGATGGCCTCGTTGGTGCTATTGGAAGTAACAAATTCTCTTGCCGCAGGCTTGTCGCCTGAGACAGGTGGAACTTGCTGCAGGTTGGTACCTGTAGTGCTCATAGTTAGGCCCACAAATGTTGGGGGTGGGTTGCCTGATAGTGGTAATCCGAAGTATCTTAAATAATGCTCATACTTCCGCCCCTTGTCAAGTTAATCCAGCAAAGTAGCCACAACGGGGCCTTATCGGATCCCTACCACAGTCGTATATACAGTCCAACTTGCTGCATATCTCGCGTGCATCGCAACAGTGATGGGATTTTTCAGCGCATTTGGACTTTCTTTTGACCAATATGGCAAGTCCGATATCGTCCGGTATAGAGATGAATCTCCAGCCTTAAGCCACACGGCGGGTTAAGTTGACGAGTATGTGTCCAAGTCTCGGCGCAACTAAGAAGCAGCGACGCCGGTATCTTCCACAACTGGCAAACGCTGTTTGTACGGTTCAGCTTTGCCCATAGCCACAAGGACGCCGTGAATGATGCTCCACGGGTGTGGTGGACAGCCGGGTACATAGAAGTCGACAGGAATGATTGAGTCGGCACCATTCGCTTCGGTGTAGCCATTTTTGTGCACACCACCAGTGATGGCGCAGGTACCGATCGCAATGACCACACGTGGATCTGCCATCGCTTCATAACAGCGCCTGAGCGGTTCCTGCATAGCTTTGCCGACTGGTCCTGTGATTAGCAACGCATCGGCGTATCGCGGCGATGGGACGATATGAACGCCAAATCTCTCAATATCAAAGATTGCGTTACCGGAGGCACCTATTTCCGCATCACAAGAACTACAACCAGTAGATACGACACGAGCATGCACTGACTCTTTGAAAATATGCAAATTAGTGCGTGGAGTTCGTTTGACTGTCTCGATTTTTGCCTTGCCAGAGTTACTAAGAATCAGGTCTTCTCTCGTGGCGGTCGCTACAGCGTAAGTAGTTGTATTGATGATAGTTTTGGTTGGGCATACTTCGATGCACATTCCACATCCGATACAAGCACCGCGATCGAGATTAAGGATCGGCGTTGTTCCGTCGACGATTTCGATCGCGTCTGTCGGACAAACTTCGACGCAACTATTGCAACCAACGCCAACACAAGCTTCGGTTGTCACATCTGGGAAGCCCCACCATTCTGCATCCGCAGCGGGAAGCAACTTCTTCTGAGTGACAACACCTTTGTTTAAAAGATAAGACAACAATTTGATCATATCAACCTCAAAGATCGTTGCCGCTGTAAGACAAACTCATACTCTTATTACAGAGAGGGAAATCGGCAATCAGCCCATTTCTATTGGCGATCGATATCGCTGTCCAATTATTGGCGCTAGGGTCTTTAATCGCGTATCTGGAAATCTTTCCGTTTTCGTCGGTAAAAACAAGATGCAATAACTCGCCGCGAAAAGCCTCAACAACTCCAAGGCTAATTTCGTTTGGTGGCAGTTCATCAGGCAGCTGCACCGAAACGTCTCCGGGAACGAGTTCACCAACCAGGCGCTCAATGATGTCCATGCTGCTGTAAATCTCGCTAATCCGCACGCGAGTGCGGGACAACATATCTCCATCCTTCTGAACGGCAACTTCAGGTGCCGCCCCTGGATACAGTCCGTGTTTAAAAAACCGACGACAATCATATGGTATGCCGCAACCTCTAGCGGCAACACCTACAAGTCCAAATTCAAAAGCCAGAGATTTTGAGATCGCAGCGAAGGATAATCGTTGCTTCACTACCTGGTTATCGTCGAATATATCCAAGATTGGCTTAATTTCGGCGCGCATATTTTTGACTAGAGTTTTTACTTTTTCAAGACGCGCATCATCTAAATCGCGAGTGCCACCAGGAAAGATAAATCCACGCAAAAAACGATTGCCTGAAAGACACTGAGCCATGCCCAGAGCCATAGCGCGCAAGCGGCTAAGATTGTGGTAAATAGGAAGAAAGCCAACATCGCTTGCCATGCCGCCAACGTCAATTGCGTGCATCGCCAGGCGCTCGACCTCCATTGCAATCGTGCGCAATGTCTCTGCACGCAACGGAACTTCGACTCCAAACATACTTTCTATCGCGATCGCATGAGCAAGCGCATTGGCGGCGGCGGTATCAGATGCGGTGGCTTCGGCAACGTATCTTATTTTGCGCCAGGGCACTTCCGTCATGCGTTTCTCAACACCGCGATGTACCCAGCCCATGCGGATTTCCAAATTAACTATAGTCTCACCCAGACAACTAAATCTGAAGTGCCCAGGCTCAATCGTACCAGCGTGAATAGGTCCGACTGGAATTTCATAGACTCCTTCACCTTTCACTTCAAGAAACTTGTATCTTCGGTCTGTTTCAAATTCCGCAGGCAAAGGCACTTTGCGCAAAGGGAAAAATCCCGGTTCATATTGTTCGTGCAGGAGCACGTGCTTTAGACGTGGATGACCCTCTGGCACAATGCCAAACATGTCGAACAACACCCGTTCGAACCAATGTGCTTGTGGCAGAAGTAGCGTCAAGGCTTTGTAGTTGTTTTCTTCGAGCTTCACTTCCCAGAGCTCGGCGGTGCCGTTCGGTGGGTCCAACATCACACAAACGACTTGGGCACCATCAATGGATGTCAGCAGACCGAGCCTACGCTCACCCCGATCGGTCCATTGACGACAGCTTTGGTGAAAAAGCTTGAGCGGTATTTCCTTTTTGATTAGCTTCATTTCAAACCTATCCAGAAATTTGAATCAACCAAAAGTCCCATGGCGAGCGAACAACAAATCAAGAAAGCCGGAATAATACTAGCTCTAATCGGCATATAAGGTTTGAACTTGGCTTTCGGACCTCCAAACAATATGCGACCGACATGCACGCAGATGGCTACAAAACTGATTGCGATACCTGCCACCAATAATGTCACCAGAATCCAGCGTTGAGAGTCAGCCATGGTGTGAAGAAGAGTAATCTCACTGATAAAAGAGCCGAACGGCGGACAGCCGGTCAGAGCGAACGTACCGAGAGCGAGAGTTACTCCCCACAAAGGACAAGCATTTAGCACGCCATGTAAGTGGTTCAATTTTTTTGAGCCAGCGGCGTGAATAATATCGCCGGAAACAAGGAACAATGCGACTTTCGCGATACTGTGATTGATCGCCTGGAGCAAGAAAAGACCGCCCGCGTTTATGCCGATCGCAACGAGCATCAATCCGCAATTCTCGATACTTGAATAAGCCCACATGCGCTTGAAGCTGTGCTGCCGGATTAGAAGCAGGCTGGCAGCCACAATTGTGACAGCGCCGACATAAGTCATCGTCTGGCCAATCACAGCATGCGTGTTTGAAGCATGAAAGATTTCCATAACTCTCCACAAAGCGAACAGTGAGCAATTCATCAAGCCCCCAGAGAGCATGGCTGAGGCAGGAGCAGGGGCCTCGGAGTATGCGTCAGGCATCCAGCTGTGCAATGGGAACATACCAGCTTTGGTGCCATAGCCGATCAGACAAAACATAAATCCGAGTTTGACGAGCGGAAAGTTCAGCTGTGCAGCGTGGGCAATTAGTTCGGTGATATTCAATGAGCCTTCAACTAAAGCGCCATGCTGGCTTGACGCGAATATAAAAACGGTGCCAAGCAGAGCGAAGCCAATCGCAACTGTGCAGATCATCAAATATTTCCAAGTCGCTTCCAGGGCATTTTTCGTCTTGTCAAAATAAACAAGATAAGCAGATGAAAGTGTGGTTGTCTCTACTGCAATCCACAAATAGCCCAAGTTGTCCGAAAGAAACACGGCTGTCATTGCCAACAAGAAGAAATTAGTTGCGGCATAAAAGGCGCGAAAGTTACGACCTTGATTGATCTTGAGAAATTCTTCCGTGGCAAAGAAGTAGTCGGCAT
This sequence comes from Candidatus Melainabacteria bacterium, assembly GCA_003151275.1. The sequence goes on from PLXC01000035.1 coordinate 165,947, forward strand.
GAGATGTTGCGCACGCCATTATGAAGGTAGTGAGTACGATGAAAAACGCGCTCAGTCGATCCGCAGCGAATCCAGTCAGCAGAATACCGAGCGAAGGAATTTCGAAATGAAGTGCAACTGACTGAATTTGGCCGGTGAGCAACGGCAATAGCAGGTAAGTGACAAGTGCTAGCTGCACCCAGATAAGAATTCCTGTGGCAAGACGGCAAATTCTGGCATTGCGAGCAGTCAAAGAGATCGCTACAAGTAAAAGCGGGATCAAGCAAACATGGGCGAGAAAGTGCGGGTTCATATTAGTCCTTGAGGTCCGTCATTCGAGTAACATCGATGTGTTCGAAACTCTTCTTGATGTTAAAGAGCACCAAACCCGCCACCATAACAGCAACTAGCACGTCCAGAAGAACGCCCATTTCTACAAGCATCGGCATGCCATGAGTATGGCTGCAGGCAAACACATAAATTCCGTTTTCCATAACCAGAAATCCCAGCAGTTGACTGATCGCCAACTTGCGAGTGAGCATCAGCAAAATTCCGGTGAACAGGATAGACATGGCAGCCATAGCGCCCATCCTTGTATCGCCTTGCTCAATCAGACCAGGCAAGTGAGAGGAGAGCAAATAACTGACTCCAAGCAAAACTATTCCCAAATGCATGCAAACCGGAGGCGGTAAAAAAGTGCCCACGTCGTCATCAACGTCAATTTTTTTCATGATCATGTTTAAGAAAATCGGCGCGGCAATGCCCTTAAAAATAGCGAAACAAGCAGCGTTGAAGTAGGTATGGAAGTGAAGGACCACGCCTGTGATCGTCACGGCTTGAGCTGCCACCAATAAGGTATGAATTGCGTAAAACCACAAATTCATTTTCAAATGGGTCGTGCCCAACATGAGCACAGCAATCACCGCTGATCCAATCGCCAAAATTTGATACGTGTCTAAAGTCACTATCTCACCTTATTCCAACTGCAATCAGCATGCATAACAAGCTCATCGCCACTGAGTAAGCAATAAATTCCGGCAATTTCTTCCACTGCAGTTTTACCAGCACACTTTCCATGACTGCTATGGTCAAGGCTAAAAAGACGATTACACCAATACTTGCGAATCCTTTTACCAGTCCGCTGGCAACCCACATGCGTGGAATCGCGTGCAGCAGGCACTGACCTGACAATCCAAGCAGAATCGCCATCTTCAAGTAATGAGCAAACTCGGTGAGAGCCAAATTACGACCCGAATTTTCGAGGATCATCGCCTCGTGAATCATCGTTAATTCTAAGTGTGTGTTGGGATCATCAATTGGCATACGAGAAAGTTCGACTATGGCAGAGAGAAACAGGCCGCTTCCCGCGAGCAACCATAAGGCTGGTTGGCTGTAAAGCAATTCGCTTTGTGCGATTGAATACGAGAAAACTGGAGTTAGGTCGCTCGTGTGGGCAACACATCCCAGACTGGCCAAACAAAGAATAACGCCAGGTTCGGCTAGCAGTGCCACTGTAACTTCACGGCTGGCACCAAATCCGCCAAAGACTGAACCCGCATCCAGTGCCGCTAACACAGTGAAAAATCGCGCCAGAGCAAAAAGATAAACAATCAAGAAAATGTCCGACGCGTTGGGTAAGTGCGGCGAGTAAGACAACCACGGTGTGATCACCGCCAAAACAATCATTGTGACCAGATTGATCACGCTGGTGCTTCTGAAAACCCAGCTCGCTACTTTGCTGATTGTCTCGCCCTTGGACAGGAATTTATTCAAGTCATAGTAGGGTTGCATGAACCGCGCCCCTTTGCGGTTTTGGAACCTGGCTTTGGTCTTGCGGATGATGGCAATCAACATCGGCGGAAGCAAAAGCACCGTGGCACAAAATAATACGTAATGAAGCGCGAGATTCATAAGTAAATTCCCGCTACTACAAGTATCAAAACTGAGATGAAGACGTAGAGCAGGTGAACGTGAATACTTGCCGTTTGCATTTTCACCAAACCAGTGCTGACTGATTCAATTGCCTTGATTGTTGGGTTGTAAAAGAAAACCTCCAACATCGGAAACATCTCAACTTCCACCTGAATTCCTTCTGGAAAATGGCGGCGGTCACGACCACGAATTTCCGTGGTCGTTTTGAATTGCAATAACGCTGAAAAGATTCTGCCGATCGGTTGAGAGAAACTGGTGCCAGTTTCTTCCGCACGCGAGGGCAAGTCGCCATAGCCGCAATCCCAAGTAACGTAGCTTCTCAGGTGCGACCTGACTGATTTTGACAACAAGTAGATAGATACTGCAGTCAAAAATCCAATCAAACACAATGCCGGCTGTGGAATGGTAAAGAAATGCGCCGGCTGGAAAGAAGTAGCCATCGCTTCTTGCAAGATAGGGCGCATTAAGTGCATCGCGTACGGCACGATCACACCGAGCACCACACAAAGAACGCATAGAAACCCTTGACCAAGTTTCATTCCTAATGAACATTCGTGCGCTCTCACAGCCTGGTCAGATCTTGGTCTTCCCAAGAAGGAAATGCCCACCGCTTTTGTGAAGCAGGCTAGAGAGAGCGCGCCAATTAGTGACAGCACACCGACGATCGCAAGACCAATAGCATGGTCAAGCAGGCTCTCCGAACGGAATGACAGATTCAAGAAACTTTGATAAACAAGCCATTTGCTAGCGAATCCATTTAGTGGTGGCAATGCAGAAATTGCGGCGCTACCGATTAAGAAAAATGCCATTGTCCACGGCATATTCTTGGCTAGACCACCTAGATAACCAAGATCGCGTGTGTGGGCAGAGCTATCCACTGCCCCTGCACCAAGAAAGAGAAGCCCTTTGAAGCAAGCATGGTTAAGCGAATGCAGAATTGCTGCGGCTAGTGCAATTTCCGCTAACCAAAAAACACCAATCGTCTTTGCATGCAGTGAAAGACCAATGGCGGCAACAATCAAGCCCACGTTTTCTACCGTGCTGTAGGCAAGTAGCTTCTTCAGATCGTGCTGCATCAGCGCAAACAGAACACCCCAAACACCTGAGATAATGCCGAGGAAGATAGCTAAGTAGGCGATTGCCTCGCTATGCGAATTGCCTAAGATGAAAAATCTAATCATGCCGTAGATCGCCACTTTGACCATGACGCCGCTCATCAAGGATGACACCGGTGCTGGTGCCTCAGGATGTGCGTAAGGAAGCCATATATGGAACGGCCAAACGCCGGCCTTGATACACAGTCCCAAGAACAAAATGATTGCAGGAACGGACGAATACGCTCCCATATTCCACTGGGCAAAGTTCCAGCTTTGCGCGCTGGCTGCAAGGTAGACAAAGGCGCCAGTAATCAAGGCTGTTGAAACCCGAGTAGCGCCGAGATAAATCAAGGCAGCTTTTTGAGCGCGCTGTCTAATAGGCTCTGCCGCAACAAGTGCCACCGAGCTTAGTGACATTACCTCCCAAAAGACTAAGAACGTCATGCCATTGGCGCTAGTGATCACCTGCCCCATGGCGAAAACAAACAAAATGGTGCAAGCCCAGTAAATTCGCAGATTTACTCGATCCTTTAAATGCTTGAGATAACCGGGCGAAAAAAGGGCGACTGCTATGGCGAGCAGCGAAAGCATGAGCAGGAACGGTGCCGTAAGCGCGTCCAATCGAAACTCTACCGGCGCTAACCCTAAGTAGACCGGGCGCGGCGCCGTCCAGTCGAACCCGGCAGGCCAGGCAGCAATCACAGACCCGATCAGTAAGAGCGCGCCCGCCATCAACAAACCGGCGAAGGTTTTGTGCCCTGCGCCTGCGCGCACGGGAATGGCTAGAACTATGCCAGCTATCCATGTCGCATTTGCGGCTAGATAAAGGGTTAGAGGAAGTGAGCTGCCGAGATCTAGTTGCATGTCGCCATTTGTTGCTAATTGCTTACGCGCAATCGCTTAAGCTTTATTCAAACTGGTCAATGGAATCTTTAGTACTGAGGTATTCCATATAAGCTCATTCCAGAGGCTTAACGCCGATCGCTGCCAAGTGGAACTTGCTTGCGAGCGGTCTATTGTAATACTCAGACATGCACAATTTGCATTCGCGACACTTCCAGCAGCACCTAAGTTAACGAGCGAATGTGCAGGTATCGTGAAGTGCAACTGCATGTGGTTTGCCAAACAGCCACTAGACTCAATTTCACAATTCACAATTCATGCACTTTTTGGAGCTAGTCTGCGAGACAATTACCACTTTGGATGCACTAATGGGTACCATGACGATAGATCAAGCTTTAGAGAGCGCCGCTCAAACGCGTTTAGAACTTCCGAAAGACAGACTAGCCGGTCTTAAACAGAATTGGCGCAGCGATGCTACTTCCGGCTTCATCGTATTCCTTATAGCGTTACCATTAAGCCTTGGAATCGCCCTAGCTTCTGGAATGCCGCCACTATCCGGAATCTTCTCCGCAATCGTCGGTGGTATGGTTGTCTCGCAGATGAGCGGCTCCTTCGTGACAATCAACGGTCCTGCCGCCGGCCTGATCGTCGTAATTCTGGGTGCTGTCGAAAAACTCGGCGGCGGCGACGTCGGCTATCATGCAACCTTGGCGGCGATCGTCATCTCTGGAATTCTGCTTTTTATAATGGGGCTTCTGAAAGCCGGCGAGCTTGGTCACTTTTTTCCTGCCACGGTTGTGCATGGAATGCTCGCAGCCATTGGCATCATTATTATGTCTAAACAGCTGCCCTTCGTCCTGGGTGTGAAGCCACCGGCGAAGGAACCGTTGGAGTTGATTGCCAAAATCCCGGAGATGGTGATGAACATGAATCCCGAGATCGCGATCATTGGGATCACATGTTTAGCAATTCTCATTATTCACACGGTCCTGAAAAATCGAACGCTAAAGAAAATTCCAGCCGCAATCATCGTTGTCGCCGTTTCGATCGCAATGGGATTTATGTTCGATTTGCAACATGCACATAGCTACACGTTCGCCGGACACAATTTCGATCTCACGCCCAAGTACTTAGTTTTGTTACCCTCAAGCATCCTCTCCGGAATTACGCAACCAGACTGGAGTCACGTAGGTACATCTGTATTTTGGATGTGCGTGATGTCAATTACCCTTGTTCAGGGCATCGAGACACTACTCAGCGCTGCCGCCGTTGACAAATTAGACCTTTACAAGAGACAGTCGAACTTGAGCAAAGACGTTGCCGCAGTTGGATTGGGTAGCGCTGTTTCCGGCATGATTGGTGGCTTGCCGATGATTGCCGAAATCGTCAGAAGCAGCGCTAACGTCTCCAATGGTGCCAAAACACGTTGGTCTAACTTCTTCCACGGTACGTTCATGCTCGTCTTTGTACTGATCGGTGCTGCACTCGTGGATCAAATTCCGCTTGCCGCTCTGGCAGCACTGCTGGTATTCACTGGATACCGTCTAACCGCCCCCAGAGTGTTTCTCGAAACATACAAAATAGGTTTAGAACAAATCTTCCTCTTTGTAGTCACGATCATCGCCACGCTTGCCACCGATCTCTTGATTGGAGTGGGCACTGGAATTCTTTGCAAATTCGTTCTTCATCTAATTAAAGGTGCAGAACCAAAACATCTGTTTTCAGTCAATGCAGTCGTAGAAAATACAAACGACGACACTTACGTAGTGCGGATTTTGAGCGCAGCAATATTTTCGAATTTCATTTCGTTGAAAAAAGTGCTGGATAAAATTCCGAGAGGAAAGAACATCACTGTAGATTTGAGTAAATCGAAACTCGTCGATCACTCGGTAATGGAACATCTGCACCACTACCAACGTGAATACGTTAACGAAGGTGGCAAGTTCACTACAATCGGGCTTGAGCAACACAAGCGTGCCTCTCAGCATCCCCTGTCCAGTGCAATCGCTGTAAAGGCCTAAGTAACTAAAAGGCCTAACTAGCTAACTAACTAACTGGAAACGGCAATTTCGTAGCTACTGCATCGTACAGATTCCTGGACACTTGAATCAAGTCTTTAGCTTCAACGGCAGTCGGATGTACTAAGGGTCCGGGGTAGCGGTACTCGACAGCATATTGTGTCAGCGGGGCAATTGTTGCAAGCACAGCCTGGAGATTGCCATCAATTTGCACGCAGTCCAGACTTAGGACATTGAGATCATGTGTCTTTTTGAACGGCTTTCCGTGCCAGAAAAGAAAACCCTTGAGACATTTTTCAACAGCTTGTTGGCAGTGAAAAGCAACCTCGTCGAGGAGGCCTTCGGGCATCAGCAACTCGGCTGCCCTGATATCATTCTGAGCCTTTCGAAACCAGCTGCACGTATCTGCAATTCTTATTGGATCAAGCGACATGAAGCAAAAGACCTTCACGAATAATCTCTGCCGGTAGACTGTTTGGCAAGTGCAAGCGCTCTTGAAATTGCTGGTCAGTCCAGACCAGAACATCAACAGCTGCAGGTATGCCCCAGAGGGTCTTATAGGCTAGACTGGCAGATTTAAGCTCATCTGACACATTCTTATCAACGATTATGAAGATGTCGTAGTCACTATCTGCATTCTCGGTACCACGAGCATGGGATCCGAATAAATAAATGCGCAAGGGCTTATAGGCCGCGACGAGGCGGGCAATTACTTCTTTCAATATCGGGTCATTTAATGAGTGATTGAGTTTAGCTACTGTCATTTTACTGTCACATTGGTGACTATTATTATATATGAGCATAGTATGCCTGGATTGCAGGAGGATGACGCTCTCTACCGAGGTTTAATGCTCTACATTTTAGACAAGCATTTGGGTTCTCCGTGGAGAGTGCTTGAAGTTCATTGAACTATCGATCTGTTGTACAGAGAAAGCGAAGATCGGAATGGTCGATGAGGCAAATCGCAACTATGGAAACAGTAAAAGCATGAGCGGACGTTTTGGGCTATTGCTGATCGGAACTACGTATTGGTCATCGCTGCTAGTCAGAACTAATCAGTTTTAGTTTCTCTGCTGACTTCTTGTCGCCAACTTTCGCTAACTCCTCGTATCGAGCCCTTGCTTTTTTTAAATCCTTGGGAAGTCCATGTCCCGTTCTGTATCTTTCGGCCAGATTGTATTTTGCCATCGGACAGCCATTTTTCTCGGCCTTTATGCTCCATTCCAACCCTTTCTTATCGTCTACTTTGACGCCTCTACCGTCCGCATACATATTACCCAGATCGTTCATGGCGTGCGGATTGCCATCTGCGGCTCCCTTGCTGAGCCAATAGTAAGCCTTGTCATAATCTTTAGGCATTCCCAGTCCCTGTAAGTAAGTTCTGCCGATCTGATACTCTCCTAATGCACAGCCGTGTACCGTAGCTAATTTCATGAGACTCGCTGCTCTGTGTAAATCTTTCGAAGCACCCAAGCCGCTTTCGTACAGATGAGCGAGTAAGCATTCTGCATTCCCGTCACCGGTTTTTGCGCCGGACTGAAAATATGTAAGTGCGCGCGAGTAATCTTGTCTTGTAACTCGTCCCCACATGCATTCGAGACCCATGTTGAATTGAGCGTGAACACAGCCCAGGCTCGCCGATTTCTCGTAAAGCGCCAGCGCTCTCTTGCGGTCTGTTGCACCGCCGTCATTCAGAAGAGAAGCCAAGGAACACATCGCATCTTGATCGCCGGCTGCCGTTGCATGCTCCCACAGCTCTCGCGCTTTAATGGGGTTTGGCGGCACTCCTCGCCCCCCCATATAGAGATCACCTAGAATCCACGCTGCTCTTGGATTGCTATCGGCCAGGCGTTTCAGCATCGTCTCCGCTTCAGCGTAGCGCTTGGTGTTGAAAGCATCTTCTACTTTTCTGAGTTGACCGACTTCATGTGCAAGAGAAGGTGTCACAGAGAGCACCAGGACTGACACAAGCGAAAGAAACAAAGTTTTATAATCGCAGTTAGTGATCACGAGATGCCTCAGCATATGCGAGCCTCTCAGCATCCCTTGTCTAGTGCAATCGCTGTAAAAGCCTAGGTCGCGGCTAACTGTCTGGCATTCCGCCGGGCATTGAATCTTCAACAACAATTGCTTGCTTGTTTGCCATGATACCAAATATGGTGTAGCCCATGGCGGCAAAAAAGCCGATCAATGGCCAAATTGGACTTTGAGGCACTGGCAAAAGTTTAACCACGGTGTCAAGAAAAACAGCAGGGGTGAATGCCACCGAGGCAACTCTGACTGCTTCGCCATAGGTCAGCTTAATGTTGGACCCGCCGGCAACGGCCATCCCGATAGCACCCAGAATCAGGACTAGAATGCCACAGACAATGAAGCTAAGAGGTCCAAAAACCAAAAAGACGATAATAGGCACCCAGATTTTGACCGTCTCAGCAATCTGCATATAACTGTCTCGGTTATATAGAACTTCTCCGAATTGCTTCAATTCAATTTGCTGAGCCTTGCCGTCTTTACTCTGGATAAGAAAATTATGTTTCGTTATGAGGAATGGAACCTCCTCATGACCTTTGACATCATCCGTGGTGGCATCGAAGACAGCGATCGGAAGTTCCAGATTCTGCTTTCTAAGATTTGGATCCATTGTGTCATTTGAATTAAGCGATAAAACATAGGGCGAAGGCTTGTCTATTTTCAACTCGCCGTCGTGAATCGTGACCGCAGGCAGTTTGTCTAGGATCTTTTTGACGGGTCCGTTTATAGCGTCATTCATCACCATGTACACTTTGAGAGAAATTAGAAACCACGAGCTCATTATCAACAGAAACAAATATAGAAAAGCGATGCCTTTCCAACCGTGGACAACATCTCTATATAAATCCTTCGAAAAAAAGGACATGTATAAAGCGTGCAAACCAGAGTATTTCTTCATAAAATTGCCTGCTCTCTAGCGATGAAAAATGGACATCCCAATCCTACCTGTTTTCCAAGGGAATTGGTTGATCATTCGAATTGACGTCCTCCCCTTCCTGAAGGAAGAGGATTCCGGCTAAGCGGTTGAAACCGCTGACACGGAGGGTTCCTGTTTCGACGAGGCTGCCAGAATTGCTTCTGGTCTTATTGCCTCTCCACAAGCTTCTTCGGACGCGCCCCGCCCTAGAGTATTGGCTTGGTTTTAGCCAATACCATACATATGTATAGCACACTGTAAGCAAGAAAGCAATACTCAGTTCAGTAGTCTGCTATTACCAGCCGACTCCGCCGGCGGTGCGATCCTTCCTCGTCCTAAACGGCGAGGCTTGCCGCACCATTTCGGTCAAGAGAGGGTGTCGTACCAGTTGTCATTCGTCAAAGATGTAAGGACATGGTCTTCCCAGGCGCCATTGATATACAAATAGTTGCGTGCAAATCCCTCGGCTGTGAAGCCAAGCTTTTTTAAGACCTTGCCACTCCTGACATTATGGGGCATGTAGTTTGCCATAACTCGGTGTAAGTTCATGACCTCAAATGAGTGCTTAATTGCATACTTCAACGCTTCTTCCATATAACCGAAACCCTGTTTGTCTTCAGCGAGGCTGTAGCCGATGTTGCAGTATTGAGCAACACGCCGAACAATGTTGTTGAAATTGACAATTCCGATAATCGTATTTGTTTGTTTCTCAAAAACAAAAAGTTTCAATGATTGGTCGGTGCGAAATTCTTCCAGATTAACTTCCAGCTGCAAATGCCACCGATCCAGATCGAAAAAATCTTTTGTCCACTTTGGCCCAGTTTTTTCCAGGTGCTCTTTATTGTCTCGGTAGAATGCAACTGCGAGTTCAGCCTCACGCGGCTCAAGCATCCGTAAGACAAGCCGTGGTGTCTCGATAATCGGAGTGCTGGTGATTGTGTTGTCCAAGGACGACTATCCTTTTTCTGGATCAAGAATCATAGCATTTGCCATGCTCGAGTGAAATGACGCGGGCAAAATGTGTCAGGTCGAGAAAATGACATCAAGAGCGCTAATGTTGTCTGTCGATAATACAAGAAGAGGCACCATTTCTGGTGCCCCTTCTATCCTGATGCCCCTCAGGTTTACATAACCGAACTACCACCACCGCCTGCAGTGCTCGGAGCACTTGTTGTGCTTACGCTGCTGGCAGCTTGGCGGCGCGTATCATCTTCTTTGCGAATGTTATTGTAGTTTGTGACGAACTCATCATCTGACTTGCCCGAAGGAACGCCGGCGGCGTGACCGATATCATCTCTAGTGAAGCTGCCATTCAAGTTCACATACACACCAAGATTGTTCCGGCCATGGATCAAATCGTCCACGAATTTCGCGTTGTCTGCGCTGTAAGGGCTACCGGCGGGACCTGCATTCTTGCCATTGTCAGTGATCGCATTATACGAATTCATGAAACTCTGCAGATCATTTTTACTGATCTTACCGTCGGTGCCACCGCCATTTTGAGCATCCAAAACTTTAAACAAGGAAGGAGTGCCCTGGAAGAGAGGTGCTAGACCATCGCGAGCTTCAAGTTCGTTAGCGGCTTGAACGTTGTCTTTGCCTTGTTTGTCCAAGTACTTATTCAAATTTGAATCATTATAAGTATCGCTGCCAGTAGACTTTTTGAAGCTGTTCTTATCCTCTAATGCCTTACCGAATGTTCCGGCTAAGATATCATCTGCATTCTGTGGATTTCGTCCATCTGATTCAGCGGCTTTGAGACTCAAACCGGAAAGAGTGTGGTTAGAATCAGAATAACTATTTAAACCATCATCCTTTGCCCAAGCTACTGCCAAATCAGGCAGGACGCCACTTTTCACGAAAGATTCGTTGGCTTGATCCACAAATTTCTTGGTGTCATCTGTCGAATGGCTTTGCGAGTAAGTGTAAACATCACTGTGAAATGCCTGATAAGCCTTTTCCGCACCACCGTCTTTCGATTTGTCGATCACTCCGATCTTAGTTGCTTCGGAGACACCATCAGGTGCGGGAGCGCCGGCAGGAACTGTTGAATTTACCATGGTAATCTCTCCTTAGAGCGAAGAAAAATCTCCAGATACTCTGGATATGTTCTTCAGCGGGGCGGGGTCTTTTCTTGCTCTTAGCTTAAGTTGAGGGTCGTGAACAATTCATCGATATCTTGTGAAGTTTTTGTGGTGTGCGACAAATTCGCGATAAAATCCTACAAAAGCAGCTAACTGCGCCACAAGGCTCAACAGCAAGCTGCTATGTGGCTCCAACGCAACGACTGCGCAGGGGTGCTGTCCGCCTAGACTAAGAGCTGCACAGAAAACAGAGCCGACACTACAGGTAAATCATGACAAACATCATCACCAAGCGCGCCGTAATCGTTGTCGACATTCAAAATGACTATTTCCCTGGTGGCAAGTGGACTCTGCACGGCATTGAAGCAGCAACTGACAATGCAGCCCGGCTAATTGCTGCAGCGCGAGCGCAAGGTGATCTGGTCGTCCACATACGGCATGAATTTCCGACAAACGACGCTCCCTTTTTCATCCCAGGGTCTGAGGGGTCACAAATTCATCCAAAGGTACAGAGTGTCGGCAACGAACCTGTTGTACTCAAGCATCAAATTAATGCGTTCCGCGAGACAGACTTGAAAGAAATACTCGATCGCAATGGCATCGAAGAAGTCGTGATCTGCGGTGCCATGAGTCATATGTGTGTTGATGCGGTGACACGAGCGGCCAACGATTATGGTTACAAGGTCACTGTATTGCACGACGCATGCGCTTCGCGCGACGTGGAAATCAACAACATCAGCGTGCCAGCGGTGCAGGTGCACGCGGCATTCATGGCAGCGCTCGGCTTCGGTTACGCAACGATGTGTTCGACCGACGAATATCTAAGCACCATCAATGAATCAAAAACGGCTAAGGCATTATCGTCCTAACTGCTCGATAGGCAAACCAAACTCAAAAGCAACGCGTTCTAGACTGCAACCACGCCACGGCGTATGCTGAAGGAACGATAGGTGGCTATGAAACATTGGTTGTCTTTGATTATTGTATGTTCGCCGTGGGCAATGCCGGTGCTTGCCCAGCAAGCGTTGCCGACTTCGCTCAGTCAACTGCCGTCGAATTTGTACGACGCGCTTCCACCGGCAGATCCACGATACTACCCTAATCAAAAACCAGATCGCTCACTTCCCATGAGTTTCGATGACTGCTTCGTTCAATGACTTGGTGAGTAAACATCTGTCCGCCGCTTCAGATTCGATGATCCATCAATCTATGATAATCTACGTTCACAATTTAGACTCGCAACTGTTTTTCGGAGCACATGAATCAATTGAATGGCGATGAGATAAAGTGGCTAGTGAATGTCGGTTCAGTGCTTGGAATCATGTGTTTGATGATGCCGGCTTTTGGTGCTCTCGAACATCTGCCTGATGAACAAGCAATGCCTTCAGAGCAGCGAGAAATTCTTGGGCAGGATGCTGCTAAGCAATACATGCTCAAATTGATCAATAAAGATCGAGCCTCAGTGGGAGCTGGTCCAGTAGTGTTGGACGAGGTTGCATCCAAAGCGGGTCAGGTGCACAGTGATGAGATGGCCATGAACGGATACATGAGCCATTGGACAATGGACGGACATAAGCCAGATCAGCGATATAACGAGAGCGGCGGCAAGGACGCCGTTATGGAAAACGTATATGGCAGTATGGAAGGCAGCGCCTCTGATGATGCCAAAGAAGCGAACAAGTTGCCGCTGCATCCGGCGCAAGTATTTCATCGATACGAACTGGACAATATTGAGTCCAGTTTTTTTAATGAGAAACCGCCGAATGACGGACACCGAGTAAACATAATCGATCCGCTTCACACATCCGTGGGCATCGGACTGAGCTTCGCATCAGCAGTTGGTATGGGTGTGCGCACTGCATGCACTCAAGAGTTCACAAATCATTATGGCGAATATGATGACATTCCTGCGCAGATCAAATTAGGCGATAAATTCTCTCTGACAGGCAAATTGGCAAAAGGCGTGGATTTGAAAAGCATAGACTTGCGTTGGGAGGCAACGCCAAAGCCGATGGCGGTGGCAGAGTTGAATAAAACTTCTGGGTACAGCATGCCAGACAAAATCATTACTTCTTACTTTGCGGATCCGAGTCAAACTAATGATCCGATCAACGTCAAAAAAGTTGACGAACAGGAAGTGTATTCTCTCGATATCGCAACAGACAAAGACTGGCAGCCGGGGCTCTATTACATCACTACATGGGCAGGCGTCAATAAGGGATCGGATGAAGCGGTGATATCTTGTCGAACAATTCAATTGGTGCTGAAGGACTAGACTTTTGGATTGCGTGCGATACTATTTAATTTTGTTGCTGCAGTGGTACTACTATTCTTCGCTAGCCTTTTCCGTTTTAGTTATCGTTAACCGAAGCTCTTTTATCTTATCCAAATAATTGTCTCCTAAAATCTCATGATTAAGAGGGACAATCAGAAGCACATCTCTCATGCTTCTATTTTCCAGGGTCGAAAGTAAAAGATGATATTCCGCTCCTACTGCTGCGATCTTCCTTTCATGATTCAACTTCCCATAAAGGTTGTCTATAATCCACTGTCTCACCGATTGGAAATTTTTTCCTTGCGAGTAGACCTCAACGCTTTCTCGTTGAGTACCCGTGCGATAAAGTTGGATATATTTGCACGCAAAGACCACACCCGGACCAAAGAAAATATCATTAGCATCTGGTGTCGGGAATATGACTGGGTCTGCAGTGCGAACAGTTGGCTCTTTCGCGAAATCAGGAGTGGTGCATGAACTGAATACAGTCAGAAAGAATAGGATTATTGCATTTCGCTTATAAAACGTCCTATGAGCAGTGTTCCAGCACCGGAAGCCGGGTCGAAGTTTAGCATGAACGACGCTTACCTTAAGGTCCTCCTGAATACGTATTGGGTAACTTTGTCCAGAAGGATCCCTCATAGTGCGTCGAGCTTCTGATGACGCCTGATCAACGACTCTGTTTTGGGTCCACAGAGGGACTAATACATCTTCCTCGCTGCCGGTGTTTTTCCAAGTGCTCGCTTCATTTGTACTCCACGCTACGGTCAGCATGAACCAAATACGATACCAACACAAGTCGTTCCAAAGTCCACGCGGTGTATATGCATTGCGATCTGGTTGGGATATACTACTGCTCGAATTCTACGCTAAACATAGAATCGAAACTGTCTCACACATCATAGACGCAGAGGGCCTTGTCCAGACCAGAACTATCGTTGTGTCTAACTGGACTATTGAACACAAATGAAATAATCGACAATTATATTAGGATTTAGTTTCTCGCACTGAGATGGGATGGTGAAAGCATGAGTAAATCTAAGAGCGATTTTTTGGCGGATCTTTCGCAGTCTTCTCGAAGCGACTGCGGAAGAGTCAATTTCAATCGTCAACTTTTTCCGCAAAAGGTCTTTTCGGCAATTTGGGATCTTGAATCTGAAGTAAACAATGGGGGATTTTGCCAATACTTTGTAAACAACTCTTCGGAAACAGCACATTTCATTCTCGAAGCGTTAAAAAGCGTTGGGGCTCCACGCATGGTTGCCATTTGCAGCAAGGCTTTTGATGCTGCCTTTCCAAATGGGCTCCCTTCTTCCCCTAACGAAATTCAAGTCGCCGCTAAGTCTGGATTTTCGAAAGAGGTAAAAGATAAACTGCAAATTCTTGATCTTGAATTTTTCCAGTACCCAGATGATTTGGTAGAGTTAGTCTTTGAATTTGTGAAGCAACACCCTTCCGAATTCGGTGATGTGCCAAATTTTAGTTAGAAACGCGTGTCAAAATCCGCTTTTAGCTGGCTTTGTCGGAAAATATTTAATCGGCAATTTATCATGGACGTCTTGAAGAATTGTCATACGTTAGCGAAGTATCTGACGAAGGTGGAACCGAAGCGTGTAATCAACCGTTTATAGGCGGGTAAAATACCCGCGCTCCAGTTCACACGAATCCCAATCGTTTCTTCGATTGCTTCGGGCTCGTTTTCACTTGAGTTACACCCAAACTAAGCAGATGTCTTGTTATCAATTCGAAAAACTGATCGCGATCGTTGCCTTTGATCACGGCAAGGTGATGCGACTCGGCAAGCGATACGGGATATCCCATCCCCTTCTGACACTGGGAGAGGATCATCGTCAACGCTGCATTGAGTTGTCCCTTTTCAGCCAACATCCAGCGCGGGAATTCAAGGCGCGCAATCTCTTCTCCGACATTCAGATAAGTAAAGCAGACACGATGCTGACGCGGTAGCAGCTTGGACACGCTCGCTCCGGACAAAAAGGTAGCGCTGCGTTCATTGAGCTCAAGGTGCGGTTTAAACAATTGACGATCCGAAAGCGGCCAAACTTTCGAGCAAGGGAAATCTTCTTCATTCAAATCGCCGCAGTGCTCTCTGCAATGACTCACTTCATAGGGGCATACAAGCACACGCAAACAGTTGACGATATCAGCACCACGGCTGTGACTTAAATATCCGATTATCGGAATGGATTCATTCTGCAGGCTGGTGAGCGCATCAGACATGCGCTTAAGGTACGTATTTTGATAGCCCTCAGGCAACTTTTCAACGCTCCACGGAATCAAAGAGCCATCACAAAGGGCGATGACAGGAAGTCCCCTTTCCTTAGCTTTGATAGAAGTACTTGCTAGAATCTCGAGTTCAAGAATGGTACGCTCGAGCGACACGTACAACTCATCGATGTGCAGCCGACGCCGATCGACCAGCGGATATAGATCCTCAGGTCGCGAATATAATTTCGGAACAGTTTCCAAAAGTGGTGGCAATTTGGCACCATACGTGATCAATGCCATGCCTACATTCAACAAATAACAAGTATGCACTTCGTGATGACTCGGCATAATCTGAGATCCATCAACCGCCACCACTGTGTAAGAATCACCGGCAATTTCTATGGTGTGTTTCACACCGACCGGCTCCAGTGGAGTTGCTACGGGCCATAGAACCCATTTGGCATTCTCGTCCAATCGCGTCACGAATTCCTCTGGAGCTCGCATGGCGCGATCTAACGCCGCCTGAGCGTTGGCAATAGTTTCTTGCAACGCTTCAGTATCCACGAAACTCTCGCGTCCGATCGAATCGATCTGCTGGACTACCTTGTTAAAATCCAGCATTACGTTGCCGCACCGGATGAGATTTTGTCCACGGCTTTTTTTAGTTCAGCGCGAATCTTGAACAGACTGTTTAGTTTCTCGCTCAGTTTGTCTGAATCTTTCACATCAAACAAATCGCTAAGGTCTCTGTTGTGTTCTGACTTTGCGATCAGGTCATATAAAAACATCATCAAGTTTTCCATACCGAACTTGTTGTAAGGAGCACTGAGAAGCGACGGATCTATGTTTGCATTGCCGTCGCTTAGAACTGTTAACGGGCTGAGCAAGTAGGGCATCTCATAGTCGAGCAGCACAATTTGATTATCCGGCGAGATAACGAAATTTTCGATTTCTAGTGGCGGTGGAATTAATGGTGGCATCAATCCTTGCAAGTAAATCAACGTATTGCAAAGTTGCACACCCCATCCCAAAACAGTTTCCAAATTGGCGCGGACGTTTTTGAGCGATTTCCCAATGACCTGATTCTCCACCAAGTACAGGCAGCGGTCCTCATAAGTGTGAAAGTCCACCAATTTAGATACGCCCGGATGATCAATTTGTTGTAAAACGCGAGCTCGCCGCGCCACCAATCCAATTGAATCAGTATCGAACTTTCCGGCGCGATCAGCGAGCTCGAACATCTTTAAATTTACAGTTCGATTCGCCTGCCATTGGTCTTGCGCAGTAGCACGGATGTAGATGATGCCCTGCGGCAAAGGAGATTGATCTACGGATGTTTCAGTTTTTGTTGTTTGAATATTGATATAGCGATCAGACCAAACAGAGAAGCTTCCAGAAAACGGACGTTGCTTCTTGGTAAACAATCGCATCGATGACAATTGCGTATTGTAGAGATTTCCTTGCGCATCGAACTTATATCCCACTGACTCCATCAGGGCTTCAGAATCGGGCGCGAGAATTTCGACGCCACTCTCCGCAGTGTCACACGCGGCAACCTGGAATGCGCCGCTGGCACGTAACGGTTTGTTCTTGTGCTGCAATTTCGCCGAGGCAATCGATTGCGTGATGCGCTCCATTACGAGTCGAGCAGAAGCTTGAGTCGTATCCGGTAAAAGAATGAGGATATGTCCTGGTTCGAAAAAACAAACTCGATCGCTGCCGCGCAACGAATTGGTGCAGACGATTTTTCCCAGTCGATCCAGTTGCTCAGCTGCACCGGCACCCAGGACGTTACTGACTTGTTCGTACTCCAGTATATCGAGAGAGGCAATTGCAAATGGTCTTCCGTCTTTGCAATAACGCTGAGACTGCTTGAGGACAAGACTCCTGACGCCGTCTGCAGCTATCACAGTCGGTTCACTGCTCGCACCCGAGGATTTGCGCGCGCTGCCACGACCGCTAGCCCTGCGTTCAAGTGCTTGACTATCAATTACTACTTGCAATTCATTATTAGGTGGCTCTGCCATACGCGGTATTTTCGCACGAATTGCAACGTCTTGATGGACATTCATCCTGATAGTATGTACGTCGAATAGAATTGACATGGGCAGCTAGAATAGCCGCGCTTCATTTCGGTCCCTTAGCACAGACACTATCCTCCCAATGAAACAATTCAAGCCTATCCCTTCAAACTTTGTCCTCGCTCCTACCTTGGCTAGAAGAATTTTGCAGGTGCGCGAGTTCAGAAATATGACGGTGGTGGATCTGGCTTCATTGTCTAATTTCCCGATAAAGCGTATTGAAGAGCTCGAATCTGGTTTAGAAACATGGCTTTCATCGACCGAGCGGCAAAGATTGGCAAAAGCGTTGAGTGTCGAACCATCACTTTTGAAAGAGGTTGAACAACGAGCGAACGAGACTGCTCCGATACCAGAATCAAAAATGCTTGATGCTGCCACAGCAGAGCAACTCGGCCAAGATATATTGGATGGCCTCGAGAACTTAAAGTGTCCAGACTGCGGCGCGTCGCTCACCACCAGCGTGATAGACGGTTTAGATATGGACGGACATCCAACCCAATTTGCAAAAGCGTTTTGCGTCAAGTGTCCATACGTGCTCAGGATTTAGCTGGCAGGAAGCGTTTCAGGAATCGAATCCTAATGGATGATACCGTGCTGCAAGGTCACGCAACCTGAAATTGGATGTTGTAGTTACGCGAAATTGGCTGTTGTATTTAAGCCGAAATTGGATGTTTCAAGAAGCATTGCCTGATGGTGTCATCGAGCCTTGTGCTCAACTTGGTTAGTCTTGCGGCAATTTCAATGCGTCTCTTTTGCAAGTTCAATAAATGCTTGCGTCTGTGATCATCGAGCGCTTCCGCAAATGATTCATGCAACGCAATTTCTTCGCTTTGTGCCCACCATAGATCTTCTATGACGCTACCGATCAAGTCGTGTTCGGCTTCATCGAGCATCGTGGATAAAATGCGATATTCATTGCACCACATGTGTTCGATGGTGCTTCGAACTTCGGCGCGGACATTTTGCGCTGCGCTTGTGACGATGGTTGCGGTCATTTCTTTGTCTAGCGTTCCTACACGTTGAGACAAGTTTCGAATACTCTCTTCGAGCAAATATCTCTGGAAAGAAACTTGCGTTGAAAGAAATTCGCTCAGATAAGTGATCACGACCATATGCACAATTTCGCTACGAGTTGGCAAATGCAATCTGGTGTGTCCACTGCGCTTCGCCAGATCATTTAGGGAACTTACGGAGCGATAATGTTTTTCAACGAACTCGGCCAATCCATGAATCAATGAGCTGCGCAATCCACCGATATTACCTTTAGCGAACGATTCTTGAGCAATCAACTGAATTACTTGCTTTCTCAAGAAAGTAAGATTGACACTCAGTTCTTCGAAGATAACGATAGCGCCTGCTTCTTTAAGATCCAAAATTCCGAGCAGCAAATGTTCTGGTTCGATTTCTTCAGAACCGTAAAAAACAGAATACTCTTCAGCTCTGCGCATTGCGGCAACCACGGCCGAACTAAATGCGGGTTTGTCGATTGCACCATATTGTCCGGACAACTTAGCGACAGCATCGACACTCGGTGGTCTATCGGTAAAAATCGGCTCTGCGTCAGGATTAAGCCTTAGATGATTTTCTATTTCTTGCTCGGCACTTTTAGTATCAACACTCATCGAGGCGAGAGCGCGCGAAGCAACATTAGCCTCGTCACCGTTTGATTCAATTAAAGCGAGCAGCAAATGCTCGGAGCAAACCCATTTGTTATTCAGCCTCAGACATTCATCGAGTGCCAAATACACCACCCCAAGTAGGGATTCGCTAGCGCGCTCAAATACAAAGTCAAACATCAAGCTCTCCAATTAAAAATTGCTCACCGTGAAGCATCACGCAGCAACCCAACAATATAGTCGCATACTACTTCTTTAATTTTAGGATAGCAAGCCAAAAGCAAAGATTCTCACGACACATCAACATGCGCCAGGGCGCAGCCTATACAATGCTCCAAGAGATGAATCCCGGAGCTTACCTGTGAAAATTCTGATATCCAACGACGACGGCATCAACGCAAAGGGCATAAGGGTTCTTGCGCAGCGCTTATCCCAAGACAACGAGCATGAAGTTTTCGTTGTGGCACCAGATCGCGAAAGAAGCGCAACTGGTCACTCCTTAACGTTGCACAAGCCACTCCGCATTGAGGAAATCGAATTACCGGGCAACGTCAAAGGTGCCTGGTCGACAAGCGGCACGCCGAGCGATTGTGTGAAGCTCGCCGTAACAGAATTAATCGGTAGCCCGCGACCGGACATCGTCATTTCGGGAATCAACCATGGTCCAAATCTCGGTAGCGAAGTGCTCTATTCAGGCACGGTCGCAGCTGCCATGGAAGGTGCTTTCATGGACATTCCAAGCATCGCTGTCAGCCACATGTATGGTGAGACGCGACATTTTGAAACTGCCGCCGAATTTATTGCCAAGTTGGTCAGAGTATTTCCGAAAGCGCATCTGGCCAAGCGAAGCTTGTTAAACGTGAATGTACCGTGCGTGCCCGTGGATCAAGTGAAAGGCGTGTTGGTCACGGAACTTGGGGTTCGCTTATACGATGATTATTTTGAGAAACGCACTGATCCACGCGGACGCGTTTATTACTGGCTTGCCGGGCAAGCGATCGAAGTGGATGAGTCAGAAAACTCAGATGTCTGGGCGGTTTTAAACAATTATATTTCGATCACTCCAATCTCATTCAACATGACAGATCACACGGCAATGCGGAAATTGCAGGCAGTCGACGAGCTAAAAACGTTTTTCCATTCTACGGACCGCAATGGAGATCAGCCAGTTGCGCCTGTGAGCATTAAGCATACCAAGGAGCACAAATGACCGCGGTAAGCTCAGAAACGGGGCTGGACCCAAATCAAGCTGTTCGACTCTTCTTCGCCGATAAGGACTGGCGAATGAAAGCCGGCATCGGTGGCGTGTTTAGCGCCGGAGCGTTTCTGCTGTTTTTTCTTGGACCGATGTTCATTCCTCTAGCATTCTGCCTCTGGGGCTTGCTGACCGGTTATTACCTGCGTCTGGTCAGATCGAAAATCGCTGATATGCATGCACCATTGCCGAAATGGAACGATTGGATGGATCTGCTGATTTCAGGAATTACGTGGATTGCCGTGGCTTTCGGACAAGGTTTAATTCCGATTTCGATTGCAACCGTCGCTCTGCTTTGTGCCACTGCCGGTGGTCCTCGTTTCGTGATAGGGCACCAATACACGCTATGGGCGGTTTCTTCAGTTGTTGTCGTGACGTTATCTTGGGTCACAGTGTCGCTTGTGTCCACCGTAATCATGGCCAACTTCGCCAAGCAAGAGCGCATGTCCGCTGCATTTGATGTGTTTACTGTAGGAAAAAAATTGTCCACATCGGCGGGGATTTTCACCCAAGCATGGCTGCTGATGATCGGCATCCAGTGGATAGGCTTCATCATTCCCACAGTAAGCATTTTAGGGATCGCCTTGATCCCAATCTGCGGTTTCATTGCCAGCTGCATCGCGGCAATTTTGCTTGCCCAGGCTTGGACTTCCTCGGAAAACGCAGTCAAAACCCAGCCAGGTTAGCGTTTCAGTCTGCTCTCGAAGTACGCGGGACGCGTGCGCTCCATTTCGGCAGATGCATTCCGTTCAAGCCCGGGCGTACCAAACTTAGCGCTTAACTACAGTTTTGAGCCTGCCGTCAGGCATATACCAAAGCTTTGTCTGAGCGATTGAAGGCGTCGAGTATGGACCGCCAAGAGGCGTCATCATGGGCGTCTGCGTCATTTGTTTGTGGAATGCCAATGCCCAACGGCACAGCTCCTTAGCTTTATCTTGGCCAACGACGCTGAATCGCTTAAATCCTACGGTACACACATCAGCAGCTTCGTCGACTGAAGCCGGAACAGTGATTTTTATGACCTGGTCTTTCTTATAGGACGAAGACTTGTTAATAATTCGGCTATTCAGGGGGCTTGGCACTCTGACGTTCATTGTGTGAGGAATGACCGGGAATGCCACCGCCAATTGCCGTCCGGAGTTGTCAGCTGTGGCATGGTACGAAGTATCACCACTCCAGGTCGAAGACACGCCAAGGGAAGGAACAGGAGGGCTCTGAGTGGGGCTGGCACAAAGGCCAGGCACGGATAGCTGGCTGAGCAAAACTGCCGCCGCAAACGCTTGAGTGGTGGAAACTCTTAGAAACATACCGACCTGAGACTCAACGGGGGCAATTATCGCACGTGCGGCAGGCTCGACTGCTTGGCAATCTCATAATTTCTTGATAACGAAGCAAAATAAGTCTTAAACCGATATCGGTTGAAATATTACCCGTCTCTCAAGAAGCACGATATTGCCCGCGCCCCGGGAATCCTCTTGATTACGCCGGTCTAAGCTTATGGTAGGATCAGTTTTAATTGTGTTTCTGGCTGCCTGTGGCCAGCGTTTTAAGTATTATGGACGATCCTCAAAGTAGCACCACCAAGTCGAATCCCGAAGAACCTCCTCAGAGGTGTGCATCGGTATTGGAATCACGTCTTCATTCTTTTGCAAGCAAACCGACCGGTTACAAGCCATGTCGGTTATTTTGTTTCTGCTGTGATTATTAGTGAGAAAGGAGCTAGCCATCGCTAATGCGATGCAAGATTTGCCATTTTAGAATTTAGCCTGATCGTCATTCTGATTGCCATTAACGCATTTTTTGTTGCTGCGGAAATGGGGCTCGCTCGGGTGCGCCGAACGCGCATAGATCAACTCGTCGATGAGGGCAACAAAGCAGCGA
Source organism: Candidatus Melainabacteria bacterium (assembly GCA_003151275.1). The sequence continues at coordinate 188,181 of PLXC01000035.1, forward strand.
AATTGGTGCAAGTTCACCTCGAAGATCCAGACCGCTTTATCTCTGCCTGTCAGTTGGGCATCACTTTAGCCACACTGGCTTTGGGTGCTGCTGGAGAAGCCAGTTTTGCAGATAAGCTCGCGGCACTGTTTGCTCAATGGGGTGCAATGGCGGCTTGGTCGCCAGAAATACTCCACTTCGCGCGTCTGTTTTGTTTTGGCTTCTCGTTTGTAATTACCGCATTTTGCCAAACCGTTTTTGGTGAGTTGATTCCCAAAACATGGACATTCCAACGCGCTGAATCTGTGCTTTTCACACTAATCTACCCGATGGAATGGTGGTGCTGGATCGCTTCGCCATTCATAATTGTGTTGAATAGCACCACTGAGTTTATTCTGCGACGCATGAATGTTGTTGAGCCGCCTCGCAGACACTTCGTTCACTCAGAAGAAGAACTAAAAATGCTTGTTTCTGCCAGTCACGAAGAGGGTGTGCTTGAGCCAGAAGAAGAAGAAATGCTGCATAGCGTGTTCGACTTCTCAGATACTGTTGCCAGCGAAATCATGACACCACGCACAGACATGACTTGCGTATCGGCTAATTCAACTGTTCGCCAGTTTGTGGATCTGGCTCTGGAAAAAGGTCATTCCAGAATTCCTATATATGAAACTGATTTGGACAGCATTTTTGGTGCCGTCCACATCCGCGACGGCTTGCGGGCCATGGTCGAAAAGAAGGAACAGTCACAAGTGCGTGAACTTGCACGCAAAGTGCTGATCGTTCCAGAAAACAAAAACCTTGGCGATCTGCTGACCGAATTCAAGAAAACCAAAACCCACATGGCGATTGTCGTTGATGAGTATGGTGGCACTCGCGGCATGGCAACCTTTGAAGACTTGCTGGAAGAGCTGGTCGGAGACATTGCTGATGAGCACGAAATCGTCGAAGAATTTATTGTCGAAGAACCTGACGGCACGCTTCTTCTCGACGCCAAGCTTCCTTTGTACGAGGCAAACGATAAACTTGGCTTGAACATCGATGATTCAGAATTCAACACATTGGGTGGGCATGTTTTTGGTGCGCTCGGCAGAGAGCCATCACCGGGAGATGAAGTTACGACTGATGCTTACACCTTGCGGATTGAAGAATCTGACCGCCATCGGATCATCAAATTAAGGTTGATCCGTCACCCAAAGCAAACTGACGGATCGAATCCGAATGGAAATAAAATCGATTTGCCAAGCTCCAAGCAGTCTGCTGCTAAGTCGCTGGAGGCTAGCTGATTACTTCTCTGGCTGAACTTCCGACTCGAATTGAATTGATGAGAATAGCCTCAGCGTTTCACACAAAGAAACGTCTAGGGCAAAATTTTCTCACGGACACAGTTGCGCTGCAGAACATCGCAAATGCGCTTGATATCGCCCCTGGTGACAGTGTGCTGGAAATTGGTCCCGGACTTGGATTTCTGACGCACTTTCTGATCGCCACTGGTGCCAACATCCACGCAGTCGAGCTGGACTGGGAATGCGTGATTAACTTGAAAAATTTGGCACTTCCAAATGTTACCCTCCATCATGAAGACTTCCTGCAATTTGATTTAGGCAGTCAGCCGAGCCATTTAAAGATCGCGGGAAACGTTCCTTACCAAATCACCACGCCGATTCTATGTTACATCTTTGGTGAAATTGGCTCGCCGCAACCATGGTTCGAAAATGTCGACAAAGTGGTGCTCACGGTTCAACACGAAGTCGCTCAACGATTTGTAGCTAAGCCTGGCACCAGCGAATATAGCAAGATCACGCTGCTTACCAATTACTTCTCAGAAGCCGAGATTTTATACACACTTCCGCCCGAAAGTTTTTACCCTTCACCGAAAGTGACGTCAGCGGTTGTTCGATTCACTCCGTTGAAACAACCCTCAGTAGATTGTGTGAACCACAAGTTGCTGCGTCAAGTAATCAAAGCCGGCTTCGGACAGAAGCGTAAGATGCTCAAAAACAATTTGTCCTTCCTGAAATTACCGCTGTCCGCGCTGGATAAAGTATTTAGTCAACTCAACTTGGATCCGCAAACGCGAGCCGAAAGACTATCCTTGCAGCAATTTGCTAAGCTAACCGACTTGTTAGATCCGTTGGTAAAAGTAAACAACTAATGTCACGCCACAGTAATACGCTCCGAGCGCGATCGCCTGGCAAACTCAATTTGACATTCGACATTCTCGGAGATTTGCCCGGAGGCTATCACGAAGTTGAAACTCTTATGCAAACCATTGATTTAGCAGACGAACTGACCTTCACGTTCGAACCTGCTGAAGAATTCCTGGTTGAGATCACATCCGTCGAATTTGCAGGACCTACCGGCGATGTACCTTTGAATCAAAACAATTTGATCGCAAAAGCAGCTTATCTATTTCGAAAAAAATTTCCTGAAAAATCAGACTGTAAAGTGTCAGTCCACTTGCGCAAGGCAGTACCCGTTGCTGGTGGCATGGGTGGTGGCAGCGGGAATGCCGCGGCAACCCTTGTAGCTCTTAATCAATGGTTCAACTCACCATTATCTGACAGCAAAATTGCGGAGATGGCAAGCCAACTTGGTGCGGACGTTCCATTCTTCCTTAACGGCGGAACGCAAGTCGGCAGGCATCGCGGCGATGTGCTCTCAAAAGTGGATTTACCGAACGAATTGCATTTTTTGATTGTCGGACCGAAATTATTCGGCTTGCAAACCGCAGAAGTTTATGGTGCCTATGACGAAAACAAAATCAATGGCACCACAACCATCAGCGCCACTGAATGTGCAGAAGCATTAAAAACCGGTGACAATAAAAACGCCAGTATAAAATTCGGCAACGTCTTTGAACACATTGTATTCAGCCGACGCCCAGAGCTTCAATTCATCCGCAATAGACTCAGCGAATTGGGCGGACTGTGCACTCACATGACCGGCAGCGGTCCGACACTATATGTTTTCACTACCGATAAAACAGAAGCCGAGTGTATTCAACAGAAGTTGGTGAACGAACAAAAGAATGCCATTAATGGTTGGAACAATCACCGCGATTTGGTTTTGAATACTTGGATTGCAACTTCTACCAAGCACGGCGTTACACTAATCGCATGAACAAAATAATCGGTTTGTTTATGGAAGCTTGCGGATTATCCTCGCGTGCGCAAAAAATTAGATCTCACCATGCAATTCTATAAGAGCCTGGATAGCTCATTCACGCAAGATTATTTCCTAAATCTTGGAGCACCATAAAATTATGGCGTGGTAACTAGATTTGCTCGTCGGCGTGCGTCTTCCATCAGCCGGCCGATCCGGACTTCGTATTCTCTCTGAAGTGATGTTTTCTCATCAGAGTTCATTCCTGTGTATCGTTCACCGGTTTCTCTATTTCTCCAGCGGTGATTTGAATTGGCATTGGCTTCTTCCACTGCACGCTGTTGTTCTTCTTTTATGGAGTCTACTTGCCTTTTGGCATCGGCCATGATGCCTGCTTTGCGCGCATCGATCGCTAGCTGTCGCGCATCCGGTTGATCGCCCTGATGCGAGTCGTCAGACCTAGACGAAGCGCCTGAGCCAGTCGTTATGGACGAACCACCATCACGGGTAGAGCCTCTGAAATTTTTTACTTCAACTGGCGCCGCCGGCGTCGGCTTAGGAGGATTCAAGATAAATGCGATTGCAGTCTCACAATGCTTCTTAATTTGCGGGTCTGGATTGAGAATGAGGCACTTTTGATAGGCCTGTTTTGCGCCTTGAACTTCCTGCAGTTGCAACAATGTGTTAGCGAGCTGATATTGCGCTTGCCACGACTTAGGCTTCGCTTTTGCTGCCTCGATAAACTGCGATTTTGCTTTACCGTAGTTGGCAGACGAATAGCTGGCGCAACCATCAGCGAATGTGTCGGCATGCGCTCGAATGCAGCAACCTAAATAAGCAGCGATCGACAGCACCAATAATTTCCGACTAAACAACTTGACCCTCGACTGAAATCGCGTGGGATGGGATAACGAAAACTAGGATACTTCAATTCTAAATCATACGCTAGTGTCGCACATTCCCGCTTATTGTCCGGCTACAGATGCTCGGCAGCTCTTAAGCTGATCAGCAAACATTAAGACATACAGTAGGCTCAATAGAACAAGAAAGGCCACCAGTTCTTCATCGGTTTTTCAGAATCATCGAACGAACGATTGTTGAATCCAGGCATGTTCTGGCGCCAGTAGACCAACCATGGTCCCATACAATCCCCAGCAAACTCTCTGTATTTTGCGTAAACAGCTGGTGTGAATAGCGTCTGCGCGTCAGCCCGGTTCATTGCATCGTGCATTCTGTAGTGCTCAATTGTCGTCAGCACCGGCTGAAGGTTATCCAAATCATAGTCATGGCGACCGTTGATCGTAAAATGCACACAGTTACCGACTGGAATGTACGGCGAAAAGTGCATCTTTTGCCCCTTATACTTAAAGGCAATTGTTTTTTGATCGGGATAATTGAGTTCGTTTCCATCTCTTTCGCCTAATGAATCAAATGGCATTCCGTATTTTTGCTTCAAATTAAACCCTGCATAGTCTTTGAAATATGGTGTCAAATACGGTAGCGAATCTCCCGAACCCATTCTTTCTATCGAATGTCCGAGGCTCTCCATCGCGCATCCTGGACCGCGTTCGATATTGATGAACAAAATACGCAGGCTCCGCCCAATTTGAGGCTGCGCCGGATCTCCTCCATTGCCAGCTTGCACGAAGCTGCCTGGAATTGCGCGCATGTTCTCGTCATATTGTTGTTTCAGCTCAACGCATTCAAACGGCGCTCCATGCGATCCTTGATAGCAAACAAACCAGACCTCATTCACCAGTCCCGTATTTACCATTTGTGCCAGCGACATTAGTTGGGATGGGTTAGCCGGATTGCGCACATTGTAAAGCGCAGTGAACTGCGGCAAAAACAAATTCGGATAAGCGAAGGAAGAGCCGGGTGCATCTTTGGCACGCCAGGGAAACTTACTGCTGTTGCCATCAGTGCCTAGCTTCTGCGTGTAACTGTCAGCTGCATCTACCCATTTAAAAACTTTGTAGTCGAGAAAAGGAGGCGCTGAAGGATCAGCGTAACCGTGATAGCGAGAAGATTCACGCAAGCAGGCGATCAGTGAATTGACTTTGGTTACTACCTGAGCAGGCTGGATACCGTTGGCGAAATTGATGACGAGAAGGCTCGGATTCATCTTGGAGATGTGGTCATGGTTGGAAATCAGCCAAGGATCCGAGTTCGCCTTGCTAAATTGATTGGGCCATTCGATCATGCCTTGCACCACAGGCGGTAGCGGAGCCAAAGGCACGGGTTGAGGAGTCAGTGCCGATATGTAATCATTTAGATTGGATCGGGCATCCGCGGCATTGGAAAAGTTCTGGCTTGACTCGATAGTAATTGTCGTTGTTCTGGAAGTACCGCCGGGAGTGCTACTGTCGAAAGTGCTACTGCCAAAAGTGTTACTGTTGGAAGTACTACTGCCAGCGGTAACCACGCCTTCCATCTGCATAGCTATAAATGCCAACTCTCCGTATTGCGCTGCCTCAGTGTTTTTTGAAGTTGCAATTACTTTGTCATAAAGTCGACGAGACTTTTCTTTGTCGCTGATCGCACAAATCTGCGCCGCTTTGAGCCAGCATGCTGCACGCAAAGCAGGAAACTGCGGATAAGCTTCCGCGTTCTCAAGCAGCTTGTCGACAGCGGCAGCTGGATTGTTCGGCAACATCCAGTCGCTGAGAATGGAGACAATGTAGTCATTCATAGGCCGGTTGGCGAGTATAATGTCGCACTCTCGCATTGATTTCTGAATATCGTTAGCGCCAAGCAAGTTTCGCAACTCATTGTGCGGTTCAAAGCCGGCATAGCCTTTATGATGCTTTATGTAATCAGAATATTTTTGGATTTTGACTTCATTGGAATCACCTTCCTTGACAATATCTTCAGCAAAAGCAAAAGTCCCGCATGACGCCATCAAAACCAGCGCTGCAAGGCTATAAGCAATCCATCGACCCAACTTGAACATCTCATTCTCCCCAGAACAATCCCATCATAATAGCCTGAAATTTCAGGAAAGATGCTGCAGACAATTAGATCCAAATCAACAAAATCAAACTAAAACAATCGGCTAAACCATAATTGTTTGCTCGGAATTAAATTCCATCGCACCGCAGATAGTGCTCATTGCGAGATGATTACAGACCAATGGCAACACTGCGTTGCTGATAACGACCATTGAATCCATTCCCATTGACGATTGAAATGAGCACCTCTGCGAAACTAAGCATAAGATTCTAGCACCAAGACACAGTCGAACTCTGACGTAGAGAGCCATTTTTATCTAGTACTAGCTTGATCTAACGTTAGCGGAACGCTCATGACGCCATAAGTGCGGCCTTTTGAGAGTTACTTAGGCAGCTTTCTAGCTCTCGCGGACTCGATGCAATTTGACACTTCGGACGAAATCCAGAGAGCAAGTTCTCGAAGCAGCGGGTCCAATAGCGACACGCCCTCTAGCGGTTCCCACACTGCAAAAACACCCAAGGGGGTTTCGTTTGATATAAGTGGCAGCAGCATTCCAGTCTTCAGAAAATTCTTCCCTTGACCAAATTCAGACGATTCAGAACCAATTACAGCTCGCTGCTTTTTGAAGACATCAACGAATGGATCTTGGTCATCGGTGAGTTCTAGTATCGAGCCATCGCCTCCTTGAGCAACCAATCTTTCTGACTGATACAGATACAATTGAAATTTCCCAAAGCCAAACAAATCAGCGATTAATTCGATTGCCTTCAAAGAGGCAACGGATTCTGGTTCATCGGCGAACAACTTCAAAATCTTCACAAGGGCGCTTAGACTCCTTCCATCAGTCGAGAGTCTGGTTATATCAAAATCGTAACTAATAATGACCGAAAGAAGAGCTGCCACTTTTTCCAGCGTGACTAGTTCTAATGACGAACACTGCCTTGGCTCGACAAATTGGAGTGCAACGAATCCAGAAAAAATTCCGCGCGCTTGCAATGGAACAAGTAACTGAGACGTAAATTGTTCAGACAGCGCCAGTAAAGTTAACCAGTCATCTGCACTAGGAGATGCCCTGTTCAACTGAATCAGATCTCGACCGCCTTGAGCAAGGAAATTTAAAACCAGCTGCGTACTTTGCTTGGAGTCCAAGCTCACACCCAACGCATTGCTTAATTTGTCATTCGAGAGATAACAACTCCGCACTGTAAGGCGATCAACAACAACAAGCCACAACAGTCCACGGTCCGCGTTCATTCCCTTTACAAGACGTGATAACGCCTCTTCAAGACCAGCAAAAAGGTCATCGGACCCACCTCCTGCTTGAATCTTCGATATCAAAGTGTCAATTAATTCTTGAGCAAATTCTGAATAAATCATTTGTCTCCCGCCGGCCACCCGACTTTAACATTGATAGGCAGTCTTAAGCCTATTCGAGCATCAGTAGTTATAAAGCTTGCTCAAATATCAAGGACTAACCAGAGGCTTGATGCCGGCAAGGATGCCGGCACTCCCAGGGAATGGCGATCATAATGCTAAGATCGACGGATGTCGGAGAAACAGGAATTTTTGCAAGAGTTTGAACTTCGCGGTTTTGCGCTGCTTAAGGCAGTCGTCAGCGATGTTCAATTGTCTGCTCTGACCAATGCGATTGAGGAGTTGCGTCGAAAGGAAAAAGTTCCCAATTCACCCGGAGTAAGGCACCTACTAAGACGAAGTCGTGTGATCAGAAAGTTCGCGAAGTCAGAAATCGTGCGCGGAATTGCTGCACAAGTTTTGGGAAATGGTGCCAGACCGGTCAAGGCTATTCTATTCGACAAGACACCGGATGCTAATTGGTATGTGACATGGCATCAGGATCTGACTATTGCTGTTGAAGAACGCATCGATGTCGAAGGATTTGGACCATGGTCAGTAAAAGATGGGATTCCGCATGTACAGCCGCCAACCAACGTGCTAAGAAATATCGTATCTCTCCGAATACATCTGGATAGTTGTCCACAAGAAAATGGTGCCATCAAATTCATTTCAGGATCTCATCGCCTCGGAATTATGGAAACATCAGAGATCGCAGAGTGGCGAGACAAAAATGATTTCGTTTGCTGCTCCGCAGAACGTGGTGATGTAATACTCATGCGTCCACTGATTCTACATAGCTCTTCTCAATCAACGCAGGCTGATCACCGTCGAGTGCTACATATCGAATATGTTGGTGCTGAGCTTCCATGCGGATTGAAGTGGGCCGAAGCAAGCGGCTTGGATACGGTTGAATTAGTTATGGCAATAGAAGAAGAGTTTGGAATTGAAATTCCAGATAAGGATGCAGAAAGGATAACTACTGTCGGTGAAACATTTGAGTTCTTAAAGACTCGGCTTTCAAGCACACCGCCGCGTGATTGTCTAAGCCAAAAGATTTTTTACAAACTTAGGCGGGCGCTTATCGAAAACTATCAAGTGAGTCGCCGCTCGATTACTCCTGATACAAAATTGAGCGATATAATTTCGCTCCAAGATCTGGAAGATGGATGGCCGTTTTTGCAGATGTTTATTGATCTAAAAACACCAGAATTCAAAGTCTCAAACGAATTTTTAGGATTTAAATTAACAGGCACCATGCTGACGATGAGGGAATTGGTTTACTCTATGATCAGCATAAACTCAGCGGTTTTAGCGGGTGAAAGAGGCACCGACCAAGAGATTTGGCACAGGTTGGTGGACGTGATCGTAAAACAGGGCAACGTATCACGTGAAGAGATCATACCGGAAGCGTCATACACCAGAGATTTGGGCATGTGTTGATTCGTCTAATTATGCCTCATCACAAGGAGTTCGTAGGAAGTACAACAATTTTGATTAGAGTATGGCGCTGCGCCTGGTAAACTGATATGTCCACAAGAGTTCAAGATTGCATCCCGAGCTGGCGAAGGCGCGAAATATTTCCGCTCACCGTACACTAATCGTGGATGAGATTCAGGAGCAGATCATGGCAAAAGAAGAACAATCCGCGGTCATTACTTTCCAGGGAATGTGTGACGCTTCCGCAGCGGTGGAGCTTAGCGGTGGCAGATTCCTAGTCGCCAGCGATGAGGACAACATATTCCAAGTTTTCAATTCACGAAACGGCGGACACTATGAACAGGAGATTGACTTCGGGCACTTCTTGAATTTGAAGCATCCAAGTAACGAGGCCGATGTCGAAGCGTCGGCAACACTCAATGGTGTCACATTCTGGATGGGATCCCACGGACGAAGTGGCACTGGAGAAATGAAGTGGCGCCGACACCAGTTCTTTGCCACTACCATTATCGATCATGGCGACCAAGTTGTAGTCAAACAAGTTGGTATTTCATATACTGGGCTGATGGTGGACCTTCTGCAATGCATCTGGTTTCGCAAATTGACTGAAGAAAGACTTGCTCCGGAACAGATCGCGACCTTAGCGCCGAAAGTAGCAGGGGCAGTCAACATCGAAGGTCTGACAGCCTGGCAAGATGGACTATTAATCGGTTTCAGAAACCCAATCGTAAACGGACAGGCTCTTACAGTACCTCTTCTGAATCCAATGGATGTCGTTCTGAATGGTGCTCACTGTCAGTTCGGTGAACCAATATTCTTCGGTTTAAATGGACGCGGAGTACGAAGTATCGACTACTGGACAGCCAGGGGATTCTACATAATTGCAAGTGGATCTTATGACGCCGTAAAAGACTTTGAGTTCTACACATGGACCGGCAAGATCACTGATAAACCAGAAAAAATAGTTGTGGATTCATTGGAAGGTTTGAATCCGGAAGCTGTCGTCACATATGATGCCAACGCAAGTGACTTTCTTGTCATCAGCGACGACGGTGGAGAAGAGGCACCAAATGAAAAATCAAAGTGCAAAGATTTGCCCAAAGAGCAACAGAAATTCAGGGGAATGTGGATAAGTGCTTAAGCTCGCAAAAGAGTTTATAGTCCTGCGCTATTTGCCGGCAGGGTGCGGCGCTCCCAGGTTAGGCCAAGTCATGAGTAAAACCGTCAGAGCAGTGGCATAAATCACATATGGGCAAACCTGATACAGACCAAACTGATAGCCACAAAATTAGTCCCCCCGAGCATCAGGCTTGCGAAGGGGCGCTCGGCGCCGGAATTTGGTTATCTAAACAGTCGAGCTCAAAGGGCACAGTAGGTGCCGACACCTATGCTGGCTCGAGCTGCGTTCCTCCAGAGACCTACAACTCAGTTGAGGCAGTGGTAGCTGCAGAAAGAGGCCGCCTCGACTCAAATAAACCACCGCTTACCGCGTTTGCGTTGCCTGCGCAAGCCGATCCTAAGATTCTTGAGCATCAGGTTCGTGATTCGATTTCGGGTCTGGAAAACCAGCTGGGATACGGCTCCGGTGAACTCAGTTACGTTTGGTTCAATGATGACAGCGGTCGGGCTCAAGTGTTTCTGCTTGGCAAAGCCGAAAAGATAACAGAGTCCGCTCCACAAGCACCTGCGTGTACGCCTTTCGAGAAATTGGTAGACAATTCACTGAATCATCAGATGGACCTGCCGTCCAGCACAACGGAAGGTGAGGCGATGAAGGTTCTGAACGTTAGGAAACATCAGGCGGCACTGGCTAAAGAAGGCATCCCAATCGATGCTAGCGAAGTGGACGTCAGCGCAATTCACGCCGACCGTGCTGCCCAAATCAAGGAATTGGAAAGTCGACTGACACCAGCCGAGAATCGCTCCGATGAGGAGACTTCGAGGTTTTACGCGGATAGTCGTGCGATCGAAATCGGGTTACCAGCCGGAACTCCGGAATCTTACGTGACGCAAGTGAAAGATGATTACGCATTACAGTCGCGAGCGCTCATGCTGGGAATGGATCAGCGCGCGCCGATAGACTCTGTGAAAGCGGTCGAACAACGAATAGAATCAACACCGGATGTGGAGCTAAATTCTCGGCTGGGACTGCCACTCAGCACCTCTCGTTCTGACGCATTGAGTCAAAGCATGAAATGGCTGAAGGATGCTGAACTTGTCCTGCAAGGGTTTTCGCCAGACATGGATCCAAAGGAAATAAGCAGAATTAGAAAAGAGCGCAGTGATTTAGCTCGTGAATATCAGTCGGGTCTGATTTCAGGCAACTTAACTCCAGGGCAACGGAAGAGCTCGGAGCTAGCTGTGAGCGCCATTGAGATAGGTTTACCACCCAACAGTTCGGCGCAAGATGTCGAAGCACTTCAAGCCAAATACCACCAGCAATTTCTAGCCGTAGCTTCCGGACTATCTCGTGATGCATCGCCATCGGCCATCGAAGATGCGCAAAAACGTTCCGACGATGTTCCAGCAAACATGTGCGACGTGAAACAGTAAGGAAATTTGGTAATGGAAATTCAAATTACTGCTTAGCAATGTTGGCAAGAACAAGCCGTATGGCGCACCGTATATGGTGCACTAAACAATATTCAGCTACTGATCTGATGAATAGACGAGTAAGCTTCATACTTTCCGAAACTGTTGGTGATCGTGACCGTGATCATTTCACCGCCAACGTAAGCCTCTAAAATGTTAGTGCGATCGAAATTGGAGCCGATACCATCCACGAAACCATCGTCGAAGCTCACGCATTTGACATTCTGCAAATGCTTGACCTTGTCTTGGATTTGCTTATAAAACTCATCCATTTCTCTGACAGTTTTACGAAATACAAAATACTCTATTCGGTCTCGAACCTTCGTGGCTATGGTATCAGCCTTCTTCGTTGAGACACTACCGCAGTCGACAACAAGCGAGATATCCCCCGCGTCATCTCTTGCTACAAGGTCAGGAATGAAGTTCCAATCGATGTCCTCGTCCAAACGTGGACGCTTCTTTATGAACATCAAATATGCCAAAAGCTTAAGCGCAATCGTATCACCGCCCTCATTGCTAAAAGCGCCTATGACAAGCTTTTCCGTATATTCTTGCTTATCGTCAGTCGCCTGAATATTGAATGAGTATTTCATTTTTAGCCAGCATCTATTCTACGTTCCGCACAGAGATCAACTCTATCACTCATTGTGTCCAGACTGTTATCATATTGCCTACAGACAGCAATTGATTTATCTCCAAACTGGTATCGATATGCCTGCAAATCTTTCGCGCTTGTTCACCAAGCTGCTGCGTTCATAGAAAAAGTAATGCAATCGGAAATATCGTTCCCGCGACTAGAAGTCCCCAAATCAGCTTGCGATCACGCTTGTAAGTGAACGCCATATAGATCCCACTTAAAGCACCTACAATTAAACCGATCGCCATAAAAAGAACAAACCACTTTAAAACTTGGGATGTGTGCTTCTTAGGTTTTTTGCGTGTTATTTTGGGTTCCGGAGTTTTAGCACTCTCTGGATTTACTTTTTCAACGTTAGTCGGTTCGACCTTTAGAGGACTCTCTTCTCCGACTGGCTTCGGTAATTCGTAAGCTTGATTCTTATGTACGTCAGCAGCCGCAGCTAGCCAGGGTGGCGTTTGAAAAGAATCTTCCGGCTTGCTCTCATGTAAACCAAAAATTTGAAATGCGCCTGTGATGCAGAAAAAGATTATTGTTGGAGCAAAGAAAATGCCTAAGCATAAATGTACTTGACGGATAGCTTTTATCATTGAACTGAACTCCTCATAACATTGTGCTGCAAATATTTCGAATCAATGTGCTTAATCAATGAACTAAAATCGCCCCGCAGTGTCCAGGCACCATCACCGTGACTTTTCCAGATTTGACTTGGTACGACGAGCCGGAAATTTCGTCTTTGACCATGGTATTATCCGGCAAATCCATGAGGCGGATGGGCACATCTACGGTCTTTTCGGTTGATGCATTATTGAGGACAACGGCAATTTGATTCTGTTTGTCCAGTCGAGCAAATTGAAAAACGTTGTTGACGTCGTCGACTTTCAATGCCATAAATGAGCCGGTGCGAAGCGCCGGGTATTTGTTACGAACAGCAATTAATTTGTGCGTTAAGGCAATCGTCGGATTATTGCTGTCAGCTTTTGTCCAATCGAACGTACGCCTACAATCGGGATCGGCTCCGCCTTCCATGCCGTACTCGTCTCCGTAATAAATGGTCGGAGTGCCTACATAAGTCATCTGAAAGAAAAGCGCTAGATTTGTCTTCCATATGTCGCCATGCGCACGTTCAGCAAAGCGAGCGATATCGTGATTAGAGAGATGATTACTTAGCACCTGCTGAACATTGGTTGGATAGTTCGCACGAGTCAGGCGAAGCCAGCGTTCGAATTCCGAAACAGAAAGTGC
>PLXC01000009.1 GCA_003151275.1 Candidatus Melainabacteria bacterium
TTGCTACGACCAATTCGCTTTCGTTCTTGGTTAACGCTTTCGAACGGTAGAGCGCGCCTAGTACTGGAATTTCACCAATTACAGGAGTCTTGGACAATTCACGTCCGCTGTTGGAGCTGATCAAGCCTGCGATAAACAGTTCTTGTCCTGGCTTCATTTCAACGATCGTTTGCGACTTTCTGGTTGTGAATCCTGGAACGAATGATGACGATCCTGGGATATTCAACTGGTTCTGTGTCGATACGATTCGCTCTTCAGGTGAGATTTCGATGTTCAGTGTTCCGTTTTCCAAGAGCACTGGAATCATGTTGATTCTCAATCCGAATGGCTCGAACGTGACCGATTGTTGGGCAGCACCAGCTGTGGCGATAGATTGAAGAATTGGAATTTCTCCACCTGCCAGGAACGATGCTCTTTCGCCTGATATTGTCACCAATGTAGGCTCTGCCAGAATTCTTGCTCTTTGGTGAGCAATGATTCCACTCACCGTCGGGTTCAAGCCGAAGTTATTCGCTCCACTCTGGTAGTTGAAAACACCAGCGAACAAGTTGGCCAATCCGCCCGGGCTGAAGGTCGCACCACCAGGAGCTCCAAGCAGCACCGCTGTCGATAACAGCGATGGAATTTGGTTCAATGCTCCTAGACCAATGTTGCTGATTGGGTCCGTTACCTGGTTCGTTCCCGTGCCGATCTTAATCTGGTTAGCTGCAAAGAACACACCTGGTAGCAGTGTCGAGCCGCTTCCGCCTTGAGCAAAATTGAGTTCGGTTTGTACTGCGTTGGCTAAATTGTTGTTACCACCAATACCGAATGCGAAGTTCTTGGAACCATAGTTGAATCCAAGTTGCACTCCCAACTCTCTCGCTGCTGTTGTATTCATTTCCATGAACGTCACATGCAACACGATCAAAGGCATCTTGCGAACTTTCACCAAGCTGGTAACACGTCCGCCATCACTGGTGATGACTTGGGCCTTACCAATATTGTTGGTCGTGTTCGGGAAGAACGTGTATTTGTCAACAGAACTCAACTGAGCCAATTGTCCCGATTGTCCACCAGCACCTGATGTCGTACCGCCTTGTTCACCGATTCTGCCGTTAACCAGACGGTTATTAGCTACTTGCACGTTGAATCCGCGGTCATCCATAAAGACGTTGGCTGAACTGAAAGCTCTGATTACTGATTCCGTGTGATCTACATCACCAAGCAGCAGCACTCTGTCGCTTCCTCCAACCGAGAAGGCCTTAACAATGATGCGTGGGTCGATTTCGCGCAATGTCGATTGCAATTGCCCGTAGTCTCTGGTCACACGCAAGTCGATTGCCACCGAGTTGCCGGCATCATCCCACAGCACCAAAGTCGCAGAACCAGGCGTCTTGCCCAGCAGTACGATTTGATTCTCTGACACTACTACTGGCTCGGCTACAGCCGGGTCACTTATCGATGTACGAACAATTTTGTTCTTCAATTTGAATGTGCGCGATTGCGAAACTTTCAAATCTAGAACGTTCGTTGTTTTGAATTCTTCTAAATCAACCGTACCTGTCACCACTGGTGGTATCGGTGAGGCGGTCAAGCTGACACTTTGATCAGCCTGGGCGATGATCTGGTCTGGTGCCAATTGCGACAACAGTTGTTTTGAACTGCCAGGCATAGGCTTAGAAGCCAGCTCCGGCGCCGCTTCTGTTGATTCAGCAGCAATCGATACAGGTGCGGCTTCTGTGCTTGCCGCAACGGTGTTGTCCACTTTATCGGAAGCCGCTGATGCAGGTTCAGGCATCAGGTTGGAAATTGCAGGATGAATGGTCAATGCCGCAGCTGGTGCTGCCCCGATCGCCGCTCCACCCTTGCCCTTGCCGCTCAAGAAGAGCATTGCGTGTCCGGCCGAGGTCGAAGAAGTAGAGTGAGCAGGTCTCACTGGACTAGTTGACTTCTTGATTTTCACGCCATTCGCTTGTGTTGCATTGACTCCAGACATTTTCTGCCAAATATTGGCAGCTGGTTCGGAGTGTGCCGCTAGTAAATTTGCCTGCATCAGCGTTAGCGAAACGCTTAAGGACAAGCACAATTGGGGCTTATTCATTCAACTCTCCCTCTTCTAGCTCTCATTCTTTGCCACCATGATCGTTGAGAGCCACATCCGTATTAGCCGATTTACCGGCTCGTCCAGAAGCTTAACATGACTTTCCACTGTCTGCACGAATCTTTTTTCATTGCGCGGCAGCAACTTAAAGTTCCTCATTATTTTTTCAGACACTGATTTTCATCAATCGACGAAAGCGGCATGGGTACCTGATCGCAGGCACATCACAATGCTTACAAGTTGCTTACAACAAAATTGATTGACAACCACATCTGGTGCCAAGTGAAATGTGGTTTCATGTCAAGCGGTGATGATCATCACCTGGACGATATTCGGCCAGTGCCGCCGAGGGGTCAAGCAAAATATTTTGCGACATGTCAGGTGAATCACAGGAGTTACCGTTGGCAATCACAGTCTAAGTTGCATTAATAAGAATGGTATATACTCAATGCTGCTACGACCGTAGACACAGGCGCGTCAGTGCTGACCGAAATTGTTTAGCTTTTGGCAAGATCATAGTCAAATCAAAGTGATAAAACGTTCAGCCTAAAACGGCATCCATTACAAGCGAGAGACACAAAATAGTGGTTGAAAACAGTAACGAGCAAGAGAAGGTTCTTGTTGTCGATGATGAAGCTTCGATCAGAAGAATTCTCGAGACCCGATTGAAATTGGCCGGCTACAACGTAGCCACCGCCGCAGATGGTCAAGAAGCGCTGGAGCAATTCAACGCCTTCCAACCTGACCTCGTGATTCTCGACGTCATGCTGCCGAGAATGGATGGTTATGAAGTCTGCAGAGAAATCAGAAAAACGTCCGATACGCCAATCATCATGCTCACCGCGGTGGCAGATGTGTCGAACAGAATTCAAGGATTGGAAATTGGAGCGGACGACTACGTTGTCAAACCATTCAGCCCTAGTGAATTGGAGGCTCGAATCAAAGCCGTACTGCGCCGCACTGTCGAGCGACATCAGGAAGCTGGACAGAGCAAAAGCACAAACGTCATTACTATCGGCAATCTGAAAATTGATTTAAATAAGAGACAAGTGACGAGAAAGAACGAACGCATCCGTTTAACGGGTATGGAGTTCAGTCTGCTCGAATTGCTAGTCACTAACTCAGGCAAGCCCTATTCTCGCGGCGAAATTTTGCAACAAGTTTGGGCATATCCACCAGACCATAGAATAGATACGAGAGTAGTCGACGTTCATATCAGTCGACTTCGATCAAAACTGGAAGAGGATTCATCCAATCCAGACTTGATTCTCACCGCGCGTGGGATCGGGTACATGTTCCAAAAAATCAATTAGAAAGCAGCGATGCTTTGCTCTGATTAATCCGAACTAAAAAATCAACATATAATAAGGATGCGGTCAATGACCGCATCCTTTTAGTTTATTTGTAAAGCGCCATTGGCTTAAACCAACCAGCCAGAGGAGTGCGGCATGCAGACTGGCATTGAAACAGGTCTGCGCCGAGGAGCCGAATTCCTGAAGGCCACGGACCGCCCTAATTAAGTCCCTGACTTCCAGGAGTTGATGTATTCGTTCATCTCCGGAGTCAGCTTATCGATTTGCATGCCGAGAGATTTCAATTTCAACGTGGCTATCTCTAGATCGACTGCATCCGGCAATTTGTTCACGCCGGCTTTCAATTTGCCTTTGTGCTTGACGAGATATTCAACCGCAAGAGCTTGATTGGCAAAGCTCATGTCCATCACGCTGGCTGGATGTCCTTCGGCGCAAGAAAGGTTGACCAAACGTCCTTGAGCCAAAACATAGACGCGGTTGCCGCTCTTCAAAGTGAACTCTTCCATTAAAGGACGCACTTCACGCTTGCCAGATGACTGCTCTTCGAGTGCCACCAGATTCAGTTCCAAATCAAAGTGTCCTGAGTTGCAAACAATCGCTCCGTCTCTCATTTTTGCAAAATGTGGTCCGTCGATAACGTGGCGATTGCCAGTAACCGTGATGAATATGTCACCCAAGGCAGCAGCTTCATCTATTGGCATAACTCTGAAACCATCCATCACCGCTTCGATAGCGCGCAGAGGATTGACCTCGGTAACGATTACATTGGCGCCCAGACCGCGAGCTCGCATTGCACAGCCTTTGCCGCACCATCCGTATCCGAGCACAACAAGATTGCGACCGGCTACCAATCTGTTGGTGGCGCGGATGACACCATCGAGAGTTGACTGACCGGTACCATAACGGTTGTCAAACATATGTTTTGTTTGCGCATCGTTTACGGCGATGGCTGGAAACGTCAACTGGTTGTCCTTCTCCATCGCGATTAAGCGAGTGATACCAGTAGTTGTTTCTTCAGTGGTGCCAATAATATCTTTGATTTGATTTTGTCTTTCCTGCAGCAAGGTTGCCACCAGATCAGAGCCATCGTCGATGATCAAATGTGGTTTGTGATCCAAGGCGATGCGAACGTGCTTGCTGTAAGTGGCGACGTCTTCACCCTTGATCGCGTAGACGGAAAGTCCATGCTCTTTCACCAGGGCTGCGGCAACATCGTCTTGAGTGGAGAGAGGATTGGAAGCGATTAGCAGACAATCACCACCGCCGGCAGCGAGCGTCGTAGCTAAGTTCGCCGTTTCGCTCGTAATGTGAGCGCAAACGGCCAGTCTCAATCCCTTGAGCGGTTGTTCTTTGCGGAATCTTTCACGAATCATTCTAAGAACAGGCATATCGCTTTCAGCCCATTCAATTCTTTGTTTGCCCAAACCGGCCAAATTGATGTCTTTAATTTCTGAAGCCGGCATCGTTGTATTACTCACTGAAAATCCCCCTGCTCAAGAGGCAAAGCCTCTGGAATCAAACTATGACAAGCCCTAAATGTTACCAACTTAGGTATAGGTCGCCCATGGTTCGCCTACTTATATAAAGGAAGCGAGTTTGCGTTACTCAACATTCAGTGATGTCATGGGGAATAGTTAAGAAATTTGATCTAGTTTAAAGGTCGGATAAATTCTTCGTATCCAAGGGAACAATATGGTTAGAGAGAGCGACGGTTAGATCAATGAATCCCTGGAAATCCATCAAGCAAATCACAGTTTTAGGTGCCGCAATTTTGGCAAGCATGGCTTCCGTGCCCGCACCAGCAGCTGTTCTGCAAGGATATCTAGAAGAACAAAACCATTCAGCACCAAATCTGGCACCAACTTCGACTGACTCTACATCTGGTGCACCTGAAACACTTTTACCAAATTCATATCCATCCGGATATCAAGGGTCATGGCACTGCATGACAACGGTTGTGGACTCCGGAGTTGCCGCTATCCCAGCTGGCCAGGTAATGCTCAGCGACGTCAACTTCGCCAGGCAAGCCGACGGCAGAGTCGTGGCAAACTGGACTCAACCAGGCTGGACTGAGAGTCAGGCATCTGTGACCTCGTTTAGCCAGACAGAGGCACGGGTCGACCGCACCAACTACTTTGTCGCCAAGGACCAGGAGCAGTCATGGGCCGCTCGCTCACGCGATCAGTTCACCCAGACTAACAGAGAATCAATTACAGCGAAGAGCTATGTCGACCAATACGTAGATGGTCAGTTTGTTGGTCGCTACAGAACCACTTCTGTATTACAGAAGCAACCCGGTTCGAATATAGCCTTCGCCCAATAACACCATAAGCGGTGCTTGGATATATGCAGCGATGACCAGGCTCACCATAAGCGGTGCCCGGATTTTAGACAGGCGTGCCCAGACTCTTCCATGAGAGGTCCTGGCTATGACGCCTCTAGACCACAGGTGATCCTGGGATATACACATTAGTGCCAAACACACCATTAGTGGTGCCGGCCATAGACAGTGGTGCCTGGGCACACCATACGCGGTGCCGGGATATAGATGATGGTGCCAGGCAACACCATTAGCGGTGCCAGGATATACGCGATGGTGATCAGACACACCATTAGCGGTGCCGGAATATACGCGATGATGATCAGAAACACCATTAGTGGTGCCAGATCGACAGCCGAGGCATCAACAGTCGACCGGCACTGCGTCTTGGCAGCGCCGTCTACAATCTCATATAAGGATGCAAAAAAACCGTCTATTTCTTGGCCGAGACCGCTTGTTTCGCCTTAGCCCGGTTTTGGGCGAACGATTCAGCACCACGATAGATAGCGCTGCGTCCCAGGTCACGCTCGATACGCAGCAGCTGGTTGTACTTCGCCGTGCGCTCAGAGCGACAAGGCGCTCCGGTTTTAATTTGTCCGCAATTGGTGGCAACCGCCAGATCAGCAATGGTGGCATCCTCGGTTTCACCTGATCGATGACTCAACATGCTTGAATACCCATTTTCTCTGGCCAGGCTTATAGCTTCGAGCGTTTCGGTAAGCGTGCCGATTTGGTTTGGCTTGATCAGGATCGAATTGGCAACACCACTATCGATACCACGCTGTAATCGAGTTGTATTGGTGACGAATAGATCATCGCCTACTAGTTGAACTCGAGAACCTATAGTATCGGTAAGAAGCTTCCAGCCGTCCCAGTCTTCTTCTGCAAGCCCATCTTCAATGCTCACGATTGGGTATTTATCCGCCAGTTTTTCATAGTACTTGACCATATCCTTACTAGATAAGGTTAGGTTTTCAGTGGCCAGCTTGTACTTTCCATCCTCAAAAAATTCTGTTGAGGCTGGGTCGAGGGCTAAGGCAATCTGCTGCCCTGCTTTGAATCCAGCCTTGTCAATTGCCAGCATAATTAGTTCCAGGGCTTCTTCATTTGTTTTTAGAGATGGTGCAAATCCACCTTCGTCACCAACCCCGGTGCTCAATCCTTTTTTATGGAGCACCGCTTTTAGTGCGTGATAAACTTCCGTGCCCCAACGCAAAGCCTCAGCAAAGGTCGATGCACCAAGGGGAACGATCATAAACTCCTGGAAATCGACGCCATCTGCGGCGTGCTTGCCACCATTCAAGATATTCATCATAGGCACCGGCAATACGCACGCAGATACCCCACCCACATAACGGAAAAGCGGCATTCCCAGATAGTTTGCGGCTGCTTTTGCCACGGCGAGACTGACACCAAGGGTAGCATTAGCCCCTAGATGAGCTTTATTTTCAGTTCCGTCTAGTCTTTGCAATTCGCCGTCGATAAGCGACTGTTCAACAGCGTTTAGACCTACTAGACCCTTCGCGATGATCTCATGTATATGGTTGACTGCCACCAAAACGCCTTTGCCTCCATAGCGATTTGGATCATTGTCGCGCAACTCAACGGCCTCAAAACTACCCGTCGACGCACCCGATGGCACCGCGGCTCGACCCGCAGCCCCATTGGCTAAGACGACTGTCACTTCGACTGTCGGATTGCCTCTGGAATCGAGTA
>PLXC01000122.1 GCA_003151275.1 Candidatus Melainabacteria bacterium
GCGCGCGTTTGATTGACTTGAGTGGTGCTCTGATTGTATGTGGTGGAGAACGATGCAGTCGGATATAAATTCGCTGCCGCCAGCTGCACATTTCGCTCCGCAGCATAGCGAAAATATTCGTATTGCCGCAATTCGGGACGGTGAATTAGAGCAGATTTGAGCAGCTCGTCAATCGAGAGCTTCTCGTTTACTATTGACGTTTCGGTAAGGTATTCGCGATCTGGAACCAGGTTGATTGCCAGAGGTAAATCCAAGGCATAACCTAGCAGTAACCCGGTTTGTCTTGTCGCAATCTGCTGCGCGAGCAACGCTTGTTTATCAGCTGCGAGCTGAGTGCGAGACTGCATAATGGCAAATACGGTTCCAGTGCCCGCCTTGTATTGTGCTTCGTTTAACTGTAACTGCGCCGTTGATACCTCAACTGCTTTGACGCGGATTTTAAGCAACGAATGATTTAAAACCAAGTTCGTATACTTTTGATAGACGTCTAAAAGCGCATCGTTGACGTTCGACTTGTAAGTCTGGCTCCAACCCTTGGCTCGGTAGTATTGAACAAGCAAGCTATATAAGTCAGTTCCACCTGCAAAAACCGGATAAGACAATCGTGGCACAAAAACTTTAGACTGTGAGTGCGTCGAAGGCAGAACGTGAGACTTGGTGAAAGTATAACCGAGAGAAAAACTCGGTAGAAAGTCTGCTATTTGACTTGCCAGCTGTGCCTCTTGAAAGACTACACTTTCGTGGGCGATGCGAATTGGCAGACTGTTGCGCATGGCATAATTTAACGCCTCTTCCAACGAAATTGGTTCATCGTATGATGCATCCAATCGCAACGGTCTCATCGCCGCGACTTGAATCAGTGCTCCCAGCTTGATCGGGCTCATACTTAAGGTCTTGTTCTTCTGATGGTCGACCGGCGGTTCCGGCGGTGGCTGACGGATGGAGAAACCGTTGCTCGGCATGGAAGACGAATCAGGCGGATCGGCAGTGGCAGCTTGCCCTTGTGTGAGGAAAGCAATTATGAAAATCAGATTGTACAAGTCC
Source organism: Candidatus Melainabacteria bacterium (assembly GCA_003151275.1). The sequence goes on from PLXC01000122.1 coordinate 1,045, forward strand.
AATCGGCTCAGCACTATATTCAAGTCGCAAAGGAGTGGTTCTATACTCTAATACATAAAGACCAGCTATATCGTTCAAATTGCAGCATTATTTGCGTTTCAGCTAATTGTTGAATTGCGCCACCGCCTTTGATACCAACAAGAGTTGGCGCGCCATAGGCTCTCGTTCTTTGCAAAACGGCACCCTGTTTGCCTCTCGATCGGCTGTCAAAGTCTTAAACTTTGCCGGCTTTACCAATCCTTTACAAAACTACCTTCTCGGAACATCACTGCTTAACACTTTTGCGCTTTGATTGTTACGGTGCCTGGCCTGTGGGGTCGAGCAGTTTATCACCGGACTCAAACGAGTCTCAGCACTGAGTATTCCAAAGTATGTCGCTTGATCCGATATTGACACGTGCTCCCGTCTTTAGCGATAAGATAGATCAACTAATGCAAATGATCTGGGAGCTTGGCGGCAGGCATGATTTGTACGCCAACGGTGAGAATTTCAAAATCATGTCAGAAGATGAGCTGGAATTAGAATTGCTCAAGATCCTCGAAGGTCTAAAAGCCAAGAATGTAGATGCCGTCTAGCAGATGCCGTCTAACCGTCTTCAGAAACAGTGCAAAAGGGATTCATAACCCGGCAATAGTGAGGAAACAATGCGTTCAACAATAAAATTCGTATCAATGATCTCGGTAGCCAGTATTCTGTCGTTCGCTCCGGCGCGAGCGCAGTATCAAAATGCGATTAATAGTGAGGCCGGCAGAATTCAACAAGACGCCAGAGCCGGTCTAATAAATCAAAATCAAGCCGGTGCACTTGAAGTTCGCGATGCTCAGATCCAAAATCAGGAGCAACAATACCTGCAACAAAATGGTGGCAGGCTGACATCACAGGAAAGTCACCAAATACGCTCAGAACTTAAGAACGTAAATCGCAATCTGGGTGCAGACGTGCAGCGGGATGCAGGAAATTTCGGAGGATTTCAAACCGGCTCTCAATTTGGGCAGAATGGTTACCAGCAGGGCTATCAGCAAGGCAATGGCATGCAACATCACCATCACGGTATGTGGCAGAATGGGATGAATTCACAGTACGGAATGAATCCACAATCCGGGATGAACCAACAGTACGGAATGAATCCACAGTACGGGATGAATCAGCAGTACGGAATGAGTCCACAATACGGGATGAACCAACAGTACGGGATCAGTCCACAATACGGGCAGCAGCAAGGCGTAGGCGGTATGCTCCGCAACATGTTCAATCGCTAGGCGAGCAGTTCAGTCTGCAACATGAAAGGCGTAAGCGGTTTCCTCCGAAACATCTTCAATCACTAACTGTCAATCGCTAGATTGCCAACTCAGTCTGCAACATGAGCGACCGGTCTTGGTGCGGAGAAGTTTTTGTTTTTGTGTCTGTGCATGATGCTGAATACAAGCGGCACCCAGACAAGCGTGAAGAATGTCGCCACTACTAGTCCGCCGATCACAGCGCGTCCTAATGGGGCGTTCTCCGCGCCGCCAGAGCCTGTGCCAATAGCCATTGGTATCATACCTATGACCATGGCCGCTGCTGTCATCAAGACCGGTCGCAGTCGGGTGGTGCCAGCTTCCAGTGCTGCCTTCATCGGTTCCATGCCCTCGGCGAGGCGTTCTCGTGCGAAGCTCACGACTAGGATACTGTTTGCCGAGGCGACGCCGATGCTCATGATTGCCCCCATCAACGCCGGAACGCTAAATGGAGTTTGAGTTAAGAAGAGTGCCCAGACTATTCCGCAAAGCGCTCCGGGAATGGCCATCAGAATAATCAGAGGGTCAATCCAGGATTGGAAGTTGATCACGAGCAGCAGATAAACAAGCACCATTGCCAGTATCATGCCGGTAAAAAGTCCAGTATAGGCAGCTTGCATGCTAACCATTTGTCCGCGCAGATCCAAGAATACGCCATGTTCTAATTTGCCTTTATATGAATTGACGATTGTTTGCACTTTTTGAGCGACTGAATTCAAATCTGTGCCATCCACGTTGGCAAGTATATCGATGACCGGTTGTACGTTGTAATGGTTAATTACTGTTGGTGCTACGGACCGATCAAAGCTGGCAAGGTTGCCCAAGAGTTGGCTTTTGCTGCCATCTGCTGAGGTCACGACTGTATTGGAAAGGTCAGACATGGACGCCACCAAACGTTGTGGAGTCTGCACAGCGAGACTATAGTTGACACCATTTTTGGGATTGACCCAAAAGTTTGGTGCTGTCTGGAAGCTAGAACTAAGTGATACCAACATTGAACCGGCTATATCTTTTTGCGTGAATCCTAATTGAGCGGCTTTCTGTCTATCAACATTGACATTAATCACAGGTCCATTGATCGCTTGTTTGATATGCACATCTACAGCGCCAGGAATTTTTGCGATTTGGTCGCGAATCTTTTCTGCCAGTGCGAAGTTGGTATTCATGTTCAGACCACGAACTTGCACGTCGATTGGTGCAGCAAGTCCCGCGTTCAATATTTGCGTAACGATGTCTGCGGGCTGAAAAAAGAAGACGCATTCGGGATAAAGCTTCGGCAACTTTTCTCTTAGTTGCTTTCTGTAGAAAGAGCTTGGTTGTGCATGCTTCGCTATTAGCGTGACCAGAATTTCGCCATCTGCCTCTGTATAGTTCACACTATCGCTCGACGATAAATTCAATCCCGAATTCGGGATGCCCATGATATCGGCGACGCTATCAATTTCCTTCGCTGGAATGATTTCGGCGATGGTGGCTTCAACTCGTTTTATCAGCCTCTCTGTCTCCTCAACGCGCATCCCCCTTGGTGCACCTACGTGCATGCGCAGAACGCCTCCATCTATAGAAGGAAAAAAGTCTTCTCCGAGAAAGGGCACGAAGGAAAAGCTGATGCCCATAAAAGCCAGAGTGAAGATCACTACAACCGCTCGGCGTGCCAAAATATATGCGAGAAAGGAGTGGTACGAGCCTCGAATGTGTTCGAAGCCCTGATCTATCTTCGAAGTTATTCCGGACAACAGACCTGAGAACCCGTGCTTGGCTTTCGTTGTGTGCGGTTCCGCATGCCCTGCCAGCATGTATTTTGCCATTACCGGAACGACTGTGCGAGACAGAAAGTATGAGGCAATCATCGAACCGACTACAGCTAGGGCGAGTGGATAAAAGAGCGATCTGGCGGGTTCGGTAAGCAGAAACACTGGAGTGAAAACGATGCATATCGAAATTGTAGACACGAACGCCGGGGTGGCGATTTCGCTGGCTGCATCCAGGATTGCTTGACGCATCCATTTTGCGGTGAGCGCTTTGTCATTGACGTCGCCTGCTTCATGAGCGGCTAATCTCTGTGCGCGCACTAAGTCTAAGTGACGGTGGATGTTTTCGACTTCAACTGTCGCGTCGTCCACCAACATTCCGACTGCCAGAGCGAATCCCCCTAGAGTCATAGTGTTCAACGTTTGTCCGGTTAACTTTAAAACGATCAAACCGGCCAGCACTGAAAGTGGTATCGATATAGCGACGATGACCGTGCTTTGCCAATCACCTAACAAGAGCAGCATCAGCAGCGCCGTCAATCCTGCTGCGATTAACCCTTCTTTGACGACGTCGTCGACAGACTCTTGCACGAAAATGGATTGGTCATTGAGGATGCGCAAGTTAGCCCCTGCCGGCAGAATATTTTCAATGGACGGGATCTGAGCCTTGACTCTGTTTACCACGTCAATTGTCGACGCCGCACCTAGTTTTATAACGTTTTGAAGAATCGCACGAGCGCCAGATTCGTTGACTACATTGGTTTGCACGGCTAATCCGTCGTGAATCTGAGCGACATCTTTCATCAAGATTGCAGCGTCGCCCACCTGTTTAACCGGTAACTCATTCAGCTGTTCAACCGTCGTCGGACTGCTGTTTAATTGCACGTAGTACTCAGTAGTGCCGAATTTCGCCGTTCCCGCTGGAAGAATGATGTTTTGTGAGTTGAGTGCTAGGGCTACGTCGGATGCTGATACTCCTTTTGAAGATAATTTCTGTGGATCGATATCGACCATAATTTGCCTTGCCGCACCGCCATATGCCCAGGGCACCGATGCGCCTTGTACCGTCGCCAATTGTGTTCGCATAAAATTGTTGGCGAAGTCAAACAGCTTTGTTTCTGGCACTGTTTTTGAACTAATGCAAATCTGCATAACTGGAATATCGGTGGCACTGAATGCGGTGACAAGTGGCGGAGTGGCACCTGGAGGCAGTTGTTTGAGAATTGTTTGACAAATCGCACCAAACTCTGCCAGTGATTCTTGGGCGTTTGCATCCTGATGCAGGTAGAGCTTAATGACACAGACGCCAACCAGTGAGAGCGATTCAATATGCTCAATTCCAGTAACCGTGGTAGTGGCCGCACGTTCAGTGATGTTTGTAATTCGCCGTTCCATTTCTATTGGTGTCAGGCCGCTGTAATTCCAGACGCAGGTGAGCACCGGAATGTTAATGCGCGGAAAAATATCCACGGACATCTGTTTAATCGAAATCGTGCCGAATAAGGCGATAAGTATCGCCACCACCACAAAAGTGTATGGTCGATCTAATGCCAGTCTGACAATCCACATAGAAATTTTGACCTCGAGTCTAATCAATTATAGTCGGATTATCGATAATTCGGCTATAATTGGTTCAGGACAATTTTGCCGAAAATGCCGGAAGCGGTTGACTTATTGGTTTTATGGACTTCTTTGCAAGCTCTCCGGAAATTTGTAAACTATCGATAATCGTTGGGGACCATCATTTGCAATCTACGAATAAGGTTTCAGAAGACAAAGCAAAGAACTGCGCCAGCGATCGCATAAAGGACGTCATTCTGCAGCGTATTTGTGATGGCACCTATGCGCCCGGTCAAAAGTTGGTCGAACTCCAGATTGCCAAAGAATTTGCAACGAGCCAGGCGCCAATTCGCGAAGCCCTGTGCCAATTAGAAGCGATGCGCATCGTTGAAACTCAACCGTATAAAGGTACGCGGGTGCGCAAAGTGACCAGTCGCGAGATGCAGGAGTGTCTTGAGATTAGGGGTGTGCTTGAGCAACTTGCCGCTGAAAAGATGGGGGATGGACTCAAGCCCCGAATGGATGAGCTGAGAGAGAGGGCGCTACAAACTGTAGCGGCGGCGCGCGAACATAATGTACAGAAATATGGCTTCGCGAACATCGAGTTTCATCGCATTATCATTGAATCTTCTAGTAATCAGACCATGATCATGGTCTGGGAAAACATTGCTCCTGAAATACGAATGCTTTCGCTCGCCCATGCGGATCAGATCAACCTAATTGAATGCGCCAATGAACATCTAGAGATCATTGAGGCGTTCACCGAGAACGACTATCGTTACGCCGGTAAATTGCTTAAATTGCACACTGAAACAGTGCTTGTTGGCCTTAATGGGCCGACAACATAAAAGGAAGATGCGAGAATGGAGCCCGTAGACAGCGATACAAGCATACAAACATTGGCTGACAATCAGTCAGTGGTGCCTGTAATATCTACTCGGAAATCTAAACGCCCCTTGTTCCTTGTAATACTTGCAGTGGTGGCACTTCTGGGCTTGATCGCGTTTGGTGCTTTACCGAGAGTTTTTCAACAGCAGGCGCTTGTCCAAGATACAAAGACGCAGAATACTCAGATTCCGTCAGTATCTGTAGCGATTGCGCAGCCTGGAGCCGCTGTCGAGGAATTTGTTTTACCAGGATCGACACAGGCTATTCAAGTTGCGTCTATTTATGCGCGCGTCAACGGTTATTTGGATAAACGTTTTGCAAACATTGGTGACAAAGTTAAAGAGGGTCAGGTTTTGGCCACCATCGACACTCCTGAAATCGATCAGCAGGTTCAGGCAGCAGAAAGCGCGGTGCAACAGGCGATAGCGCAAGTGGAGAATGCCAAAGAATCGCAGCTCAAGGCGCAAGCAGATGCCAGGACTGTCGCTGCTAACGTGCGCAAAGGGCAGACGGATTTGCAATTTTATACAGCCGAAGTAAAGCGTTATACTGGATTGGCAAAGCAGGGCGCGGTCAGCCTGGAGGATCGCGATTCTCATATTCAGCAATACAATGGTGCAGTCGCAACCCTTGAGTCATTGACCGAGGCTGAGAGATCCGCCAAAGCGACCATGAACGCCGCTGCAGCTGCGGTTCGTGCTTCGAAAAGTGCGCTCAGTGCGGCGACCGCTCAGCAACATCAAGTTGAGGCAACTCGGTCGTTCCAAAAGGTGGTCGCACCATTTTCTGGCATAGTCACCAAGCGCAATGTTGATGCCGGTGCATTGATTACGTCAGGAAGCAACAACAGCAATGCGATTTTGTTTGAAGTCGCGAAGACAGACATATTGCGCGTCTTCGTTTACGTTCCCGAACAGTATGTGCCTTACATTCACGTAAACGAGAAAGCGTTTTTGACCTTTCCAGAGTATCCGCGCCGCGATTTTGAGGGCGTCGTGACAAATGTCTCCGGTGGCTTGGACGAAGTTTCCAAAACATTGCAGGTTGAGATTCACGTACCTAATCAAACTCACGTTTTGATGCCGGGCATGTACGCTAAAGTGCGCTTCCAGGCTCCCTCCTCAATTCGGTTGCCTGTGGTGTCGGCGGCGACACTACAAACTAGAGCTGATGGCAGTTTTGTTTTCGTTGTCGATGCCAACAATGTAGTGCACATGCACAAACTAGAAGTCGGTCGCGATCTTGGTGGACAATTCGAGGTTTCGAAAGGGGTTAATACCGGCGATAGAGTGATCATCAGTCCACCTGACACCATTGTGGATGGCATGAAGGTAAATCCGGTTTTGGCTCCAGTAGCGAAAACTGAGGGGAAGTAAAGAACTCCACATCTCCATTATTTCGCTCTCGCCTGCCTGAGGAAAATCTTCCAAGTTAAACACTTTACTTGGAAGTCGGCTTCGCGTCATGCAAATATTTAGCTGGTGTATCAGGTGCTGTGAGGACGGACTCTTTCAATAGTTCAAACATTGTTGGTTTGATCTTTAGCTCACCACTGTATGGACTGCTATATGCTGACAGGAGCCAAATATTCAGTGCCATCGCGGCTGCGACTAGGGTAGTCATAGCGCCCTGCACTTTCGGGAACTGCGACGCAAAGATGTACGTGAATGAAACCGTTATCAGGGCACCAAAACCGATAATGATCCAGAGTGCGTTTGGAGTATTTGTTTGGCTCAGAAGAATGCGGGCTCGACGTTGTTCGCCAAGGCTTTGCATTGAGCTAATGATGCCTTGTTGCAGGTTGCTTTGCCTGTCATTTTCAGGAACAACAGAGACCACGCTCTCCCACAATTCCTGATACGTCACCCAGCCGTGGTTTATCTTGACTCGCTTTTCCATCAGCGGCCATTCATTATTGATGATGTCATCGACGTATTCGCGGCACAATTTGCGAATTCTCGGTCGATCAATATCGGACAATCCACGGGCGACTCGAAACACGCTGGCAACGTTGCTGGCTTCCATCTGTCCATACATTTGCGCGTCTTGATACTTAGTCATCGCTCCTGCAACCATGAACCCCAGCAGCACTGAAAATAGGGTACCAACTACGCCCATCATCGCTTCGCCAGCACTATGGTGCTTTTCTAAAATTTCAATTTTGACTAACCGGCTTACGATTACTTGACCGATCAAGGCTACCGCAACGAAGAGTCCGACTAGTAAAAACGCATCACCAATAGTATTCATCAGTTTCCTTTCATCACTTCTTAAATTCTCCGCTAGTGCAGCGTAGCATTCAACAGCGCAGCGGTTGATTATTTCTTAAACAAAGAGCGCGGACGGGCTTGGACTTACTTTTTATTGATCAGGCTGGGACCCAGTCGCTCCTCTGGTGCAGATTCTGTTAAACCAATGCTGGTGATGTGCTCCTTAGGATGCTGGCTCTTGAACAGATTGACGATAATTCTCTGTAAGTCGTCCATGTATGTGAAAACGACAGGCACCACTACTAGTGTCAATAATGTGGACATGAACAGTCCACCTACGACCGCGATCGCCATCGGTGCTCTGGCTTCAGAGCCAGCACCCAACCCGACTGCGATTGGCATCATACCTGCGATCATTGCTGTTGTAGTCATTAAGATGGGTCGCATGCGCGTGCGTCCGGCGCTAAAAATTGCATCATGACGGCTCATCCCATTGGACATAGCAGCGAGACAGTATTCGACGAGTAAGATGGCATTTTTAGTGACCAATCCCATTAGCATGACGATACCAATCAATGCGTACATATCGATAGGTTTGTTGAACAGCAGCAGCCCGATTAGCGCGCCGCCAAGCGATAACGGCAAAGACATCATGATTGTGAATGGCTGTAAGAATCCTCTAAACAAGAGAACCAGAACCGCATATATGAGGAGCACACCAGTGATGATGGCGTAGCCAAATCCGCCAAAGATATCACCTTGGATCTCAACGTCCCCAGTCCGATGTTCCTTGAGTGACGGTGGCATATTTTTATAGGCAGGCAGGTTGTGGATGGTTTCCATCGCCTGACCAAGCGTGAAGTTAGCACCGAACTTCGCATGTATCGAAACCTGCCGTGCTCGGTCGTGTCGGTCAATGCGGAATAACCCACTGTCTAGCGTTACTTTCGCCACACTTGATAGTGGTATCAATCTGCCATCGTTACCAGCGACGCGCAGATTACCGATCACGGACATTTTGTGCCTGAATTTTGGATCCAATTGAACAACAATCGGGATTTGGCGATCTGCCAAGTCGAATTTTGGGCGATTTGCCTCGGTATCGCCTACGGTAGCGACGAGAGCGGTGCGGGCGATCGACTCGACGGATACACCCTGTTCGGCAGCTCGTGCGAAATCTGGACGAACGACAATTTCTGGTCTGAGTGCGGAAGCGCTTGATTGGACATCAGTCAATTCAGGTATTGTGCGCACTTCCTTAGTCAGCTGCTGCGCCGTTTGCTCTAATGCACTGGTATCGTAACTTGTCAGAAGAACTTGCACGCTGCCGGATCCCCATCCTCCATTGAAAGTTACTCGAGCGCCAGGAACCGAGGCAAGTTGCGGACGCAGCGCGTCTTCGAACTCATCTTGAGAAAGTTTGCGCTCGCCTTTCGGCTTAAGAATGATTTGGATGCGCCCCTGATTAACCTCTCCTTCCTTGCCTATTGTCGAGAAAATCGTCACTACTTCCGGTTGCTTGCGCACTATATCTGTCAGTCGTTGCACAACAACCAGGGTGTCTTTCAGCTGCGAACCGGGAGGCAGTTCAACAGTGATGGTGGACTCGCCTCTGTCTATTCTCGACACTAGAGAAGTGGGCAGCATTTTGAAAAGCGCGACACTGGCGGCAAAAAATATGATGCCGGCAATTGCTGTCGTCAGCCTATGTTTGATGGCGACTGTCAGTGCATAATCGTAAATCTGATTTAACTTGTTGGACTGATGGTCGTCGCGATGCGGCTTTAACCAGTAAGCAGCCATTACGGGAGTAATCAATCGTGCGACAAGCAAGGAGCAGAAAACGGCAACCGATACAGTCAAGCCAAACTGACGGAAAAACTGTCCCGGAATTCCACCCATAAATGCAACTGGAAGAAAAACTACCACTGCGGCCATTGTTGTTGCCACCACGGCTAATCCGATTTCGTCAGCGGCATCAATAGCAGCGAAAAATGGCTTCTTGCCCTGGTTCATATGTCGAACAATGTTTTCGATTTCTACAATGGCGTCATCGACCAATATTCCTATCACTAATGCTAATCCCAGCAGTGACATATCATTCATGGTGAAGTCAGCTAACTTCATGAAGCCGAACGTCGGTATCACCGACAGTGGCATAGCTACTGCTGCAATCAGGGCAGCCCTGCCGTTGCGCAAGAACGCCCAGATCACGATGACCGCGAGGATTGCACCTAAGAACAGCGATTCGAAGGTTGAGTCACATGACTCACGAACATATTTTGCATCGCTAAATATTCTGGTGAATTTGATGTCCGGTCCGAGCCGTTTTTGCAAGTCGTCGAGAATTCGTTCTGCTTCCTTCTCGACCGCGACAATGTTTTTTCCTCTGCGTCGAATAATTTCGAAACTGACTACAGACTTCCCATCAAGCATCGCCTTGTGGCGCTGTTCTGATATTCCGTCGGTCACCTCTCCCAATGCGCGCAGCTCGACCCATCTGCTACCAGGAAGCATAATACGAGTGGAGCGTAAGGCCTCCACTGTTGGCACACTGCCCAGAGTGCGGATCGATTCTTCGGCTGAACCGACCGTTCCGCGTCCACCAGGTAAGTTTATATTCAATGCTCGCAGCTGCGTGTTTACCATGTCAGCCGTAGCTCCAAGAGCCTCTAAGCGAATGGGATCTAAGTTGACGCAAATCTGACGGTCGACGCCGCCAAATCTATAGACTTGCCCGATGTTGGTATTTGCCATCAAGGAGCGGGAGACATCATTGTCGACTAACCAACTTAGTTCAATTGTTGGTCGTGGTTTGCTGGATGAAATTGTGTAAGTTATCGAAGAACCGCTGACATAATCATTCCGCTGAATAATCGGCTCTTCGATGCCTCTAGGTAGCTGCTGACGAATTCGTGTTATTGCTTCTCTAACGTCGTTGGTGGCACGGTCGCTGTTGGTGCCCAATTCGAATTCGATACTTGTATTGCTAGAGCCTGTGTTCACGCCGGAATAAATATGCTTGACGTTTGCGACGCTGGCGACAGAATCCTCAACCTTGCGAGTCACTTGTGTTTCAAGTTCGATCGGGGCGGCACCACTTTGTGAAACATTTACACTCACCCATGGCAGGTCGATGTTCGGTTCTTCTTCGATGCCTAATGAGAACAGTGAAACCAGCCCGGCTACAGTGAGAAGGATGAACAATATAATTGGCGGAATCGGATTCCGGATGCACCAGGCGGAAATGTTCCAGTTCATGCTTTAGATGCTCCGGGCTGGATCATAAAGTAAACCAGACGCCATCATCATTCTGAGACTCTGACGATATCTCGGTCGGAAAGGAATCTAGCTCCTTGTACAACGACTTTCTGATTCGCGAGAAGACCGCTGACGATTTCAGCATATATATCTGTCTGATTGCCGACTTTGACCGCACAACTGGAGACGCGATTACCATCTAAAGTGAAGACAAAGGATTCACCATTGCGGGCAATTACTGATCCAACTGGAACAGTGATCGCACTTCGTCGTCCAAACGTCACTTCTGCTCTTGCAAACATGCCAGGTTTAAGCCCCGCATTTTCAGGCAGAGCGATACGCACGGTGCCCAGACGCGAAAGAGGATCAACTTGTGGACTAACAAGTTTGACCGTGGCCTTGATTGGTTTTGAGTCTTCTTCGGTGGCAGATACAGTAACTGTCTGTCCCGGTTTGAACTTCAACAAATCCATATCTGAAACTTGAGCTCGCATCTCTAACCGATTCAATCGGATGATCGAGAACAGTGGTTGGCCAGCGTTAGTGATGTCGCCAATGTGCGCATCGCGTTTGGAGATCAAGCCGTCATCGGGGGAGACGATCACTGTTTCGCTTATTTGCTCAACTAGCTGATGTATTTGCGCTTGTGTTTCGGCGATGGTCGCCTTTGATATGTCTACGTCTTCATGCCTGCCACCGCGGGTGGCGGCAAGTAGCCTTTCTTGTGCTTGATCTTCCATGAAGCGAGCGGCTTTGATTTTCGCGTTCGAACTAAAAACTTCTTCGCGTGCAGTGTCGGCAACCAACTGCTTCGCTTCAGCTTCTTGGGCGCTATTCGCTCCCATTTTGGCAAGGTTTCTGTATCGTTGAGCATTAACATTGGCGTCGGCAAGATTTACTTTTGCCTGCATTAAGTGAGCTTGCTCTTGTGCCGTGTTTGCTTCAGCCTGAGCAAGTGCGGCTTGCAATCCACGAATATCTTCCAGACGATTGGGTTGAATTGATTTCTTCAAATTCGCCTGATTGGAGGCCAGACGCGCCCGCGCTTGTTCAAGCTGTGTTCGCAACAACGCTGAATTCAAAGTGGTGAGCACTTGCCCTTTCTTGACGCGATCGCCTTCCTCGACATTGACCGAAGTTATTCTTAGCCCGCTAACTTCCGCGCCGACACTGAGAGGGTCCCAAGCGCTTACGGAGCCGGTAACAATCAAATTGTCGTTGACTAAGCGTTTTTGCGCCGGCACGACTGTTACTGTCACCGCAGGTGGTGCAATTTTGTTAGCAGCGTGTTTTTGCCAAGGTTTGTTATTGATCAAATACGTTGCCAAAGCGCCAGCCAAAATCAAAACAATAACTGCCGCGGTCACAAGAGCATTTTTCGTTGTGAATTTGGGCGGGTCAGGTATCTTTTGAAACTGCTGAGCAAGATGTGGCTGACTGGCCAGCTTATTAGAGCTATCCAGCTTGTTTGAGCTATCTGCATGCTCCGGCAGACGACTCTCTGAGCCTTTCGTTGCCTGATCGCGGATAACTTGGATGCCGGATCCAGTAATCGACTCTGAAAATTCTTGTTTCATTTACTTGGTCTCGCTCTCATCGTCCCAGTACTTACGTTCCTAGGCTCGACCTATTTGGCGCTGGATCTAAACATCGATTATGAGACTTTCTCAATGCTACCGCTAAGTACTTTATATTGCTTTAATTCTAACGAAGGAGTTCTTTACAAGCCGAGTGTTGCTCTCTTCCGACGCTTAGCTTTCGCGTTCTGCATTCACCTCCATCCGGCACTGACTAGATCGGGCTTAAAACACGTGACTTGAATTTCTCGACCGCACGCATCGGCCTAAGTTCCGTGCGACTTTCGTTCTATCGACTCGGCTTCTTGCAAATATTTGCCTGACTGTTGATCGCGTTTAGTCTGATGCAAGAGGTCGGCGTAACTCCTCAAGCACAACACTTTCAGCTCAGGATCAACATTATGCTCTTTTGAGAGTTTCAGCGCGTCGGCTAATTCGCTTTCTGCCAGGGCCATCGAGTTTTGATCCAAATCAAATTGACCTAATTTACTGAGTGCGCGTACATACTCCGCCGGTTCTGTTTGAATATTTGCTTTTCGCACTTCCAATGAGTGCAGGAGCAACGGTCGCACTTCAGTAAATCTCCGCAATCCAATCAGACCTTCAGAAAGATTGGTTTCAAGCCGAGCGATGGCGGGCGAGTTTTCAGGCAACAATTTTTTCTCTACACTTAACGCCTTCTGCAAGTATTCAACCTGTTCATGGAACATACGTCTTCCATACAACTTTGACGATGTTCCAAGGATGCTAGGAATGTCTGCCTGTGCCTTTAGTTGCTCGTTGGTATGGGCAACTGGTGAATTTCCTGGAATATGAGAGAGCGAAGAAAGATTCGCCATCTGTCGATTAAACTCTTCACGAATGCGTTGTTCTTGAATATTCGTCACTTCGACATTCATTTTTTCCAGTGGTTCAGCATGACCTTCCCACTTCGAATACAGTTCGCCTTTTCGCCTCAACGTAGCTTCCAGCCTGGTGTTGCTATCGCCGAACGATTTCGTGATTGATTGCGCCTCGTTCAAGGACCGTGCAGCGCCTGGGTAATCGCCCTTCTGCGTTTGGTCAATGCCACGCGACATGGCCATCGTCCACATAAGTTTATTAAATGGAGTGCCACGATCTTCTGCTGGACCCGGCCATAACGTCAGGAATCCAATACTTCCAGCTATCAGCAGACCAGCAATTCCCGCAAGAATCTTCCAAATCGGATTAGGTGGCTTGCACTCGGCAGCGGATTGAGCCATGGTCGGAGTGTCGCTCAAGGTGCTGATCGGACCACTTACGGCAGCGCGATTCCGCATTCCGGTGTCGTTAATTCGCAGCGACAATGCTGATAAGTGATCTCGAATTTCTTCAGCGCTGTCAAAACGATCAGCGGGATCTTTTGCCAAACACTTCTCGACTATTTTTTCCAGTTCAGGTGGCACTTTTGCCTCTGGCACCAGTTCACGGATTGGCTTGGCTTGCTCTCCTACGTGTTTGTTCAATGTATCTAAAAATGTTGGTCCCAAATGTGGTGGCACACCGGTCAACGTTTCGTACATCAAGCAACCCATGGCGTAAATATCGGAGTGCCGATCCACTTCTTTGCCGAGAATTTGTTCGGGACTCATGTAAATCGGGCTGCCAAAAACTTCACCAGTTTTGGTCAAGCTTTGCTGTTGTTTCCCCGATGCTGGAAGCAATTTAGCGATGCCAAAATCGACCAGTTTTACGAGTTCAGAGCCTTCATCTTGTTTGATTAAAACAACATTGGCTGGTTTCATATCTCGATGCACAATGCCTTTCTTATGCGCAGCACCCAGACCATCGCAAATCTGCTTAAAGATGCCGATTGCTCGTTCCCACGGGAGTCTGCCTTTACGTTCGAGGCATTCGGCTAAATTTTCGCCATCCAGATAATCCATGACAAAAAAGGCTTCGCTTTGCGGTGTAACACCGAAGTCGTAGACCGTAATGATGTTCTGGTGATTAAGTGAACTCGCTGCCTGAGCTTCCAGGCGGAAACGCTCCAAAGACAAATGATCGCTCTTGATATTGCCGTGCAGCATTTTAATGGCCACAGTTCGATCCATTAATCGATGCTTTGCTTTGTAAACAATGCTCATACCGCCTAACCCGAGCACCGACTCAATTTCGTAACGCTCGGCGAACACCTTGCCGATCAGTGGGTCATTGTCTGGTCCGCGCAACTCTGTGCCATCGTCCGGGCACACGACGTTCGTGCCATCGAATTGCCCGTAGCATTTCGGGCAATACTTTTGTTCAAACTTAATACGTTGGGTGCTGTCTTGAGGCATCGTTTCTATGTTATTCTCGCCAATCCAATTATGTCATTAAACAACGCCAGCGCGAGTCCAAGTAAATAGGGAGAGCCGAGAATGTCACGATTCAGAGATTTGTGGGTGTCGGGCAAATATGCCATCGACCGCAAGGCCAAAGACGAAGTCGATGTCCGCACCGACAAAGAAGCTGCCCAGATGATGCATCAGCTTATCCCGGACGCCTCCCAGCAAATTTACAGAGATCTCAGTACACGCAGGGGTCAGGAAACTGGTAAATGGCTGAAAAGCCTTGCTGGCGATGCGCCGGCAGCCGCGGAGAGTTGGGTGCAAGCCCAAGCTGCTGCCACGGACAGTTTCGAAGAGGCGCGGGTTTGGATTGACGCGCTCTTCCAGGAATTTGGCAGCTTGACTTATGGATTTAACGATACTGTGGTTGGCACGGACCTGCTCGTCAACTGCGAAAAAGCGCAAGTTGTAGAAACGCGCGATGACGACGTTTGGTATCACCCTGTCACGAAAACAATACAGGGACGATTGACGACTCGCTTCTGGTGCCTCTTTGTGCGCGGTAGCGAGGAAAAAATTTCTATCTATATTTTCCCAGCGGAAATGACGATTGGCTTTAAAGCAGGTCACTATACGGATGAGGATTCGCCGCCATTTCTCGTCGCTGAACATAAGTCAGTGGACGGCAGGAATTCGTGGAATATTCAGGGCGAAGAAGCGTCTTTGGCCACAGTGCCACCATTAGCTAAGGAATTGTTTGGTGATTTGATTCGCATGGCATCAGGCAAGATGTCCGAATCAGAATTGTTTGTTAGTCATACAGAGCAGCCGAAGCTTGGTGAAAACGTAGCGGTCGGATTTCAGCAGGCAGCCCAATCTGCTGTAGTGCAACCCGAGCAGCTAACAATTGAACTTGACGAAATAAGCATGCACGACGCCTGTGACGTTGTAGATAAAGTGATCGACAAGGAATTGTCTAAGCTCTATCAAGCTGCAGCCAAGCTTCCTCCAGGTTCACCTAAGGCGAGTCAAGCGCGCAGGCAGATTTCCGCGGTGGAGACTTTCCGCGCAAAAATTGTTGACGCATTTGAAAACTTCACTAAGGAAAGCCACACCATTGCTGCTGAAGAACCTAGCGCTGTTGCAGCTAAGTCCTAAGTAGGAGCGCCAGACGACTAATTAGAAAAGCGCGGGTCTGCAAACCAGACCCGTCGGGCTGTGTGATCATGGGCGGCTAGAACAGCCGCGTTCGATTTCATTCTCAACGGCGGCTAGAATAGCCGCGCTCCAATTCATTTCAGACGTTTGGCGCCTTCCTTCAGACTTAACGGTGATAAGACGTGCTTGGATTTTTCAAGAAATTTCTTCACCGCCTGTGGTGCCGTGTAGCTGTACTCACGCAGGGCCCATCCAATTGCTTTGCGAATGAAGAATTCCTTCTCGTGTGCAGTTTCTAAGCAGTATTCGAAAAGCTTTTTCTCGTTAGTTTCTTGTTTGTGCCTGTTCTGCGACAAGATGGCGGTGCGCCTGACCCACATGTTTGGATCGCGAATCCACTGATCCAACTTTGGCTCAACCTTTGCTCTATCCTTTTTCAAAGCGCTGCCGACTAAACCAATAGCGATTGGATCAACAAAATCCCACCATTGACCTTCGCGAATCATCTGCTCATATAAAGGAAGAGAAGCCGTGACTGTAAATTTATCGAAGAACGTTGCGTATTCTAACGCGGCGTACTTTTCTTCGCGATGTTCAAGGTTCCATAACGCCAGCACACAGGATTCGTACTCTGTTCTCGAACCAGGTTGAAAGTCCTTCTTTAAAACCCGGTAAATTGGAATTCTTAGCGGTTTTGGGATGCCGTAAAACGGCATCTCAGTTTTCATGTACGCAGCCATAGGTATGGCGTTTATGGGGTCAGCCAGCGTCTGAAATTCGCTTTGCACATACAAGGATATTCTTTGGTCGATAGCTTCTTTGGTCACTGATTCGATCCCTTCTGAGACTCAAACTCCTGAGAGGCTGCAGTTTACCCGAGGCACCTGGGCACCACCAGTGGTGCATACACTGGCATAGTCTCTTCAAGCCAGTGCATCTGCCTGATGAGCTTCACACATATATTTTACGGTGATTGTTGTGCAGTGTTAAGTCCAGATTTTCATGACCTCTGGTGTGCCAATTTAGCCTGGTTACTTATATAACCAAGTCAGTAGTCCTTTTCAAGGCAGCCAAGTGGTCCTCCCGCCCAGATTTCTGTAGGAGTAATCTCAATTGTGAATTCGCTACACAAATTCTGCACATCTCGTGGATATCCTCCACTGGTCTCGGAGTACCGAGTTGTATATAGGAGAATAACGTGAGAAAACATCTAGCTCTGGCGACTGGCATCGCGTACGCACTTACAATTTCGCTGTCCAGTTTCGGTCAAGATGCCTCTGAGCATCACATCAAGGCTGCTGAACACCACGAAGCTGCAGCCAAGCATCACCGCGAAGCCGCAAAACATTACAAGAGTGGTAACACAGAAGCTGCTGCTAGTCATGCCCATGCGGCTCATGGACATGCGCTACATGCCCAACATCATGCTGATGAGGCTGCAAAAGCTCATGCTGAGGCAACACCTGCACCAAAATGATTGAACAATTTTTTGGAAACTGGGCACTTATAGATATACCTAGACTAGGAATGAAAGGAGTAAACGATGCTTGAAGACATTTGGGGAGCCGCGACCGGTAAGTGGGGTTTGTTGGCTGTAGTTCTGCTGGTAACGCCAGCTGCTAGAAAGGGTTTACGCTCAGTAGCCAAAGAAGCCGTAAAGGTAGGGATGACAGTTGGTGAAAGCGTGAAAGACTTAGTAGCAGAAATCAAAGACGAAGCTACTGATGTTGTTGCCGAAGTAAAAGCTGAACGCAAGAACAGCGATAAGCACGAAAAGCAACATGCAGGAAAATCGCACGAATAAGCCTGAGCACTATTAACAGAGCAACCAACCCGTCAAAGGGTTGGTTGTTCAGTGCTCATAACTTATAATTTGTATCGGAGCAGATCATGACTCACAAGCTCACAAAAGCCTCAGCCGGTGTGAAACACCATTTGCCTCATCGAACCAGATTGAAGGTTCCAGCCCATCATCGAGATGCAGAAACCATGAATTCGGTGAAGAGCCAGTTGGAATATATTCCTGGTGTCAAAAGTGTGCAAGTCAATCAAAGAACTGGCAGTATTGTTGTTGATCACGATGAGCGCGATGATACGCTAGAGTTGATGGGTGAAGCCATCCAAAATATTGCGGAAGATTTGTTTCATGAGCTTCTCATGGTCGAGGAAGTAGAGCTTCCAGGTTTGAGCATTGTTGCGCATTTCATTCGCAAATCGTTGTCGAAAGCTGATTCGAAAGTTGCTGAGGAGACGAGCAATGTTGTCGACTTAAAAGTGATGGTTCCACTGTTATTCTTTGGTGCAGGCGTAGTTAAGTCTGTTCAGAGTGGTAGCTGGTGGGGAGAGGTTCCTTCCTGGGTCCTTTTTTACTTTGCATACGACAGTTACATGAAGTTTCACGGCGTAGGATTTACAGAAACACTTCCGTTGCGCGATGCGTCTACAAATGACGATGTTCAGATCGAGACTAAAACGCCTCGCCGCATTTCAGGGAAAAATGGACATTGACACTTCCAATTTCTGAATCAAATACGTTAAAGGTATTGGGGTCAACGATTCCAGATTCAGTTGTGATTTTGGAATATGAACCATCGCCGTTCCAATTCTCAGTCGTTCATTCTGTCAGCGGCAGAATTAGATTGAAGATAGATTCGTTAAAGCGAGATCCTGAAAGAGTTGCCTCGTGCTTGATGAACCTCTTAAAGGTAAAGGGTGTGTGTGCTGTTTCAACCAACAATTGGAATGGAAGTGCCGTCATTGAATATGACGAAGAGGCAATCAGTCAGGCAGATCTTCTCAAGCATGTCGCTCTACTAGACGCGGCTCTCGTGACAGAAAGTCAGACAATAACTCAGCCCAGCAAAATAAAAAGCGAAGTCTGGAAGTTCGTTCACCGCACTGTAGAACTGCTCGACAAAACACTTCCTAGCATCGTTCAAATTGCATTAGGTGGAGCAGCCTTTGCAGCTGCCATTTTCAAGTTTCCCGTCGTAGTCACCAGATTTCTGATAGCAGCCTCAGTGGCACCGGTCGCATCGCGTGCACTGCATACAATGATCGAAGAAAAGAAATTTGGAGTTGACGCTTTGGATGCTGTCGCTGCCACAGTTATGGTCTTAAACGGCAAGTATGTCGAAGCGGCTTTTATGACGGCGCTAATCAGTATCGGTGAATTTATCCGCGAACAGACGGCACGCAAATGTCAAAAGTTGGTGGCTGATCTGCTTGGATTGTCTGGAAGATTTGCCTGGTTGGTCAAAGGTAAAAAGCGGATATGCGTTCCGGCAGACGAAGTTAAAGTCGGCGATATTGTCGTCGTATATCCAGGTGATTTGATTCCTGTTGATGGTGTCGTTCTCAGTGGGGAAGCGTGTATCGATCAATCTAAAATGACTGGCGAAGCCATTCCTGTTGAAGTCGAAAAAGGTGCGAAAGTCTTGGCGGCGACCGTTTTGGTGGAAGGAAAAATCCATTTGCGTTGCGAGGCTACCGGTGTTGATACCAAAGCCGGTATGGTTTTGCAAACAGTAGCGAGCGCGCCGTTGCATGAGACACGGATTCAAAACTATGCCTCTGTCATGGCCGACAAACTTGTGGTTCCTATTTTTCTTGGGGCGGGAATTTGCTATGCGCTGACCAACAATGTTATTCGGCTGATGAGCATGTTGATTTTCGATTTCAGCACCGGCATCCGCATCGCTGCTCCTACGGCAGTGTTAGCATCCATGCACCGAGCAGGTCGTCGCGGCATTCTAATTAAGAGTGGAGGAGCGCTAGAGCGCCTCGCCACGGTGAACGCAATTGTTTTTGACAAGACAGGCACACTTACTAGTGGCGATCCTAAAGTAACAAACGTGATCACTCTGTGCGGCAGAGATGAATCCGAAATTCTTGCATTGGCTGCAGCTGTGGAACAACGATTACATCATCCAGCTTCCCGAGCGATTGTGAAATATGCGGTGCACAGAAATATTGAAATTCCACATCGTGAAAACTCGACGCACTTGCGCGGTATGGGTATAAAAGCTCAAGTAAATAACTTGAGTGTCATAGTTGGCAGCAAGCGCTTAATGGACTCGGAGAAAATTTCCACCGTCCTTGCCCATCCTACCGAGATGATTGTCACCAAGGCCGGTGAGTCGATCGTGTATATTTCCATTAATGAAAAGTTGGCAGGAATTATCACCTATAGCGATCCGATTCGCTCAGAAGCCGCAGGAGCACTTAAGAAGCTTCGCAGGATGGGCATTCGCAAGCTAGTTATGGCTACCGGTGACAGTGAAGCAACTGCCAATCGCGTCGCGGGAGCTTGCGGGATTACTGAAGTCCTTGCCAGATCTTTCCCCGAGCACAAAGCTGAATTAGTGCAGCGGTTAAAACAAGAAGGCTTTGTCGTCGCCGTAATCGGTGATGGTATCAACGATTCTCCAGCCTTTGCACACGCCGACGTGGCGGTATCACTTCATGGTGGCACCGAGGCGGCCAGACAAACTGCCGACATTGTCCTAACTGACGATGACTTACATCGATTACCTGAAGCGATTGAGATCGCGCGCGGAGCGATGAGTTTGATTAGACAGAATTTGACACTGGCTGTGATACCAAATAGTGCCGGTCTCGGATTGGCTGCATTTGGCATGGTCGGTCCAGCAGGAGCCACTTTACTGAACAACGGTTCAGCTATCGCAGCGGCATTAAACAGCCTGCGTCCTTTGTTTCTGAATGATTGGTCCGCTGATGCGACTCTTGAGAATGGATCAACCGTGCCCCGAATTGCTAAGCGGGCATCTTCACCGTCGGATCACAGATAGCATTAGTAAATATCTCTGTCCGCAGTAGTCAATTTGAATTGGTCAATTCATCAGTCAACCTATCTAGCAGCCAAGCTCGCGCAAGCGTTGCTGGTGTGAGATGCCTCAGCTTCGCGATCTTTTTTAGTTGAACAAATTGGTCTGGCTCAAGACTGATGTTTACCTGCTCTCTTGTCTTTTGAACAGTGGCACTGCGCGCAAGTTCATCGACAAACTTATCGTCTTTCACTGGCTTCAGGTATCCCGCTTTTTCTCGTTCGACGAAGGTGTATTTGTCCAGGTAGCCTGACTGTTCTTCCCAGCTTGCATCCTGGCTAGGTGGCGAAGGAATGCGCTTGCCTTTTTTTGTCGATTCGTTCTTTCGGTTACTTTTTTTCGGTCTAGTCGATTTAGACTTTTTGCTTTTTGGGGCTGATGCCGTACTCAATTTCAAGGCTTTCATTATTTTCCTCGTCTGCGGTAACGACGTTTCTCGCTTAGTTCGGCTGGTCTACCATGGAAAACGTTGATTATCTTTTTGGATTGCTCTCGCCTGAAGGCAATATGCAGGATTGCACCAGATTGTGTTGATGCTAGAAGCTCATAAGAGCCTGAATCAGAGCGGCGAATAATTCCACTAGGATCGGCTAAGCATTCGTAGAATGATTCCTTAACCAACTGATGGGCGAACGCCGATGGTAGGAATTTGATCTCCCACATATATCCTACCTTTAATTGATCCTGCTAGCAATGCTAGCTTTGCTAGCACGGCTAATACTTACTTGGTTTGACTCTAAGTGGGCTCTAATTGCTATTTGTTTAGACGCAGTTCTTATTCAAAAGTTCAAGTCAATCATAAGAGCCTGTCTGACTTATTCAACGACAAAAGAGCCATCTAGCTAGTTGCTAGATGACTCTTTTTAGGGCAATTCGACCATTGTGGACCTGAAGTCAGTCTCGACCGTCAGGTCAGTCGACGGATCTATCTGCCGTTTAGTTTAGCTTGATCTTTGGCAGCCTTATTCGCAGCTTTTTCAGCCTTCTTTGCTGCTCTACCAGCTCTGGCAGGATGTCCCTTACTTACTTCCTTATTCGCCTTAGCAGTGTCTGCGGCTGCTTTGGCTTGTTGCTTGGCTTCGTCTGCAGCCCTGTCTTTTGCACTGGCTGGATAAGTGTTCATTGCGGAAACGCCTATCAAACTTACCAGCGAGCACAGGATCACGATCTTGTTCAATTTCATTTGCATACTCCATACGTTCTGTTCGGCACTGTGGTGAAAATAAACAATCACCAACGATCGCACTGGAGAATTTTAGCTGATTAAAGCAACTTTGTGCGTTTCATGAGGGGTTCCTTGTATTCTAGATTAGGTCGCGGTCCGCATCGATATGATTTGCCGCCTTAACTTTGGTCGATTGCTGACAAGTGGAACAGGGGAATAGGACTTATTGCACCGTTTGCAATTTTGCCACTTGCTTGTCTCGGTTTAAATGGCTCGCTCGTCTAGATTCAAAGTAGCGAATCGGAATATCAAGCGAATCGGGATAACAGAGGAAAATTAAAGATCCGATACAAGAACATACTGCTTGCTCTATTACTGGCCTTGTTTATGTGTGCACCGCTCGGTGCGAGCGCTTGGCAGACCGTCGAGTACTGCGATGTATACGTTGGCCCAGAGAAGGTGTTTACGGTTACAAACACGCCGGTAATGTCTGCCGTTGATCGCGCACAAAACATTAGCAGTCACATTCAAGCTATTCTAGCCAATCCTCGACTAGATCCGTCGCAATTAAGTATCCGCAGAAGCGTCGACGGCGTGCCCGTGATCATGTTGGGAAATATCGCCATATGTGCTGTCACTACGGAAGACAGCGCCGTCTTTGGCAAGTCATCGCAGGCGGTGGCTGAAGACTGGATGCAGTCATTAAAAACTAAGTTGTTGGAGGAGAAACAAAAGGCTTCTCCTTCTGCCACACATTCGGCACACGATAGCAAAACATTGAACGAGCATGCGGTTCTTCTACTATTCCTCGAAATCGGTGTTTTGCTTTTAGCGTCGCTAGTTTTTGGCGAGCTTATGGTGCGGCTTGGACAGCCGGCAATCATCGGACAAATTCTTGCGGGACTCGTGCTGGGACAGACATTTTTCGGCAATTTCTTTCCTGATCTTTCGGTTCAATTATTTCCGCAAGACAGTTCGCAATCAAAATTGATCGAAGCGGTTTCTTGGATCGGTGTCTCCTTTCTTTTGATGCTGACTGGTATGGAGACCGACACCTCCATGCTTAAACGGCTCGGTAAGCCGGCATTGTATCTGGGGTTTATTGGACTGCTCGTGCCGCTGATCGTTGGAGCCGTACTTTCTATGTTGCTGCCCGATAGTCTTCGCGGAGATCCAGCAGGGAAGCTGGCCTTCGCTGTATTTGTCGGGACTGTATTCGCGGTCTCTTCGGTGCCGGTAGTGGCTAAAATCCTCATGGACATGAAGTTGCTCAAGCGCGATGTCGGTCAACTCGTGCTCGCAGCTTCCCTATCGCACGACTTACTTTGTTGCCTCTTGCTGGCTGTCATCGCTGTTCTTTCTGACTCAGGAGGATCGAGTGGAAGCAATCCTCTTTTTACCGCACTATTCGGAACCCTAGCATTCGTGGCATTCGTTTATTTCGGCAGACCATTATTCTTCAACCTGCTTCGTTGGGTGAATGACAAAGTCTCTACTAGTGATGGTTTAATCACCGCAATGATCGTCATGCTTCTCTTGGGTGCCGCTACAACACAAGCTCTAGGCATACACATCGTGCTTGGTGCCTTCGCCGTTGGTGTAATTTTGTCGCAGGCGCCGGTAATAAATCACAAAGTGGTGCGCCCCCTCGAGATCGTTACCATGGGTTTTTTCGCTCCCATTTTTTTTGCGGCCTCAGGCTTGAATGTTAACCTTGGCGCGTTGCTTCAACCACAACTTGCTGGCATCACGCTGTTCCTGTGCGCCGCGTCAATGGCTAGCAAATTGTTGGGCTGCTACATAGCTGGCAGGTTAACTAAAATCGGTCCGTGGGAGTCTTTTGCGGTAGGCGTTGGCGCCAATGCCAAAGGATCGATGGGTTTAATTCTTGCCGTGCTGGGTTACTCATTGCATATCATCACAGTTGATATGTTGGCGATCGTGATTTTTGTTTCTCTGTTTTCGACTGCGGTAGCTCCGCCTTTGATGAGCTGGTCACTGTCAAAAGTGCAAGTGACTGACGAAGAGAAGACAAGGTTGGCGAATGAAGAACGGCGGTCGCGCACCGTCCTTAGTAGCATAAGGCGCGTCCTTTGGCCTACGTCCGGCAAAGTTCGCAATCGTTTCATCGGTAAATTGTTGGATAGTATTGGTAAGCGCCAGGTAATTGAAACGGTCGTTCTATGGGTGAAAACAAGCGCCTCATTGGAGAATACGGATAGACCATTTAAGAGCATCGCCCAAGCTATCAACACCAAACATGTGGGTCTGGTCAAACGAACTGTTAAATCAAACAACCCAATCGATGCGATTTCTGAGGAAGCCAATCTCGGATATGACTTACTGGTTATGGCTACCGACAGACCTCCTGCCGGTGCCGAACACGTGTTTGGAGAGCTAGTCGATCAAGTGATCCTGAACACAAACACACGTGTACTCATAGTTTACGAACCTGATCAGACGAACGATCGCGAAATTAAAACAGTTGTTGTTCCCGTGAGCGGCTCTGAACTTTCAATAAGCGCCGGTGAGTTCGGCATTTCACTTGCACATTCATTGGGCGCAAAAGTCACTCTACTGAACATTGCCGAATCAGAACTCGAAGATCTTTACAGCGAAGAAACTAAAAGCGGCGAGAAAATTCAACGGAACATCACTGAAGAGATTGAGGGTTCGTTGAAGGATTTGTCGAAAGCTCTCGATGTGGAATTTACTGCTATCCTCCTGCACGTCGCCACGCACCCAGCGCAAGCCATTATTCTGGCTGCGCAGCAACAGAATGCCGATCTGATTGTGCTTGGTGCTGAACCGAAAATGGGCAAAGGACTTTTCTTGGGTCACACGATCAACTTTGTCTTACGCAACGCACCTTGCGCGGTGGCAATCCTGAAGTTGAAGGCATAGTTGTCGGATAATGGGAAATGCCAGCTGAAGTTTAGCGGTATTCCGTTTTGATGTACTCTTTTGCTCCGGGCATCGAGTTAATCACGGTGTCGTCGTGGCTTTCCACTCTCTTCGCCGGGTGCAATTCGAATCCTGGGTCGCAGTCGTGCTTGCGGACAGGGACGTTCGGTCTAATTTCGAAGTCATTTGGGTGTGCTGCTAGACACTTTTCAAATTCGGGCATTGATGTCAATTTGGCTGTAGAAAAGTCAAGATCAGGATTAAAAGGCGCTTCGTCGTCGGAGGTATCTCGCGCAATCGCAGCAACGTGCTTCTCACTCGCGGCAAGGTTCGGCTTATTAACAGCTTTTCCAAGGTCATCCCAGCCTTTGCCGAGCTCCTCCAATCCTTTTCTTCCTGCTTCAACTATTCCACCAACTGCTGCACCGAGGTCAAAATGTTTATCGGAGAGCTGATTGGTCGATTCGTATGCACCCGTTCCATACAAATCCTGCAAGCTACCCATGTCCAATGACTTTGGTTCGTGTGAAGACGATGATGGTGACTTTTCTGATTTGAAGAAAGCGTGCATCTCTTCGGAAGAAACGCTCAGTTTGGAAGCGCCGTCTGAATGACTAAAAGCTCGGGAGTCTAAATTTTCGCTGGTTTCTTTCATGGTAGAAGTCCGATTTAGTAATGTGTGCCTCGCGTTCTTTTAGAATGCCAAAATCATTTGGCATTCGTTTGGCATTTCCGGCACGCACATTAAATCGTTATTGTTGAGGGCGCCAGCATCCAGGTGGCAGCATCCGATCCGGTGTTCTCGATCTTCTGCACCTGTTAGCGTTTCGGGGACTATTTCGGCAGTTTTTGCATCCTTTGTCCAATTTTTGCTGGATTCGAATATATCTGAACATCCGAAATGTTCGGAAGCACTCCTCGGCAGTTGACATAACTCAAGCAGTACTCGCAACTAGCGGGTTAAACACTACTGGAGAATTACCACATGGGTCAGGCTAATCATTTAGAAGCGGCACCGAGCACAAAGCACGAAGGCGGAATCGTCAACGGTGTGGAAGATTTTTTCCACGCAGCGGCATACGGAGCGATCCAAACTCCGATTGATGGCATTACCCAGCTCGTTGACCATTTGACTCCCGCGCATCTTCCTCATTTGGAATTGATTAGCGCACCGACTCACGATTCACTTTGGACGAGCGCAGGCAAACTGACCGGTGCTGTCATAGATTTCGCGGTGCTTCAAAAAGTATTAGGTTCGGCTGCTCCTAAATTCTTCGGAGCAGAGTCCACAGCCCCTATGTGGCTACGGAGCGGTGCTACCGGCGCTGCCTTTCAGATGATGATGCCCGCAAGCGAGAACGGCAATTACTTCCTGAACAAGACTCGTGATGTTGGCATAGGCTTCGGAATATTCGGCGCCATGGGTGCTGTTACAAGCTGGGCTGCCCCTAAGTTAGGCGGTTCATTTTTGGGACGTGTTGAAGCGGGCGCTGAAGGTGGTCTCGCAGGTGGTACCACTGACGCCGTTATGACAGACTTGTTGTACTGGCAGAAACCTGCGTTTGCAGATTTGCAGAAAGTTGGCAAATACACCGCATTTGGTGCGATGCTCGGTGCCTCAAGTTATTTAGAAGATGATTTGAAGACCAGATGGGAAAACGCCAAGAAGTCTTTTGAACAAGCTAATCCAACTAACCAACCAGATGCTTCCAAGCCGGCTGACAAATCCAAACCTGCAGATGCCACCAAGCCGGTAGAAAAGACATCAACAGAAACAGCGCCGGACGCTGCTGTTCAACAGTCGATCGCAAGGAGCCAAGCGGTCTTCAATGACTCCGATGTTCAGCCTGCTCAAAAACAACTTTATGATGTGAAATTCCGCAAAGTGACTAGCCCTGAAGGAGAGAGTGTTCCTACCCTGGAGAATCCTGGCGGAGAAGCAGTGCAACAAGGTCAGTGGGTAGCGACTCGACTTGATGGAAATAGTCAGCCTGTAATCGAGCGTGGGCAAGTCAATCAGTGGCCAATGTCATCTGAAACAAAAATTGCTAAGACTTACAATGTAGACGCAGCGACGCTTACTGGCAAGACTGAGTTTGTTGCTCCGACAAGAATTGACGCTCCACCAGTGCATGTTGTGCAGTTGAACGAGCCAATCACGATCAACACAAAATGGGGCGCCATGGACGGAAAACCTGGTGACTGGCTCGCAAACTATGACTATAACGCCACCACTAATACACCAGGTCATGATTATGCAATCATCTCCGGCACTTCCTTCAAGCAGACGTATAAAGTCTCCAAATAACTATTGATGGACAATGGATTGCGTTACCGCTTGCGCATTGGTGCTGAATTGGTCAGAAAAGTGTGCTGAGCGGGGACGCTCGAACGAACTCACTTGCCCAGGTCGCGAGCCACCGCATCAACGAGGTGTGACGCTGCTTCCGGCGCGAGATCTTCTTCGAAAAATTTGCGCCCGCCTTTCATATCACCTTTGAAGGGCGACTTTTTTGTCTCAAACGGCGCTATTGTGTCGCTGACGATGCCAGTTTCTCCTGAAATTAAGTTGCCTGACAACGCCATTTTGTACTTGTTCGACATCATCCCCGGGCGCCATTCCACGCTCTCAAACGACACTTGCAGCACGAACTTACAGCTGGTTCTGACTGCGAGTTTGCTGATCTCGCGGGGGCTTGAAGGCGCATAATTGGCTGTGATCACAGGCATACCGGTTTTTGCCGTTAGTTTTTTACTTATTTCAGCAGTGAGAATTGAAGGTAAGGATGAGAACTCTTCAGGACTGCTAACCACGCCCCATAAGTCACCGCTGCTTGGGACAACAGTTTCTTTGCTGGCTCGACTAATTGGTAGCAACAAAATTTGATCCTTGAAATGCACCGTTGCTGGTACTACAGCGGTTGTCTGGTTATTGTTGACGTGTTCAATGATGGGAGTTTGATTGACTGGGATTCTTGTGGGCGTTGTTGGTAGCACCATCACGGCTGGTTTGCTTGACGCAGGTACAATCGGTTTGCTTTGCGCAGCCACGACCGGTATGCTTGACGCAGTCACAATCGGTAAGCTTGTTGGCGCAGACACAGCCGGTCTGTTTGAAGCAGTCACAACCGCTGGAATACTTTCTGGGGATGATTGCTGATCATCAATCATCCCTGGTCTGGGACTGACTGGCTTTACCGCAACAACGAGGTCATCGCCTTTCCATTCACTTCGCAAAACTGGAGTTTGTAATTCTCCTCGTTCTCTCAATACTGTCTCTTGCACCTTGTCTTGCATATAGCCGAAAGCATCGCCCAATTTTGTTTTTGGTCCGTTCAATCTGAGACCATCGATCAGATATTTTGTGAACACGCTATTGGGCACATTCTTTAATTCCCACGAAACTTGATCAGTTTTACTTGAGCAAATAACCAACTGTCCAGTGCCGACCGCAATTTTGCTGGCATCAATGCGCGGTGTGCGAGACATGCCTTTAGCTTCCGGAGTGATGGCGCCGCTGTGACAGGCATCCAAAAAAAGAGCAACTCTGCGAGAGTGGACTCTATGTTTTATGATTTTGGCCAGCTCTTGCATATCGAGTGCTGTGGTGTATAAATCCGTGGGCTCGGTGTCGTAAGTAACGATGAAATTGTCACCGTCGACGTCATAATCAGACGAACTGCCGTGGCTCGATACGTAAATGATTACCAAATCGTCGGGATTAGCCACGCGCGGAAGCCACTTATCGCCCAATTCCGATAGAATTCGTGTGTGCGTAGCTTTTTCATTAGTGAGAAGTTTAACGTGGTCACGAGCGAAGCCGCCATCAGTAACCAGGTAGTTATAAAAATCTGTCGCGTCTTTAGCTGCATATCGCAGACTTATCTGCGGATTTTGAAACTTGCTTATGCCAATTACCAATGCCCATTTATCTTTAACGGGTGCATTGACGTCTTGGTCCAACGTCGATAACGATGCAGGAGCGGGTTTAATGGGAGCGCGAGTGCCGGACTTGTCGGCACGTGCGGATTTAGGGTTAGTCTGGATGCCTGAGCAAATACCAGCGGATTGACTTGAAATCGCCGCGATTAAAAACCACAATAAAAATTTGCTTTTTTGCAGCGTCATGATAAACCGAAACCTCATAAACCAGCCCTCGGACTCGCTGGTGTCACCGACAACACCGCATCTTCACCCCGCCATCCAGCTTCATTCAGCACTGGAGTTTGCAGTTCTCCACGATCGCGCAAAACTTCCGATTCAACATCGTCCTTCAAAAAACTATACGCCTCGCCCAATTTGATTTTGTCGCCTTTACGGCGCAGCGACTCAATTAGCTTGCGGGTAAAAACGCTGTTTCGATAATTTTTTGATTCCCACGAGATCTGATCAGACAAGCTGGAGCACAACACCGCTTGCCCCTTTTCGACAGCCATTTTTTTTACATCAAATCCGTCCACCCTGGTCAGTCCTTTTCCTGCCGATGCTACCGCGCCGCTGTGACAAACATCCAAGATAAGCACCACCCGATCGCAGTGAACTTGTTCAGCGATAATCTTGGTAATCCACTGCATGGGAATTCCGGTGCCAATCAGACTGTTTTTGTTGGTGTCATAAGCGACCAAGAAATTGACACCAACTTCTCGCTTAGCGGTGCTTCCGTGACTTGAAAAATAAACGACCACGAGGTCGCCAGGGTTAGCCGCCCTTCCAAGCCAGCGGTCACCAAGTTGACCAATGATGTTGTCGCGTGTGGCAGCGGAGTCAGTCAACAGTTTGACATGATCGGGCTTGAAGTGTGCATCGGCAATAAGATAATTGCGAAAATCCGTGGCGTCTTTAGCGGAGTATTGGAGATTGATGGATGGGTCTTTAAAATTGCTGATTCCAATCACTAGTGCCCATTTATCCTTAACAGGCTTACTGGCGTGAGCCGACGGTAGAGCTACCGATGTCTTCGGTAAAACGTTGCGTCCAGTTGAACCAGGCAAAATAGCCTTAATTTCATCTGCACGTTTGCTAAGCTGCGGAGCGTCTTGTGGTTTTCGTTGCTGCAGATAGAGCTTCGCTAACTTGTCTAGATCAGCTGCCACTGCAGGAGATTTTTTGCCACCAATCTTTTCGTGAATCGCCAGAGCGCGCAACATCACTGGTTCAGCCAGAGCCGGGCGATGTTCCAGATCATAAACGTTTGCCAGTTCCTCGAGAATGGTGGCAACTTTCCGATCATCCTTACCAAAATTCTGTTCCTGAATCTCAAGCGCTCTTTTGAATAAAGGCTCAGCATCATGGAATTTGCCCATCTTCAAATAAAGCCGTGCCAGTAATTTAAGCGTTCCCTCGAGCGCGGGATGTGCGACTCCCTGCGTTTGTTCTCTGATGGTGAGAGCTTTTCGCATGAGGGGTTCGGCTTCCGCTAATCGATTGGTGTCTTCAAAAACAGAGCCAAGATTTTCGAGAGAGTTTGCGACCAACGGATTCTGAGATCCAAAAGCGTTTTCGTTCAGGTTCAGAGCCCTCTTAAAGCATGACTCTGCTTCCTCGTATCGACCCTGATGGAAGTAACACAAACCGAGGTTCGTGACACCTATGGCTAGTCGCGGATTTTGCGGACCCAATAAACGTTGTTCACCGTCAACAACTTTTTTAAGGAGAGACTCCGCTTCCGTATACTGACCTTCTTTTTCATAGCAATCCGCAAGGTTGTTTAGATAGGACAAATAGCGCTCGCTGTTGGGATGATTTTGAAACAAGGCAAGAGCACGTTTGCACAAGGGCTCTGCGGCCGCGGGCTTTCCTTGCGCCTTGTAAAGACTCGCCAAGCTGCTATATATCGATGCCAAATCCGGATCGTCAGGCTTCATATCCGCTTGCCCAATCATCTTCATCGCTTGGGTGAAGAGCGGTTCAGCGATCGCATACTTACCCTCGTCAACATAATTGTTAGCAACGTCTTTGAGACCGAGAGCGTAAGCCTTGCTCGTCGTCCCTGAGACTTTGCCTTTAATTGCCAAGGCACGCTTGAGCAGCGGTTCGGCGTCGGCATACTTGGCTTGTTTTTCGAGGACAATGCCTAGAAGCACTAACGAGTTGGCGAATTGCATATTTTCAACCGCGCCTGCCTTTTCGGGTATAGCGAGTGAGCGTCTGAGGATAAGCTCGGACTCGCGGTAATTTCCGTCATCAAATAAAACTCTTCCTAAATCATTGAGAGTAACAGCGCATCGAGGATCGTCTGGTCCAAAAACCTGCTCGGCTTCGCGAAGAGCTTTCCTATATAACGACTCGGCTGTCTTAAAATCACGGTTTTCGCAAGCGGTACTGGCATCCTGCATGTGGGTTTGCCAGGGCGAAACCTGCGCGAAACAGGCTTCAGTCCATGTCAACAGACAAAGTTGAGACAGCATTACTGCTAATAACGTTCTGAGACTCATCTTTTTTTCGTAGAGTAGCGTTTGCACGTGCTAGTTGTAGCAAAGCGGCTGGTCCGGGTCAAATGGGTGCCGGATCTGAATCAAATTAACTATGGATACCTTCAGGTGTCATTCCGGCTTTATATCGTCTTTATAGCGACAATTTGAGAATGATTCGTGGATTAGCGTTTGCGCGCCCTTCACTGACGCGCAATAATGACCACTTTTAGTTCAGTGTTGCCCTGAGAAAGCTAATTATGATTTGCGCTACTTCGATCTCTGCGTTGTGCTTTCTAAATTTGCCAGCTTTGTGGTCCGATCCGGATCGTTAAGTAGTTTGCTGATGCCGTTCATGTTGATGAAGTGCATGTACGGATCTTTTTTGTCCACAGGAATGGTCTCCATCACATAGGAGCCACCGCTTCCCGCAACGAGCGTGCGGCTGATGTTTCCGCCGTCTCCGATGCGCGCGTGGATCGCCATTTGCCTTCTTTTCTCCTGAAACTGTTCGGCCCAACTTTCGCTTGTTGAAGGCACGCAGTCGTTGTAAGCAGCACCAGTCATTGCAAGATCTGCTGTGCTTCCTATGACATGTGTGTTCTTCGATACGCATGTGTACAAGCGGTTGCGCTCGTCGAATTTCCCATCTTTATCCGGTTGCGGCATCACTGCA
Source organism: Candidatus Melainabacteria bacterium (assembly GCA_003151275.1). Next base: position 33,020 of record PLXC01000122.1, read on the forward strand.
ATCGGCACGTCAGGATGAGTAAAAATCACTTCGTTAAGCCGCGGAGCATGGGCGTCTTTGCTATGCCACAAATACTTGGTGTCGAACATGGCACCATGACTGAAAGCGATCATATCGGTATGTTCGGCGCCGATATGACTAATGGTATCGTCAAGTGTCTTTTCAAACTTTCCGTAGGATTGAGCGGCGCCCTTGCGGTTGATTTCATATGCCTCGCTAACCCCGATCTTTTCTTCGGATGCCTGAGTTGATTTCCAATCGACGTTAATTACGGAATGTCCGTGTGTCAGCTGCAAAGCCAATGCTTGGAAGTCAGCGCCCTCTGCTCCAGTGCGAATTCCGTGAGTGTAGAAAGCCATGTCTTTTGGACGTGGAAGCTTCACGGTGGATGGTATGTTTACCAAGCTTGCCGCTTCTTGTTTCGCATCGGTTGCTGCTGACAAATCGTACTGTCGTTTCTGCGCTCTGTCCACCAAGGCATTGAATTCTCTCTGATCGATATTTTGTCTGTCCTGGTATTCGAATTTGCAATCTTTCAAGGACTCGGCTTGGTCAGGAACAGTGATTGTAACGAGGCGCTTATAGTGACCTGCTGTGTTTTGATCCTTTGCCAAATCTCGATCGGTCAAACCGAATTGTTCAATCGTGTAGGTTGTTGTGCCATCTTTTTCATTTCTTTTGGGTGGAAATTTGTCGGCGTCACGCTTGAGGGCATCTGCTGTGTATGGAGAGAATTTTGCTTCTCCGTCCAAACCTTTAACTTGTTCAGTGACGGACTTTTCGTACTTGTTAATTGGCTGTGCCAGTACGTCTGGCTTGGCGAGTTGAGCCTGCTTTTCTGCAGGGTAAACAGGAGGAGTGAAATCAATTATGTGGTTATCGGTTCGGGGCCGGGGTAATCCGGCGAAGTTCGACTTGATCCCAGTCTTCGAATTGTCGCTGTTGGAATGTTCGCCAGGTCTTGTTGCCGCGGGATCGAGGTCGGGAAAGACTTCTTTCACTCGCGGCGAAGGCTGTTCTTGTTTATGAATGTCTAGAAAATTGAGGAATTGGTGATTAGCGCTTGGTGCTGCTGAATTCGGTTGATCGTTTTGGTCAAAGCCCATGGTTCATCCTCGCGTCGAATCCGGTCGTACGTTTGTGGGAGAACGATCGCTGGGGTGTGACCGTTGAATACAATGTATCGTCAAGTTGTGTGCAAAGTGTGTCCAAATGGATTATTTTTTTCGTGACCTGGAATGTTTCGAAAATTAATTCAGAAATTGTTTCAAAGAAATGTCTAAAAAATGCGTCTGGCGTATAGTACACAGAAGGAGAACCAGTTTCGGGATACAATCCAGCCAGGATGCGCTCTCCTTAATAGTTAAATTATTCTGTGAGTGGTCTCATTCGGGAGCTTGATGCGGCTTCCGAATGAGCACCATATGTAGTGGTGCTAAGTCTGGCTCGTCTGAACTCAAGAATGAGAAATTTTTGCGCTCTCGGGTGAAGCTGTGAGCGATCTTGTGTGGGGTTTCTTTTTCGCTCGCAAAGCAGTTCTCCAGTTCTTGGTCAGAAGAAAGATTGCTGGACCAACAGCACCCAGGAGCAAAACAAACAAGATTCCTGCGAATGCGGTGTGGGCGCAGAGCAAATAAGACAGTTGATCAATCGGTTTGTCAAACACGATCATTCCTTTGCTCTTATTCGCGGCTGGAGGAGCTGATGGTTTTTGATTCGCATTCAGAGCGAGTACCCCGTCATGAGCATTTGAAGTTTGAACCGGATTGCGAGCCCGATCGAAGGCACCGATAAGAAACTTTCGAGGTCCGGCACTAACACATACAATCATGCCACCATGCGGAACAATTCCTTGAACCTTGCACGCTTCCATCAAGCCGACAACGTTTTCCTTTCCAGTTATTAGCAAAATCCTTTCGGTGTGTTTGGTAATTGGGTTGGTGTAATTGAGATCGTTGTGGTCGGCGGCAGATGGGTAGCGTCCGCGCTTTTTGAAGAAGTCTTGGGCCCAATTTCTCAGAGCGTAGATTTTTGCAACAACAGTGTTTTCGGGCTCAGAGATATCGTAGTAAGTGGTGTCATTTTGGTCTTGCAATGCATATCCATTCCATCTCAATAACAGATTGTTTTGAGTCCAAATTGCAAACAGCACGCCACACACAGAACCTGGGCTGCCGTCGTAAATGACTACCGGCAATCTTCCGTGGCTGCCACCAATTCCGGTGAATTCCGCAGTGCCGTCTTGAGACCACGCCAGGGTGCTCGCGCCATCAAACGTCTTGAACGGCCATTTTAAGGTTTTAGACGGGCAATGAGTTTGGTTGACTGCACGAAAGTCATCATGAGATATGGGATTTGCCACCGTCGGGTAGGGATGAGTTTGCCACCAATATGCCGCATAGATCAGCATGCAGACCATTCCAGCTACCGAAACGGTGATAGACACGCGTGCGAGGAATTCTTCAACGCGCGCGCTCCCGAGTTTTTGCATGACAGTTTGAATCAAAGACACGAACGGATTTGACTCTTTGGTTATCTTCTTGTCTAAAGCCAATGCCCAAATTCCTTGCAGTGTTCGAGCGTGACGACCGCTTGCGAGTTGTGATGCAGCCTCAGAACTTTGTGCTGTCAACAAAACCGTTGACGTGAGAACATTTTTGGTATTTCCGCCACCCTCTAATTCCGCCAGGGCTCGCAGCGCGCGTTCCAGGCGAAACAGGGTATGCATAGATTCCTCTGAGAGAGCGCCATTTTTTTCTTCCGCCAACTTCCGCGCTCTTTCATACTGCAGAAGCGCGTCTTGAAACCTTTTCAATCCGAAATTTGCATCGCCAATAGCGATATAACATGCAAGTTTGATTTTTGCGGCTGCTTGCTGATCGGCGGACTGTGTCCCGTCCAAAATCTTTTTTGCTAATTCAATGCAGTCGAGATACTCACGCTTTTGGAGTTTCTCCTCAAGTATTTGTAATCCGCTGTTTTGTTGCAAATCAACCATGAGATCAGAGGCTCGCTAATAGGGAGGAGGCAGTATTCTTTTCGGATCCAATTTGCCTACTGCCTCGGCAAAGGTGAGATTCCCGGATTCGATTCGTCCTTGTGCGTTCAACGCTCGTTTAAGGTCCACTTCTGTAAGGGAGCCCTGCATCACCAGCGCTTCGCCAGTAAGCTTGCCTTTCCTGCGTCCTTCTTCCACTCCCGCAATCAATTGAAGAGGTGTGATTATCGTTGAAGCGACCAAAAGCTCGCCCAGACGACCCCCCTTAAACTTTATTTCTCTCGTGACCGGCTTTTTCGCTGCTTCCGGTCGAGCCAGACTTCCATCGGGCTTCTTGCACCGACTGAGCAAATCTACAGCTTCTTCAAAGGACATTCCGTCTTGCAATACCATTTGTTGGATCGAGAGGACATAATCAGCGGTGTCAGCTGTCATGACCTGCCTTTGAACCAGCACTGATAAAAACGGCAACTGGAAACCGAGGCACGTTGCAAACGCTTGTGTTTTCTGTTTGTCGCTAATCAATTCGGATTGCAGGAGAAGGTCACGCAACTGCCGAATGTTTTCATAGTAGGCGTAGTCCCATTCGACTTTGACCAGCGCATCTTCAATAGTGCATTGAGTTTCGCTTACGAGCTTCACTGCGCTGAAGGCTTGTAATTTCGGCAGTAGCCTTTCCTGCATGTACAACTGACACAGAATGGCTCCGCGAACGACCTGAGGGGCTAATTTCGCCTGGCGGTACATATATTCGCCTGGCTCGATTCCGGCTGCCATGCAGGCAAGATTAAGCGCGGCCAAGTGCTCAGGCTCTAGGGAGAAACACTCTGACAGCAACTCAATTGTTGAAGGAACGGCTTCGAGCACCATGGACTATCCCCGAGATTCAACGAGATACTAGAAATTGTTATACCCAAGTGAGCACAAGCAGTCAATTGAGTGGCTGAACGAACGGCGTATCCGCCTTTGATCTTTTGGGTCGGATGCTTTGTCAAGGAGAACGTTTGGTGAGAATGCCATTGATAAAGTATCGAACTAAGCGTGGCTCAGTTCGTAATCCTCATCTTCCTCTTCTACAGTGAGATCAAGTGCAACACCTTCGTAAATTGAAGTAATCGGCACCTCAAGAATTGAAGGTCGCGAAATTAGGACAAGACTGTTCGCTATGCCGAAACTGGAAACTTCCCAATGATTGTCGGAATCCCTTCGATAAGAATCGATTCGATATTTGTTTTGGTGAATCATCAAATATTGTTGAAGACTGTCTATCTGCTTGTAAGCAATTAACTTCTCACGTCGATCTATATGCTTTGTCGATGGCGCAAGGACTTCGACAATCAGAACAGGTTGTTGCTTAATCACGCTTTCGGCGTCAAAAGGTTCACATGTGACCATAATGTCAGGGTAATAAAAGCTATTCGCTTGCTGGATCTTTAATTTCATGTCGTTGATATATGCAAGACAGCCGCTACCTCTCAAGTGCGCATGAAGCATTGCGTAAATGTTGCCGCAAATGACGTTATGCGCGTCTGTGGCACCTGTCATTGCAAAAATCTGTCCATGAACGTATTCATGACGAACGAGAGCCTGCTCTTCGAGGGCCAGGTATTCATCTACACTTAGGTTTGGAATTTTGGCGAATTCTGACATGTTCTAACGCCTCCGTGGACTCATATCATTATATCCGAGGAAATCAACGAGTCGTAAGATAGTCACTTGAAGATGACGGAGAGCTAGCCTCTCGCATCCAGCGTGCCACCATCTCCGTGACTTTCGTATCATAATAATTCGTTTTGACTCGACCATATTCAAGAACGAGATGCTCACTGCGCAGGGCTATAAGTGTTTTGCGCTCGGTAGCGAGAATGGTGAAAATCTTCCAGGTGTCGTCAGGTTCGACTAGCTTGTCTAGAGTTCCCTGCAAGACGAGAACCGGCGTGGTCTTAATTTTACGAACAGCATCATCATTCCCATTCATAAACAGCTGGAACTTTATCAACTGCTCTGGCGATAAATCCATTCTGTTTAAGGGATCGGTCAGCCAAACTTTTCTCAATTCTGGGTTCTTCGTTGCTTGGTCGACGATTCCTGTGCCAATGTCGAATTGCTTAAGTGGTCGAATTAAAACGTGCAGACCAACATCTAAGTCTTCTTTGCGTTGCTTATACCTTTGACCTCCTGGCGCCGACGAAATCAATCCATCTATTAGCTGCGGAAACTCTGAACACGCTTTGAGGACTATTGCGCCGCCCATAGATTCACCGAGCAGAAAAACTGGCAGTCCCGGATGGTCACTACGAATAGCTGATAACGTATGTTTTATGTCAGCCAGCGTACCTTCGAAATCTAGTTTGTCGCCATCTTTTTTCTTCATCCAAGCACCAAACCCACGCACATCGAAAGCGAAAACTAATATACCGTTTTGAGCCATGCGTGTACCAAAATCGTCAAACGCGCCACTGTTAAGACCCAACCCATGTATGCATAGCAGTGCGGCGCTCGGCTGGATGGTCTGATTGCTCCAGCTTTTAAAACCTGGCAAAGTCGGGCTGCCAGAATTGACGTCCTGCCGTTGACTTACTGCCACATCTGCTGGTTCGATTAATTGAGCAACTCCGTCGCTGGCACTACTGGCGGTGGCGCACATAATGAACAGTAGTGTGGCTGCTAATAGCTGAAAGGATGGCATCGTAAAAATTTTCATAAGCACTCCAAGTCTCTTTGGCGATAACAAGAATCGCCGCAGCGACAACAACCAACGACATGAATCTTGTGATTGGATTTTAACAGGAGTGTCGAGGGTCAATTAGCTCCTAAGAATTCAAGAGCGGAGCGCCAATGTGGAAGATCAATCCGCAACTGGTATATTTGACTGTTTCGGACTGTTCCATGATGTTCATAATCAGGCAGTCCAGCAACATTGAGATATCATCGCCGACATGTCACCATATATAGTGCCAGCCTGGTTCAATCGTTTCCGAAAAACATTCCACTAGAGATTAGACTATAATTTTCATCCAGCAATAAATTGATCAGTTGTGAAGAGAGAGCCAAGATGAAGCAAAAAACGTTGTTGTCAATAGCATCCGTGATCAGTTTGAGCGCCGCAATCTGGGCTTACGGAGCTCAAGCAACCACCATTAACTTAGGCGACGGACACAATCCCGCCATATCTTCTGACGGTCAAGGTCACCTTTTCGTGGTCTTTGAAGGGGTCGACAACAACTCAGGATCTGCAGACATCTTCTATTCAAGCAGCAACGATGGAGGGCGAACCTGGACAAAACGATTAGATGTATCACCAACCGCAGGAGTGTCGACGCGCCCAAGAGTCGCGATTGAAAAGGGTGGCGCCATTGACGTGGTCTGGACTGACACCGCTTCTGGTGAAAATAGTCCGGACATTTTTTTCACTCGTTCTACTGATGGTGGACATACATGGAATAAACCCATCGACATCTCAAATACGCCAGGCATATCGAGTGATCCAGTGGTGGCTGTGGGGCAAGATAACACAATCCATGTGGTCTTTACCGACGACGGACGAGGAGATAGAAACAGAGACGTCTTTTATACTTCGTCCACTGACGGAGGTAAGACCTGGTCTAAAGATCGATCACTGGAAAATGTCAGCAATACACCGGGAGATTCAAGTTCACCAGCCATCGCAGTCGGTGCAGACGGCATCGTTCACATTGCCTGGAAGGATGATTCTGCGGTGGACCAAATACCTCAGATCTATTATTCACAGCGTACTCAAAATGCCTGGTCAAATGCAGTAAATGTCAGCAAGAGTCGACGTTACTCTTATCATCCGATCATCGCATGCGGAGCAACAGGACGAATCTACATCACATGGTCTGCCAGATCAAAACGGGAAGGCGCTGCCGATATCTGGTGCATTGGTTCGGCTAACAATGGTCCATTTACGCACCCCGCGCATGTCACAGATTCAGGATCAATATCGAGTGCAGCAGCTATGGCAGCCGACAGAGCCGATAGAGTCGCCGTTGTCTGGCCAAACAGAGCCCTTGGACTGAGCAATCCGAAAATCTGTTTGAGAATGCTATCGAATGATCTAAGTGGGTATTATGGCGATATGAAGTTTTCAAAATCGTCGGCGGTGCAAATGGCTCCAGATGTAGCAATCGACGGCAATAAATTAACCGTCGTTTGGGAAGAGCGCACGGACTTCACGACCCCGATCAAAGTCAGATCAATCGACCTTAGAAACACGCCAACCAGGATCGCAAAGAATGACGATAATAAACAAGGAAAGGGCAGGTGATCGGGACTACATCATCGCCCGGCAATGGTGATGATGGCTAACACTTTTCTCGTGCCATTATCAATTGCGCTTGTGTGTGCTTTGGGTTTGGTTGCGCCTGTTGCCTTTGGCGCAGACAGTGGTGCAAGAATTCTTCAATTTCCGACGAACCATTCGTTTGGAACGATCAAAATTATGAAATTCAAAATAGCTCCTCTAGACGCCAAAGGGAAAGTAGAAATTCCTGCAGGCGCGAGAGTGGAATTGATAGTGGACTTCGACGCTACTCACGATCTTTCACCATTGAAAAATCTTCCACCAGATGCACTCTACAAGCTGACCTTGAAAAAGTTGGAAATTGATGACACACAACTCAAGAACCTTGAAAATCTCACAGGATTAGTTGATCTAGACCTTGAAGAGACTGATGTATCAGACGAGGGACTTCGCTGGTTTCACAAGTTGAATAAGCTTGATCGTTTGAAGCTGAGAGCGACGCTGGTTACTGGAAAGGGACTCGTCCATTTGAAGCCGCTAACTAGCCTTAGTGATCTGAGCATCGCAAACGATTCCATAGGTGACGAAGGACTGGAAAATCTCGTCGGATTAAAAAAACTGACGAGTCTTAATTTGAGTCGTTCTCGAGTTACGGATCAAGGGCTGAAGCGTCTTGCGCCGATGTCTCAGCTCCACAAACTTGATATCGAATTCAACAAAGTGACAGATTCCGGCATTGCTTCGCTCGTGAGTCTGAAGAATTTAAGAGAACTATTACTGTCCGACACTTTGGTGACTGCAGGCTGTATTAAGTATCTGCAGCAACTACCGTCTCTTATTCAAGTCATATACAGTGAAGGCAATTTTAACGCTCGTGATGCTGCGAAGCTTTCAGCAGCTCTTCCGCACTGCCATGTTGAGGAATACGTAAAACATCGCAAGGTGCAGTTCGAGCTCTTCGAGCCTCTTCATTAGGCTAGTCGACGGAATCTCCCAAAGCAAGGGGGCAGGGGAAGGCAGGGTTGGCAAGAGTGTAATGTTAGAGTGGACTCAAGCCGGGTGTCAAATTGCTCCAACTTAAACAGACGTTGTTCGAACGGTTTTATCCAGCCGTGCCACCACGATCAATGTCGTATCTCAATATCTTTTTAGCCGCACTGATTATTTTGTGCAGCGTAGTTGTTGTTCTGGAAACCGAACCGACGTTGCTTGGTCCAAATCAAACTTTGTTTTTCTATTTGGATTGCCTATTCGCTTGTGTTTTTTCAACTGAATACTTGATGCGCTTGTGGATTGTCGGCTGCGATCCCCGTTATGTTGGGATTACCGGTCGACTCAAATACATGGTTACACCTATGGCAATTATCGATTTGCTCTCAGTGGTGCCATTCTTCTTCGCTGCTTTCAGCAATAACATGTTTCTGCTTAGAGTCGCCAGGCTTTTTAGAATAATTACTTTGGCTAAATTCAGTCGCTTTTCGCGAGCGATGAATGAGTTTGCCGATGTAATCAAAACTCGAAGGTCGGAACTTCTTCTCAGTCTGGGAATCGTACTCGCTGTGCTCTTAATCGCATCGGCGATTATGTATGAAGTCGAGGGTGTTGAGCAGCCCGAAGCATTCGGAAGCATTCCTAGAGCTCTTTGGTGGGGAGTCATGACTCTGACAACAGTTGGTTATGGCGATGTGTATCCAAGAACGGTGCTCGGAAAAATATGTTGTGGTGCCACTGCTCTTGCCGGAGTCGGTCTAATCGCTCTGCCAACTGGTATCATAGCCGCTGCTTTTACGGAGACGTTTGCGCGGATGCGAGAACAGGAGTTTGATGATGAGTAGTCCTGGTCACGCAGCAGATATAGGCGATAAGGTGATGCCAACCTTGATCTGGGGTTTTCCCCCAAGACATGCACGCCGATTTGCTTTACATTAGCTGTGGAGTCTTTTTTACAACTTACCAATTATCAATAACGTTCTCCGTGTTCCGCTCGGAACTGCCGTTTTCGCGGCTTTTGAAAAGCGGTTGCAGAACCGACGATGCTGCATGCTGTGGCGATCGTAGACTCCAGTGCGGTCGCCACCGCATGCGGTGCATCTCTTTTACTAATTTCACAGGTACAAAAATATGAACATACGAAACGTCGCTTTCTTATTCGCAATAACGTCTTTGATCAGTTCCAACACCAGCGCATCCCAAGTTTACGCGCAGGCGACGGGGTTCTCGACGGGGTTCTCGACGGGGTATCACGTCAGCCAACCATATTCATTCGGGAATCTTTCTCTATTCCTGATTAAAGGAGCCGACAAATCAAAGAACAAAGAGTATTTGACGTTGCCGGAGGCTATCGTTAAGAAGCAAGTTGTTGTGCGCGAGACGGGCAACGTGAACGTTCTGAAAATCGATAATCTTTCTAACGCAGCCATATTCATTCAGTCAGGTGAAATCGTCAAGGGCGGGCGACAAGATCGCGCGCTCCAATCTGATATGTTGATTTCACCGCGCGCTCAGGGTGTCGATTTGCCCTGCTTTTGCGTCGAGCATGGACGATGGTCGGAACGCGTTGGCGAGAGCTCATCGCAATTTAACAGCGCCAGCGAATTTGTCGTCGGAAATAACATGCAGAAAGCGATAAAGAAAGACGCAGACCAAAGCAAGGTCTGGCAGCAAGTCCAAGCCAAGCAAGATCAACTCTCACGCACACTGACGAAGCCTGTTGCGTCAAATGTTTCGCCTAGCAGTTTTCAACTGACGCTCGAGCAAAAGAGTGTAAAAGATGCAACGCAGATGCAATTCAATGCACTATCCGACGTGGTGAACAAAGAGAAGGATGCAATCGGATACGCGGTCGCTATAAATGGAAAAATTAGCAATGCCGACATTTATGGCTCCGGAGTATTGTTCAAGAAGCTCTGGCCTGGACTGCTGCGATCTGCTGTGATTGAGGCTGTTGCGCAACGAGGACAGTCTACAAAGAAACCACCGGACGGATCTGAGGTAAAAAGAGTGCTTGCCGGAGCCGAACATTTTAAGCCTATTCCATACGGCATGCCGGGAGCTCCATCGCTTCAGGGTGCGACCAACGGCTCAATTGGAGCGCAGGGACAAGACGCGACCTTCGTTACCGGGGTGAACACCGCCGGCGCAGTGCGCCAGAGCTCGCCATTGGACTTCTTCTCTCAAACGACTGATAGCAAGTCTGGTGCTGTGATCCACCAAAACTTCATTGGAAAATAGGAGCTGAAAACCCTCGGAACCATCAAACTGAACAAATTTTTGGAAATCTGTCCAATTCTTGGAATTTGTGTATAGAGACGTACGATGCGATAGAACTAACAATCTTCGTATCTGCGAACCCTAGTGCTTGCCTCCCCTTTCCCAGATTTTCACTTCCGTTCAGGAAGGAGTTTTACCATGCTTCAATGCGCCATTCCCAATACTGCAAACGTCACCGGATTCCTGCCCGGCACTGCCAAGCCTAGTCCCATCCACGGACTGTATCGAGCGATTTTGACTTGTGAGCTGGTCAAGCTTGAAAAAGCTATCTACGAATATCAGCATGATCTTAATGGCTTGTTATCCCACATCGAAATGCTGGGACTCATGTTAAACAGTCGTGAATTGGTGGTCACCGCCAAGAAATTCAGCTGGAGGAGAGGCAGTACGATCAAATGGGGAGTTGTCTGTGAGTTCAGATTGATCAGAGCCCATAGAATTCTTATGATTCCTACAGAGCCAGATTTTCCCAGCGTCGTTTTGGAACACCAACCTGGAACATCCGGCACAAAGTCTTGTGATTCACCGGAATTGCTGATGCGGCAAATTGGCAAAATAGCCGGTCTGCCGATCTGCTTTGCACCGCCACCACCTCTCGCTTTCGCAGGAGTACAGTGACCCCTAACTGGGCGCAATGGCTCTGTTCCTCGCTCCAGTATCTTCAGGTAGGCATCATATACAAAGACGCGCCCGCTGTTTACCCGTTAGAGGTTCGGTGCTAGGTCTTGCGGCAGGAGACGCCGTCGGCACCACGCTCGAATTCCAACGCCCAGGATCATTCCAACCAATAACAGACATGGTCGGTGGTGGACCTTTCAAATTGAAGGTAGGGCAATGGACCGATGATACATCGATGATGATGTGTCTGGGAACAAGCCTTGTCGATTGCCGAGGCTTCAATGCTGTTGACCAGATGCAACGCTATGTTCGGTGGTATCGGACTGGCTACATGAGCAGCAACGGTGAGTGTTTCGACATAGGCACTACCGTTCGAGCCGCTCTTCATCAGTTTGAATTAACATCCGAGCCCTACTGCGGCAGCGCCGATCCTAACACCGCCGGTAATGGCTCGCTGATGCGCTTGGCGCCTGTGCTGCTGGCTTTCGTTAACGATCCCGTCAAGGCAATCGAAATCGCTGCACTTAGTTCTCGCACCACGCACGGTGCACTGGTTGCTGTCGATGCTTGCCGGTTCATGGCTGCTCTCATTATTGGTGCCCTCAACGGCGCATCGAAAGATGAGCTGCTTTCGGATCACTACAGTCCGACGGCTGGATACTGGGAAGAGCAACCGCTATGCCCCGAAATCATGGCGATCGCACGTGGGTCGTACCAGAACAACGAACCTCCAATAATCAAGGGAACCGGCTATGCAGCCAAGTCTCTTGAGGCGACACTCTGGGCTTTCTACAACAGTAAGTCATTTGAAGAAGGATGCCTGAAGGCGGCCAACCTCGGCGATGACGCGGACACGACAGCAGCCATATTCGGTCAACTCGCTGGTGCGTACTACGGCATCGAAAGCATTCCCGCTAATTGGCTCAAGCACCTCGCCAAGCGTAGTGAGCTAGAAGCGCTTGCCGACCAGCTCCTCGAGCTTTCGACCGAGCTGTAGCGATCTCGGATGGATGCGCTTCCATGAACGTGAAAAGGTTCGCCAACTGCCATTTGCTCATTGTCACACTGTCGTAACACGACAAGTGCGACTATGAATTCATCAACAGACTGAATCGGTGGTCGCCTCTGGCGCCATTGCTGCTGCCTTGTACTCAGAGGAGAGATGATATGCCCGACATTCCACACTCGAATGACAACATACCAAATGTCACAGGGTGCTTTGACAAAGTTCCTTTTCCTTGTCTTCCAGCAACTGACATTTACTCGACCACAATGTCTTTCTTGTCAAAGCATGATGACAAAGTCGCCGCTAACGACGCCGCAGTTAAAGCGGGAACACTTCCCAATATAGAGATTGAGAGGGGCGCGATTCCCAAAGTGCCGCAAATCGGCGCAATGGAAAACGACGTAACTGCAGTTCATAACGCAGCGCCACAAGGCCACAGAGTGCTCATTTTTCCCAAGCAGAATTCAGAATCTGCGCCTGACACCAAAATGATTAGTTCTCCCAATCACGGATCAGATTCCGTACCCTCCGAACCACCCAGTTCTACAATCGCTCAGGATCTCGGCAGAGGCGTAGTTAAAGAACTTACGGAACATCCAAACCTGGTTCTGGGAACCGTGTTGAGTAGCGCAGCTATGGGCGCACTATCTACAGTGCTGGCGCCTGAAATTGTATTAGGGGCAGCAGCGGTCGGTATCGGATATGGTGCCTATCGACTTGGTCAGCATCTTGGTGGCTGGATTCATGATGCGCGTGTTGTGTCGCGGCCAAAAGAATTCTCAGCCAAAGAAGTGGAGAAAGCGCACCTCGATATTGAAAATGTTGGTGGCGGGGCATTTCTTATGGTAGCGGGAGGCGCAGGTGGCTTTGCAGGCGCAGACGCGGCAATCATGCTAAAAACTTCAATGAGCACCGCTTTTTTCAACAATGCTACCGCAGAGGCAGCGGCTTTAAGATTCAGCCATGACTCACCAATGGCTGGAATCGCCAAGCCAATTGAACGTGTCACTTTCGGTCAGGCTGCATATGCAACGCCGATTATAGCTATCAGTAATATAGGGGGTGCACTCGCAAAGCCTGAACCACTCACTCCCGCTCAGGTGCCGCTTGCAAAGCGATAGAAAACAACCAGCGAACAGCTTAGTCAAGCTTTTCTTCTGTCATGTACGTTCCAGGTAAGCGCGAGCGGAAGTGTCGCAATCAAGCAAAATCTGGTCATACAGGGAACTGTCTGACCAGTTCGTAATCTTCCTCTTTTACTTCTATCGTAGGCTGCCAGTTTTGCACCCCGTCATCATCATTTAGAGGATAACACCCGAAGCGCCCACCCGGAATAACACTTGGTTGCTGAACAGGTAATCTTCATAGCCCGTACCAGGCACATGCATCAACGCCACTAACAAAGCCCTTCTTTGCAGAGACGCTGCTTCTTCATGCTGGAATTTCGATCGTAAGAAATGGCTCTTACGCATAAGAGCCGTGCATTCGCTGCGAAGTTCAGAGCCTGAGAAGGACATTGTTTATCGACCTCGAAGTTTACACTGCACATCAATCATAGCAAGTGGTGGCTAACAGTCCGAACCTAAGAAAACAAACAGTGAACAGCTTAGTCATTCTTTCCTTCTGTCATGCACATTCCAGGTAAGCGCGAGCAGAAGTGTGGCAATCAATCCTGCTACGATGATCACTGTAAAACCCATGTCCCAGCCAAAATTCTGCACTGTGAATCCAATGCCCACTTCGGCAGCAGTCGCACCAAGATAACCAAAGAGCCCTGTAAGTCCGGCGGCGGTGCCTACGGCTTTCTTTGGCACCAGATCGCACGCAGCCACTCCAATTAGCATCACCGGCCCATAAATCAGAAACCCAATTGCGATTAATGCAATGGAGTCGACCAGGTAATGTCCCTTTGGGTTTTGCCAGTACACTATAACGGCCGCTGCCACCAGTGTCATCGAAATCACCATCACAGGTGATCGTCGCCCGTGAAAAATTTTGTCGCTCGCCCAGCCTGAAAAGAGCATTCCAGGAATTCCAGCAAGCTCATACAAGCTAGATTGCCATGCGGAATTTGTAATCGAATAGCCCTTCACCTCGGTAAGGTAAGTTGGTGCCCAATTTACCACGCCATATCGAACGATATAAACGAAAACATTGGCAGCAGCGTATATCCAGAGGAACTTGTTGTTTAGAACATATTTGAAGAGGATCTCAGATCCGGAAAGCTCACGTTCTCTGTCCTCAACTGCTGTTGTTGGATAATCATTCTTGTACTCTTCAATAGTGGGCAGTCCCACTGATTGAGGCGTGTCACGCATGAAAATCAAGACGATGATTCCGATGACTATCGAAAGAAGCGCAGGAACATAGAACGCGCTTTTCCACGATCCAATGAGAATAATTGAGTAACTGGCAACGACGGGGGCAAGCATTCCGCCAACGTTGTGGGCGAGGTTCCATACTGCCATTTTTGTGCCGCGCTCTTTGTCTGAGAACCAGTGCACCATGGTTCTTCCGCACGGGGGCCAGCCCATGCCCTGAAACCATCCATTCAAAGACCAGAAAATCACCATGAGAAAAAGTCCTGGCAGAAATCCGAAAACCAAATTCACAAGCCCCGAAAGTATTAGTCCGGTCGCCAGGAAATATCGCGGATTAGAGCGATCAGACAAATTGCCCATCAAAAATTTGCTTATGCCGTAGGCGATTGTCAGCGCTGATGCAAGCAGCCCGACGTCGCCTTTGCTGAGCCCAAGTTCGCTAATCAGGTATGGTTTCGCTACATTTATGTTGGCTCTGACGAGATAATACCCGGCGTAGCCAACGAAAATCGTGCTCATTATCTGAGCTCGGTAGCGCTTGTATTCAGGATCTACTGTGTCAGCAGGGAGGCGTTCAATATGAGGCGCAGGCTTGAATATTTGTGTGAAGTGGGGCATGCTCTTTTGCCTGCATGTGGGATGCCTACAATTCTACGCCGCGCAGGTTGTCATCATCGCCCAAAAGGACGATAAAAGGTTAATAAATCAGCTTTGCCGACTCATGGTGCGATTACTTAAATTCGGGTCATCACAGCGAAAAACAATCGATGCCGCGCATCGCGTTGGAAAGAGCACAGCGTATACTTGAATCTCTTGGACACCAGTTACCACAGACACAAACATGTTCGGCTGCCTCGTTGATACGCTACTTTTGCAGTTGCTCGTCATAATTTTAACGAGCAGAGCTTTTGGATTGCTCTTCCGAAAATATCTCGCACTACCTTACGTGCTGGGCGAAATGTTAGCCGGCATCGCGCTCGGTCCGTCGTTACTGGGAGCAATTTTCCCAGCACTCGAACAGTACATCTTCCCCACATCAAGTCTTGGGACACTATATGTGATGAGCCAAATTGGGCTCATCTTGTATATGTTCATGACCGGACTAACCTTTCGACTCGACACGGTTTCTGGACAGAAGAAAGAAATAGTACTAATGACGGTGCTTGGTTATTTGTGTCCACTTATTGCTGGAATCGCTTTATCGCAATATCTAATGTCTTGCAGCTTACTAAAAAGCGCTCCGGACAACTGGAACGTTGTTTTCTTCTTTTCCACTGTTCTTACAAGCACGGCTCTGCCAGTGCTTTCTCGCGTGCTTGAAGAGTTGAAGATCGCAGGCACTCGACTTGGCACCAGATGTATGCTGGTCGCAGCCATTACCGATATCATAGGATGCGCATTCATCACCATCACAACTGCCGCAACGAATCCGCCGCATGCTGCGTTGATGTTTTTGGGCATGGTGGCTTTACTAAGTTCTCTTTTGATGGTGTTCGGTAAACGAATTTTCGCATTTTTTGAACGGTGGCAAAAACGAGATAACGGCCTGAGCGAAACAACTTTTGCTTTTGTACTATGCTTACTGTTTGCATGTGTTCTCGTGGCAGAACAATTTAAGATTCAACCAGTTTTTACTGCCTTCGCCCTTGGGGCGGTATTACCGCGTGGTTCCTTTGGCGAAGCGATATGCAAGAAATTGCATGGTGTCACAGTGGTATTACTGTTACCGATCTTTTTGACATTTTCCGGTCTGAACACAAAAATTTGGATGCTCAATTCTCTGCCTCTGGTAACAATCACAGTTTGCATAACGGCAATTGCATGCCTTTCAAAAATAGTCGGATGCGCCACCGCAAGCAAGCTCTCGGGCGAGCCATGGAGAGTGGCTCTCGGCACGGGAGCGCTAATGAATAGCCGCGGCATGATTGGACTTGTGATTCTGAACTTAGGTTTCCAACTCGGACTAATTACTCAACCGCTCTTTACAGTGTTGGCGATCATGGATCTTGTTACCACGGTGATCGCGCCTCCGTTGTTTTTAAAGTTCCTTGGCACGTCAGCGTTAGTTGACTTGCGTACAGAGAATGTGATGAATAACGCAAAAAAAGGCAGAACCGGAAAATTGACGCTGAGAGAGCACGAGAGCTCTACTTGCTGATTGCAACGCGACTTTCCGCGAGTGATGCATGAAATCTTCACTCGCTGAGCGCCGATCTTAACATTGGTTTTAATCCCTAGCGAGCTAGATTTCCTGAGCATATTTGGACGGAATTATCATTTACAGGTATAACACTAGGTGATATACTTGTCATATGCGATCGTTTAAAACTCGAGAATTTGCTAAGTCAGCTATGTCCGAAGGTTTGACAGACAAAGTTCTTGCTCACGCACTCGCTGAAATACGCAGTGGATTGATCAATGCCAAGCTAGGGGGCAATTTAGTCAAGAAACGCATCGCAATTGGCAATAAAGGTAGAGCGGTGGTTTGCGCACGATTATTGTTTANNAACAGATTCAAAATGCGATCAAAACCAACGCCCTAGAAGAGTTGATTTATGAAGAAACCAATGAAACCAACGAGAAAATATAAGAAAACTGGCAATCGCATTTCGGAAGTCGTTTACGAAACTGCGAAAGATCTATATGCCGCTGATGCAATAGATAAAACGACTATGCACGAGTTTGATGCGCTGTGCTTGCCAGAAGTGCCCCGCTACACACCGGAACAAATACAGTCTATACGAGCCCGCTGTAAATGCAGTCAGGCGGTGTTTGCAAAGTATTTGAACGTATCTGCTTCCTCGCTGAGGCAATGGGAAATTGGAACAAAGAAACCAGCAGGAGTTGCGTGCAAGCTGTTGAACATCATTGACACAAAGGGTTTAGAAGCTCTGATCTAAACGAAAGTAACCCGCAACTGGTCCTCGGTTTGCAGACAGCCCATTCTCGGTGTCAATGTTGTTAACTTGCATTTAAGGCTTGATTCCCACTTATAGTGTTTCTTTCACGCAGTTATCTAGCGACACTTTTGTCGTGAATCCTGCTCAATTCGATCCGCCAGTTGTGCAAGGAAATATTGGCTTGCTGATTGTCGATGCAAATCCTTGCCAGCAAGTTACGGTGCAAAGCTTTCGAATCAATGGACAAAGTGGAACTGTCATTCCAACCCCTTCCACGGAGTGTAATTCGTTCGTCTGCCAACCGCCAAATTGAAGAGCTCGAGATTTGGCTCTGTGCCAATCAAGAATTTCGACCGACGCAGAACGGGCTTCTTCGAATTTGCCTAGACAAAAGCCAAGATGTCGCTCCTGTTGTATGATAAAAGTCCAGTTTGATTGAATGCACAAATAGGACATCTTTACTTGCTCTCTTCGCGGCTTTTGTCTGGCACCATAGCATTGCTACTGGTAGCTTCTCACAACCTTGCGCTTGCCGAACAGAAGGGAGGCGGGCCAGGTGCGAAGTCCCCAGTTGATGATTTGGACCGGCGGCTGATAAGGGTCATCGAACAGACGCCAATGACAGACGAGGTTATCGCTCTGTTGTTGAGGGACTCGATTTGCTTCCTCGCGATGTAAAACAATCTTTTCTAAATGCAGGCATCGGTGTCATGATCACACCGACCATCGACAAAATAGAAGGCGCCAGCGGTAATCGCAGCGAGTATTCTCCGAAGATGCACAGTGTGATTATTTGCGAGCAGCCAAGCGATGGAACCAGGACCGATGTTAAGCGATTGCGCCTCATAGTTTTGCATGAGCTCGGTCATGCGTTTGATCAGCTGCTCAAGTATCCGTCGCGCAGGGTCGAATTTCAGGCACTGTATGAAAAGGAGGCACCTCAGATTCCGACGCAATATGTGAAGGTGCTGTCATATTTCCTGCAGCCCGGACAAGCAGGTCCGCGAGAATGCTTCGCCAGTTTGTTTGCCTGTAAATATTACTCTGGCAATGATGACCGGCTCACGGCTTTGCGAACCAGTTTCCCACAGACATTCCAGTACGTGCAAGGACTCAATTTCTAACGAGCTTTGTAAGTGACCGCAGCGGGACACCACCCGCCTGAGAAGCAGATGATGAGCTGTTCTCACTTTTGCAATGCAATTTCAAACAGGGCGTTGTAAGTGGTCCGCCGCAATCCCGAATCAGGCTCTCGTAAATTCGCGTACTTGTTTGCGGATTTTGTCAGTTTCGCATAAGTAGTCGAGCATCGCGATTTCGTAATTGGATTGGAGGTTGAGCCAGAAATCTGGAGATGTGCCGAAAACGAAAGAGAGCCTGAGCGCGGTGTCAGCGGTGATGGCTCGGTGTATGTTTTTGTCGAGGATGGCGGTAACGCGAGTAGGGGCAACGCCCATGTAGCTAGCCAGTTTCGTAGCACTCAGATTTAGCGGGTCAAGAAACTCCGTGCGCAGGATCTCACCTGGCGGGATAGGTGGCAGCTTGTCGCCTTCTTTTTTGACTTTGGCTTTAGTGGTAGTCGGTGATTTCGACATGTTCAAAGTCATTTCCTGATGGGGTGAAGCAGATGCGGTATTGGTCGTTGATGCGGATCGAGTATTGGCTGAGGCGGTCGCCCTTTAGTTGCTCTAGGCGATTTCCAGGGACAACAGCGAGATCAGGCAGCCCTTTGGCAGCTTTGAGGATATCGATTTTTTTGCGAGCCGAATCCTGGATGCTATCGAATTTTTTGACGTAGCGGTTATTCGCAAGGTTTTCGGTGTCTGTGTCGCGATAACTCTTGATCATATTACGTCCAGCGTAACACGCGTTGCGTAACACGTCAAGCGGGTCGGCTGTCAGTGCTCTGCTGAAGATGAGGAACAATCGGGCATCATTTGAATTGTCAATCATTTGGAGAAGCACCATGGCCGGTGATGCTAACCTGCCAACCGCCGAATTGAAGAAGTTAGCCTCAGCTTCGCGATAACTTCCAATATAATTCCGGCTCAGTCACCAGTGTTTCGGCAGATGACAATTTCACTGTCTCGGGGTCATCCCATATTCCACCAGCGCCACGAAATGTCTGCAGCCCAGAAGCCTTTGAAATACCGGCTCCTGTGAGGACAACGATCGATTTGTAGCGACTGGCTCTAACGATGAATCGTTCGTGCAATGTTGGTTCCTTTTCCGACTACAGGGGGATTAGAACTAATTCTACACACTAGGCTTTTTGATGATAGACCGTGCAGTCGCGAATTTCAGAAATAAATTTCACTTGTAGCGTTCTCGCATTTCGAACTGCTACTTATTTGCCACACTTGCCAAATCTTTGGGCATGCGAACAACGACCATAACCAATTGCGAAACGAAAGCTGAACGGGTCTGCAGAACACCCCAAATACCGCCTTGCTCGTTTTTGATTAGCCTTGGAGTTTTTCCGTTTGGATCAAACAACACCTGCACCTTCTCCCAATTGTGCTCTCTTAGAAAGAGTGGCATGGCACCGGGTATTTGCACGGTAGCATTCTTTTTCTGTACCGTTGGTAGCGCCTGAGATAAAAGCGCGGAGAGATCGAAGGGTTCAGCTTTCATTATTACTACAACCCTTTCCGAACCTTTCAGCGGAATTGCATTTTCGTCTATTGTTGCCGCAGCAGGCGCGGCCAATAGTCCGAAATTGCTCATGAGAATTTGATCTTTAGCTCGAACGAGCAGCATGTCTTTCCAACGATTGCTTGTGCGCATAGCTTGACGAGCATTATCGAAGCGGTGCAGCAAAAAACCGACGCCGATTAGACTGATAGCAATAGATAGTGCGCCTAGGATAATGACACCAGGAAAAAAAGCCGCCCAAAATGATAGAAAACTAGGATCGTTTGCAGATGGCCCAATTATTTTGGATGGGTCTTTGAAAAAATTCCAAAAGAGCAAAATGTATATGACGGTTGCGATAGCGTTGCCAATCGCGCCGAAGAGCAGTTTGGCTCTAATTCCCTGAAAGCTTTCGTTCATTTCTGAGGCTTCTTGATGGTGTTTAGTGATAAACGTGTCACGATTCCACGTTAGCAGCAAATCAGAACTTTAGCTGCTGACTGCAACGTGACTTTCTGCGAGTTTGTTTCGGTCTCACGATCAATGGAGTATGCGAGTAGATACAATGATCGTTGTCTTATCATCCGACCGGGAGAACAATGAGAAAACTCACAATGACAACTGCGGTGATAGCCTTTGCTTGCCTGAAAGCTCATGACGCTCAGGCACAACAGCCCAGTAATTCTGTGACGAAACCGAGCCCTTCGACAATAGTTTTTAAAGGCGCCAGAGTAATAGATGGCACGGGAACCCCTGCGACTGAAAATCAATACGTCGTCATTCAAGGAAAGAAAATCAAATCAATAACAGCTGAACAACCCAAGGAAATTGAGGCGGGCTCTCGCGTCATTGATGCCAGCGGTAAGACAATAATGCCTGCATTGGTGCTCGGTCATGCACATCTTGGCTTGCTTAAGGGAAGGAGTACTTCTGGATCTAACATAACTGAAGAAAACGACATTCGACAATTGAAACGGTATGCGAAGTATGGCGTATGCATGGTCATGTCTCTTGGAGATGATCATGATTGCATTTATTCTATTCGCGATAAGCGTAATAACGGCTCGATAGGCGGTCCTTACGTAATGACAGCTGGGCACGGAATTGGTGTGCCCAATGGTGCCCCGCCACTTGAAACCGGTGCCGATGAAATTTACCGACCTACTACGATTGATGAAGCTTTAAAAAAAGTCGATGACCTCGCCAAGCATCATGTCGACATGTGCAAGATTTGGGTCGACGATCTTGATGGAAAGGCTGAAAAGATGAAGCCTGAAATGTACAAGGCTATTATTTCGCGAGCGCACCACCATGGACTTAAGGTAGCGTCACACGTCTGGCACTTGGCTGATGCGAAGTCATTAGCAGAAGCCGGCGTCGATGTCCTGGCGCATAGCATCCGTGATCTACCGGTAGACGCTGAGTTGATCTCTGCCATGAAATCTCATGGAGTGTATATAACTCCAACACTTGCAGTCGACGATTCATTTTACATTTTCAAAGAACGGCCAGATTGGATGAACAGCAAATTCTTTCAAGATTCATTAGAGCCCGGAGTTTTGGATTATCTCAAGAGCGAAAAATACACTCCATCAGAAAGAGAACGAAAAGCCGCAGCCATGGCGCAAAAGAATCTGAAAACGCTGTATGACGGTGGAGTGATAGTTGGTTTCGGAACCGATTCCGGCGGTCTGGAACGGCCGCAGGGATTTGACGAGCACAGGGAGCTTCAGTTGATGGTCGCCTCAGGACTGACACCGCTGCAAGCAATTCAATGTGCCACCATGAATAGTGCAGCGATGCTCGGTGTTTCCAAAAACATGGGAACATTGGCACCAGGTAAATTGGCGAATTTAATCGTGCTGGATGCTGATCCTTCAGTCGACATCAAGAACACTGAACGAATCAACTCAGTTTGGATCGATGGCGAGGAGCAACAATGAAAACCTACTTTGTTTTGGTTTTATTGAGTATGTTCATTTGTGCACCTCCTGCATTCAGTGCAACCAAGAACGATTGGATCACCGGATTGCCTCGCGAACCCATCAATGTGAAGTCGTGGCCTTTAGGAAAAAAGGTCGCGGTCTGTTTCATCTTCTATGTCGAGCACTTTGGTTTTGGGGAGGGACCCAACTTTCGACCGGACATGCTCGATCGAAAACCTGATGTGGTTGATGAAGGATTTCGTCAGTATGGCATTGAATGTGGCGTCAATCGTGTTGGCAGAGTGTTCAAGGAAGAAGGCGTTCCCATGAGCATATCCTTGAATGCTCTTTTCCCCGACCAGCATTCTGAAACTTGGAAACGATTCCGATCTCTTGTTCCAGAAGCACCGATCATCGCGCATGGCATCAACAATACGACGCAGTTACTTCCGATCGGAAGGGGAGTAGAGGACCAACGGCAGTACATCGTTAAAACGCTAGATTTGATCGAAAAAGGAACCGGTGTGCGCCCGCAGGGATGGTCTAGCCCAAGTGTGTATGCTGACGCCGATACGTTTCCAGCGTGCACCGCCGCCGGTATCCGTTACTCACTCGATGCTATGGATGCCGATACTGTTTCCAGACTTATTACTAAATCTGGTGCCCTGGTTTTAATTCCGTATCCGCCGCAACCCGTGGACATGGGTCAATATCTGCCGCGCCATAAAGAGCCGCGCGATATCGAGCACCAATGGATTGATTATGTAACCGAACTGGCCAAAGAAGCCGAACAGGATCCAAACCGTGAGCCAACCATTGTCGCAATTGGTGTGCATCCGTTTGTCTTCGGCACACCCCACGGCGCGCTAGCGCTGCGCCGCGTCTTAGCGAACTTGAAGAGTCAAAAGCTTGTTTGGCTGACAGATGTTCAGGCAGTAATGGACGCAATAAAGTGAGTCGGCCAAACTCAAGTAGGCGCGGACTGGGATGGTCGAGTGAATAGTCTCAGTATCGCGGGCAATTTGTCTGAGCCTGTATTGTGCATTGCGGTAACTTATTCGCTAGTTCCTTAAGTCCGTCATATTGCTCTATACAAGAAGCGTGCAATTGACATAAGTTGTGCAAATTAGCCAAAGCCATCAATCCCTCATCGGTAGGCACGGTCCATGTTATATCGAGCCCCTTTAGTGATTTGATTTCGGAGATAGACCGAAATTGTTTTTAACTTTAGTTGCTGACTGCAACGCGACTTTCCGCGAGTGATGCATAAAAATCTTCCCCTTGGTCGTTGATGACAATGAATGCGGGAAAATTTTGTATTTCAATTTTATGGACAGAGCACGCCAGCAGAAATCTTACCGCGCTTTGTGCGGTGCATGCACGGATGCCAGACTGGAACTAAACGTGTTGCGGTTGCGTCCGCAATGAAAACATATCCTGGCCCGGTCTGCCAATTAAAAGGCGAATCAGGGGTTGCCACTCGGGCATTGAGGGGCGTATTTCTATGCATGTTCTCTTGGAACAACAGCTCACGGACCCATCGGCATGTCCGCCCTTGAAAGGGCGGATGGAATGCTATCAAAGTTAAAGACTCTCTTTCTGCTTATTGCCACTATAGTGTTAAGCAGCACCCCCTGCTTCGCCGAGACATTCTCCGGTAAAGTGGTGTCCGTCACTGATGGCGATACCATCCAAGTCATGCACGATGGAAGACCTGAAAAGATCAGACTCAACGGTATCGACGCGCCCGAGAAATCACAAGCTTTCGGAGAGCGGGCCAAACAGTTCACGGCATCGCGGTGTTTTGGTCAGCAGGTCTCTGTCATTACGTATGGTCAAGATCGCTACAGGCGCACCATCGCTGACATTCAGCTGCCCGAGGGAACTCTCTTAAGCAACGAACTAGTTGGTGCCGGATTCGCCTGGTGGTACCGGAAGTATGCCCCGAACAACACCACTCTTCAGCAATTGGAAGCGATAGCTCGCCGGAATCATACCGGTCTATGGGCTGACACCAATCCAGTTGAGCCATCGGAATATCGCCACTTTCCCAACTCAGCAACCAGACCACTTGAAGGACATCTGTCAACACTCTCGAGCGCAACATATCCAGCTGAACAAGCTCAAGCTCCTGCTGTCCTTGTCCAGCAAACGTCTGCACTAAAGTCGCCCCTGCAAG
Source organism: Candidatus Melainabacteria bacterium (assembly GCA_003151275.1). The sequence goes on from PLXC01000122.1 coordinate 57,135, forward strand.
GAGTAGTTAATCAATCGTTATCTGAACCGCTCAAAGGCGGTGTTCAGGAGTCAGAAACGACACGCTTACATGGGCGGGTTGGTGGCGAGCAGCGAATTCCTCAAGTTTATTTACGCGTAGGCGTTCCCAACAATTCAGCGATCATGCATATCGTTCAATTCAAGATGAACAATGGAGAACCCAATGGAACACCCATCTCAGCACCACTACCACTCTTGCAAGCAACAGTTGACCACGAGCCTATCCGTGACGGCACCAATTTACTTCGTGCACCATTAAGAGCAACAACAGATAGCGAGCATCCACCGTTACGCGCAACAATCAACGATCAGCCTCGTTCCGAAGTGAGCGAGCAACCGCCGCAGCGACGACCAGACTTTTCTTCCGATCGTCCACCAGTGCGCATAGCGACTAGATTGGACGACCAACCTTCGAGGCGATACATGGATGATGGCTCGCCATTGCGCGCTGACATTAACGTTAATCGCATTCCGGTGCGGTCAATTACACAAGCAGCCGTTGTTCTTATGCCACCATTGCCCGATCGAGTCACAGAAACACCAACTCCACGTCGATCTTTTGATGTGCCCAAGCAGTCGCAAAAGGTACGCGTGCAGAGAAAGCGAAAAGAACATACCGAAGCGGACATCATTTCAAAACCGCTGCCTCAAACTGCCTCTATTGACGAATCATTGTTATGGGATCTGTGGTACAAGCACGTAAACGATCTTGTCTGTGTAGCACTGGCTAAAACAATGCCTGCTCACGGAAATCCGGCTGGCAGCAATCGAGTGCACATCACCGTTTGGCCTAATCACCATATAGATCCGAGCCTGATTCAGGGCAGCAGTCAAAGGTTTAATGCCGCGGTTCTTGAGGCGTATTCATCGCTGAATGGCAATTCAGACTTGGAGTTTCCCCGAGGCACTCAGCGACAGCTCATCAATTACGAGACTGCCCATATGCAAGAAATTTCCGCGACACCAGTTTTTGATTCCCGAACAATCCATGGCGATATGGAGTTAGTCAAATGACAGACAATTCAATGCTCCGACCGATTCTTCTCTTGCTGTTGCCGGTTTTAGTGGTGCAATCGTCGGCCGCACAAAGCGAGCATCCTCAAGATAAACTTGCACAGCTGCATGAGCAACATGCTCGACTTCAGACTCCAAAAGACTCACTTCCTGTGCCGCAGATTAGCGCTGACCAATCGCTTAGAATCAAACGAGGCTCCCTACCCGAGACGAGCACATCTCAGCAGTCCGGCACAAACTCAGCGCTGGATCGCGGAAAGCTCTTTTCACGTCATGGCATATACAAAGAAGCGATGGATTGCTTCACGCGCGCAGCTACTGCCGATCCCAATAATCCGGAGCCATACAATCGCCGGGCTCGAGCTGAATGGCAGTTAGAGAAACTCAAAGATGCACTTGAAGACGCGGGATATGCCATAAAGTTGAATCCAGACTACGCCGAAGCATTTTGCACTCGTGCGGCAATATTGAATTCGATGGGCCAGTACCAAGATGCGATCGCAGATGCTTTCTTCGCTCTTGATCTAAAGCCTAGTTTGCGCGAGGCGTATACCTACGAAGCCGCTGCCTATCGAAATCTCAAACAGTATCGCGAAGCCGACGAAGTTTTAGCTAAGCTGAATTCGGTCGTGCATCCCGAATCAGCTTTTGACGAGTGGGCACCAGATGTCGACTACACTCCATATTTGGGTTACGTACAAGCAACAGTTCGACAACATTGGCGGCCGCCTCAAGGAAGTTACGGTCCTATTGTCGTCTTATTTAAAATGCATCGCGACGGGCAAATCACCGATCTAAGAATCAACAACGCTGGTGATGCCACCGCGGACAATACTGCTCTGCAGTCCGCAAGAAGCTCAGCCCCATTTCAAGAACCGCCTGCAGGCACGCCTCCTGATTTTGATGTTTTTATCGTGCTCGATCCTCCGCCCACGCCTTCAGCAGCACAAACCGCTCCAGCACCTGCGCCATCCAATACGTCGCCTGGAGTCAACTGGAATGGCACCATCAACCAGGGGGTTAACCTTATGCAACGATACATTCCGCGACTCTAAAGCCTTGACTGGCTGAATTCGCCGAATGATGCATTTCCAGGGAAACTGCCGGTGGAGCTACGCATATTTTGCCCTTACTTCTGACCCATCGCAGCCAACGCTTCTTTTCTCAACGAACGTGGATGGTTACTTTCGGAATCCAATTTGATGCCCTCATCGCAAGCTTTCACCGCTTCCTGATACTTCTTCAAATGGATGTACGCATCCGCCATTTGACAATAGTGTTCTGACCACGGGTTGACTTTGATTCCAGCCTGACACGTTTCTATTGCTTTTTGATACTGACCCATTTTGATTTGAATTTCAGCAATGTCTGCATACACCATACACTCATCCTTGTTCAGTTCAGCCACCTTGGTCATGTCCGCAACTGCTGCGCTCAGCATGTTCAGCTTTAACTCGCATTGACTGCGACCGGAATATGCGTCAGCAGCATTGGGGTCTGCGTTAATAAGTTCAGAGAAGTCCTTCATCGCGGGTTCATATTGACCAATCTGTAAATATTCATGGCCCCGAAGCTGGTAAATCGACCAGTTCTTTGGTGCCAACTTAAGTGCTTCAGTGTATTTGGCTATAGCCTCGGGATGTTTGCCCTTGGCCATTAGCAAAAAGCCTTCTGTGAACGCTTTAGTAAGTTCTGGTGAATCTGGTTCCCCAGCCAGAACAGCGTTGTGAGAGTACCACTGCAAAATCATCAACGCTATAATACATAGAGAAATTTTGAATTCTTGTCGTTGAAACATCGGGTCTCACCTGCTGTTAAAAATTTGTCTGACGAGTAATTTGACACACTTTAGCATGGACGGATTTGGTCGAATCGAACTTGGTGTGAAAGATAAGGCTTACTACAATGAGTGCATGGAAACGAGAAAGAATCTGGCGTGATTCTAACCGCTGACCGCAACGCGACTTTCCGCTAGTGATGCGTAAAAATCTTCACCTTGGTCGTTGATGATAATGAATGCGGGGAAATTTTCTACTTCAATTTTATGGACAGCTTCCATTCCCAGCTCTGGAAAGTCGATAACTTCAACTTTGCGAATAGAATCTTGTGCCAATCTCGCCGCTGCACCGCCGATGGTGCCAAGGTAAAAGCCTCCATAACTCTTGCAGGCTTCTCGAACGTTTTTTGCGCGATTGCCTTTGGCCAGCGTAATCAGGCTGCCGCCGCGAGACATAAGCATGTCTGCATACGAATCCATTCGTCCTGCGGTGGTTGGTCCAAATGAACCGGAAGCAAATCCTGTAGGTGTTTTAGCGGGTCCTGCATAATAGATCGGATGTTGGCGGGTGTATTCAGGCAACTCTTCGCCGCGCTCAACCATCTCTTTCCATTTAGCGTGAGCGATATCGCGAGCAACCAGAAGCGTGCCGCTAAGCATCAGGCGCGTTCCCGCTGGATTACCCGATAGCTGCTTGCGAACCTCATCCATCGGTCGATTGAGATCCACATGGATGGTCTGCGAGCGCAAGCTATCATCTTCGACTTCCGGCAGATATTTGGCCGGGTCAGTTTCCAGCTGCTCGAGCCAGATACCGCTCCTATCGATGCG
>PLXC01000049.1 GCA_003151275.1 Candidatus Melainabacteria bacterium
CAACCGGTTTAGCTCATCTCCATATTGGTCAGCAAGCCTGCGCATTACGTTAACCGCTTCTTGCTGCCCATGGCTCCTCGTCTGTAAGTGCAAAATCTCCTGCTGAAGCTGTTGGATCTCATCCTGCAATCGCTCCAGGTCAGCTTCTTTTTCAACGTTGTCTTCTTTCTGGACGAGCTGCTCCCTCTTGTCGTACAGCTCCTCACGATACTTCTGAATTGCTTTTCGCTGCTCAATCGTCTCATCGCGACGGCTCTTAGACTTTTGTTGCAATGCCGAATCTAACCATACATCGCCTGAAGACACAGTGCGAATGGCAGTGTAGAGCCTATCGGGCTCGATGTCTTTTAGACAGTAACCTGAAGCACCGGCAGCAAGAGCTGCCAGAATGTATTGATCATGATCGTTCAGGGTGAGCATGATAATGCGGATGTCAGGTCGGCGCGCAAGAATTTCCCGTGTTGCTTGAATGCCATTAAGCACCGGCATCCCGATGTCCATCAATATGACATCTGGCTGGTGACTTTCAGCGACGTCAATCGCCTCCTGCCCGTTTGCCGCCTCGCCAATAACCTGGAGGTCTTGCGTGCGCTTCAACACAGTCTTCAGTACCATCCTTACCAGGGGATCGTCTTCGACCAGGAGAATTTTGATTGTGTGGTCAGTTGCAGTTGGTTTTGAATTTTTTCGCTGCTCAATGATCTCATCGCGCTGTGTCTTTGAGTTTTTATGCTTGTTCTCGAACTGTTCTTGATTTTCTTTGTTCGGCATGGTTCTCAGAGGGGATCAGAACTTTGAATTATAAATCGCTGACCATCCAGGCGACTACCTTGTTTCAACTGTTAATGTCATGCCGATGCGATATCTTCTTTCTTGACGATCTTTCGATCCGTAGCGGTGGATAGGGTGAGGGTGAACGTAGTACCGACATCAAGCTGACTCTGGCAGTGAATTTTGCCGCCGTGCGCCTCTATAATCTGGTTGCACAGATAGAGCCCCAAGCCTGTACCTGTGTACTGTTTGAGGCCAGTCTCTGATTGGAAGAAACGTTGAAATAGTTTGGGTAAATCTTCCTCGCTGATGCCTTTACCTGTGTCCGTTACCTCGATGGTGACGCATCCGTCAGAGCTGCGCGCAGACAATGTAATCGCACCACCCTTGGGCGTAAACTTGAGCGCATTATCAACGAGATTGGTCAACACATGTCTGATTGCCATCTCGTCAGCATGGACTGAATCCAAATCGTCCATCACAATGGAGTTGAGCTTCATTTCACGCATTTGGGCGGATAACGCAAAGTCTTTGACCACAGAGTTGACTAGCGAGCGTAAGTCCACCCTGTGAAGGTTGAGAATCGGAGTAGTCTGATCGTACCGATATACCTCAAGCAGATTCTTGACCATAGTGAACATTCTCTGGTTGCTGTGTTTCATGGTAGCCAAAATTTCGGTCTGGTCAGCGGTGAATTCCCCGAAGTCACCATCGATCATGAGAGTGAGGCATCTATCGGCCGCCGTGATAGGCGTTTTCAAATCGTGGGTGACCACCATCATGAAGTCTTCTCGTTGCTGCAGTAGTTGCGAGCGCTCCTCCATAAGCTTCGTGAGCTTCTCGTTCTGGCTGCGCAAAAGAGCGATCGTCTCCGAATAGCCCAACCTTGTCATTTCGAATGGTGCCAGCGTTTCCTTAAGCAGGTTCATCGCACGTTGAGTGATAGTCAGGCTTTCTTGGGCAGTGCTGGCGCGCAGCAATACGTCACTCAATGCCTCATAATGGGCATCGACTACCTCGAGTACGCTGACTCCCTGATCGATAGCTTGCCGACCAAGGTCGTAAGCAAATTCCAGATCCAGCTCTCCGCCTTCAGCAACATAATGGAAAAGGATAGACTTGTATTGGTCTTGCAACTTAGTATTTAGCCCTCGTATTCAGTGCCGTGATATTTCACAACCAGGACCATGGCATCATCGAATTCTTTAGCTTGTGCTGCGATTATGCGTTCAGCCATTTCTAGAGGTGGCTGCTCAGTGGATAGCAGATTAAGAAATTGGCCGGCGATACCATCAGAGAACATGATCAACGAATCACCAGGAGCAACCGATATTTCTGAGACTCGAATGGTCGGTAAGCGGCAGCCAACGATGCCACCACGCAACGGCAGCCACTCATGAGATTCCGGGCGCAGCAGGATCCCTTCCACATTGCCTATCCCGATCCAACTGAGGTTGTTATGCCGAGTGTCCAGACTTGCCAGGCTAAGGACGGCACCGCGAGTCGGTTTCAACGCTTCGTGACAATAGGACATGATTGCCCCAGTATTGTCATCGCAATGATCTGATATAGCAGTCAACGCTGCTTCAGAAGCTTCGGCAGCCTCTTTGCCGTGCCCCAAACCATCTATTACACAGAGAAGAGCACCATGGGTAGTTGTCCTAACGGAGTAGGCATCACCGCAGATGTGTTCGTGCGGGTGGGAACGAGAGGCCATCGCCCACTCAATGAATCCGATATGCTCTGTTAAGAGACTAGTCACTATTGTTTTTTCCATTTAATCATCTTTATAACGGTGCCTTTGCCGAGCTCAGTGTCTATTTCGAAATCGTCCATCAACCGTCTGGCGCCGGGAAGTCCAACTCCGAGGCTCTTTGAGGTTGAGTATCCATCCTGCAAGGCAAGTGAGAGGTCAGCGATGCCCGGGCCATTGTCTTTGGCTACAATCATCAGACCGCGCCTTGGCACAGTACCAACCAGGGAGAACGTTATGTCTCCGTCTCTGGCATATTTCACTATGTTACGTGCGATCTCCGAGACCGCAGTAGCGATTACCGTAAGCTCGCTGGAGGAAAATCCCAGTGTGGATCCGAGCGCTCTGCCTTCTTGTCGTGCAGCTACGATATCTATCTCACAGGTGATCGGAACTCTAATTTCGTCCATAAGAGTTGGTATCACTGGTGATGCCCTTACTTAACAGGGCAAGTCCGTCTTCCAGATCAATTCCGGTTTCAATGCCATGAAGAGTAAGCCCGAGTTGTACCATGGTAAACGCTACGTCTGGATGAATGCCGACAACGACTGATCGAGCGCCTCGTAGTTTCACCATTTCGGCAATATTTCGCAGACTTTTCGTTGCGAACGAATCAAGCACGTCAAGGACTGTTACATCTAAAATCACACCGGTCGAGCGGTGAACCCCTACCAGCCTGGTTAGCTCCGCCTGGAAGTCCAGCCAGTCTTTATCTGTGAGCGTTGCTTGCAGCGTCGCTATGAGAAGGTGTCCTTGTTTGAGAATAGGAACGGCCATAATTATTGCCCCTGACCATTACGGACATCGTCTTTAATCAATCGATAGCCAAGATAGCGTTCGGCTTCCTCTATTCCTCCTTGCAGATCCACTACGGTGCGCACCATCGACAGATTCACACCCAGGACCACCAGCGTTTGTGCGATCTCTGGAGAAATTCCTGTGACAATCGCCGTAGCCCCCATCAGGCGAGCTGCTTCTACTGTCTGGACAAGGTGATTAGCTACTTTCGAGTCGACAAGAGGTACACCGGTGATATCGATGACTACGACTTTTGCTCGTTGTTTGCGAATTGCCCACAATATGGATTCGGTAAGCTGTCGTGCCCTCTGCGTATCAATCATTCCGATTATTGGAGAAATCAGTAAACCATCGCGCACTTGCAGGACCGGCGTCGCCAGCTCCTTGATTGCCTCTGTCTGCAAACGGATGGTGCGCAGATAACTGTCCATGGACAGACTGATGTCCAGGAACACTAATTTCAGCATCGAAAGGAAACCTTCCGTTGCCTTCTGCGGCTCGTTCTTGAAGTTGTCAAAGAGCCGCACCCCGAATGATTCCAGATAACGTCTGTATGCACCGAGGTAAGTATCAAACTTAAGTCCGATGTTTTGATGGACTCTGCCTATCTTGAGTCGACTTCGAATGTACTCGTCGCCATAGTTGCCTGCGGTGAGTTGGATGAAATATTCGGTCTGAGCCTTCTTGACGCGATTCAGAACTTTCGGATCCTGGAAAAACGCTCGTGTTTCGGGAACAGACAAAAGATGTTGGTAAAACTCCTCCACTATATCGTCGACATGGTTCTTGGCGAATTCACGGATTTCCAAGAGCCTCTGTACATCAGTGTCGGTGAATTGAAGGAACTCTTGGCGTTTAGCGATGTCTTGAGACGTGACATCTGTCCCTTCAAAAGGTTGTTCCTGTTGGATACCGACCTTGGAAACCATTTCGTAATCCCCCAAAAGTTAGAGTAGGGCAGCCAACTTTGCTCACCCAGTTTCTGGCAAACGATAAGTTTACCGTAACGGATGCTACAACGGCGTACCGACCCCCAAGTGAAAATAAAGTGCGCATAGCATTACTTACTGCCGTTCCTTTCTTGAGGATTAGCGAGGATACCCATGAATAGAGGGATATTGAGGAAATTATCGACAATCAGGTAAAGAAACGGTGTGTCCAGTATCATCTCGAATGGCTTCGACGGAATCTCACTGCTGCTTCCGCCACGCATACTTACGACAGTCAAAGCGGCGGCTGTGGTGCCCTTCTCGTTCACCTCAATCAAAGCTTGCTGGAGTATTTCTTCAACAGCAAGTGCTTCTCCATTCAATTTGAGCTTGTCTATTATGCCTGGTGGTCTCGAATATAACAGGCCAAAGCCGAGTGATTGAAGTGTCTTATCGAGCTCAAGGCGATTCGAATAGCTGAATCTGGGCATCGCCAGAAATCCTTCATGCTTTCCCATCGAACCAATCAAAGACGACCACTCTTTTGAAGACAGCGCTTGAGCATATTTTCGAACATTTTTAAAACGAAGTTTTAACGCATAATAACTTAGTCGCCGCCCTTTGTAGGGAAGCTCAATCAGCTGCAGTCCATCGACCTCCGTATAGTTAAAATACTGATTTTTGCTCATAAAGGGGCAGCGAATAACATTGCCGGGAGCGGCAATAAAATCGCGCTCAATCGTATCGCTGGATTCAAATTCATCCTGCCAGAGACCCTGGAAGTAGACAGCGTTAAGTATCAGTGCCTCTTTGATTGTTGTTATCGGCAGAGATGGAATCAATCCGCGAGTGCGTTTGGAACACCACTGATCCACCTGCTCTTTTGATTGAAGAGGCAAAACATCAGCTTCATAATATTCTCTGCAACAGTTCTGATAGGATAAGTCGGCGTCGACTTCGGGGCGGAACCAGAGCGAATTGGCTAGAAGAATCGATATCGCTGGGGAAATTCGCTCGATACTGCGCTTCAGGGCGCGACTGGATTCCCTAAGCTCATTTCCTTTTCCAAAGGTTAAGTTCAGAAGCGACATCAGCTCATCAAAATTTTTGCTTGATGTTCCTTCTGCCACCACCTGGAGTGCCATGAAGACGCTCAGTGGAGAGACGATAAGATTGTTCAGTCCAATCTGCTCTTTCATCAATGCATTGAAAAGTCGAAATGAAAATTCGCGGTGGCTGGCACAGAGTTCCTCACGAATCGGCTCTTCTGGCAGCACGCTATCTAGTTGACAAGGCTCGTGAAAAATATGACTTGTCGATGTGTTGGCAGCCGTTACCTCAAGATTCAGCAACCCCTTCAGGTGCATAAGACCACGATCTGTAATCGTGGTATTTGAGAGGTCAAGTTGCTTAAGCGTAGACAGGTCACTGAGGTGGCTAAGTCCTGCATCGGTGATTGCTGTGTAAGCCAGTGATAGCGTTTCGAGAACAGGCATTCTGGCAAGATATTTAAGCCCTTCGTCTGTGATGCCTGCGCTCATGGAAAGACTCAGCTCCACGAGCGCGGGAAGTTTGGCCAGGGGCTCAAGGGCAGAATCCTGTGGTATGCCCAGAGAGGTGATTCGACGCAACCCCGTAAGCTGGGTTAATGGTTCTGTATGCTCTGCGAAAACCTTGACCAGAGGAAATTGAATGGAATACAAGTCATCTGGTTGCAGGCTCTTGCACTTGCCCATGTACTGAGCAACTGCTTCAAATGATAACTCTAAGGTAACGATTTGGCCAGCCGGTACGTGCACCTGGCCTTGGGCAGGATATCGCCGCTCATTGGTGAACGTATGATGCGGTGAGCTTTCCGGATAATTAACTATTGCAGTCCCAAGCGACACGTCTTCGGGAAAGCGCAGAACCTTTGCCTGCATCAACGCCATATGTAATCACCTCCAATCAACCGCTTTTGCTGCAGAAGTATATCTCAGTCTTCGCATTGGAAACTCGTCAATGCAGGACATAACTGAAGGTCGTCTCAGAAGTCTTCCTTTAAAAACACTACTGTCATGCTAGTAGATGATCAGCCTTGTGCCACTAATCGCGGTGCCAACCAGGAGTAAAAAGACAAATAGCTTGTATATCATTCGAGTGGTTGATAAGTAAATCAGCCTTCATGCTGATGGAATAGGATACGTTTATGTCCAAAATACGTTATGAAGGCGTTTCTTATGATGTGCCATCTTATTCACCGACCGTCTAAGAACCAATGAATCAGATCAGAAGACAACGAACTGAAGACAAAGACGAGCAACAATGCTCGTCAACAGCTAGTGCAGTAAGCCGCAACACACCATTCTCTCTTGCAGCAGCACAAGAAGCAGAACGAAAGAGGATTGCCCGCGATCTACATGACGTTCTTGGGCAGAACATCGTGGCCTTGCGAATAGGACTCAGTCAACTGAAAAACAAAATTCCTTGTGACAGCGCCGCCTTGCCCGGAATCAAGGATCTGGAAGAGTTGACTACTGAGATGGGCAAACAGCTGCATTATCTAACCCTGGAGCTACGCCCTTCATCGCTGGACGACCTGGGGCTATTTGCCTCAATAGCGGTCTTCGTGGAACACTGGACGGACAGATTTGGAATCAGTGCAGATTTCCATAATGAGCTCGGCAAAGAATTCAGTCAGGGAAGCCTTATAGAAAGCATGGTCTATCGCATTGTTCAGGAAGCACTTATGAATGTCGCCAAGCACGCAAGAGCCACTAAAGTCGATGTGATCATAGAAAAGCACAAAGGACAACTGATTGTGCTTATAGAAGATAATGGCTGCGGTTTCAATGCGGATTCCGTGTTGAATGACCCAAAAACTTGTTTGGGGCTTCAAGGCATGATCGAACGAGCAAACATGGCTGACGGCAACCTTGAAATTGACTCACAAGAAGGCAATGGCACTACGGTGATTTTGAGAATTCCTTACAAGGAAAAACTACAATGAGTGCCCAAATAAGAGTGTTTTTGGCCGACGACCATGTCTGTGTTAGAGACGGCATCAAAGGGCTGATTAATGCAGAACTAGATATGACGGTGATCGGGGAAGCTGACAATGGAGGCTCCCTTCTGGAGCAATGCAAAAAACTACACCCAGACGTAATCGTGTTAGACATCTCCATGCCAGGCATGAACGGAGTTGAGATTGCTCGCCAGCTAAAACCTCTGAGTCCCAAGCTTAAGACTTTGGTCCTAACTATTCACGACTCTACTGCCTATCTCAGACAAATGCTCGAGGCCGGTGCCGCAGGCTATCTCGTCAAACGGGCAACTACCGAGGAGCTCATTCATGCGATCAGAAGTGTGGCCAAAGGCGGCACATACATCGATCCTATGCTGGCAGAGAAACTTGCCGCACCTTTGAGGCAAAAAGGCAATGAACGCGAAAGCATCGTTTCCGACAATGAGTTGAGCGAGCGAGAAAGAGACGTGCTCAAACTGATCGCGCAAGGATACAGTGGCAAGCAAATCGCGGACCATTTGAATGTGGGTCGCAAATCTGTCGACACTTATAAGATGCGCGCAATGGAGAAGCTTGGATTGGATTCAAGAATTGAGATCGTACGTTATGCATCTGGCCAAGGCTGGTTGCAGGATATCTAATTCATGGGTCTAGTGTCAGGAAAATCCTGACAGGAAGACGACTAATTGCCGACAGGCCGAACCGACTCGAAGCTCGTATGATCTGGTCAGATAGCTCGACTTTTATGCTCACGGATTCTCCTTTGGTTTGTAGATAGGAAGCCATGAATTTGGCGGTCCTCACGATCATTGCGAAGAGCAAAAAGATCGAGCTGGCCTTTACCCAGCTCTCAACGCGTTCTAAAGGACATCGAGCCGGAATATGGAAGTCCCTGCGAATGCCGATGAAATGGAAATAAAAGGTACGCTGATTATTGAGTCAATAACAATGGAAGGCTCACACATCTTTTTTGCTGCCAGCTCCCTTTCATTCGGGCTTCCTGTTTCTTCAGTTTATGAAACCCCTCTACAACACGAATTTGAACATGATTTTGAATTGAGTTGCGACGACGACTTCAGTTTTTTGTTTACAAAACCGATCTGTCTATCCGTTACCATCCATTCAAAATGGGCTGACAGAGCCACGATCTGTCCGGTAAGCCTTGCACAGGTGATGAACACCAAGGTTGATGACTGATCGACTTACATTGTTCTTCAATAATATAGAACCAATGGAATCCAGCCCTGTAGCATGCTTGTCTAAGGAACTCGAAGATGACTCAAATCTTGATTCTTGAACAACGACCAGAGCGGATTGCCGAGTTCCGTCGCCTCCTGGAGCCAAAATACACGCTCGTATTTGTTGACTCAGTAATGAAAGCAATGCAAGCAGCCAAACTCGGTAGATTCGTTCTTTTCATCTCCGCTCTACATCTTGTTGATGACTACTCAGATGACAGCATCTTTGACTTCCTGCGTGCTGTCAAAGCAGATCCAAGAATCAGCTCTGTGCCGTTTTTCTTGTGTTGCATTGGACCAAGCCCACTGACCTTGTCTATGGCTGATGCGCTTAAAATAACGGCTCGGGCACTCGGTGCTGATTACTTCGAACTAGTGAGTGCGGACGCTCTCTCTGCTATGCCTGCGCTCGTGATGCGCGCAGTTGAAACCGGCAAAAAAAGGGGGAAAGGTAATTTTCAAGGTCGTTGATCAATTCGGACTTCAACTATGCTTGTGTTTCGGGATACCGTACTTCTTGCGCAAATCATCATCAAGCTTTTTGTTTTTCTTGTCCAAATCTTCCAATTTCTTCTTCTCCAAGAGAAGAGATTGCTTTGTAGCAGGAGCCTTATGCATCTTATGACATTCGACGAAGACTTGTTGCATTTTGATGAAGTACTGAGTATAGCCCTCTTGTAACTCTCTCGTCTCTGGCAATACTGGCAGCTTCTTCATCGCAGAAACTGCTGTTTCGTACTTCGAAATCAAATGTGTTGCCAGTGCACCATTTTTTTTCTCAGACTTGGCTCCTGGATTCATTCCCTTCTCCACCACACCTCTGGATTGCAATTTTTCGCCCAAACTCATTTCTGCATCTCTTCTGATCTGATCATACTGCGCAAACCACTCGCTAACCGATGGTTTGCGCGTCTGGTGTTTTTCACCCGACAAGGCTAACTTAATCATTGAATGTGCGCTCTTTGCCTCCACTATGCTGCTCATTTGCAGACTAGATATAGCGCAGGCAGCCGCGACTATCTGAAGGGCTCGGGAAGTTCTAGCACTGCAAATGTTTTGGCCAACCATTCTATTCACCTCATCTTCTCTGGAGCTATAGCTGTGACGGCACGGTCTCTGCCTCGATACCCGCTGTGCGAAAAATCCTTATCAGACGAATGAAATCCAGAAAATGGAACGCTTCTCCGGCCGAATATAGCAAACGATGGTGCAATGGATCTGTCTGCCAGTGCATCTGCAATTCTCATTTCAAATACTTTGAGAACCAAGCTTTGGTCAGTGCTGCCACTTCCTCGATCGCTCCGGGTTCTTCAAAAAGATGTGTCGCCCAGCGACTGTTGCCAATGCGGATGTGACTCTTGTTGACGATTGAAAGCACATTGGACTTATCTCCCTTAGGCATTTTCGTTTTCTCCTTTTTACACAAGCGATTCCAACGTGAGCAAAACTGTTCATCCGCCCCATGTGTGGACACTGAATATAATGCCAAATAAAACGGCCGCAGCCCCATATTTTTTCAGCTCTTCAGAGAGTTATGCTTGGGTTCGGCCGTTTTAGAGAAATATTGTATTTATTCTGTCGTTCTCCTGTCTAGTGTTCTGGGCCTTTGCCTTTTTCTTGGACCCAAGTTTCCTCCCGACACTACTAATCTAGTCAAAAACGAACTTGGTGACATCATCTATTGGATTGATTTCCATGTTTATGGGTCGAAACTTCGAGCCTATCGAAAACCAAAATTTTGTACCTCTCTCACGCTTGGTTCTATAGCTTGCATCATTCTTTAGGCGGAGATGTAACACTGCTCCTTTGGTTCAGGATTCAGCCATGCTCTTTCAATATGCTTGAACGCCTCAGGCTTATCCTCGGATTCACTGATATAGTCAACACACAAATGGACCGATCGATAATAGGCTGAAAATGGACCTAAGCGTCATTCAAAAAACTGTCAGAGGCCTAATTGCTACAGGAATCTTGTTTCTTGTGGCAGTCCTTGCCATGGGATTTGTATCCTACAAACTTTCAGATGTCGACTACTGGACGATTCACACACATAAGGTGATTGAGGAATTAAAAGACTCGCTATCGTCGCTTCAAGACGTTGAGACCGGTCAGCGTGGTTATCTGTTGACTCACAGACAAGATTTTTTGGAACCGTATAACTCTGGCAGCGCCTCTACTTTCACTCATATAGACGAGATCCAAAGACTGACTGTAGATAATCCAATCCAGCAGCAGAATGTTGTCGCTTTAAAGGCTATTGCTCGAAAACTAATTGCGAAAGCTAGCGAGATTCTCGAAAAATCCCAGCAATCTCCTGATGCAGCCGGTCAGCTCATTGCAACGAGCGAAAGCAAGAAACTGATGGATGCCTATCGTGAGCAAATCAAAGTGATGATCGGCAACGAAGATAACCTGCTGCAAAAGAGAGTGACCGATTTACGGTTTGCTCAATATGCTACTTGGACAACCACAGCCTGCTTGGCAACATTGGCAATCATGTTACTAACCTGGGTTTTTCAAATCACTCGCACCGCAATACAAGAGGAGAAGCGGCGAGTGAGCGAATTAAATACAGAAATAGAGCAACGCAAGCGTATTGAGAAAGCTCTCAAGGAGACTACTGTAAATTTGGCTAGCTCCAATGCCGATTTGCAGCAGTTCGCGTATGTCGCCTCACATGACTTGCAAGAACCTCTGCGGGCAGTTACAGGCTTTTTGACATTGCTTGCTAGCAAGCAGGCTGGCAACTTAGACGCCGACTCGCAAAGATACATCAATCACGCGGTCGAAGGGGCGCACCGTATGCGGGCGCTAGTCAATGACTTGCTCACATATGCTCGGGTTGAATCGCGTGGCAAAGAACTTGAACCCGTGCAGTTATCAAAAATTCTGGACCGAGTAAAGTTAGATCTGTCTGCGGCGATTGACGAAAGCGCAGCGGTCATAATCTCGGACGAATTGCCTACGCTGACTGGCGACCCTGCACAACTTGGTCAATTATTTCAAAATCTGATTGGCAACGCCATCAAATTTCGCAATTCTCGGGCTCCTGAAATTAGAATAAAGTGCCAACCGCAAAACAACGACTGGCTATTTTCAGTGCAAGACAATGGTCGAGGCTTTGATATGGAGCACGCCGAACGTATTTTTGTCATCTTTCAACGCCTGCAAGGGCGCGAACAAGCTAGCGGCACTGGAATCGGTCTGGCGCTGTGCAAAAAGATCGTAGAACGTCACAATGGAAAAATTTGGGTTGAATCAAAACCGGACCAGGGCTCAACATTTTTTTTCACCCTGCCTCAAGTACAAGGAGACGATAAAAACAATGGCAACAATTAAACCGATCAACATACTTATGGCAGAAGACAGTCCGTCAGATGCAGATCTTGCCAGAGAAGCCTTTAAAAATGGCAAGCTCATGAATGGACTGTTCATCGTGCCGGATGGAGTCGAAGCAATGGCGTACATGCGCAAGGAAGGCAAGTATGCAAACGAGCCGCGCCCGGACATTATCGTCTTGGACCTCAATATGCCGAAGAAAGACGGTCGTCAGGTGTTAGCTGAACTCAAACAAGATCCAGTTTTTAGGCACATACCGGTAGTTATTTTGACAACATCTGAAGACGAAGCTGACGTAATGAAATCGTACGAACTACAGGCCAGTTGCTACGTTACCAAGCCGATGGATTTCGACAAATTTTTGGAAATAGCAAAGCAAATCAAGCAATTCTTTTTTTCAGTCGTCACCTTGCCTCCCAACGCAGAAAAATGAAAGGCAAGCCGCTATCCATCTTGCTCATAGAGGACAGCCCCACGGATGCACTGCTGTTGAGCGAAAACTTGCAACAAGTGACTGAATTTGCTTTCGACATGGAACATGCTGATGCTCTCGGGACTGGCATACAGAGGCTGGCGGAGAAGACTTACGACGCGATTATTTTGGACTTGGGATTGCCGGATTCGACTGGCATAAAGACTTTTGAAAGTGTGAAGGCACAAGCAAAGAGCATTCCCATAATCATTTTGAGCGGAAATAATGACCGTGGTGTGTTAAGAGAAGTGATGAATGCAGGTGCTGACAACTATTTGATCAAAGACTCGGCGGATGGGAATCGCATTGCTATCGCGATCTTGTCGGCAATTCGAGACAGGCTGAATAAACAGAAAATCCTTTAGTCCACGAAAACCAGGATCATGTTAAAGCGAGCTTGACTATCTTTAACAGTTCTAGTCTGGTATTTCAGTCGCGAGTAAACGATACCATATACGGTGCCCAAAGAATTCCGCCCGAATATTCCAGCCAACCTATCGAACGAACCAGCGCATCGGCAAAACCCGGAGCCGGAGAAATCAGGTAGTTGATCTGGATATTTATAGATCATCCTCTCGACTGAAAGCATATCAGCCAAAAGTAGATGATTTCACTGTTCCCAATGAACGACAATACTGTAGTGAAATAAATTCAGACAGAAACGCAGCTCAAGATGACTGAATTCATTAAGTTAGCGTTTTGAGCGTCAGATCGCGAATTAGCTGTCACAAGAGTTTTGAATCCTTAAAGGAGAAGAACAAATGAAGAACGCAATTACAACTGCAGAAGAAACCAAACAAAATGGTGGCGCCATAGCAGTGCCAGTGACAGAAGAACCGCATATTCATTCACTCCAACACGAAGTGAATCGGCTGTTTGATGAATTCAAACATGGCTTCGGGATGGTTCGCCCGACCAAATGGTTTGAACCAATGAGCCAATTTCATGCAAGAGTGGATATCAAAGACACGGCTAAAGAGCTACTTGTAACCGCCGAATTGCCCGGAGTCGAGATGAGTGATATCGAGGTTACGGTTACCTCTCAGGGGCTATCAATTCAAGGCGAGAAACGAGCTGAAAAAGAGGAAAAGGAGAAAGGCTTTTACAGAATGGAACGTAGTTATGGATCATTCTACAGACTGCTTCCTCTGCCTTGCGAAGTTGAGCGTGAAAACGTCAAGGCCAAGTTTAAAGATGGGGTGCTCAGCATCACGCTGCCAAAATCCAAAGAGTCCTTGAAAGACCAGCATAAGATCGAAGTCAAAGCAGGTTAGGGTCGTTGATGGAGGGAGAGCGTACGTTATTCCGACGCATGTTCTTCCTCCAATTGACGATTTGACTTGACGAACACTAGATGAGCCTCCCAGATCCGACAGGATCGAAAACGGCGGCAGTCCTGACAAGATACCACCAGTGGTGCCATTAATTTTATGGGCACCTCATCGTTATCATCCGAATTGACGATGACATCGACAATCGCACTTTTCTATAATCTACTCATATGACTTTGTTTTTTGTCGCCTTCGCGCTTTCATATCTTTACCATGGACTTGGCATTACGCTTGGATATCATCGCCTGCTTTCGCATCGGTCGTTCAAGGTGCCTGTCTGGTTTGAATACTTCCTGATCTCAGGAGCATACCTGTCGCTTGAAGGTGCTCCAATTTTTTGGGTGACCACTCATCGATTGCATCATCGCTATTCAGATCATCAAGGTGATCCTCATTCACCAAAAGATGGATTCTGGCACGCCTTTTTAGGTTGGATGTTTAGACCACTGGTCAAGATCTCAGATGTTGACCACAAAACTGTCAGCCCCGACCTGTTCAGAGTTCCTCTCTACCGCTTTCTGCATTTTGGTGGAAACGGACTAGACGGTTTGATGTGTTTGGTGGCAGCCATCATCTTCCGCCTGATCATCTGGCTTGTTCTTGGACCAGTGGTTCTGGCTGGGAATTTGGCTGGCGTGGCATGTGCTTTTTTAAGCCCTCTCATGGTCAATTCTTTTTGTCATAGTCCGCGTTTTGGTTATCGAACTTTTCCCATTGAAGATCAGAGTCGCAACGTCTGGTTTGTTGCACTTACCTCTTTTGGTGAAGGTTGGCATAACAATCATCACGCTATTCCACAGTCGGCTCGGCACGGTCTGAAGAAGTGGGAGTTTGATCTTTCATGGATTGTCCTTAAGTTGCTTGCTTTTCTTGGCATCGCGCGTGATCTCAAGCTCCCTCGTGCGGCAGCTCTGACCCGAGCCAGTCAGGAAGGCGACCAAAACGAGACTGTAGCCGCCGGCAAGTTGTGATCATCGAATGCGCTGATTTGGCCGATCCACCTTTCGGATGAGCTGAGTTCAAGAAAACAGTTATTTTGGTCGATGCAGAAAACGCCAGTCTTTGACACATTTAAAGATGTACAGCCATAGGTGTTTATATGCAGACTTATGAAGCGTCAGATACGTTACCCGCAGAGTACAAGTTAGCTTTGATCGATCTTCTCTCTTTTCAAGCGGATTCTGAATTCGCTGGTGGACAGCGCGTTTCCGAAAACATGCGATTTGCTACAAGACCCGAGGAAGCGTACCGTCTGGCCAAGAAAGTGATGGAGGAATACGGGCACGCCTGGTACTGCTGGGAACTCCTCGCACCACTGGGAGTGGACGTGAACGTTCGTGTGCAACATCTCATCGAAAACCCGGAAAACCCCGATCCCAAAAAAGTGCGGGTCATAAATGGCTTTCGCAAGGAAAATTGGGCTCCCTGTTTTACATGTTGGGCAGATGTCGCTATGTTTTCCACTGTTGTCACACCGGCGGCGGTGGCATTTCTTGGCCAATACCGCGAATCGTCATATTTGCCATGGCGCCGGATAAGCGAACGAATCTGGCAAGAAGAGAAGGGGCACCTGGCTTTTGGCGTCTGGGCAGCAAAGCGTGTGATCGAGTTCGATGGCGAGGCAGGAAAAGCCAAATTGCAAGCCGCAGTGCCAAAGTTTCTTCAGATGGGACTGGGTTTCTCCGGACGTCCAGCTGACGACAGCAAACACTTCGCCCGCTATTTTGAGATGGGTCTCAAACTCAAGACGGCTCAAGAACTGCAGGATGAATACCTAGAAATCGTCTCGAAGCGGATTGCCGAGATCGGATTGGATCTGCCCAGTAACATCCAACCTGATTACGAAATGCGCGTCGGCTATTGTGCTGATGAATCACAGCTGTCTTACGCTGGTGCCAACATCTAGATTCGAAAAGGAGAAGCAATGAGCCAGCCCTATGAGCTGACTGCCTCAGATGAGCAGTTAATCAAGTTGATGGAGCGCGGAGAAAAGATTGAATCATTCCCAGCCGACTCTCGAAAGTACATCGAGCTTGTCACTGGAATTCTCTTTCAATTTGCCGACTCAGAAATGGCAGGGGCTGCAGGATATACTCGATTTATCAATCTTGGTCCGACAATTGACGATAGGCGCACACTGGCATCTATAGCGGCTGAAAAAATGTCAATGGTGCAGTCTACTTACGATCTGCTGCGCGAACTGGGCTTGAACATGGACAGATATTTCTCTTCGCACTGCTGGGAGGCTCGCATTCAGCGCAAAGCGACTCTCGGTTTCAGACGTGCCGCATCCGATCGGCGCTTGAACGCCTTGATGTATCCGCTAGAAAGCTGGGCTGACGTTGCGGTCTTCACTTACTTGATGGCTTCAATGGCATGCCTGCAGTTGGAAGAATTTGCCGGCAGCAGTTTTTTGCCGTGGTCAGAGTTAGTGGGTGGATTCCTGGTGTTGGAAAGAACCCATGCCAAGTTCGGACAAAGCCAAATGGAGAAAATCGTCAAACAAGAGGGTGATTCTCAACCGGTGCAACTCTCTATGGACTATTGGTTTGAGCGCGTCCTCACTTCATTTGGACCAGCCCAGTCAATGAACAACGAACTTTACCGGCGGTTCAAACTCAAGTCGAAACAAAATGAGACGCTGGCAAAAGATTGGCAACACGAAGTGGTGGCAACTTGCAATTCGCTCGGTTTACAAATCACGGCAATCGGAGCGCGTGATGCTACAACATGTCACTGATCCAGAGCTTTGTATACGATGTTCGGCATGTGAACTGGCTTGCCCACTGAAAGCTATTCAGTGCATCTGCGGAAGGTACTGCATTGATCCTAACATTTGCAATGAATGCAAAAAGTGCGTCGAGGAATGTCCAACTGGTGCCGCTGATTGCTACATCGAAATTGCGATGCTTCACTCTGTCGACGAGCAAGCGCAGTGGGAGACATTGCCTGCCGCAGGCGATAACAGTGTTCCGCGCCAGGCAGCGCCCTAGCTATTCACATCTGACTTGATTGAGCTTAGCGCATGAGCTGGGCCGCAGATTTTTCCATTCACAACGCAGTCATTCTTTTGCTATCGAACTTTCATTGAACACGTATCCCTGATCTTCTACGCATAGCTGGCTATCTATACTCACTACCTTAGAATCCTGAATACTATCTCCGCAATCATTAGATGCGTCTGCACTTTGATTTGGACAAAGTTGCCCGTCATAAGCCTTCAAGATAGACAACATTGAGTCTGTCAATTTGTGCAGTTCGCTTTCGCTCATAATTTATCCTTTTAACATCCAAAATTAACAAGCGCCTTGAAACAGCCACTTTCCGATTCTGACCCTATGAACAAGACTCGGTTCAGAGCCAAAAGATCCCAAAATCACGGAAAAGAATCGACTGGCCAACAAATTCACAGCGAAAATCAAATGTATCGCTCAGCCCAAACCGGTTGTCGGCAATAGTTAGATTTATGGGATGACGTGGTTCGCATGTAAGCAACTGCTGTGCTTATAGGAATGGGAATCATCCAAATTGCTCAAGGAAGAAACGTGAACAATCGTTTTCATTGGCCTCAAGAAGGATGTCAAAAACTGAACCCGCCTATTAAGGTATATGAGGCGAGTTCAGCGTTGTTGGCTAAGGGGACGAAGGCAAATCGTGAGGCTATGATACAGAGAAGGCTTATTGATGCTATTGCATCGACGGATACAGAGACCAGAATGTGGAAATCACTATTTGCTGCCGCTAAGGGTGCCTATGCGATAGCCGATTTCAAACAATGCGAATCGCTGCTACTTCGTGCTCTAGAAAAAGGAAAATCGCTTAAAGAGAGTACGTTTGCCATAAACACATGTCTCGTAGGACAGGGAGCATTGTGTTTAGCGACCGGCAAGCTAGATGAAGCTTGCAAACATTTAGAGCAACCAATTCAGAGACTGAACGGAACCAGCGATATAGCCCTGAAAGAGCTCTGTGCTGTCGCACTCAAATTTCATGCGGCAGTTTTATCTGAAAAAGGCAACAACGATGGTGCAGAGAGCGACTTGGAGAAAGCTATCGAAATTTTGGAAAGTATTGGCGTCGAAGGAGCAGTGCAATTAGCCTATG
>PLXC01000146.1 GCA_003151275.1 Candidatus Melainabacteria bacterium
TCAAAAAGTGGCGATGGCACTGGTCAGTCTGCCCTCAATGCTGTAATTGGATCGAGTTTGGCCGCTCTGCGGGCAGGATAAATGCCAAAGAAGAGACCGATGATGATCGAAACGAAAAACGACACCACGACTGAATCCGGTGTTACTACGGTTGTCCATTTCGCCAGGCTAGCGGTCAAGTTCGCGCCGAGCAAGCCAAGTAAAATTCCGAGCAGACCACCTGTTAGCGAGAGAACGATCGCTTCAATGATGAACTGCATCATTATGTCCATATAGCGCGCTCCGATTGCTTTGCGAATGCCGATTTCGCGAGTGCGTTCTGTGACCGAGACGAGCATGATATTCATGATCCCGATCCCGCCAACGAGTAACGATATGCCGGCAGTGGCGCCAAGGAGCATTGTGAAGACGCGATTGACTGATTGCGCCGTATCCAACAAATCTGACTGAGTACGAATGAGAAAATCGTCTGGCATCGGAGCAATTATTTTGTGGCGCAGCCTCAAAACATTGGTTATTTGAAATTCTGCAGGCGTGACATCATCGGCAGTGTTGAGCGATACCAGTATGTTCTTCACGATTCTGCCGGTTGAGGCGTTGGTACCAAATAAGCTGTTATAACCAGTGCTCAGAGGTACATAAACCGCATCGTCAGTGTCCTGGAAGCCGCTGAATCCTTTGTGTTCCATGACACCGATTACTTCAAATAATTCGCCTCTGATCAGGACTGATTTGCCGATCGGATTTTCATCTTCGCCAAAGAGATTTTCAACGACAGTATCACCAAGAACACAAACTCGGGAGTAAGAGTCGAAGTCCGCCTGGTTGAAAAATCTACCCTTGACGGGCTTGATGTTGCGCACGTCGGCAAAGCTTGGATCGGATGCTGTTATTCGGGTGGATGTGTTCTGTCCGGCGTATTGCACTTGAAAGTTTTGATTGTAAACGGCAACCGCGTCTTGAATCGCGGGGCAAACATCACGCATCGCTTCGGCATCTGCGTAAGTTAAGGTGGGGGCGCTACCTTGACCAGCTGAGATGCTGGAGCTGCTTGCCGACCCTGGCGAAATATAAACTAAGTTGGAGCCTAAACTTTGTATTTGCTTTTGCGTTTCCAGCTCAGCTCCCTTACCGATCGCGAGCAAAATGATTACCGCGGCGATACCAATAACGATACCAGTAACGGTAAGCAGGCTGCGCATTCGGTTATCGCGAATGCCTTCCCATGCTATTAATATCAGCTCACGGAAATCCATCGTCTTATTGTTATTTACCTACCTAGTCCCCGCGGCACCGGCGCACCACCACCTCCGCCACCATGACCACCGCGGCGCCCTCCGTCTGAACCTCCTGGTGCGCCTTGCGGACGGTCACTGCCATAACCTTGTTGATCGAGCTGCTCTTTGTTGAGACCACGAAAAACGAGATCTCCATCGTGCAACCCTCGCAAAATAGCTGTTTCCGTGCCGACAGTCGGGCCGATTTTTACGGGCTTGAACTGCGGCGATCCGTCTTTGGCCGCCAGCAAAACTCCGGTTTTGCCATGCCGTGATACCACACAAACTGTAGGTACCAAAATCACATCTTCCATCTTGCCAGCAACAAAACGAGCGCTGACATTCATTCCAGAAAGTAGCACGTGATTGGGATCGTCCTTGATTGTCGTGTGCACTTCAAATGTAGTGACATTCTGTGTCACCACTGCCTCAGGCGCTATCTGTGTGACCCGGCCATGAAACTTTTTCTCTGGATATGCATTTGAAATTATCTCCACCGGCTGACCGATCTTTATTTTGGAGATATCAGTTTCAGCCACTTGCGCAACGAGTTCAAGCTCTCCTGCCAGGGCTACGATGGAACTTGAAGTCGCGGACGTCGTAGCGGCAGACGTTGTTGGTGTGACAATGGCACCAGTGTCTGCGTATTTCTGTGTGATGATGCCGGCAAACGGAGCTCTAATCGTGGTGTCACGGCGCTGAGCTTCCAGCGTTTCCAGATTTCCCTTCGCTTGCATAACAGCATCTCTGGCAGAACGGACATCTTCATCTCGATTGCCGATGCGACTCAACTCATGTTGCTTACCAGCAGACTCCCATTCCACTTTGCTTTGCGCCAGACTTTCCTCAGCCTGCGCCAACTCTCGCTTTGCTGCATCCATCTGAGCGTGCGTCATCTTGGCCGTGGTGTCTGCGTTCAATCGATCCTGATCTGAGATCGCTCCTTGGGTTTCCAGATAGTTCACGCGCGAAGCATTGGTATCATCACGAACCGTCTGCTGTTTTAGGGATTCAAGATTCGCTCGCATGCGAACAACGTTATGCTCAGCTTCTTTGACTATATTTTTAGCGCGCGCCACAGACAAACGAGCAATCGAAACTTCTTGCGGTCGGTTGCCGTGAGAAATTTTGGCGTAGTTGTCTTGAGCCATGAGGAGAGTGCCTTTTGCTGAAGTGATACTGCCGAGCAGGTTGCTGTCATCCATTTGAGCGAGAATCTGGTTCTCCTTGACGACATCGCCCTGCTGCACTAGCAAGCGTTGGATTTGCCCCGTCGACTTAGGGCTGACTTTAATTTCGCTGATTGGTCGAATCGTACCGGTGGCGATAATTTGCATGTCGACGGTTCCCCGCTTCACTTCAACTGCATTTTTTTTCCAGTCACCACCCTGGTTTTGCTGGAAGTAGAAAAACGCTGCCACTCCGATTGCGACGATCATGCAAAAAGCGATCAGAATCAGCAATTGTTTTTTCAACTTCTTGCCTCCGGCGGAGGTGGCAGAGCTCGTCGGATGTAGATCTGACTGACTAACGTTTGCATTTGGTGATTTGTTTTTGAACACGATTATTGCTTATTGTCCTCAATTGTTTGCTCGAATCGGCTTAGAGAGCGTGGCTTCATTGGCAGTGTTATAGAACGATTTAATAGGCATGCTGAGAAGTTGACCTTCGAATGATGTGTTGGCGCTGAAATATATATTCCCATCGGTGCTGTCGCCGGGATAAACAAGACGGCGCCCGAAGCGCGATTCTTCGTTGACTTGGCGCTGATGATCGTATTCGTATCGTTTCTCAATCGGACCGGCCTCACGTTTCATTGTTTCCGCGGTTTGCACAATTCCGACTGATGCAGCTGCTGTCACTGTCGCTTTGAGATCCGATGACAATTTTTCTGTGAAAGTTGTAGGCGGGCGGTCCACTGCGTCGAGCTCGCGCTGGGCTATGCATTTTGCCACTACTCGTCCGCCATTTTGAGCGGTAACAGAACTGCGATCGCCGTCGAATATGAGTGGAGCCTCCGATCGGTTGTGGACTTTAACACGCAATGCTTTCATTTTCTTGGATGGTGCACCGGCCGGGTAAATATCTAAATCGACTTGTTCAGTGACGATGACTGAAATTGGCAGTTGACTGAAGTCGGCTTTGTTGGCTGTGCCGCTTACGTGAGGTTTAACATCGCTTTGAGCATCTACGCGCAAAAAGGCAGACGCGACGCCCAGGGAAAGTAGCAATAATAAGAGAACCCTGAGATCGGTAATGGCTTCCTGAGATGCGACTGGTTCTGTCAATTGGTTACCTTCTAAGTGGGGCGTCGGGGATCGTATAGCCTTGCGTCAAAGTAACTACACTTATAGCACCAAGGTCGTGGATAAGTTGTGCTTGAGCCTGTTGCAAGGCAACCAAAGACTGGGCCTCATTGACCAGACTATCTATATAGTCTGATTGTGCTTTGATAACTTCGAGGTTAGTTCCTTGACCAGCTATTTGGCGCAATTCCGCTAAACGAAGCGCTTCCTTTGAAGAATCAAGTTGTGAGCCGATCGATTCGACCTGATTGATCGCCGGCAGGACATTCAAGTACGATGAGCGCACCTGTTCCGTTACAATCATCATTTGCTGATTTGCCTGCAGCAGTGCCTGTCTTGAAAGAGCGCGTAGCGAGACAATGTTTGCTGCGGAATTCAAACCCATGTTCGGTAAAGACCATGTTAGGTTAAAACCACCTTGGACTGAATTGAATGTGCCGGGAGCAGATCCGGCGCTGGAAGTGCTGCTGCCATTTATATTGGAGCTTCCGCTTGTGCCTGAGACCGAGACGGGTCCAATGATCGAAGGTGCTACAGCACCAGATGTAACGAGGCTTCCTGATTGCGTGTTGTTTAGAGGAGTACCGCCGCTAGAAGCAACGACCGACGCGGCACCAGTATTTGCACCTGTGGTGGCAGTCAAATTGTTGCCTGGGCTCAGACTAGCGTTTTGACCAAGCGCCGTGTTGGATGCGGATCCGGCGTTTATTCCGCCAAGCGATATTTGGGTGACGGCAACACCCGTAACGTCGTTGGGGTTGCCAGTGAATGTCAAATTAGAGTGGCTGTATGCGACAAAGGCAGACGCTGTTGGGTAAAGAGGGGCCGTGCCGATTTGCACATCTCTGGCAGCCGCGAGCCGGAAGTGTTCGTACTCTCTCAGTTCTGGTCTCTTGCGAATAGCTGTATTCAAAAGCTTCTCGATCGAAGTCTTTCCGACTATTAGTCTATGCTGACAAACGTCTAAATCCATTGGCACCAGATTGACCGAGAGAGGCATGTCCATCGCGTAAGCCACTAGCAGTGCCGACTGACGCGTAGCTACTTGTTGGCTCAGCAAAGCTTGTCTGTCAACGGCTAGCTGCGTTCTTGCCTGCATGATCGCGAATTTGGTGCCTGTTCCGGCTTGAAATTGCGCAGTATTTAGCTTCAATTGCGCTTGCGACACCTCGAGCGCTTTGATGCGAATACGCAGAAGATGGTGATTGAGAACAAGGTTTGTGTACTTGTTGAAAATGTCCAGCAGCGCATCGTTTATGTTTGCCTGATAGGCTTCACGCCAACCGAGGACGCGATAAAATTGGGCCATGGTGCTGTACACATAACTGCCGCCGGCGAAGAGTGGGAAGGACACTTTGGTCTGAAAAATCTCTGCATTTGTATGAGTATCCGAGTTCACGTTTGACTGAGCGAGAGCATAGTTGACAGAGAGAGCCGGCATGAAGAATGACAGGTAATAAGCTAGTTGCGTCGTTTGATAGAACGTGCTTTCGCGCGAGATGCGAATTGGCAAACTCCTTTGCAGCGTGTAGTTAAGCGCTTCTTCAAGAGTGATCGGCTGATTGAAACGTCCGTCTAGACTGATCGGCGGCAACGCGGCTATCTGGATCAAGGCGCCCAACTTGATCGGACTGCTTTTTAACACTTCCGCGCTAGCGCTCGCTGCTGGGCTTTCCGTGGGCAGGTCGCGCAAGCGGAATCCCGATGGTATCGAAAGTGGTGTCAAGGTTTGCCCCGGTGTAATTGAAGGAATCTCTTCCGGATTGACTTGCAGAGGCGACACGCCTGGAGGATTGGGTCCGACTCCAGCTGGTGCCGGACTATTTGCTGGCGCCTGAGTCGGTCCCGCCTGAACCGGAGAGATAGAGGGCAGTTGGGTTGGACCGGCAGGATTTTGCATCGGTTGAAAAAGATTTTGGGCAGCTTGCGCGGACAGGCAACTGACTATCTGAGTGCAAACAATGAAAGCGAACTGGCTTTTAATTAAATCTGTTTTTCTCATTACCTTGTTCAATTCAGCAGCGATGGGACATTGATTTCGCCAGTGTCGTGCAACAACTGAGCTTGAGCTAGATTCGAAGCGACGATGGCTTGAGCCTGATTAAAAAGGGCGTTGATATAGTCTCTTTGTGCTTGTAACAGCTCCAAATTGGTGCCGTAACCTGTTTCTAAACGCAGTTTGGCCAGGCGTAGCGCTTCTGCACCTGACTCTACCCCGTAGGCAGCATTGTCAATTTGCTCTCTGGCGGCGAGGGCAACAATATAGGCGGAGCGAACTTGCTGCGCAACTAGCATCAGCTCTTGGTTGGCTTGGAGCAATGCTTGTCTGGAAAGAGCCCGCGCTCCAACTATATTAGCCACCGAATTCATCCCCAAATTCGGCAACGAATAACCGAGCCCAAACGCATTCTGCTGAGTCTTGAATGTACCACCGAATATGCCTGCGCCAGCAGTATTCTGTCCGCTGCCACTGCCGCTGCCACTGCCGCTGCCACTGCTATTCGAGGTTGCCGCGCGCGTTTGATTGACTTGAGTGG